>JARKOV010000120.1 GCA_029975965.1 Anaerolinea sp. | reverse complement strand
TGCTGAGTGCTGAGTGCTGAGTGCTGAGTGCTGAGTGCTGAGTGCTGAGTGCTGAGTGCTGAGTGCTGAGTGCTGAATGCTGAATGCTGAATGCTGATTGCTTTCCTATGCGCGCCGACCGATTGCTTTCCCTGCTCATTTTGCTGCAAACCCGCGGCACACTGACCGCGCGCGACCTCGCCGTCGAGCTGGAGGTTTCCGAGCGCACCATCTACCGTGACGTGGAAGCGCTCAGCATGGCGGGGGTGCCGGTCTACGCCGAACGCGGTCCCGGCGGGGGCATCTCACTGCTCGAGGAATATCGCACCAATCTCACCGGGCTGACCGCCGAGGAAGTCCAGGCGCTCTTCATGCTCTCGATTCCCACCCCGCTGCTGCAGCTTGGCGTGGGTGGGGAGCTGAAAGCCGCCCTGCTCAAGTTGACGGCCGCGCTCCCCGAGGCGCGCCAGCGCGACCAGCAGGTGGCTCGCCAGCGCATCCACCTGGACGCGTGCTGGTGGGGGCAGACCGGACGAGCCGGGCCGCACCTGGCCCTCGTGCAGCAGGCCGTCTGGCAGGACCGCCGGCTGCGCATCGCCTTCCGCACCTTTTTCGGCGGCGAAATCGACCTCGTGGTTGAGCCGCTGGGGTTGGTCGCCAAGGCCAGCGACTGGCACATGGTCGCCTTACGGGTGGGGCGCCCGCACGTGTATCGCGTGGCCGACCTGTCTCAGGCCGAGGTGCTCCCGGATCGCTTCGAGCGCCCGGACGATTTCGATTTGGTCGAGTTCTGGAGCGCCTATTGCGCCCAGGTGGAATCGGAACGGGGTTTGTACGCGGTGAATGTGCGCGTCGCGCCGGCTCTGATCCCCGAATTCGGTTACCATTTCGGCGACCAGGCTGGCTCCGCGCTGGCGCAGGCCGAACCGCCGGACGCAGACGGCTGGCGCGTGGTTCGGCTGTGGTTTGCCAACGAAATCCAGGCGCGCAGCAAAATCCTCAGCCTGGGCGGGGCAGCTGAAGTGCTCGAGCCGCTGCCGCTGCGGCGCAGCGTCGCCGACTTCGCGACTCAGATCCTGGGATTGTATCGGAAAGAAGAATGACGGTAAGTTAATCGGTCAAAGTGGGAAGCGTGACCCGCTATAAGATCGCTTCTCGAAGCGATTCCCTGATGTCCCGTTGCCTGCCTTTCACGCGGCCCCGCTCATCAGTTTGGCCCGGTTGAAGGTGCGCACCGAGATCACCGTCATCGCCGCGGCGGCAGCCCAGGTCACCGCTCCCATCGCCAGGACGATGCCCACGCTGAGGTAGAGCAGACCGGTGGCCTGACCGATCACCAACCCTACCACCAGCACCACCAGCGATGCGCTGGTCTGGTACGCGCCCATGAAGGTGGGGTTTTTGGCTGAGATTAACACCGTGGCGGCGATGCCCAACAGCGAGATCCCCGGCGCAACCCAAAAGATCATCGGGTACCAGGTCGCCAGAGGAAACCATACCCGCCCCATGATGGGGTAAGCCGCGACGTTTAACACCAGGCTATACGCCAGGAAACAAGCCCAGGTGATCAACACCGATGGCGCGCCGGCGGCGACGACCTTACCGAGGAACAGCTCGGCGTCGGTCGCGGGCGTATAGAGCAGCGCCTCGATCGTTTTCCGCTCGCGCTCCCCGGCGAACGACTCCGCGGCGATCACCGTGGCGAACATCAAGGGGATGATGAGGAAGAACGGCGCGAAAAAGTAGCCCAGCATCAGTTTGACCGTGGCTTGTGTGCCGGTTAATCCCTCGAGCTGACGGGTCATGAATGTGGGCATGCGCTCGAAGAAGCCTTTCATATCCGGGTCGGTCATCATGCTCCCCATGCTTTCGGGGTCAGCGTTGACGCCGACGATCAGACCCAGCGGAAGGATGACGACGAAGATCAACGGCACAATGACCATCGGCAGCCAGACGGCCCGGTTGCCGCGCGCTTCGCGGATGTCTTTTCCGGCGATCGTGAAGATGTGGTTCCAATTCATCATGCACCTTGCCTGCTCTGTTCCTGCAATTTGAAGTAGACCTCTTCCAGGGTGACCTTCTCGGGCTGCACGCCGGTGATCTGCGCGCCGGAATGCGCCAGCGCGGTCACCACCCCCGGAATGGCCCCCTCGCCCTGGATCTGCACGCGCACGCGGCGCTCCTCAAAGGCCGCCTGGATCACCCCCGGCAGACCGGCGAGGTTCGGGCGGTTAGCCAGCGGCTGCCAGAGCGTGACCGACACCCACAGGTCCGAGATCAACTGGCGGCTGAGCTCTTCCAGGCTGCCTAGCGCCAGCAGGCGCCCGGAGTTGAGGATGGCCACCCGGTCGCACAAGCGCTCGGCCTCGTTGAGCATGTGCGTGCACAGGAAGACCGTGTGCCGGTCGCGGCGGCGGATGGTGTCGATCAGCTCGCGCACCTGCAGCGCCGACTCGGGGTCGAGGCCCGAGGTGGGCTCGTCCAGGAAGATCACCTCCGGGTGGTGCAACAGGGCGCGCGCCAGTGCCAGGCGCTGCTTCATCCCCTTCGAGAAAGTGCCGACTTTATCGTTGGCGCGTTTTTCGAGTTCGAAGAAGTCCAGCAGCTCCGCCACGCGCTGTTTCAGGTCGGGGCGCGACATGCCCGCCAGGCGGCCGAAGAACTCCAAATTTTGAGCGGCGGTCAGGCGCTCGTAGAGCGCGGGCGTCTCGGTCAGCACCCCCGTGCGAGAGCGCACTTCGCGTCCCTGCGCCGCCGGCTCCAGGCCCAGCACGCTCACCTTGCCCTGGGTCGGCGAGTACAGGCCGTTGAGCAGGCGTACCGTGGTGGTTTTCCCGGCGCCGTTCGGCCCCAGCAGGCCGAAGACCTCGCCGCGGGTCACTTCGAAAGACAATCCATCGACAGCGCGGTGCTCGCCAAAGTCGTGGGTCAGGGCATCCGCCCGGATTGCATAGTCCATCCGTCCCTCCCGGTGTTTCACGTGAAACAGAAATAGGGGTGATCTTGTTTGGGCTGAAAGACCGGCTGTTTCACGTGAAACAAGTATAGGTCATTTTGCCTCAGCGCGGTAAGCAAAATAGGAGTAGATGACCGGCACGAAGCCCGCGCCTAACAGGGCGGTCATCATCACCCAGATGCCGGCTTCGCCGGGAATGAAGGCTGCGATGATAGCGACCACCCCGCCGATCTTGAACAGCAGCCCGCCCAGGCGGTGCGTCTTCGCCCACACGGTGTCGCTCATCAGCGTCCAGGGGGTGCGGATGCCGATGAACCAGTTGCGCTTTGCGCGGTCGATGAGAAAGCCAATCCCGATGAACAGCAGCCCCATCACCGGCAACAGCATGGTGGTCATATTAAAGCGCACTCCCAGGCCGGCCAGCAGCGTCAGGATATGGATATAGAGCATGTACACGCAAAAGCCGACGACCGCCCAGTTGTAAGCGCCGCGAAATTTGTCCACGTTGGCGCGCAGCGGGTCGATCTGGGGCAGGTAGAGCATAAACAGCCCCAATCCCAGGGTCAGCGCGGGCACGAAGATCAACGAGGAATTGCGGCTGGTGTAGCCGTCCACCTCGCCGGCGGCGTTCCAGTGCGAGGGTACCACCTCCGGCAGACGCGGGTAGGCGACCAGGCTGGCTGCAACCGAAAGCAGCACGAGCACGATGACTACGATTAATGTCTTTTGAATGCTCACTTTCTTTGTCCTTTCGACGGTCAATTTCATCAACGGAGGGCGGTTCCACCTGGACCGCCCTCCATGGGAGTACGGTTGGAGAGAGCTTATGCCTTGTCTTGTTCGCCAGCATTTTGCTGGGCCAGCGAGACCATCCCGCTCAAGCCGCCCAGGTTCATGGTGTCCACGGCGCTGGAAGGCACGATCACCAGCGCGCCTTTCTCTTTGAGACCTTCAAAGAGCATGTTCATCGCGCGCAGGTGCAGGGCGGTCGGGTTGTTGGTGTAGGCGCGCGAGGCCTCGGCGAAGCTGTCGGCAATTTGCTTTTCTGACTCGCCCAGGATCACCCGCGCCTGGCGCTCTCGCTCGGCCTGAGCCTGGCGGCTCATCGCTTCTTCCAGCCCCTGTGGAATGATCACATCGCGAATCTCGACCGATTGCACCGTGACGCCCCACGGCGTGGTGCGCTCGTCGATGATCTTCTGCAGGTCGGCGTCCATGCGCGCCCGCCCCACCAGGATGTCGGCCAGCGGCATTTGACCGATGACCTCGCGCAGGGCGGTCTGGGCTGCCCAGGCAATCGCGTTGCGGTAATCCTCCACCTCGAGGGCGGCCTTTTCGGCGTCCCACACCACCCAGAACAGCACCGCGTCCACGTTGACCGGTACGGTGTCGCGGGTGAGGGTTTTCTCCGCCGAGAAGGGTGTCACCAGCACACGCTGGTCGATCCAGTTGGCCACCGTGTCGATGACCGGCAGCACCCAGAACGCGCCCGGCCCGCGCAGCGAGTGGAACTTGCCCAGGCGCAGCACGATGGCTTTTTCCCACTGGCGCGCCACCTTGAAGGCAAACAGGACGTATGCGGCGACGAGTAAAAAGACCGCGAATATCAGCAAGTTGATTCCATCGGCGACACCGGCGCCGTCCAGCATGACGACCACGCCCACGCCGACCGCGATGATGGTCAAGAAAAGCGCCAGCGCCGCGCCGTTGAAGTGCGGGTCCATGCTCGCTTTCGGCAGCAACAGCACCGGCTTGCTTTCACCCTGGTTTTGGTTCGACTCTTTGGCCATGTTTCCTCCCACTCAGTTAATAATTCGGGTTCTCATCCGGCACCACGCGTTTTAAAGCCCGCCGGATCGCTTCTTCGATTTCATCCCGGGCGTATCCCAGGCGCAGCGCATCGCGCACCGCATCCTCCGCCAGTTGGTCCAGGGTAGCCTGGCGCAATCGCTGGCCGTTTTCGGGGCCGGGCATTTCGAGGATGTAGGTCCCGCGCCCTTGTTGGGTGGAGATCATGCCGGCCTCGTCCAGGATGCGATAGGCGCGGGCGATGGTGTTGAAATTGACGCGCAGATCGAGGGCGAGTTGCCGCACGGTGGGGAGCTGGTCCCCGGGTTTGAGCAACCCGCTGTGAATGCGATTGCGCACTTGCTCGACGATCTGTTCATAGATTGGCGCTTCGGAGCGGAAGTCTAGCTGGAAGTCGAGCGATTCAACCAACCATTCACCTCCAACAATTGTATCAATGTATCATTGAATGAATTGTATATCGAATGCTTCGGCATGTCAAGCCTTTTCTGGTTAAGATTCTGTCAAGACCTTTGTTATACTCATGGCATGCTGCCGCGCGCGAGGGAGACCACGCAGGACGGAATCTTCGCCGGGCAAGAAGTGGGGCAGGCGATCTGCGCCCACCTGGCAGAGCGGATCAGCGCTCTGCGCAGGTGTGGGTGACCAAGCGAATCGAAACAAGGAGTTGTCTGGATGTCTGATCACTACGACTTGATTGTGCGCCGCGCGCAACTGCGCGCTCAGCCGGCCGGCAGGCTGGTCGACGTGGCCGTCGCGGATGGCAAAATCGCCGCCATCGCTCCCAGCCTGCCCGGCTCTGCCGTTCGCGAGCTCGACGCTGCTGGCAAGCTGGTCAGCGAGTCGTTTGCCAACCCGCACCTGCACCTGTGCAAGGTGTACACGCTGCAGAGGATGGATGAGGCAGCGCTCAAGGATTACCATGGCGCCGATATGGGCCGCGCCATGACCGCCATCGAGCTGGCGGCTCGCGTCAAAGAACAGTACGCCGAAAGCTGGATCCTTGAGAACGTGCGCCGCGCCCTGCGCGAGGCGGCGCGGTACGGCTGTACCCACATCCGCGCCTTTGCCGACGTGGATGGGAAAGCCCGGCTGGAAGGGTTGAAGGCGCTGCTTCGCGCGCGCGAAGAGTTCAAGGGCGTGGTCGACCTGCAGGTGGTGGCCTTTGCCCAGGACGGCGTGGTGCGCGAGCCGGGCGCGACCGGCCTGATGGAGCAGGCCATGCAACTGGGCGCGGACGTGGCTGGCGGCATCCCGTGGATCGAGTACACCGAAGCCGATATCCAGGAGCACGTGCGCTTTATCTTTGACCTGGCGGTGCGCTACGATAAAGACGTCTCGATGCTGGTGGACGATGCGGGCGACCCCGGCTTGCGCTCGCTCGAAGCCATGGCGCTCGAGGCCATCCGGGTCGGCTGGCAGGGGCGCGTGCTGGCTCATCACGCCCGCGCCATGGCACTTTACCCCACGCCCTACTTCCAAAAGGTCGCCGCGCTGCTCAAAAAAGCCCAGATGGGCGTGGTCAGCGACCCGCACACCGGCCCGCTGCACGCCCGCGTGCGCGAATTGCTGGCCGAGGGCTGCCTGGTGTGCCTGGGCCAGGACGATATCTCCGACGCTTATTACCCCTTTGGGCGCAATAACATGCTCGAGGTCGCGTTTCTTGCCGCTCACCTGCTGTGGTTTACCGCCGCCGCCGATCTGGAGACGCTCTACGATATGGTCACCACGCGCGCTGCGCAGGCGATGGGGGTGAAGAATTTCGCTCTGCGCGAGGGGGCTCCGGCGCACCTGGTGGTGCTCGACCAACCCAATGTGCTCGAAGCCCTGCGCGAGCACGCCGCCCCGCGTTGGGTGATCAGCCACGGGAAACTGCTCGAGTGAGCCAAGTCACCTTGCGCCTCATCACCACCGAGAATATCAACCAGGCCATTCGCCTGGCGGTGCGCGAAGATCAGCGCCATTTCGTCGCCAGCAACGCCTGTTCCCTGGCAGGATTGTGCTTCAGTTATCTGTAAAATGTGGGCTTTGCCCCACATTTTACAGATAATAAGTTACCCAACCCCTGGCAGAAGCGAGCTATTTTCCCGGGCGTGTGCCGCTGGCGATTTTCGCCGGCGAGGAACCGGCCGGTGGCCTGTTAATCATCCGTTCATATTTGTTAACCATTTGTTAAACTGGCTATATAATGAAGCGGTTGGGATATCCCAACCGCCTGGAAACTCATCCCCGTCATCTGGAGGCTGGCTTGAATTTAACCTTCCTTCCCGCAGAAGTGAAATTCTACGATTATTTCGAGAAAGCCAGCGCCAACCTGCTCGTCGGGGCGCGTTTGCTTCAGCAACTGCTCGAGAACACCGAAAATCTCGAAGAAAAAGTGGCCCAGCTCACCGAGATCGAGCACCAGGGCGATTTCATCGTTCACGAGGTGACCAACCTGCTGCCGCGCACGCTGATCACGCCCATCGACAGCGAGGATATCCAGCGTCTCGTCTCGGCGGTGGATGACGCATTGGACGCCGTTCACCAGGTGTCGCTGCGAATTCAAATTTACCAGATCACCGAGACCAAAAAGCCGGCCCGCCGCCTGGCCAGCCTGATCGTCGAGAGCGCCCAGGAGCTGGACGCCGCGCTCAAGGGTCTGCGCGATAAAAAGACCTACGAGCAGGTTCGCCAGCGCATCGTGCAGATCAACACGCTCGAGAATCACGGCGACCGGGTGTTGCACGAGGGCCTGAGCAACCTTGTCTCGCACCGTGACGACATTTTTGAGTTCATCCGCTGGAAAGAGATCTACGAGCTGCTGGAAGCCACCACCGACCGCCTCGAAGACGCCGGCGACGTGATCCAACGGGTGATCATCGCCAATGCCTGAGCCCGCCTTGATCTTCGCCATCGCGATCATCGCGGTGGCTCTGGTGTTCGATTACGTCAACGGCTTCCACGACGCGGCCAACTCGATCGCTACGGTCGTCTCGACGCGGGTGTTAACCCCGCTGCAAGGGGTGGTGTGGGCGGCGGTGTTCAACTTTGTCGCCGCGTTCACCTTTGGCACGGCGGTCGCCAAGACCATCGGCAACGGGCTGGTGGATGTCACCCAGGTGGACAACCTGGTGCTTTTCTGCGCGCTGATTGGCGCGGTGACCTGGGATCTGATCACCTGGTGGTTAGGCTTGCCGACCAGCTCGTCGCACGCCTTGATCGGCGGCTACGCCGGCGCGGCCATCCTCAAGGCGGGTTTCTCGGTGCTGATCTGGAGCGGGTGGGTCAAAACGCTCGCGTTCATCGTCATCGCGCCTTTCCTGGGCTGGCTGCTCGGCAGCCTGATCATCGTGGGCGTGTACTGGCTTTTCCGCAAGCGGACTCCCGCCGCCACGGACCGGTTTTTTCGCCGCGGGCAGCTTGTCTCCGCCGCCCTGTACAGCCTGGGGCATGGCACGAACGATGCGCAAAAAACGATGGGGATCATCGCCGGGGTCTTGTTCACCTTGCCGGCGTATCGCCATCTGGTCGTCGACGCGCAGGGGCAGATGGTCATTCCCTTCTGGGTCGTCTTGATGGCGCACGCCGCCATCGCCCTTGGCACGCTGACCGGCGGCTGGCGCATCGTGCACACCATGGGCAGCAAGATCACCAAACTCAAACCCATCGGCGGGTTCGCCGCCGAAACCGCCGGGGCGTTGACCCTGTTTACCTCGTCTGAGCTGGGCATCCCGGTGTCAACCACGCACGTCATCACCGGCGGGATCGTCGGGGTGGGCTCGATTTTCGGCGCTCGCTCGGTCAATTGGGGCGTCGCCAGCCGCATCGTGTGGGCCTGGGTGCTGACCATCCCGGCGGCGGGTGTCATCGCCGCGGCGCTCTACTGGGTGATCACCACCGCCATGCGATTGTTTCTTCCTTAGCATCGATCCGATAAAAAATTTTGGGTGTCATTTTGTCCGGCATAGCCGCATAAAATGACACCCAAATTATGTTTGAATAAGTTCTTCTTCCAGGTAATATTACTCGATCAGCACGTCTCGCATGCGCTGCATCTCTTCCAGCGTCAGGCCGGCGTCCAGCAGGTAGGCCTGGATGCGCTCGGCCAGCGCGGAGCCCTCTGAGCCGTAGGCGCTCAATCCCTGCAAGATCTCCTGGAACCCTTCGCCGTTCTCCAGTCGCAGGCCGAAGCGCGAGAGCGAGGTGAGCTCGTAGTCGTGAATCAGGTCTTCCAGGCTCACGCCGAGCAGTCCGTTGATCAAAAATGCCAGGGTGCCGGTGCGGTCGGCGCCCGCCCAGCAGTGGATCAACAGGGGGTAACGCGCCGGGTCGGCCAGCACGCGAAACGCGTTCAGGATGGTCTCCTTGCCTTGCGGCGTGAAAATGTCTTTATAGGCGTACAGCGGGCACAACTTCCAGGCCACGCGGGCCGGGTCGAGCGCCGGCGCGGGGTCTTCATCGTCGGCGGTGCCGCGCAAATCCAGGTCGGTGCGGATGCCGAGCTGTTCCACCAGCACACGCTCGCCCTCAGGCGGCAGGACGATGTGGGTGTTCATCTCGGCCGAGCGGTAGATCATGCCCTGGCGCACGCGGCGGCGCTCGTCGATCGCCCAACCGCCCAGGTCGCGCACGTTGGAGATGCCCGGCACGTGGATCCAGCGCGGCGGGTCGGCGTGGGTGACGAAGGTCTCGACGGGCGATTCGGCCGCCGGGCCGCCTTCACGGTGTTGCACCACTTTCCAATAATAACGCGTGCCGACCATCAGGTCGGGCACCTTGGCCTGCGGGGCCTGGAGCCCGGCGAGGACGATGGCGTCGGCGAAGTCGGGATCGCGTGAGATGTGCAGGTCGTAGCGCGCGTGGTTCGGTTCGGATGTAGCAGCCTGCCAGCGAAAAGTGACCGGGCGCGGGCGGCTTCGCTCGGGATAATCGCGCGGGTTGGCAATCGAAAGCAGCTCGTTGGCGACGTGATGCTTCACTTTTGGCCAGATGTGGTCTTGCAGCGGCGGGGTAACCGATCCGTTGGTGGGGGCAAGCAAGGTGATGGTTGGGTTTTGGGGATTTTGGCGATTCTCTTCCATGTGGTCATGCCTCGTTGAGTACTCACCGAGTTTACTATAAATGGGGGAGATGTCAATGAAGCAGGGCGATGAGGCACAAGGGATGATCGAGGAATGTAGAACGATGAATGAAGATAGCCGGCGCCCTATTCGCTTTCGACCCGCAGGCCGCGGTTAAAATCCAGCTCGAGGCGTCGCCCTTCGAATTCGATCGTGTACAGGCCGGTGCCGAAGGGGGCGCTGGTATAAGGATTGCCAAAGCGGGCGTAACCCTGCAGCGGCACCGCGCGTCCATCCACCAGCAACGACCCGTTCCAGCCGAAACGCATCTCGCCGACCCCCGGCGCATCGTAGCGCACGCTCACCCCGTTAACCTCCAGCCTGGCCTGCACCACGCCGGCGATGAACTCCTCGAAGCTGCCGTCCACCGCCCGGCGGCCCACCTGGCAGATCCACACGTTCTCCAGGCCAGGGGCGATCACCTCTTGCCCGGCGTCGGGACCTTCGGTCTGCCACTGGTAAGGCTTGTGCGAGTAGAGCGCCACGTAGGCGTTGCCTTTGCGCCCGAAGATCCAGCCGCCCCCACCCTCGGCAGGCGCCTCGACTACCTGGTCGAATGCCCACCTGGGGAAGTAGGCGTGGGTAAAACCAAAATGGCGCGCTTCCAGGATGCTTGGGCTGGGGTGGCGGTCGATGCGGTAGAGGCTGACCAGCACGTTGCGGTACTGTGCGTTGCGCGGCAGGCGACCGTTGGAAGCCCAGTAACTCGGCCGCTGCGAGTCATCCTCGCGCAGCGAGTCGGGGTTGGTAACGAAGACCACCGCGTAAGGGTCGAGGGTGGCCTGCCAGATATGCTGCTGGTAGCCCTTTTCACCCTTGCGGAAGTCCTGCGCGTTGGAAAGCTGGTAATCGGGGGTGCGGAAGGTGACTTTGTTCACTTCGGATGTGAGCGTGCCGTTGGAGTCGGGGTCGAGCAGCCAGGAGGCCGGCCCGAGCAGGCGCACCTTCTTGAGGGCCTGGGCCAGGTCCTTGAGCGGCTCGAAATCGGGGTAGTGCCACAGGTTCCACTCGTCGGCGGTGGCGATGGTCAGGTCGATCACCCTGGGATGGGTGAAAGCGCCCATGCCCCACCAGATGTCGATATCCTGCGGGTCATCCAAGGTGACCCCAAACTGTTCGGCGGCCTGCTGGCTGACCGGGATCGAGTGGCGCTCGAAGCTGGTGATCTCCTCTGGCCGCGCCTGGGCCACAGCTTCGATGACCGCGGGGATGCGGTAGCGCGGGCTGGTGACCAGTGAGACGGTGGCCATGTCCGCGCCCTGGAAGCGCCCGTAGCCCCAGGCCAGGCTCTGCAAAGTGAGCAGGCTGTCGCCGGCGGCGCTCTTGACGTGCCGGGCGGCGGCGCGCCCATGCGAGGTGGCATATTGACCGTAGAACGAGTCGAGGGCCATGTCCAAAAAGAGCACGTCCAGCATCATCGCCGCTTTGAGCGACACCTCTTCGTCGGCGGCGAAATCGGCCAGGTTGAGCAGCGCCGCGATGTCCATGTTGTAATAGGGCACCGAGTCCCACTCGGCCATCCCGGTGCGGGCGCGAAAATCGATCCAGCGCAGCAGCTTTTCGCGAGCGTGTTGCATGTGCCAGGCGCCCGTCTGCCCGTTGTTGGGGAAAACCTCGTCCGGAAAAGCCTGCCCCGCCAGGTACTCGGCGCTGAAGGCGAGAATCTGGTGGTTTTCGGTCCACAGCTCCATGTAGGAGGGGTTCGGCTCGTCCAACCAGTATTTGAAATTGACCAGCGAGTCGTGGATGCGCGTTTCCAATTCGGGCGCCAACCGGCGGCTGCCGGCGTACTTGTAATACAGGCGCACCAGCCCGGCGAGGGTGAAATCGGCGGTGTCCTCGCGGGCATCGACGAAAGCCAGCGCGGCGTCGAGCGCGGGAAGCGAGATTTCGCGCCCCCCATTTTCCAACCGCGCAAGGTCGGTCCAGATGCCGCCGCGCTCGGCAGGGGTGGGCTGCGCGGAAACGGCGTCCAGATAGAGCTGGCGGCGCTCGGCAAAGGTGGGGGCGATCAGCTCGCGGCTAAAGGGTTCGTCGCCGGGCTGCGGGCGGGCGGGTTGCGGCTCGCCCTCGCGCGCCGCCGGCCAGGCCGGTTTGGTGGCCAGCGCGTTTTCAACGTATAGCGCGCCGCCCACCAGCGCCAGCAGCAGGATGGCATCGATCCAGCGGCGGCGGCGGGAAGAAGTTGATTTCATGCGCACCTCCCCTTCAGGGTCACTTTGCATTGCGGACCGGCAACTCATCCGTGATGGAGGAGGTGTCGAACCCGTTCGATGCGAGGTGATCGATCAAAATTCTTTGCATTTGATCCAGACGCGGTTCCTTCTCCCCGGCGCACGGGGCGGTATGCCCGGCGATCTCGCCGACTTGCCAGGTCATCTCTCCAACAATCAGCCGGGCATATTTCTGGCAGATGACAACATTGAACCACCCAAATTGGAAGAAAGGGGGCTGAGATTTTCGCAAATCGTGGAAATAGAGCCCTTCGACGTCAATGGCGTTGGTCACGCCGGAGCTGAACACCGGCCGTGTGGCAGGCGGCTCGCCTTGCAATAAAGAGTGGCCTGTCATCCAGCCCGGGATGGGTAAATCCATGTAATCCAGGATGGTCGGGGCAATCGAGAGGTTCTCAACATTGTTTTTCAACCGCCCGGCAAATTGCCCGTTGGGAAACCGCATCATCAAAGGGATTCTCTCGGTGGCAAGGTACTGTTGGGCGTGGTCTGAGCCGATGACGAGGATCGTTTGATCCAGCTTTCCGGTTTCTTTCAGCGCGGAGATCACCTCGCCGACATACGTGTCGAAATCGAGGATCGCGTCGTCATAAAAATCGACCATCCACGGCCCGGTCTGGTCTTTTCCGGCGGAGAATACCCGCTGGCGGGGGTCAAATTGCCCGCCGTGGGTAACCAGCAGGTGAACATGAACAAACAGGGGCCGGTCAGACGTGGCAATCAGGTGGGTCAATTCGTCGACGCGCTGCTGATCGCTGCGGCTCTCGATCGTCGTGGTCACCATTTTATAGGGGTCTGGCATGTTGCGGATGCGGGCGATGTGCAGCAGGCGATCCAACGCTCGCCGGTACAGGTTGGTCATGAAGTAAGCGGCATCCTCAACGCCCAATTTGTAAAGCTCGTCGCCGAGCCACTGGTCGGCGATGTTTTCCTCGTTGATCACGTCAAAGCCCCCTTGAAGGTTCAAGGCGTAGGCGTCGATGTAGTGAGGAAGGGTGATTTCGACGGAGTGGTATCCGAGCTGCTTCAATATCCCTGGGAGGTGCTCATAGGCATCTGCGCCGCGCAAAATATCGGGCGGGTAGATAACGCGCGTCTCCTCGACCGGTTTGCCGGTCAACATCGAGATGATCGACCCCGAGGTGTTGCCCGAATTGGTGAACGCATTTTCGGCGAGCAGGGAGGTCTGCGCCAGTTCCTTCATGACCGGCGTGGTGTCTCGTTCATATCCGTAAACCGACATGTGGTCGGCGTTGATTCCGTCTCCGCCCAACAGGATGATATTCGGGGTGGACGAAGCGGCCTGCGCCAGGCGGGTTGGAGCGCTCAAATCGGACCACTTGATTTGCCAGGCGGTCAGCAGGGTCAGAACGACCAGCGCCGCAGCGGTTGGAAGGAACGCCTTGTCCAGCCAGGCGACCGGTTTCCGGCGCGCCAGCACGTTGATCAGCCAGCGATAGGCAAAGAACAGCCCGACAAGATATCCATACAGGTAAGCTGCCCGCGAGTAGCGGTGGCTGTTAATGATGCCGAATTGGAAGGTGGTATAGGTGAAGTTGTCGAACCAGAGCAGGAAGGTGACGGAGAGGAGAAACGCGGGTATGCCTGCCGCCACCCACAGAAAAACGAAGTTGGCCTTGCGCAACACCGGCAAGGTGCTGAGGATAAAAAGAACCCCGAACGCAAGTCCAACGGTCAGGCAGATCAGGTATCCTGCTTGCAAGAAAACCAGAACCTTTTCAAGCGCTTTCATCGGGTCCATGAAGGACGGCTTGGTGACGAAGAACAGCCACTCCATGAAGGTGTAGAAAAAGGTCGAAAAAAAGCCCAAAACGGCCAGTCGTTTCCAGGTGGAAGCGAGCGCAAGGGGGCGCTTAAAGCGGATCAAATGTCGGTTAATCCAGCCAAAGAGGGTGGCCATCCGGGCAGTCCGTTTGAATGGTTTTAAGAATTCTATTGTACTCCATCCCTGAGCAGCAACCTGCGGCGCGTTACAATATAGCCATGGTAACGGTTCAGAGGGTAGAGGAGAAATCCCCGTCTCCTTCACCTTCTGGCTGAGCAGTTACAAGCCATGACATAAAAGCAGTCGCCACGACGATTGTGCAAACTATTTTGTGTAAAATGTGGGCTTTGCCTCACATTTTACACAAAAACTGAAACACAATCGCCACGACTCAATCGTTGGAGGAAGTGTCGTAACCTTTCTCCATTTGCCTGGGTGTTACGAGCCAGCATGTCCAGATCAGGAGGTGAGAGATGGATGCTCAATGGTTGTCCGGTATGTTCGTGCTCGGTCTGCCGGTGATCGAAAAAATCCTGCGCCCGGTGATCGTGTACCTCTTTTTGATCATCGGGCTTCGCCTGGCCGGCAAGCGCGAGTTGGCCCAGCTCAACCCCTTCGACCTGGTCGTTCTGTTGATGCTCGCCAACACCGTGCAGAATGCCATCATTGGCAACGACCAGTCGGTCACCGGGGGCCTGATCGGCGCAGCGACCCTCCTGGGGGTCAACGCACTGGTGGTGCGCTTTCTCTACGGGCACCGCCGGCTGGACGAGTTGGTGGAAGGCACCGCCGAATTTTTGATCTACCGTGGCAGGCTCAACCGCAATCTGATGCGGCGCGAATTGATCACCGAAGCCGAGCTGCTCGCCGCCGCCCGCCGGCAGGGGATCGCTTCGCTCAGCGATGTCGAAAGCGCCAGCCTGGAGCCGGGGGGCGCCATCTCTTTCATTTTACGCGAGCCTCAAAAAGCCGAAAAACGCCACCTCGAGTTGATCGCGCAACTTGAGAAGCTGACCCAGGAAGTCGCCGAGCTGCGCGCCCAGGTGAAGGGCGGGTGACTCGCCCAGGAGATAAACATGAGACTCGGTGTGATTGTCCCGTTGGTGGATGACGTAGAAAAGGAAATCGAGAAAGTGCGCGCGCTTGGCCTGCCCACCTGCCAGTTGAGCGGCTGGCAGCCGCGCCTGTTCACGGCGGAAATGGCCGACCGGGCGCGCAATGCCTGCCGGGCAAACGGGGTGGAGATCTCCGCCTTCTGGTGCGGTTGGGAAGGCCCCGCGGCGTGGAACTTCGTCGAGGGTCCGCTCACCCTGGGACTGGTCCCGGAGGCGTACCGCGCCGGGCGGCTGGCGATGCTGCAGCGCGGGGCGCAGTTCGCCGCCTGGCTGGGCGCGCCGGACCTGGTCACGCATGCCGGCTTTATCCCGGAAGACCTCAGCGACCCGCGCTACCCGGGCGTGATCGAAGCGTTGCGCAGTCTTGCCGGGCGCTGCGGCGAGCTGGGGTTGCATTTCCTCTTCGAGACCGGCCAGGAGACCCCCGTGACCCTGCTGCGGGCGATGGAGGATATCGGGCTGGACAACCTGGGCATCAACCTCGACCCGGCCAACCTGCTCATTTATGGCAAGGGCAACCCGGTCGATGCGCTGGACGTGGTTGGGCGCTACGTGCGCGGGGTGCACGCCAAAGATGGGTTATACCCAACTTCCGGGCGCAGCCTGGGCGTCGAAGTCCCGCTCGGTCAGGGCAGGGTGGATTTTCCCGCCCTCTTCGCCGGCTTGAAACGCCTGGGTTACGATGGCGCGGTGACCATCGAGCGCGAGATATCCGGTCCTGAGCAGTTGCGCGACATCCGGGCGGGCATCCGCTTTCTGCAGCCGCTTCTCGCCGGTGGTTGAGGCCCACAGGGCATCAACCCAATCCCCCGAATCTCTGGTTCCCCGCCTCCTTGAGAGGGCGGGGTCCCGCAGGGCGCCGATTTAGGACCCTCTCCCGCGGGAGAGGGCAGGGAAGCACTGAGCTTTGACCGTTTGAGGGCTCTTTTCTGACATTGAAAACCCCTGAACTCCACCCCAGCCCATATAGACAGAAAACGAATATCTTGCTATATTGATAGCATACCCATCTCTGCTCATCCATTAATTTCACCAGCGCACGCGACCACCATTCTACGAGGTAACGGGTCTGAACGGCGAAAAAATACGCATTTTAACCATCGAGGACAACCCTGAAGACACCGGCCTGCTGAAAAAGATGCTTGTTCCAGACGGCGTCCAGGCCCGCTCTGGCTGGATGGAGCTGGCCTGCGAGCCGGATCTCGAAAGCGGCCTGGCGCGGCTGGCGCGCGAGCCATTCCACGCCGTGCTGCTGGGCCTTCACCTGCCCGGTAACCTCTGCCTCGAAGCCGTCCGCCGCGTGCGCGATATCGCCCCCGATACGGCGATCCTGGTCCTCAACGGGTTGGAAGATGATGAGCTGGCATTGAGCGCGGTGCAGGCCGGCGCGCAGGATTACCTGCTGAAGGGACAGGTGAACGGCGCGTTGCTGGAACGCGCCATCCGCTACGCGATCGAGCGCATGCGCATCGAGGCCGCGCAGAAACACCGCGCCAGCGAGCTCGAAGCGCTCTACCAGACCTCGCTGGAAATCAACGCGCAATTTGAGTTGTCCACCGTGTTAAACTCGATCGTCGAGCGGGCCGCGCGGCTGGTCGATGTGCCCATGGGTGGCCTGTATCTGCTCGATCCGGATTCGGATCCCGGCGCCGGTCATGGTCGCCTGATCCTGACCGTCGGGTACGGTCGAATCCGCGAGTATATCGGCACCGTCCTGCAGTTGGGCGAGGGACTGTCGGGGCAGGTTGCCCTCACCGGGCAGCCGATGGCGGTGGACGATTACCAGACCTGGAAAGATCGCTCGCCTCAATTTGAGAACAGCGGGATTCGCTGCGTGCTGGCGGTGCCCTTAAAAATCCAGGGGCGGGTGATCGGCGTGATCAACGTCAACGATGAACGCAGCCGCAGGTCCTTTTCTGAGGAGGAGATACGCCTGGTAAGTTTGTTTGCCGACCAGGCGGCCATCGTGGTGGAGAAAGCCCGCCTGTTGGAGGCGGAGCGCCAGAAGAGCATGGAGCTCGAGCGCGCCAACCGCCTGATCGCTGCGTTGAACCAGGTCGCCGGTCACCTGCAAACCATCATGGATCCCATCCAGGTGATGGAGACCGTCGGCAAAGAGCTGCTGAAGCTCGGTGTCCACCTGCAAATTGCCATGTTGAGCCCCGACAACAACGAGCTGGTGGTGCGCTACACTGCGGTGGATGCAAAGGCGGTGGCTGAAACCGAGGCCCAACTTGGCGCGACTTTCCAGGGCCTGCGCGTGGGCGAGCGCGTCAACCATCCTCTCAGCATGCTCGACTCGCGCGCGCCGCACTTCCAGGCGGATATGGTGCCAATGTTTGCGGGAATGGTCCCTTCACCGGCGGCAGTCGATTTTGAAGCCGCGCTACCCAGGTTAGGGATCAGCCACCGCACCAGCGGCATCCACCTGCCAATGTTCGCCAAGGACCGTCCCTTTGGCGCGTTGCTGGCCTGGGGAGACGAGATTTACGAGAACGACCTGCCGGCGTTCACCGTCTTTGCCAACCAGGTGGCAGCCGCGCTGGAAAATGCCCGGCTGTACAACGAGATCCAAAAGCTGGCCATCATGGATGAGCTGACCGGCTTGTACAACCGGCGCGGCTTTTTCGCCCTGGCGCAGCAACAGATTCACCTGGCGCACCGCGCCAACAAGATGCTGTTGTTGATCTTCGCCGACATCGACGGCATGAAAGAAATCAACGACACGCTGGGCCATCGCCAGGGAGACCAGGCGCTGATGGATGCCGCGCGGGTGTTGAAAATGACTTACCGCACCGCCGATATCATCGCCCGCATGGGCGGCGACGAGTTTGCGATCCTGGCAATGCTGAGCGACCGCCCCGAGACTGGGCCGCTCGCCAAGCGCCTGGGCGAGCAGGTGGCGGAATTTAACGCCACCCACCAGCGGCCCTACGAGCTCTCGCTGAGCATGGGCACGGCGGCCTGGCCGCCGGGTAAGCTGGCGAATCTGGATGATCTCCTTTCGCGAGCCGATGCGCGTATGTACATCGAAAAGCGCAACAAGAAGGAGCGCCCATGAGCCCTGAGCTGCCATACCCGGCTTCGTCCACGCTGCCTGCCTGGCGACAGGTGGTCACGGTCACAGGTCCGGCGTCGCCGGACGACGTCGGCATCACCGACGCGCACAATCACGTCTGGATTGCCCCGGTGGAGGGCGCAGCGGCCGGGTCGCCGGTGCTGGACGATTACCCGGCAGCGTTGCAGGAGTTGGAGTTTTATCGCCAGGCCGGTGGTGGTGGCCTGCTCGACTGCCAGCCCTATGGCTGCGGGCGCGACGGGCGCGTGCTGGCTCGCCTCGCCGCCGCCAGTCGGGTGCACATCATCGGGTGCACCGGTTTTCACCGGCGCAAGTATTACTCGCCTGCTGAGCCATTGTGGGGGTTCTCTGCCCGCCAGGCTTGCGACTGGTTCGCCGGGGAGCTGCTGCACGGCATGCAGGAGTCGCTCGGACCGGATGAGGACCAGCCGGTGCTGGCCGGGTTTATCAAGGGCGCCGGCGAGGCGACGCTGGAAGACTCAGCCCTCCACCTGCTCGAAGGCGCGGCGCAGGCCGCCCGGCAGACGGGTGCAATGGTCATGGTGCATACCGAGAAGGGGGCACAGGCGGAGCGGCTGCTGGATTTTTTCGTGCGCCAGGGTTTTTCACCCCACCGGCTGGTGCTTTGCCACATGGATAAACGCCCCGACTATGGCCTGCACCGTGAGCTGGCGGAAGCCGGTGTTTTGCTCGAATACGATACCTTTTTTCGCCCCCAGTACGATCCCGAGCGCAACCTGTGGCCGCTGCTCGACCAGATGGTGCAGGGCGGCTTCAGCGGCTCGGTGGCGCTGGCGACCGACCTGGCCGACCACGCCCTGTGGAAATCCACCGCCGCCGGGCCGGGCCTGGCCAGCCTGCCTTCGATCATTCAGTTGCGCCTGCGCGGCCTGGGGTATGAGGCGCAGGCGATCCGCGCCTTGTTGGGCGGCAACATCCTGCGCCGCCTGGCGCGCGTGCGCTAATCGAGGATCTGTCGATGAAAATTGTCTCGCTGGAAACGTTCACCACTCCCACCCTCAGCCTGGTCCGCGCCCGCACCGAGGATGGCGCGGAAGGTTGGGGGCAAATTTCCACCTACAACGCGGATATCTCTGCCCAGGTCTTTCACCGCCAGGTGGCGCCGCACGCGCTGGGCGCCGACCCCCTGGCGCGGGAAGCGCTCAGCGAGCGCATCATCGAGGCGGAATACAAGTTCCCCGGCTCGTATGTGTGCCGCGCGCTGGCCGGCCTCGACACGGCCTTATGGGACCTGCACGGTAAGCTGGAGGGCAAAAGCGTGTGCGCCTTGCTGGGCGGCGCGCCGCGCGCGTTCCCGGTATATGCTTCCAGCATGCGCCGCGATATCACGCCGGATGACGAGGCGGAGCGCCTGTCGCGGCTGCAGGAGCGGTATGGTTACGGAGCCTTCAAGGTGCGCGTGGGAAAGGTCAACGGGCATGACCAGGATCAATGGCCGGGGCGCACCGAGGCGCTCGTCCCGGCGGTGCGCGCCGCCATCGGCGAGGGGGCTGCGCTGATGGTGGACGGCAACAGTTGCTACACCCCGTCCAGGGCGATCGAGGTGGGTCGCCTGCTCGAAGCCCATCACGTGGCTCACTTCGAGGAGCCGTGCCCGTATTGGGAGCTGGAATGGACCGCTGAGGTGGCCGCCGCGTTGGATGTGCCCGTGGCTGGCGGCGAGCAGGATTGGGACCTGGCGCAGTGGCGGCGCATGATCGCCATGCGCGCGGTGGACATCGTCCAACCGGACGTGTGTTACGTGGGCGGGCTCACCCGCGCCCTGCAGGTCGCGCGCATGGCGCAGCAGGCCGGTTTGCCCTGCATACCGCACTCAGCCAACCTCTCGCTGGTGACCGTCTTCAGCCTGCACCTGATGGGCGCGCTCCCCAACGCCGGCCCGTACGTGGAGTTTTCGATCGAGCCCTGGCCCGAGGTGGAAGCGCTGTACACGCCTGCCCTGCAGGTGCGCGAGGGAAAGGTGCAAATCCCCGAGGGTGCCGGCTGGGGGGTGCAGGTCAACCCCGCCTGGCTGGCGAAGGCCAGTTATCAGGTGAGCCAATTGTAGATCAGCAAGAAGCCCGGCCATGCCGGGCTTCTTGCTGATCTACACAATTTCCACCGGACCGCCTTCGGCGGCCGAGCGGTAGAGCGCGTCGAGGATCTCCATTACCAGCAAGCCTTCCTCGCCGGTGGCGGTGTGCGGCCGGTCGTTGAGGATCGCGTCGATGAAGTGGTAGTAGGGGGTCGTCGTGCCGGGCAGGGGCGGGTGCAGCTTCATGTCGAAGTGCGCGCCATCCTTCTCCAGGAAGATCTCGGCCTCGAATTTGTAGGTCTCGTCCAGGTTGCGCTGCACCAGCCCGGCTTTCGTGCCGTACAGGCGCGTCTCCATGAATTCGCTTTCCTTGATGTTGGCCGCCCAGGAGGCTTCGACCACCAGCGTGGCCCCGTTGGCGAACTTCACCAGCCCCACCGCCAGGTCTTCCACGTCGAACTGCTTGCCCTGTTTCGCCGCCAGCTCCGCGCCGATCGGGTTGTAGGTGCTGCCCAGCACCCACACCGGTTTCGGGTAACCCATCAGCCACAGCGCCAGGTCCAGGCGGTGCACGCCCAGATCGATCAACGGGCCGCCGCCCGAGAGCGCTTTCTGTCCGAACCAGCCGCCAAAACCGGGCAGCCCGCGCCGGCGGTGCCACACCGTGCGCGCGAAGTACACCTCGCCCAGGATGCCCGCATCCACCTGTTGCTTGAGCGCCGTGCTCTGCTCGGAGAAACGGTAGGAGAAGTTGATCATCAAGCGCTTGCCGGCCTGGCTGGCGGCTGCCAGCATCTCGCGGCCCTCGGCGGCGCTCATCGCCATCGGTTTTTCGCACAGCACGTGGCAGCCGGCCTGGAGCGCCGCCACGCTGAACGCCTTGTGGAACTTGTTGGGGGTCGCCACGCTGACCACGTCCAGCCGCTCTTTTTCCAGCATCTCCTCCGCGCTGGTGTAGCGGTTCGGCACGTTGTACTTATCACAGATTTCAACCAGGCGTTTTTCGTCCATGTCGGCCGCGGCGACCACCTGCGCACCCGGATGACCCTGGTATCCGCCGATGTGGTGGCGGCCCATCCCTAACCCAATCACGCCGACGCGAAGTGCTTCCATACGATGCGAGCTCCTTTAAGAAAAAATAGTATGAAGGTTTGGTGTACTCAATCCGACTTCCGCCGGATGGTGATGCGAATGGCCTGCTCGATCGGTTTGTCCGCGACCAGGATCAGGTATCCCCCGCCGCCCGCCCCGGAGAGTTTCCAGCCCAACGCGCGGTCCTTGTACTGCTCGATCATCTCGGCGACCATCTCGTTCATCATCAGCGGGAACATCGCCACCTGCCCGTAGAAAGCCGCCTTAAAATAGCGCCCGAAGCCCTGGATATCGCGCGCCAGGATGGCGTCCCAGCAGCCGAGTGCGGCGTCTGCCAGCGCTTTGGCCCGTTCGGCGTCGATCTGCGTCTGGCTGAGCACGTCGAACTCGCGCCCGCGCGGTCCCAACGGCACCAGGTAGAGCGATTGCTCGATGAACTGCAAGACCAGCTCATCGTGCACCGACTCGATGCGCTCTGGCCAGTACTTGCCGTCGTAATGCGAGATGTTCAACCCCGGGCAGACGATGCCGATGGCGTCTTGCGAGCCGGAGATGAACGCCGTGCCAGGCGGGTTATCGTAGCAAAAGAGGATCTTGGCCAGCTTCTGCGGGTCGCCGGCGGGCAGGCGCGGCCCCCACAGGTCCAGCGCGGCGCGGCGCGTGGAGGAAGCCATCCCGCTGCGGTCGTTGAACTCGACCACCGGCTCGATCGAGATGGTGATCACCGGTCCGGGGTAGTGCTTCGACACGTAGGGCTGGTCGAGCCAGCCCCCGGCGATGTCGATGCGGAAGGGCATGGTCACCACCGAGCGCAGCGCCGTCGAAGAGCGCGCCGCCAACCCGGGGTGGGGCGTGCGCTCCAGCACCAGGTATTGCGCGCCGTACTCCTCGCAGAGCTTGCGTTTGGCTTGCAGGTTGCCGTCCTCGTTGACGATCAACACGTCCGGCTGGACGCGCTTGAACTCCTCAATGAAATCGAGCATGCCGGAGCCGCCCGAGATGAAAGCCTCTTTCACGCTGCCGAGCGACTGCAACATGTACAGCCGCTCGCTTTCGCTGTTGACCGGGGTGTGCCCTCGCAGCTCGTAGTAGGTCTGGTCCGAACCGACTGCGACGTACACGTCGCCATGGCGGGCCGCTTCTTCGAGGAAGGCGATGTGTCCGCTGTGAAGCAGGTCGAAGAAACCGCTGACGAAAACCTTTTTTGGCATGGCAGGCTGGCGCTCCGGGGTTGAATGGCTGGATACGGGTCTATTGTACTCGCACCGGGCGAAAACGGGGTGCCGGGGCGGCAATGCAGGCTTACCCCGCAGGGGGATCGGTCTGTGCGGCGGCGGGTTGGGGGCGAGCGCCCCCCAAGGGCAGGTAGCAGCGCACAAAATCGACCCCGAGGACGGCTGCCGGCAGGATCCAGCCCCAGGTCATCCAGTCCTGTGAGAGCAGGTTGGCCGGAAAGACCAGCAGCCAGGAAAGCCCCAACGCGAGGGGCGAAGGGGTGAGCGCCAGCAGGGCGACGGTGTGGTAGAGCACGAAGTACGGGCTGGCGAGCAGCGTGGCGGCTGTCACCATGCGCAGGCGCTTGACGCAGGTGATTCCTTGTGGGATGAGCGCCAGCGGGATGCCGACCAGCCCGTAAGGCCAGACGGCTGCGACCCAATTCCTGGGGGCGTTTGTATACAGGATGTTGCCAATCCACCGCGCCAGCCAGTTGGGCCACAGCGCGAAGGTGACGGCGACCACCGGCAGCGCCGCCGCCAGCCCCCACAGCAGCGCCTTCCAGCCCTGGTCGCGCCACACCCACCAGGTGATCAGCAGCAGCGGACCCAGGCCGACCTGCGGCTTGGTTGCGAAAGCCAGCCAGGCGGCGCCCAGCCAGGCGGGGTGGGCTTTCTTTTGCAGCACCAGGCCCCCGGCGATCAACCCCGCCACCGCGACCACTTCGATCTGGCCAAGCCAGATGTTCCACAGCATCGTCGCGCTCAACACGGCGATCCACCAGCGGCGGTTGCCCCACACCGCGGCGCCAAGCGCGGTCGCCAGCACCGTCGTAAAGACGAGGACCTGCCAGCTAAGCGGCCAGCCCAGCCAGGAGAGCGGGATGGAGACCAGGTATAGCCAGGCCGGGAGGAGTGAGTTCTCGGGTGGGGGCCTGAAAAAGAAGTAGTAGGCGTCGTAGCCGCCCGGCAAAAAACCCGCCGCGATGGAAAGGCCCAGGGCGAGGGCAAAAACCAGCACCTGGCTGCGCGAGATGGATTTCATCGGGTCTATTGTAGCGTGATTGTTGAAATCTGGTATCATTGGCAGTTATGCCCGTTCTCCCGGGTCCATTCGGGGCGGCGCAACTCCGGCTTGACAACGAGACCACGTGAACAAAGGCGTTCTTTACGGCATCGCAGCGTACGCCATCTGGGGCATTTTCCCCCTTTATTGGAAATTCCTCACCGGCGTGCCATCTCTGCAGATCATGACCCACCGCATCGTGTGGTCGTTCGTCTTCGTGGCTCTGCTGGTCGGCTTGCGGCGAGATTGGCCCGCCATTCGCCGGGCGCTCAGCCTGCGCACGGCCGGCGTGTACCTGCTGGCGGGCAGCCTGCTGGCGGTCAACTGGCTGGTGTACATTTACAGCGTCAACGCCGGCTTTATCGTCGAATCGAGCCTGGGGTACTTCATCAACCCGCTGGTCAACGTGCTGCTGGGGGTGGTTTTCTTGCGCGAGCGCCTGCGCCCGCTGCAATGGGTGCCGGTCGGGATGGCCGCTGCGGGCGTGCTCTACCTCACGCTCAGCTACGGCCAGTTGCCGTGGATTGCGCTGGTGCTGGCCTTCACCTTTGGTCTGTATGGTTTGTTCAAGAAGCTCGCTCCGCTCGGTTCGCTGCAAGGATTGACGCTCGAGACGGCGCTGATTTTCCTGCCCGCGCTTGGCTATTTGCTGGCCATGGAAGCCAATGGAACGGGCTCTTTCGGGCACGTCAGCCTGCTGCAAAACGCGCTGCTGGCGCTGACCGGTATCGTCACCGCCATTCCGCTGCTGCTGTTCTCCGAGGGCGCGCGGCGTATCCCCCTGACGATCATGGGCATCTTGCAGTATCTCTCGCCCACCATGCAATTCCTCTTTGGGGTGCTGGTCTACCATGAGCCGTTCACCCCGCAGCGGGTGATCGGTTTCAGCATCATCTGGGTCGCGCTGATCCTCTTTACCGTGGAAAGCCTGGTGCAGCGCCGCCGCGTGCTGCTGGCACCGGCGCCCGGTTGATTATTGATCTGCGCTTGCCTGGTATTCCGCGATCTCGTCAAAAGAAGATAGCAGGTTTTCGTACAGGCGCGTGTAAAGCGGGTATAGCCGCGCGTACGTCGCCGCTTGCGCCGCATCTGGGCGCATGGTGCCTTCCAGCGGGACCAACCCGGCGGCGGTTTCCATGTCGGGCAGGGCGCCGGCGCCGATCAATGCCCAGGCCGCCGCGCCCCAGGCAGAGGTCTCCGTCCAGGCCGGCAGGTGCAGTTCGCGCTGCAGCGCGCTGGCGGTGATCTCCAGCCAGAGCGGCGAGCGCGTGAAGCCGCCCGAGGCGCGCACTTCGGCCGGTTGGCAACCCGCCTCGACCAGCATCTCGGCCAGGCTGCGGAAGCGAAAAGCCACGCCCTCCAGCAGGGCGCGCGCCAGGTGCTGCGGCCCGTGCTGCAAGGTCAGGCCGACGAAAGCCGCGCGCGCGTTGAGGTTCCAGTTGGGGCTGCGCTCCCCGGCGAAGAACGGCAGGCACACCACGCCGCCCGCCCCGGCGGGCGCCTGCCCGGCCAACGCCACGATCGCGTCGAAGCTCAGGCTATCCCCGCCAGTCCGGTTGAACAGGTCGCGCAGCCAGTTGAGCGCCACGCCGCCGTTGTTGATCGCCCCACCCACCAGCCAGTGTCCCCGGTCGATGGCATAGCACCAGCTCCGCCCGTGTGGGTGCAGCACCGGTTGCGGAGCGACCAAACGCAGGGCGCCGCTCGTGCCAACCATCAGCGTTGCCTGCCCCGGCCGCACCGCCCCGGCCCCCAGGCTGGAGTTGACCGCGTCTGAGCAGCCCAGCACCAGCGGCGTGCCCGGCGACAGGCCCATCTGCCTTGCCAGCGTGGGATCGGACAGGCGCAGCGCGCGCTGCGGCGGGGCGAGCGGTGAAAGCTGCCCGGCGCGCAGCCCGGCAAGTTCCAGGGCTTCGGCGTCCCAGGCCAGCGCGTGGGTGTCCATCAGGCCGTGACCAGCGGCAATGGAATAATCCACCAGCCACTCGCCGGTCAGTTGGCGCAGAACGTATTCCTTGCCGGTCACGAAGCGCGCCGCCCGGGCGAACACATCCGGCGTTTCCTCGCGCAGCCAGAGGATCTTGTACAGCGGGTACATGCCGTGCGCCGGGCAGCCGGTGCGCCGGTAGAGCGCTTCGGCCTGGGGCGTGCCGCGCAACCGCTGTGCCTGGCGCGCCCCGCGCCCGTCGGCCCAGGTGATCACCCCGCTGAGCGGCCGGTCGTTCGCGTCCAGTGCCAGCAGACTGTGCATCGCCCCGCCCAGGCTGGCCGCTCCAACCTGCTCCGGGGGCGTGTTCGCCGACTCGAGCGCCTGCCGCGCGGCGACCACCATCCCGGCGACCAGGCCTTGCGGGTCTTGTTCATTCCATTGCGGAAATGCGGAGCGCGAGGTGTACTCGCCCTGCCCGGCGCCGCAGATGCGCCCGGCGCGGTCCACCACCACCGCCTTGCACGAGCCGGTGCCCAGATCGATGCCTAGAAAGAATTCGGGTGCCATCTTGGTCGGTCAGTTCGGGTAAAAAAGGGTTCTTTACGGCGCGCTTGCCGGTTTGAAATCATGTTACCATACATTGGGAGAACGCCATGACCATCCTCACCATTGTTGGCGCGGGTATGATGGGCAGCGCGCTGTGCTGGCCGCTGGTCGATAACGGGCATGCGGTGCGCCTGGTCGGCACGCCGCTCGACAATGCCGTCGTCGCCGCGCTGAACGCGCGGCAGGCTCACCCCAGGCTGCAACGCCGCATCCCCGACGGCGTGGCCGTCTATGACCACAGCCGCCTCGCCGAGGCGCTGGACGGCGCGGAGGTCGTCGCCAGCGGGGTGAGCAGCTTTGGGGTGGACTGGTTTGCCCGCGCCGCCGGGCCGCTCCTTGACCCGCGGGTGCCGGTCATCGCGGTCACCAAGGGCCTCGAAGACCGGCCGGACGGCAGCCTGATCACCCTGCCTGAGGCCACTCGCCGCCGCCTGCCCGCCAGGCTGCGGGAGCGCATCCGGCTCAACGCGATCGGCGGGCCGTGCATCGCCCACGAGCTGGCCGCCCGCCGCCAGACCAGCGTGGTCTTTTGCGGCGAAGACGCTGGCGTGCTCGACTCGCTGCGCGCGGTCTTTGCCACCCCCTATTACCATATCTGGACGTCCACTGATGTGACCGGCGTGGAGGTCTGCGCCGCGTTGAAGAACGCCTACGCCCTGGGGGTCGGCCTGGCGATGGGCATGATGGAGCGAGCAGGTCCCGATGGGCTGGCGCAGATGTACAACCCGCAGGCGGCGCTTTTTGCCCAAAGCTGTTGGGAAATGCGCCGCCTGCTCGAGATCACCGGCGGCGGGTTGGAGAACGTCGCCTGGCTGCCCGGTCCCGGCGACCTGTACGTGACCGTCTTTGGCGGTCGCACGGTGCGCCTGGGCAAGCTGCTCGGGCAGGGCAACTCGTTCGCCGCAGCGCGCGAGATGATGGCGGGAGAGACGCTGGAAAGCGTGGCGATTGCCACGTGCGTGGCGCGCGCCTTGCCCAAATTGGCGGCGCGCGGCCTGGCCCGCCTGGAAGATTTCCCCCTTCTGCTGCACATCGACCGCATCCTCAACCATGATGAGCGGGTTGCCATCCCGTGGGAGCGCTTCTTCCATTCGCCAGCTTGAAGCGTTGGGGACCGTCATCCCTGTTCTGGATGAAAGCGCATCCACCGCCAGGCGGAAAAGGCAGCAAGGAAGAGAACCAAGAGACCGGCTTGACTTTCGCCCTCTACCATGCTACACTCTATATGTCATTCGCTGACATATAATGGGTGGATAACGAAACGGAATGAAACCAGGCGACTTACTCCCCTTGCAGGAGCCCACCTTTTTTATCCTCACCAGCCTGGCGGCTGGTAAGAAACACGGCTACGCCATTCTCAAGGACGTCGAAGCCTTGAGCGCCGGGCGCACCCGCCTGGGAACCGGCACGCTCTACGGCGCGCTGGGGCGCCTGCTCGACCAGGGGTTGATCACCCAGGTGGATGACCCTGCAGGGTCGTCCGGTGACTATCCGGGCAAGCCGCGGAAAGCCTACGCCCTGACTCAGGCCGGTCGCAAGGTGCTACTTGCCGAGACCGAGCGCCTTTCGGCGCTGGCCTCGGCGGCTCGCTTGCGCCTGGGAGAGGAGAGCCTGTGAGCCTCGTGCTGGCCTGCTACCGTTTCTTGCTGCGCCTCTACCCGCGGGCCTTCCGGGCACGCTTCGCGGAGGAGATGCAGGCGGTGTTCGTCCAGGCGCTCGAAGAAGCCGCCGCGCGGGGCTGGCGCGCGCTGGCCGGCCTGCTCGCCACCGAGGCGTTCGACCAGCCCCTCAGCCTGGCCCGGCAGCACTGGCGCGCGATGAGCGGTTGGGAGGGACAAATGAGCGGAGCGGTTGGCGCAAACCTGGCTGGTGGAGGGACGCTTGCGATGCGCGGCGCCCCGCGATCTTCGTGGAGCGAAGCGGCGCTGGCTGGACTGCCGCACCTGATGGTCGGGCTGGTCACCGGCCTGCCATTGCTGCTGGGCGCCGCCGGTTGGATAGACCTCACAACCCCGCCGGGATCGACCCTCTGGACCGTTTTTGGCGTCCTGTTCCTCCTCGCCGTCCTGGGCAGCTTCGTCCTGGTGATCGCCCGCCGCCGGGCGGAGCGCCTGCCCTTGTGGGCCGCCAGCTGGCGGCCCTACTGGGTGGTGGGCGCTTACGCAGCGGTCCTGCTGCTCCAGCAGTGGGTGACCGGCGACGTGGGCTGGTTCCCGTTGATGGATTTCCTCGTTTACGTGATCGTGCCTCTTTTGTTCGCCTTTGGCCTGTATTACGCCGCGCGCGCTGACCGGCTGCGCGGCCTGCTATCGGCGCTGCCGTGCATGGTCTTCCCATGGCTGATCACCAACGAATTCGTGCCCGATGGCCCTGAAGGGCTGGTCACGTTGGGTTCCTGGCTGCTGGCGGGCCTGGCTGCCATGGTCATCGTCCGCTCGCAGCGCCTCGGCGCCGGCCTGGCCATCGCGTTGGGCGTCGTGGTGTTGGGCGGCTTCGCTCACGCGCGCAACGGGATTTACCTGGGCGGTATGCTGCCGTTTTCAGAGCCGGGTCCCAGCCTGAAAGCGGTGATCGACGCGTATGTGCCGATTCTCGCCGTGACCTGCGCCATAGGGCTCGGGCCGCAACTGGCGCGCTCGCTGCGCGAGCTGGGCTTGCGCGGCGCGCTCCAAGGCGGGATTTGGGCTTACCGCCTCTCGCTGGCCGGCATCTTGATCGCCATGCTAGGCATGCTGCTCAGGATCAACTCGGTGGTCAACGGCACGGGGTTGTGGGGGCCGTACCCGGCTTTACGGCCGCTGATCGATTGGGTGATGAGGCTGGGTTTATACCCCGATGTGACCTGGTTGGTCGTCGTCGGGGGGGTGATCTACGCGGCCGGGTTTGTTTTCACTGTGCGTGCAGCCGGTAAAGCCGGCGGGCTGCCGGGCTGGCCGGTGGTGGGACTGCTTTTCCTGGCGCTGCCGGGCGTGCCCCTGACGCTGTATTTCGCCGGCGTTTTGGTCGGTACTTATGACTTGACCACGCTTCCCCGGGTGCTCCAGCATATCATTGAGCTGGCCTGGATCGTTCTGGCGTTGGTCAGCGTGGTGGCCTGGACGCGCCGCATGAAAGACTGGGCCGCCCTGCCGCGCTGACCGGTCAGTCCTCTTTAAATCCAAACGCCGCTTCGAAGCCGCGCCTGTTCTCGCTCAGGTTGTAGCCTTCCACCAGCCATTCCTGCGGGCCGCTGCCGTTCGGCGCCATGCGCAGCGAAAGGCGCTGCCCTGGGCGGGTCTCGTGGACAAAGTTGATCTGCAGCCAGGTGAAATTGCCCCTCTCGAACGCCGCCATTCCCAGCCCATCGCACAGCCACTCGACGTAGCGGGCGCTGTTGACGTGCCCCATCACGTCCACGTCGCTGTAGCCGGGAGTCAACTGCAGCCGCTCGGGCAGATTCTCCGGCGGGTTGATCTTCTCCAGCAGCAGGTCGAGGGCGTGGCTGCCCTCGTTGAGCGGCAGCTCGCCCTGCAAGGCTTGCGGCGGGAGCATGCGCCGCGCCACCGGGTTGATCAACAGCCAGCCGGAGGTTGCCGAGGCCAGCGCTCGACCGCCCGCGCCGGTCAGCTCGAACTCGCGCGTGAAAAACACGCGCTGCTGGATTCCCCTCGGCCAGGTGCGGATGGTGACGGGTTCGTTCATCAGCGGGAACGCGTGAAAATGAACCCGTAAGCGCGACAGCACCCAGGCGAGCTGGCGCGCCTGCAGGCTCTCCCAGTCGAAGCCCAGGTGGGCGGCGTGGTCGCCGGCCGCCTCGATCATCGCCAGGAACATGGCCGAAGGCTTCCAGCGCTGCTTAAAGTCGCAGGCGTGCGCGCTGGCGCGCGTCTGGACGGTCCAGACGGGAAGGGACGGCATAACGGGCTTACCAGCGCTCCCAGTGGACGACTTCGTCCAACGGGCGGCGCCCTCCTTTTCGATTCGGTTGCGTTAATTTGGCCGGGTCGAGCGGGTAACCGAACGAAAGCGCGACGCGCAACTGCCACTCGGCTGGGAAGCCAAACAGCTCGCGCGCCTCATCGGGCTGGTAGATGCTGGCGATGCACGAGCCGATGCCCAGCTCCCAGGCGGCCAGTTGCATGTAAGCGGCGGCCTGCCCGGCGTCGAACATCGTCTGGAACTTCTCGTCCGGGTCGGGGGTGAGGATCGCCACGCCCAGCGCTGCGCCGGACAGGTGACCGGCCCAGGTGCCCAGCCGGCTGAAGGCCTCCAGCGTGGCGCGCTCCTGCACGGCGATGAAGTGCCAGGGCTGGGTGTTCTTTGAGGATTGGGAGCGCCGACCCGCGTTGAGGATGGCGCGCACCGCCTCTGCAGGCAGCGGCTGCTGATTGAACTCGCGCACTGCGCGCTTGGTGCGAATAGCGTCGGATACGTTCATGGCAGGCCTTTCAGATACTGGGTTGCAGCATCGAGAAATTCGCCGGCCTGAGCGAGTAAATTTTCAACATCTTCGACAACCAGCATCACTTCGGAACCATAATCACCCTCAATACGCTGGTCGAATGCGTTAAGCAGCCAACGATGATACTTGGGGTCGAACAGGCCAGCTTTCACATAATATTCCCCAAAGGCCGCGTGCACTCCGCCATGTTTGCTGAAGCGAAGGTTTTTTTCTTCCAGCAATGCTTCCGTGACGTAAAACATCGCATAATAGGCTCGTCCAGCGGCGAAGTCTTGAAAATCACCCGCTTCAAGAAGCGCCTGAGCTGCTCGAATTGCGCGCTGGGCTTTTTCAAGTAGCAGGCGAGTGTTTTCCTTCATGCTGCAATTGCCTCAGCATGAAGGTTGCGCAACAGAGTTGTATTGGCGGATTCCCAGTATTCTTTGCTGATGAACTTGCGGCTAATTGACACACCGTATTTTAAGGAAAGGTGGCTGATTAAGAGCCCTGTTCGCTCGATCTCAATGCCTAAACGTTCAAAACTTGTCAGAACAATCAGGATATCCAGATCAGACTCGACATCCTGTTCGCCGCGCGCATAGGAACCAAAAACATAAACACCGTGGAGTTGCCGGTCGTACAGTGCGGTCAGGCCAGCTTTGAGTTCTTGGAGGAGGGACTCTACCATGGCTTGCGGCATAGGATCGCCTTTCTTGATCCATTATAACAAAGTACAAAGCTGTTCTGCGACCATCTACATGTATCAGGCCTGATGCCCTCACACGCTGATCACCTTGCCTGCCTTTTGCAGCGCCTCGAGGATGTCGCCCATACCGCCGACCAACCCCACCTGCACTTTGTCTGCCAGGCCGAAGAAAACCAGGCAGGTCTGGCACAGCACCAGCTCCACGCCTTTCGCTTCCAGCGCGCGCAATGGCTCGAGCACCGGCGAGCCGTCGCACGCCAACCGCACGCCCTCGGTGTAAAATAGAATTTTCGCCGGCAACTGCCCGGATTGCAACGTCAGGCTGAGGAATTTGCCCGCCAAGGCCTGTTGCAGCTCCGCCGGGGCGTCGCCCATGCCGTTGCGCGTGAAAATGATCACCGTATCGTTTGCCATCAGGCTCGCTCCAACTTCCCAAACAAATCGCGAAAGATCGCGTCCCGCTCGACATGGTACGCGCTGCGGATCAGGTGCCGCCGCGGGTCAAAGCTCCAGGTCACCTGGTCGGTCAGGATCGGGCTGTGCACCAGCCGGCTGGGAGTCCAGCGCGCGTCAATCAGGTATGCGATCGCCGACACGTCCCAGATCACTTTCGACCAGGCGTAATGGTCGGCGTGGTAAGAGCGCACGATCTCGGTCAGGTAATCGCCGATTCTTCCCCGCCCCTGCACGTAGCGCTCCAGCTCGGCGACGGTGGTGTGCAGGTGGGTGACCACGCCCATGCAGGGCAATTGGACGAACGGCACGCCGCTGTCCAAAATGACGCGCGCGGCGGGCAGGTCTTGCGCCAGGTTGAACTCGCGCGTGTCGGGCCAGTCCAGCGCGTGCCCGCCCAGCCAGACGACCACGATGCGCCGGATGATCTCGGGCTCGAGCAAGATGGCCGACGCCACGTTGGTGATCGCCCCGATGGCGACCACGTAGAGCGGATCATCCTCCGCCGAGCGGGCCATGGCTTTGCTGACCAGGTCGCGCGCCGCCGGGCTTTCCTGCGGGTGGTCCCAATCGGCCAGGTAAGCGGTCGAGCCGCGGAAAACCCGCCCCTCGGAGGGCATGCCCAGGAAGTCCACCAGGCGCAAGATCTCCTGGTAGCTTCTTTCCATGCCGTCGGCGGGTCCGCTCGAGCGGTCGTTGAAGAAGGGCGCCGCGTACAATGCTTCCACGCTGAGCTTTTCCGGCGAAAGCAGGGCATACGCCACGGCGAACTGGTCGTCGACCTCGTTGTAGGTGTCGGTGTCGAGCACCATCGATACTTTCCCGGCGGGTGGCTCCAACCGGGCGACGCGGGTTGATTCAGGAATGACAGGGAATTTCATCGGCAACCTTAAAAAACAGATAGTACGTTGATACAGTCTGGCGTCGCTTCCATCGAGCGATTGTGTAGTTTGTTGTCTGTACAATGTGGGCTTTGCCCCACATTGTACAGACAAGTTGAAACACAACCCTCGGGCTTGCATTTGCCGGGGCGCGCACCGCGCCCCCCGGCATGAAGGGCCATTATCCGCGGAGGATCTCCACCCCGAAACCGGGCAGGGTCAGTTTGCCGCCGACCGGCTCGCCGCTGAGCAGGCTCTGGTAGCTCGCGCCCTTAAGATCGACCTGTGCGGGGGAGGGGTTGAAGTTCATCACAAACACAAACCGGTTCGTGCCGTCCGTGCGCAGTTGGGCGGTCACGCCCTCGGGCAAGTCGGTGGGCAGTGCGCGCAGCAGGTTCAGCTTCTCGGCCAGTTTTCCGAGGAATTGGTCGTTGAAAGCCTCATCATTGCGCGAAGCCACGTAATATGCCTGCCCCTGGCCAAAGTCGTTCACCGTCAGCGCGGGGCGCCCGGCGTAGAAATCGCTGCCAAAGGTCGCCAGCACGCGCGCCGTCTCGGCGTGGATCAGGGCGAAGTAATCGCGCCCCTCGAAGTTGCCGCTCAACCCCAGCTCGTTGCCGGCGGCAGGCAGCACCGGGTTGCGCTCGTCCGGGGTGACGGTGTCGATTTCCTCGTCCCACACCCCCAGCACCTCGCGCAGGCCATCGCCGGGCCAGCCGCCCAGGAAGCACAGGTCGGTCTCGTCGACGATGCCGCTCCAGTAGGTCATCACCAGCGTGCCGCCCTTTTCGACGAAGGCGCGCAAGCGCGCGGCGACACCCGGCTTGAGCATGTACAGCATCGGCGCGATGACCAGCTTGTAGCCGCCAATCTCTGCCTCCTCGGCGATCACATCCACCGGGATGCCGCGCTTCCAGAAGGGCAGGTAGTGGGCGATGACCGTCTCAGGGTAGTTGCGCCGGTCGCGACCCAACCCGTGCATGTCGTCGATGGCCCAGCGGTTCTCCCAATCCAGGTAGATCGCTACGTCTGGGCGCACGGTGGTGCCGATGACCGCGTCGAGCTGCTGGAGCACCGCGCCCACCTCGCTGACGTCCTTGAACACGCGGGTGTGCTCGTGCCCCACGTGGTCGACGACCGCCCCGTGGAATTTCTCCGAGCTGCCGCGGCTCTTGCGCCACTGGAAATATTGCACCGTGTCCGAGCCGTGCGCCACCGCCTGCAGGCTGCTCAGCAGGTGCATGCCGGGCCGCTTGAGCTTGGGGATCGGCTGCCAGTTGGTGTTGGAGGGGGTCGACTCCATCAGCATGAAGGGCTGCCCGCCCTTCATCGAGCGGTTCTGGTCGTGCACGAAGCTGATCTGCGCGCCAAGTTTCCAGTCCGAGCCGGTGGTGTGCCAGACCGGGTAGCTGTCCCAACTGACCACATCCACGTATTGCGCGAACTTGGGGTAGTTCAGGCCGGGGAAGAGCCCCATGAAGTTGGTCGTCACCGGCACGTTGGGGGTCACCTCGCGCAGCGGCTGGATCTCGCTTAAAAAGAAGTCGAAGGTCTGGTCATTGGAGTAGCGCTTCCAGTCCAGGTTGAGCCCGTGCAGCAGCGGCTCGCCGATCGGGCTGGGCGACTCGATCTCGTCCCAACTGGAGTAGGTGTGGCTCCAGAACGCCGCCCACCAGGCCTGGTTGAGCCTGTCGAGGTCGTTGTCGTAGCGCTTCTTCAGCCATGCGCGGAAGGCCGCCTGGCACAGCTCGCAGTGGCACTCGCCGTTGAACTCGTTGGAGATGTGCCAGACCAGCAGGGCCGGGTGGTCTTTGTAGCGCTCGGCCAGGGCGCGGTTGATCGCCTGGGTCTTCTGGCGGTAGACCGGCGAGGTCATGCAGTGGTTGTGCCGGGTGCCCTGCAGGTTGCGCCCCCGGTCGGGGCGCACGCGCAGCACCTCGGGGTACTTCTTCGACATCCAGGCCGGGCGCGCGCCGCTGGGGGTCGCCAGCACGGCGTAGGCGCCGTTTTCTGCCAGCAGGTCCATCACCTTATCCAGCCAGCCGAAATCGTAGTGACCCTCGCGCGGTTCGAGGCGCGACCAGGCGAAGATGCCCACGCTCATCGCGTTGCAGTTGGCCAGCTTCATCAGGCGCATATCTTCGTCCCAGACTTCTTCGGGCCATTGGTCGGGGTTATAGTCGCCGCCGTGCAGGAAGTGCGGGAAGCGTGGGTTGATCGGGGGGTACTTCTGGAGCATGGTTACCTCTCTAAAAAATGAAATCGGATTCGAGAATGAAGCAGATTCTCTCGAGCGCTTAAGACGGCCATCCTCGCGTGATCAATGCGCGTGTTAATGTGTGATCAGCTCTCCAGCGTCCTTCTGCTGCGGGATTTTCACGCGCATGGCGGTGAAAAAATTGATCGCGGCGATCAGCGTGCCGAGCAGGAACACGTACTGGAAACCCAGCTCGTTCCAGATCACCCCGCCGATCAGCGCAATGGAGATGGAAAAGATGTGGTCGATGGTCACCCCGGCGGTCAGGGCCGACTGGATGTGCCCCGGTTCGAGGGCGATTTTCTTCATATACGTGGAGCGCGCCATCCCCACCGACATGAGCATCTGGTCGAGCAAGAAGCAACCGCACACCACCAGCAGCGCGGTGCCCTCGGGGAAGATCGAGCGGGCGAAGCCGTAGCCGAAGCACACGAACACCAGCAGCACCGCTTCCGAAGAGAGCACCACGCGCTCGCCAAAGCGGTCGATCATCCAGCCCAGCAACGGCTGGAACAGGATGCCGATGATCCCGCCGACGGTCATCAGGGTGGCCAGGATCTGCGTCGGCTGGTTGAAGACGGTCACCAGCACCCACGGCGCGAAGGTGATGAAGAGCTGCTTGCGCGAGCCGTAGAGCACCGCCAGGGCGTAGTAGAGGCGGTATGGCCGGTGCAGCTTTAAAAAGGTCCCGGAGGGCTGCGGGCGCTGGCGCTGCATGGCAAAGAGCAGCAGCGCGGTGATGATGAAGCCCACCGCCGCCAGGGTGAAGGTGTGCTGGAAGGTAAAGCCGAGGTAGCGGAAAGCCAGCACGACGAAAAAACTGCCCAGGATGGCGGCCAGGTTGCGGATGGCGTTGAGCTGACCCAACCGCTGGCCGGTCTTGCCTTCTTTGGCCAGCTCCATGCCGATGGTGGCGGCGATGGGCATGAAGAGGTGCTGCCCCATGCTGTAAATGAACAGCCACACCGCCATCAGGGCGTAGGTCGGCGAGAAGTAGCCGATGAGCAGCGAGCCGGCTGCTCCCAGCAGCATGGCGACCGCGCCGAGGCGGCGGCTGCAGAGGAACCAGAACAGCGCCGACACGAAGACCACCAGGAAGCCGGGCAGCTCGCGTGGAAACTCGAGGAACGAGCGCTGGAAGCCGGTCATGGCGAAGCGCTCGTTGAGGAAGTTGTTGAAGGTCGAGTCGATCATGCTGTACGCCATGCCGACCACCAGCGAGGCGACGGCGAACAGCTTGAGCTCGCGCGGGATGCTCGCCACGCGCTCGAGCAAAGGGGTTGTTTTCGTCAATGCCATCTCGATGCTTTCCCTTGTTACCGTTTAAATTGGTCCACAATCCCACCCGTGCCGCCGCGCGCGGAGGCCGCGGCGTGAATCTCTTCCGGGGAGACTTCTTCGACTGCCGGGGTGACCACCGGCACGATCACCATCTGCCCGATTGCCTCGCCAGCGCGGATCTGCAGCGCGTAGTCGAACGGGTTGACCACCTTGACCAGGATCTCGCCCTGGTAGCCGGCGTCGACCACCCCGGCGCCGAGCAGGTGGTCGTTGCGACCCTTGGGCTTGACCAGCCCCATGTAGCCTTCGGGGATTTCGACCGTCACCCCACTCGGCACGATCGCCGCGGTGTGCGGCGGGATGCTGGTCGCCTCGGCGGCGTACAGGTCTAACCCGGCGTCGGTCGGGTGCCTGCGCGTTGGCAGGGTGGCGCCGGGGCGCAGGCGGGCGATGCGGATGCGTTCCATCGATAAAATTCACCTCACCCTTAAAATTAGATTTTCTATTTTCTGTAAAATCTGGGCTTTGCTCCACATTTTACAGAAAATAAATTACACAACCTAGAACAAGGACGGCTGGCTGGAGTCTTCCTCCGGCGCGTTCAGGCCCTTCTCACGCAGCCATGCCGGTTCGGGACCCGCCCAGCCGAAATACCTCAAGTTGATCTTGCCGCGTGCATCGAAGCCCACCCCTTCCGCCTCGAGCAGGGCGCGCTGGTGAGCGGCTCCGGCGCGCTCGCTGACCTTTCCCTGGCTGTTGACCACGCGCTGCCAGGGCACGTCGTCGGGGCAGGCGGCCATCGCGCTGCCGGCCCACCGCGCCCGATATGCGGCGTACAGTTGCTCGTCGACCCCCTCCGGGCAGGGAATGAAGCCGGCGATCTGCCCGTAGGTGCTGACTTTGCCGGGCGGGATCATCCGCGCGATCATCCACACCGTCTGGTAAAAAACGTCACGGGCCGGCTGGGGCAGTTGCGGTCCGAACATGCGCCACCTCCGCTGGAATCCGATCCTCTGGGCAGCCTTCATTATAGCCCATCGCCCAATCCTTGTAGGCGAATTGTTTTCTTCTTCTCGCCAGCATATAATGAAGTCTGTGAGCGCTTCAATCGACCACATCCGTTATCTTTCCGACCAGGTCGGCGCGCGGGGAAGCTGCACCGCCGATGTGCGCCGCGCCGGTGAGTACGCGGCCCGCGTGCTGAGCGAACTGGGTGCGCGCGAGGTGCGCAGCGAGCCGTTCCGCGGGGCGCCCTCCACTTACCAGCCGTTCGTGCTGGCCTTCCTGGTGGCGACCGTCGGCTCGACGCTGGCGCTGCTTGCCGGCAGCCGGGCTGCCCTGGCCGTGGGCGCAGCGCTCAATGGCCTGGGGGTGTGGGCGATGTTCGCCGACACCGAGTTTGCCCCGCATTGGGCGCGCTGGCTCTCGGCCTGGCGCCCCACCCAAATCGTCTGCGGGATGATGCCACCCAGCGGGGCGGTGCAGCGCCGCGCCGTGCTCTGCGCCCACCTCGACACCCACCGCACACCGGTCTTCTACTCCTCGGCGGGCTGGCAGCGCCTGTTCGGGCTGCTCGTCGGCGGCTGTTTCGCCAGCATGTTGCTCGGCGCGCTGATCTTTGCCCTCGCCGCCACCGGCGGATGGCTGTGGCTGCGCTGGCTGGCGGTGCTGCTGCTGCCGGTGCAGTTGTTTGCCCTGGCGATGGTCGCCGCGGCCGATTTCACCCCCTTCTCGCCGGGCGCCAACGACAACGCCTCGGGGGTGGGCGTGGTGCTGGCATTGGCCGCCCGGCTGGCGCGCGAGCCGCTGCGCCACACCGAGGTGCACCTGCTGCTCACCGACTGCGAGGAAACCGGCGCCTGGGGCATGCGCGCCTTCCTCGACCGGCACGCCCGCAGCCTGGGCGACGACTGCGTTTACATCGCCATCGACCAGGTCGGCGCCGGGCAGGTCCGGTACCTGGTCAACGACGGGCTGGTGGTCAAGCACCCCACCCACCCGCGCGCCCTGGAGCTGGCGCGGCGCGCCCGGCAGGCCACCGGCCTGGACGCCGCGGAGATGCCCGGCACCGCCTACACCGACGCGCTGCCGGCGACCCTGCGCGGGCGGGTCGCCCTCACCCTCTGCAGCGTGCCCGCCGCCAACGCCGCGATCGGCGCCCACTGGCACCAGATGTCGGACCGCAGCGACGTGATCGATCCGCGCGCGCTTGCCGACGCCGAGCAATTCGCCTGGCAGGTGCTGCAAGAGATCGATGCGGCTTGAGTTTTACTTCGCAGTTCGCATATTGGCACGGCCTAGCCTTGCCCGACCGCAACCGGAGGTGTGACCATGAACAAGCGTGACTTGATCCTCAGCCTGCTGCACGACCCGACCCCGCCTGAGACCATCCCGGCGGCTTTTTTCCTGCATTTCGATCCCGCTTACCACCGCGGCGAAGCGGCGGTGCTCAAGCACCTGGAATATTTCCGCAGCACCGGCATGGACTTCGTCAAAATCCAGTACGAGCATGCCTTCCCGCGCCTGCCGTTTCTGCGGCGACCCGCAGATTGGGCGAATATGCCCTTCTACGACCTGGATTTCTACGCCGAGCCGCTGCGCGTGGTTGACGGGCTGGTCAAAGCCGCCAAGAACGAGGCGCTGGTCGTGCTCACCCTCTATTCGCCCTTCATGCTGGCCGGGCAGGCCGCCGGCGACCAGCAGGTGGTGGTCAACCACATCGAGGAAGACCCCGAAGCGGTCAGACAGGGCATGCAGGTCATCACCGAGAGCCTGATGGGCTTCGTCAAGGCCTGCATCCGCCTCGGCCTGGACGGGTTTTACACCTCCACCCAGGGCGGCGAGGCGGGGCGTTTCTCCAGCCCGCACTTCTTCGATGCCTGCGTGCGCCCCTACGACCTGGCCCTGATGGACGAGATCAACCGCGTCTGCGCCTTCAACATCCTTCACGTCTGCGATTATCACCTGCCCTACGCCGACGTCTCACCTTACGCCGCTTACCCGGGGCATGTCGCCAACTGCAGCCTCGATCTGACCGGCGGTCGGCTCACCCCGCGCCAGGCCGCCGACCTCTTCGGTCGCCCCTTCATGGGCGGACTCGACCGCAAGGGCGTGCTCGCTACCGGCAGCCCCGCGGAGATCCGCCAGGCCGTCGAGGCCGTTTGTGCGCAGGCGCCCGAGCGCTTCATCCTTGGCGCCGATTGCACCCTGCCTGCCGGCACCGATTGGGAGAACCTGCGCGTCGCCATCCAGGCCGCCCACGCTTTCCGCCGCTGATGACTCGCCCTAGATTCCGGGGTACACTTAACCTGCCCGTGATGGTTGTCACACGGCAGAAAAAATCTGGAGGGCTGCCATGAAAGCGCGAATCGTTCCGCTCTATTTTGCCTCGCCCGACGACGCAGATTTTGCCGCTCAGCTTGCCGCGCTGCACGACCTGCTCGCCGGGGACGCCGACCTCCTCCCGCCCGCCGCCCTCGGCGCGCCCCTCCCCGCGGAGGTGGACGCCGCGGTCTTCCCGCAAATGCTCGGCGAGGCCTATCGCCGCCTGGACGACTTCCGCGCCCTCGGGCTGCCCGTGCTGGTCATCACCTCTGAGTTTGGCACCGTATCGATGTGGGATTGGGAGATCAACCAGTACCTGCGCGACGCCGGGGTGCAGGTGATCGCCCCCTACAACCTGGAGCAGGCCCGCCTGGCCTGCCGCCTGCTGGCGCTCAAGCGCGAGCTGCGCGGCGCGAAGTTCCTGGTTTACCAGGACAACCCCGGCGAGGGCTTCCAGGCCAGCATCTTCAAGCGCTTTTACTGGTGGGAGGACGAGTGCACCGCCCGCCTCAACCAACGCTTCGGCGTCCAGGTCGAAAAGCGCAGCTTTCGCGAGTTGGGCCAGGCCGCCAAAGCCATCCCCGAGGACGAGGCGCGCGCCGCCTGGGACGCCTGGAAGGAGCGCGTGCCGCTCGGGCACATCCCCGAGGAGCCCGTGCTCAGCGCCGTCCGCCTTTACCTGGCGCTCAAGCGCGACCTGGAGGCCGAGCCGCGCGCCCTCTCGGCGGGGATCAACTGCCTCAACGAATCGCATTTTTCCGACACCACCCCCTGCCTGGCCTGGGACCTGCTGCACGCCGAGCGCGGGCTTGCCTGGGGCTGCGAGGCCGACACCGTCTCGATGCTCACCACCCTGCTGGCGATCCGCGGGCTGGGCGCGCCGGCGATGATGACCAACCTTTACCCCTTCCTGATGGGCCAGGCCGCGCTCAAGCACGAGCGCATCCCGCACTTCCCCCTGGTCAGCCAGGGCGGGGAGGAAGACACCATCCTCGCCGCGCACTGCGGTTACCTGGGCGTGCTGCCGCGCGCCTTCGCCACGCAGTGGGCGCTGCGCCGCAAGGTGCTCGCCATCGTCGACGAGAACGCCACCGCCATCGACGCGCGCCTGCCCGAAGGACCCATGACCCTGCTCAAGCTGCAGCCGCCCTTCGATGCGCTCTCGGTGGTCGAGGGCAGCCTGGAGGGTTACGCCGGCTTCCCCGGCTCCGACTGCCTCAACGGGGCGATCCTGCGCGTCCCCGACGGCCACGCGCTGATGAAAAAGCTCTCCTCGCACCACTACATCCTCGCCGCCGGCCGCCACCGCCCCGCCATCGACCTGCTCGGCGCCGTGTTCGGGCTGCGGGTGGAGTGAGAAGGGACGACATGAACCACCACCAAAAACTCTCCCTCATTCGTGAAACCGGTCTCATCGCCATCCTGCGCGCCGACAGCTCTGAGCAGTTGGTTGAGGCGGCCGAAGCGGTACGCGCCGGCGGGGTGCGCGCCATCGAAGTGACCATGACCACGCCTGGCGCGCTGCGCGTGGTCGAAGCCGCCGTCGCGCGTTTCGGCGACGAAGTGCTCTTCGGCGCTGGAACCGTCCTCGACGCCGAGACGGCGCGCGCCGCCATCCTGGCCGGCGCAGCTTTCCTCGTCACCCCCACCTTCAGCCGCAAGGTGGTGCGCCTGGCGCGGCGCTACGGCGTGCCGGTGATGCCCGGCTGCTACACCCCCACCGAGATGCTCTCCGCCTGGGAATCCGGCGCGGACATGATCAAGCTCTTCCCCGCCTCGGCGGGGGGGCCGCCGATGCTCAAGGCCATCCTCGCCCCGCTCCCGCAGCTCGAGGTGGTGCCGGTCGGCGGGGTGACGCTCGAGAACGCTGCCGCCTTCATCCGCGCCGGCGCCGCCGCGCTGGGGGTGGGCGGCGAGCTGGTCAACCAGGCGCTGCTCGACGCGCGCGACTTCGCCGAGATCACCCGCCGCGCCGCCGCCTTCGCCGCAGAGGTGCGCAAGGGCCGGTAGGCGTCCTTCCCCTCCCCCCGCGCCGTCGTTGCGAGGCGGGTGAAGCCCGCCGCGGCAACCTCACTTTCTGGAGCGTCTTTGCCCTCCCCTTCAGAGGAGGCCGGGAGAGGTCCTTCACCTCCCCATTCAGGGGAGGCCGGGAGAGGTCCTTCACCTCCCCTTCAGGGGAGGCTGGGAGGGGTCTCTCTCCCCTTACGCGCTCTTGCCGGTGGTTGATTGGGTTTCCCCCCGCTCGGGCGGCGCTGGAACGCGAGCGGCTTTCTTCCATGCTATAATCCTCCCCCAGGAAGGTACGCGATGCTGAAAAATATCGTCAATTTCTTGGGCGGTGACCCCAATAAACGTGAAATCGAGCGCCTCTCGCAGCTCGTTGAGCGCATCAACGCGCTGGAGGCGGAGTATGAAGCCCTGTCGGAGGAGGCCCTGCGCGCCAAGACGGAAGAGTTCCGCGCTCGCCTCAGCGCCGGCCTGGAGGAAGGCAAAAAGCTGCAAGAAGCGCTGGACGGGCTGGTGCCCGAGGCCTTTGCCGCCGTGCGCGAGGCCTCCAAGCGCACCATCGGCCTGCGCCCCTACGACATCCAGTTGGTCGGCGGGATGACCCTGCACAGCGGCAAGATCGCCGAGATGCGCACCGGCGAGGGGAAGACCCTCGTCGCCACCCTGCCGCTCTACCTCAACGCCCTCGCCGGGCGCGGGGCGCACCTCGTGACCGTCAACGACTACCTGGCTCGCCGCGACGCGCGCTGGATGGCCCCCATTTACCATGCCCTCGGCCTGACGGTGGGGGTGCTGCAAATGGCATCGCGCACCGAGAACGGGCGCAACGCCTTCCTCGTCGACCTGGAGAAAGAGTCGCCCCACGAGGACCAGCACCAGTTGCGCATGGTGCACCGCCGCGAGGCCTACCAGGCCGACATCACCTACGGCACCAACAGCGAGTTTGGCTTCGACTACCTGCGCGATAACCTGACGATGAGCCTGGCGGAGCGCGTCCAGCGCGGGCATTACTTCGCCATCGTCGACGAGGTTGACAACATTCTCATCGACGAGGCGCGCACCCCCTTGATCATCTCCGGACCCGCCCAGGACGACTCGCAGAACTACGTGCGCATGGCGCAGGTTGTGCGCCAGCTCCGCCCGGAAGATTACGAGGTCAACGAGAAGGATCGCTCGGTGAGCCTGACCGAGCTGGGCGAGGTGCATGTGGAGGAGCTGCTCGGCGAGTCGCTGCGCGACCCCGAGCGCCCCGAGGACATCACCCCCCAGCAGGCGCGCCTGATGGGTTACCTTGAGCAGGCTTTGCGCGCGCAGTACCTCTACCGCCGCAACAAGGATTACCTCGTCCAGGCCGGCAAGGTGATCATCATCGACGAGTTCACCGGCCGGCTCATGCCCGGCCGGCGCTGGTCCGACGGACTGCACCAGGCCGTGGAGGCCAAGGAAGGCGTCAAGGTGGAGGCCGAGAACGTCACCTACGCCACCATCACCATCCAGAACTACTTCCGCATGTACGAGAAGCTGGCGGGCATGTCGGGCACGGCGCAAACCGAGGCCGAGGAGTTCTACAAGATTTACAAACTGGATGTGCTGCCCATCCCGACCAACCTGGAGTTTCTCGCCTCGCGCCAGAACTCGGCCTTCCAGACGGTCGAAGCCAAAGACGACCAGGGTTACCGTTACGTGTACTATACCCGTAAAGAGGACGGACAACGCCGCCCGATCTTCTGGAAGCGCAAGGATTATCCCGATGTCGTCTATCGCACCGAAGAGGCCAAGCTGCGCGCCATCACCATGGAGATCGTCCATTTTCATGTGCTCGGTCGCCCGCAACTGGTCGGCACCACCTCGGTGGAGCACTCCGAGCGCCTCTCGCGCCGCCTGGACGCCGAGCTGCTGCGCCGCCTGATGCAGGTGCAGTTGCTGCGCGACCTCTACCAGGAGGTCAACAAGATCGAAATCTCCGAGCGCGCCATCCCGCAGCTCGCCCCGCTGTACAAGCCGCTCGAGCAGCTCGAGACCAACGAGATTCGCCAGTTGGCGCGCAGCCTGAATATCAGCCTGTCGTTCAACCTTGAGGAACCTGAGAACGTCGCCCGCTTGCGCCGCCTGCTGGAGGTTTCGGTGGACAACGAGGCGCGCCTGCTGCGCGCCCTGCAGGGCGGCGTGCCGCACCAGGTGCTCAACGCGCGCAAGCACGACGAGGAATCCAGGATCATCGCCCGCGCCGGGGCCTTTGGGGCAGTGACCATCGCCACCAACATGGCCGGTCGCGGCGTGGATATCAAGCTGGGCGGCGATCTGGACGAAGAAATCCTCGGCGACACCAACCGCGTGCTCGACCGCGCCGGTCACGACGCCTACAACATGACCAACGTCGAGCGCCGCGCCGCGCTGCTGGCGATGAACCCCGAGGACTACTCGATTTACGAGGAGCAGGTGCGCGCCTTCCTCCAGTACATGGACGAGATGGAGAAGGTGCGCGAGCTGGGCGGGTTGCACGTGATCGGCTCCGAGCGCCACGAGGCGCGTCGCATCGACAACCAGTTGCGCGGGCGCGCCGCCCGCCAGGGCGACCCCGGCTCGTCGCGTTTTTACCTCGCCCTCGAGGACGATTTGATGCGCCTCTTCGGCGGTGGGCAGGTGACGGGCTTGCTCGAGCGGCTCAACATCGACGAGAGCGTGCCGATCGAGAGCCGCCTGGTCGGGCGGCTGGTCGAGCAGTCGCAGGAGCGCGTCGAGGGCGCCAACTTTGACGTGCGCAAGCACCTTCTCGAGTACGACGACGTGCTCAATGCGCAGCGCAAACGCATCTACGAGCAGCGCGACCGTGTTTTCGTCAAGGAAGATTTGAGCGAGGATGTGGAAGAGATGCTGCAGAGCGAATTGCAGCTACGCATCCCGCAGGAGCTGGGCAACGAAGAAGGCCCCTGGCGCCTGTTAGCTTACCTGGAAGATATCCAGCCGCCGGTGGCCTGGAACGAGCTGCGCTATCCCTCCTACACCATGCGCCTGCTGATCCACGAGATCGAGCGGCGCAAGCCTGCCTCCGGCGCGGGGGTGGCTCACCTGCGCGCCGCGCTGCTCGACCTGGCCGAGAGCGCCTTCAACGCCGAGCGCGAGCACGTGATGAAGAGTTTCAACGAGCTGCTCGACAAAACCGCCGAGACCATCGAAACGCAGCGCGACGAGCGTTTCGAGGCGATTGGCAACTTCTTCGACGGATTGGAAGACCGCACCGGCGAGGGCATGGCGGTGCGACCGCAGGAGCTGGCCGACGAGTTGCTCATGCTCGCCCGCCTGCCGGCTGCCCGCTTGAGCAGCGAGCAGATGCGCTGGCTGAGCAACGACCCGGAGCGATTGCGCGAGGTGGTCCAGGAACAGGTGGAGACGCACCTGCTCAACTTCAACGCCGCCCGCATGATCGCCGCCTTCGAGCGGCGGGTGGGCGAGAGCCTCAACCTGCGCCCGGGGCAGCTCAACGGCCAGTCGTGGAGTGAGATCGCCGACGCCCTGGAGGGCGAGGCCGGCGCACTGTTCGACCGCCAGCGCGAGCGCTTGTTCGGCGCCGCCGGGCAGATTCCCCGCGACCTGGACGCCGCGCTGCAGAGCGAGGACGCGTACATCGACGACCCCAACCGCCTGCTCGATCTGCTGGCGATGATGGCCACCGGCACGCGCGTGGTTTTCGACAAGCGCACCCACCGCCAGGGCTACCAGCAAACCGCCCGCCTGCGCTGGGTGTACCTCGCCGCGCAACTGCTCGGCAGCGCCAACCCGCAGTCCATCACCGAGGACGTGCTCGAGCACCTGGAAGGCGCGCAGGAAGCCCTGCAGGAGATTTTCGGCGCGGTGGACACGCAGAACCTGCAACAGGCGCGTATCACCCTGCGCCAGACCGATCCGCGGCTACACGTGTCGCTCAAGGATGCCCTGGGCGAGACTGAGTTCGAGCAGGTGGCCGACCGCCCGCTGGAGGAGCTGAGCAAGAACCAGCGCGAGATCGTCGAGTCGGTGCTGGGCTGGTGGCGGCAAAACGAGATCTACCGCCAGTTGCTATTGAGCGCGATCTCGGAGCTGTGGGTGGATTACTTGACCCGCGTCGAGGCGCTGCGGGTTTCGATCGGGTTGGAGGCCTACGCCCAGCGCGACCCGCTGGTGCAGTACAAGAGCCGCGCCTCGGAGATGTTCTCCGAGCTGCTGCGCGAGATTCGCGCCGCGGTGATCTCGCGCATGTTCACCCTGCGCCCGCGCCAGGCCGCCGCGCAGGCCACCACCGCGCAAGGCGCAGAGGCCGCGCTGCCCCAGCCGGCTTCCTCGCCGGTGGCCGGTCCCAGCGGCAACGGCTCAAATCCCCAGACGGTGCGCAGCGGCAAGAAGAAGCGCCGCAGGCATTGATTGGGAAGAAGTCAACGAGAGATGTGTAAAGGATTGTGTTTTATTTTTTTCTGTAAAATGTGGGGTAAAGCCCACATTTTACAGAAATTTGATTGCACAATCGTGTAAAGAGAAATGAGTTATCGGGGAAGAGGCTCTTCCACGATAACTCGTACCCGATAACCCATACTTTTCCACTCGTTGACTGGTTATCGCGTAGGCTTATTGACTTCCTATCCCAGGATATCCTGAAACGCCACCATGCGGTTGTTGTTGGCTTCGTCGATCAATTGCAGGCGCACCATGCGCAGCGCCTCGATGAACCCGATCTCCTTGACGTCCTGCTGGAAGAGCGGGTTGTTGGCGTGGCACTCCTCCAGGCGGTAGTTGGGGATGCGCGGGCTGAGGTGGTGGATGTGGTGGAAACCGATGTTGCCGGAGAACCACTGCAGCAGGCGCGGCAGGCGGTAAAAGCTCGCGCCGCGCAGCGCCGAAGCAACGTAATCCCACTCGGGGTCGCGCGCCCAGTACACGCCTTCAAACTGGTGCTGCACGTAGAAGAGCCAGATGCCGAACATCCCACCCAGCCAGAAGACCGGTATCTGGATCAGCAGGAAGTTCCAGAAGCTGCCCATCAGCAGGCTGAGCCCGCCGACATAAACCACCAGCCCGAGGTTGTTCCACACCACGCTCATCGTCTCGCGCTTCGAGAAGCGCGGGGTGGCGAAGCGGTGGTGGATGAGGAACATCCACAGCGGGCCGAGACCGAACATGATCAGCGGGAAACGGAAGAGCTGGTAGGCCACCTTCTCCACCCAATGCTTGGACTTGAACTCCTCGACCGTCAGCGTGGTCACGTCGCCGATGCCGCGCTTGTCGAGGTTGCCGCTGGTGGCATGGTGGATGGCGTGTGACTTCCACCACTGGTCGGAGGGGGTGAGGGTCATCACGCCGAGGAAGTAGCCGATGATGCGGTTGGCTTTGAGCGACGGGGTGAACGAGTTGTGCCCGCAGTCGTGGAAGAGGATGAAGCTGCGGATCAGGAAGCCCGCCGTGGGGATCGAGAGGGCCAGCGTCAGCCAGTACGACACGCTGAGGCTGAAATACATCGCCGCCATCAGGGCGAAATATGGCAGGATGGTGTTGACCATCTGCCAGATAGCTGGCTTCCAGGCGGGGGTCTGGTAAGGCGCGAGCAGCGGGTTGAGCTGCTTCATGGTGGGGAGCGAAGTGTCGGGCATAGGGCACGAATCCTTTCGGGTAAAAGGATAAAGTACATCGCCTAACTCTACATCCCACCAGAGAGATAAAGCAGGCACCCCCCGGTCATAATCCGGGGGGTGCGGGTCATATTACCTTGTTTTGCCTGGTGGAAGCCCGTCGAACGAAATTCGGCCAGGCTCACCGGTTGGCGGAGCGCTGGAAGTTGCCGCGCCCGGTCGGCCACTGCAGGTTGCACGCGGCGGCGCTGCCGGGCAGGTCGTAGACCACCACGCCGGAGTGCGCCGTGTTGACGATCACCTCCAGCTCGGCGTCGCTGTCCACGTTGGCCAGGGTGGGGGCAGCCATTGCCCCGTTCCAGTTGGCGTTAAAACCGGCCGGCAGGCTGGCCTCGCTGATCACCTGCCCGCGGAAGCTGAGCACGTGGAGCTTGCCGGTCTGGTAGCTGCCCTTCTGCACCCACGAGGCGAAGAGCACCTCTGCCTTCCCGTCGCAGTCCAGGTCGGCCACCACCGGCTCCGAAGCGAAGCGCCGCACGCCCTCGGCGGGCTGATACACCGCGAACGGCCACGAGCCGTGTTCGGTCTTGTCCAGCCAGTAGGCATGCAGGCGACCGTCGTACGAGGCGAAGAGCACCTCCTGCAGCCCGTCGCCGTCCAGGTCGGCTACCACCGGGTTGGGCTCGGCGGACTCGATCAGGTTGTAGTCTTCGGCGATCGGCGCGCCGGTGTCGACGGGGATGGTGTTCCAGTTGTAGCCCGAGGCGTTGAAGCGGCTGCGGTCGGCGTTGAAGATGTAAGGCGCGTAGTAGCGGCTGGGCGGGTAGCCGGCGCTGCAATCGTACATGTTGCCCACCGCCACCACCTCGCGCGCGCCGTCGCCGTTGACGTCGGCGATGACCGCCGGGCCGTCGGCGAAGTTGACGCGGTAGCTCTCGGAGCGCACGCCGTTGCACTCGCCCCAGCCACGCTCCTCGGGCACTGTGCTTTCCCACACGCCCACCTGCCCCCAATACCTGCCGCCGTACTTGGCGTTGGCCATTATGGAGCTGCCGTTGGGCTTGTATGCGTTGATGTAGTGCACGTCGGAGGGGACGACCAGCTCGAGCTGGGCGTCGGCGGGGTCCAGGTTGCCGGCCGCGCCGTTGGCGTTGTAGACCCCCCAGGCGTAGCCGTTGCCGCTGGTCATCTGAGGCCAGCCGGAGCGCAGCGCGCCGTTGCTGTTGTACACCCAGGTGTTGGTCGCGCTGCCCAATGCGCCGGTGACGATCACCTCCAGCGCGCCGCCGTTCCCGTCCAGGTCGGCGACCAGCAGGCCGCGGAACTCGTTGCCGATGGGATGCTGCGGCCAGCCGGGCTTGAAGCGCCCGTTGAGGTCGTAGACGGCGACATACCCGCCGGAGTGGGCGGTGACGATCTCCAGCCCGCCGGTGCCGTCCACGTTGGCGACCACCACCCCCGGCCAGGTGCGCCCCACGTTCGACACGCTGTCGAAGTTGGCGCTGGTGTCGTGACCGGAGCGCGTGCGCCAGAGGATGTTGCCGGTGTCGCCGTCGATGGCCCAGATCGAGTAGGCCGAGGCGACGATCTCCAGTTGCGGGTCGCCGTCCAGGTTGACGGCTGCCGGCGAGGAATACCAGCCGGTCTCGCACCAGGAGTTATAGCAGCCCAGCTTCTGCCACTTGAGCGCCGGCGCGCCGAGCGGGCGGATCACCACGGGCAGGTAGAGGGTGTTGCCAGCTGGCCCCTGGCCGCGCACGGGGGCATGCGGGGCGATCAGCACCAAGCAAAGTAAAACTAGGGAGATGGTCAGGCGGCGGGTCATTCAAAAATCGTAGCATACCCGCCATAAATAGGAAATGCCTTATTTCACAGCGGCGGCGTGAGGTTCTCGGTCGGCGCGGCGCAGGCTGGCGACCAGCGGCAGCAGCACCGCCCAAAGGTAAATCGCGGCGGGCACCAGCGCGATCCAGTAGATCGCCTGCATCTGGCCCAGCGGGAACAGCCAGCCGATGTGCCCGATGAGTGGCAGCCAGCCCAGCGGAAAGGCAAACACCGCCGAAAGCTCGGATTGGAGGATGTAGGGGGTGGCCAGGAAGACCGCCGCGTAGATGCCGAACAGGCGCCTGCTTTTGGGCATGGGCAGCAGCAGGACGGGCGGCCAGAGCAGCAGGCACCAATCGCCGATGTGCGTCCAGAGGGTGATGCCGAGGTGCTGGAACGGGAAGGACAGCAGACGGCGGACGGTTTCGACGATCCACAGCGGGTAGACCACCAGCGAAACCGCGGCCACCAGCGCGGGAACCGGCAGCACGCGCAGGAAATTGCGCCAGCCCGGCCAGAGATACCAGAGCAAGGGCAGGGCGATCCACACGCCAAACTGGAATTTGGTCATCGCCAGCAGCAGCCCGACCCCGGCCAGGTGCCAGCGGCGGTGCGCCAGCCCCCACGCCAGCAGCGCCAGCCCGCCGGCCAACAGGCCGGTGATCTGCCCGTAATACAGCACGGTGAGGAACTGGTAGCTGGCCAGTGCGAGCGCGCCGCGCCCGCCGAACACGCGCGTCGCCAGGAACAGCCCGGCGATGTTCAACAGCGCCCACAGCGCGTAACTCGCCGGGCGCGGCAGCAGGTCCAGCAGGGCAAAGAGCGGGCGGATCCAGTCGGCGTAGAAGAAGTTGGGGTTGGCTTTGCCTTCCAGGAAGACCGCGAAATCCACCGGATAGCGGCCGTCGACGCGGTTCAGCCACAGGAAAATGCCGGTGATGGCCAGCGCGATGGCCACGCCAAGCAGCTCGCCGCGACCCAGGCGCGCGCCCAACCGGCGGTTGATCGACGGCGCATCGAGCTGCAGATCGGGGGGAGGGAAGAGCCGCGCCCAGCGCACGGGTCAGCCGGCTTTCAAGCGCGCCAACTGGCGTGCCAGCTCGGCCTGCACCACCTGGGGGTTGGCCTTACCGCGCGCGGCGCGCATCACCTGGCCGTAAAACCAGTTGGCCACGTTTTCCTTGCCCGCCAGGTATTTTTCCAGTTCGGCGGGGTTAGCCTGCAGCGCCTCGCGCACCAGCCCGGCGATGAAATCGGCGTCGGAGACCTGTTCCAACCCCTGGGCCTGGATGATCTCGGCGGCGCTCTCGCCCGTCTCGAGCATGGCAGCCAGCACGCTCTTGGCCGTGTTGAGGTTGACGCCGCCCTGTGCGGCGGCGTCCAGCAGCGCAGCCAGCCCGCTGGGCGAGGTTTTTAGCTCGGCGAGCGGTTGCCCCCGCTGGTTCATCCAGGCGTACACCTCGCCGGTGATCCAGTTGGCGGCCATCTTGGGCGGCGCGTGCCGCAGCGCGGTGGCGGTCGCTTCGAAGTAGTCGGCCACGGCGGGGTCTTCGGCGAGCAGGCGCGCATCGACCGATGAAAGGTCGTACTGGCGCTGCAGCCGTTCTCGCTTCACCCAGGGCAGCTCCGGCAGCGCGGCGCGCACGGCCTCCACCCATTCCGGCTCGACCACCAGCGGGGGCAGATCGGGCTCGGGGAAGTAGCGGTAATCGTGCGCCTCCTCTTTGCTGCGCTGCGAGAAGGTCGTCCCGCTGGTTTCATCCCACCCGACCGTCTCCTGCACCACGACCTGAGCAGATTCGAGCGACTGCACCTGCAGGTCGATCTGGTAAGCCACCGCGCGCTCCAGGGCGCGGAAGCTGTTGAGGTTCTTGATCTCCACCCGCGTGCCGAAGGCCTGGCTGCCGGCAGGGCGCACCGAGATGTTGGGCTCGATGCGCAGCGCGCCCTTTTCCATGTCGCCGGAGCTGGCGCCCACGTAGCGCAGCACCTCGCGCAGCGCCTGGGCGTAGGCGCGAACCTCCGCCGCGCTGTGCAGGTCTGGCTCGGAGACGATTTCGAGCAGCGGCACGCCGGCGCGGTTGAGGTCGACCAGCGAGTAATCCTCGCCTTCTTTGTGGACGTGGGTCAGCTTGCCGGTGTCTTCCTCGAGGTGCACGCGGCGGATGCGGATTTCGCGCCGGCCTTGGGGCGTTTCGACTGGCAGGAGACCCTCCACCGCCAGAGGAAACTCGTATTGCGAGATCTGGTAGCCCTTGGGCAGGTCGGGGTAGAAGTAGTTCTTGCGGGCAAAGATGCTGCTGCGATTGATCCGGCAGCTCAGCGCCACCGCCACGCGCAGCGCCAGCTCGACGGCCTGGCGATTGACCACCGGCAGCACGCCGGGCAAGCCCAGGCACACCGGGCAGACCGCCTGGTTGGGCCGGGCGCGGGTCGAATCGAGCACGGGGCACGCGCAGAACATCTTCGAGCGCGTGCTCAACTCGGCGTGCACTTCAAGACCGATGACGGGCTGGTAAGAAATCATAGGCCAGTGAAGATTGATGATTGATGATTAGAAATTCACATTTGCCTGAACAATCATCAATCTACAATCACAAATCTCTAAACGTTGAACCGAATATTGATCACGTCCCCGTCCTGGACGAGGTACTCCTTGCCTTCCAGGCGCAGCTTGCCGTGGTGCTTGGCTTCGTTCAGCCCGCCCAGCGTGGTCAGGTCGGTGTAAGTGACCACTTCGGCGCGGATGAAGCCTTTTTGCAGGTCGGTGTGGATCACCCCGGCGGCCTCCGGAGCGGTCGCCCCGCGGCGCACAGTCCAGGCGCGGCACTCGTCTGGGCCGACGGTGAAAAAGCTCTGCAGGCCGAGCAGGTCGTAGGAGAGGCGGATCATGCGGTTGAGGCTGGGCTCCTCGATGCCGTATTCGGCGAGGAAGAGGGCGGCCTCCTCGGGAGCGAGTTGGGCGATGTCCATCTCCAGCTTGCCCTGCAGCGCGACCACCTGGCTGTGCTGGTGCGCATAGGAGAGGGCAGGGGCGGCCTGTCCCTCGGCCAGGTTGAGCACCACCAGCATCGGTTTGCGGGTGAGGAACCCGAAACTGGAGAGGGCCTTCTCCTCCTCGGCGTCCACGCTCACATCGCGCAGCGGCTGCTCGGCGGCCAGCGCGGCCTGGAAGCGCTCGAACAGCGCCAGCTCGCGCTCGATCTGCCCACGGTCGCGCCCGCCGCCCTTCTTTTTCTCTTCGGCCAGGCGCTCCAGCTTGCGCTCGACCGAGATCAGGTCGTTGAGGATCAGCTCGCTGTCCATGCTGGCGATGTCGCGCGCCGGGTCGATGCTGCCGGAGGGGTGCGGCACGGACTCGTCTTCGAAGCAGCGCACCACCTGGATGAAGCCGTCCATCTGGGTGAGCTGGTTGAGCAGCGTGCCCGAAATGCCGGTCTTTTGAGCGCTGCCTTCCAAACCGGCGACGTCGGCGTAGGTGACCTTGGCGTAGATGGTTTTCTTGGGGTTGAACATCGCCGATAGGCGGTCGACGCGCGGGTCGGGCACGTCCACCACGGCGGTGTGCACCTCGATTTTGCCGGTGGCGATGCCGGTCGGCTGGCTGCCGCGGGTCAGCGCGTTGAACAGCGTGGTTTTACCCGACTGCGGGAGTCCGATGATACCGAGCTTCATAGAAAAAGAATACCTTGACCCTTCTGGTGAATCTGATTATACTGGCTGTGCACTGCCGAAGTGGCGGAACTGGCATACGCGCGCGACTCAAAATCGCGTTCCGAAAGGAATGTGGGTTCGATTCCCACCTTCGGCACCATCCTTGGATGAGCACGACCCCCGCGAGGGGGTTTTTTGCTGCCTGGCGTCATTTTATCATATCGATCGGCTGCCGAGGGCGCAAATAAGATAAGGCGCGGCGCGCCGCGACAGATGATGGGAATGACCTCTGCCAACCTCCCCTGTAGGGGAGGCGCATCTTAGGACGCGACCTGATCATCTGGCCCGATCAATGCCGGGTACGCGGGACCCGTCCTTTGTGTCTTTTCCGCCTGGTGGTTGATTTTTCTTAATGGGCGGCGGAGGCTGGCCCCCTACGCGACCTCCAGCGCCATCAAGGCGCCCATCGCCGTGCCGGTGCCCGGCGCCGGCGGGACACGGATGCTCGCCCCGTAATAACCTGCCGTGTCGGTCAGCACCCTGCACACCGAGGGGAGGTCGACCAGGTGGCCGATCACCACGATGTGCTCCAGGTCCTCTGAGCGGGCGGCGTTGATCGCCACCATGGTGATGACCTGCCCGACCAGGCGCACCAGCGCCGCCGCCAGGTCGGCCGGCGAGAGGTCGACCGCTTTGCGCGCCAGCCGGCCAAAATTGACCGCGTTGGCGTCCAGCGGCAGGCGCCCGACCGCGCCCCCAACCGCTTCGACCAGGGTCAGGTCAGCCTGGTTGGCGTCACCCGCCATCGCCAGGCGGTCGATTTTCAGCGCGTCGGCGGTGCCGAGCAGCAGCCGCCCCAATCCCTGCAGCGTGCCGCCGCCCACCGCGACGCCCGTGACGTGGTAAGCCTCGCGCCCACGCGCCGCCACCATCGCCGTGCCCGAGCCTGCGCTGACCACCAGCGCGCGCTCCAGTTGCGCGAGCTGCAGCCCGCCCAGCCCAATCGCGACGACCTCGCTGACCTTGACCAGGGGGATCTGGCGGTATTGGTCGGGCAGGTTGCGGTATTGCCCGCCGGTGACGGCTACTTTCTCGATTGGGTCGGCCGGGTGCTGGATCTCACCCAGCACATGCTGCAACTGGCGCAAGACCGGTTGTCGGGAAGCTGCCAGCCGCAGGCTGCGCAGGTCGTCTCCGCGCCGCAGCAGGATGTCGATGTTGGTCAGGCCGAAGTCGATGGCGGCGAGCATACACTCCTTTGCTAAGCGAAGCGCTCTTCTTTCCACACGTCGGCGTCGTTGTGGTAACCGGCTTCCTCCCAGAAACCCAGCCGGTCGTGCGCCATGAACTCCAGGCCGCGCAACCACTTGGCGCCCTTCCACAGGTAGGGTGTGGTCAGGTCGTCGCGACCTGGAATGGCCCCCACCACCCCGCGCAGCGGGTAGCCGTGGTCGGGCTCGAGCGGGTGACCATCGTAATGCGTGGCGAGCAAGAAGTTCTCCTGCAGCACCACCTCCAGCGGCAGGTTGACGGTGAAGCCGTACTCGGCGTGCTGCATCACAAAGCGCGCCGCCGGCTTGAGCTTCACCAGGCCCTTCTCGATCAGCGTGCGCACCGACACGCCCTCCCAGAGCATGTCGAACTTGCTCCAGCGCGTCACGCAGTGCAGGTCGAGGTGGGTTTTCGAGCGGGGGAGCTGGTTGAACTCCTCCCAGGTCAGGCGCAGGGGCTGCTCGACCTCGCCCCACACGCGGAAGTCCCAGGTGGTGGGGTTGAAACCCGGCACGGGGCCGTAATGCAGCACCGGGAAACGGTTGGTCAGAGATTGGCCGGGTGGCAAGCGCCCGGCGTCGCGTTTCTCTTCTTCATCTTTCTTGCGCTTAAAAATACTGTCAAACATTGGCTGCCTCCGATAAAGCAGGGATTACGGGTAAAAAAGCGAACTTAATTCGCAACCGCTCAGAGGCTAGAAGGAGAGTTCGCGCGCCTTTTTCACCTCTGGCTGAGCACAACTCATCTCAAAATGGTTCCAACAAAAACCTTTGCTTTTGAGATAGGTTCTGGTTACCTGGATTCTATCGGATTATACAACGTTAGGACAAGTCCATCGGGGCTGGTTGAAGGGTTGTAGAAGGATAGAGGGGGTCGGGCGGCGCAGTTCACCTTCAAATCGGGGTTTATCGGGTAAAATACTTGCATTATGGAAACCGGCGCGCTGACCCGCGAACAGCTAGAAGAGCGACTGGCTGCCCTGCACCAGGCGAGCCTCGAGCTGGTGCAGGAGATCGCTCCCGAATCGCTGATGGAGCGCATCGCCACCCTGGCCCTGGAGCAGGTTGGCGCGCGCTACGCCGCGGTGGGAATCCTGGATGAGGAAGGACGCCTGGATAAGTTTATCCCGATCGGCCTGAGCGCCGACGAGGTCAGGCGCATGGCGCATCCGCCGCGCGGCAAGGGCTTGATCGGGGCGCTGATGCACGGCGCCGATACGATTCGCCTGGCCGACCTGAGCGCCGATCCGCGCTCGGCGGGTTTTCCGCCGCACCACCCCGTGATGACTTCTCTCTTGGGCGTTCCGATTCGCCGCGGCGAGGAGCAGCTCGGGCAAATTTACCTGACCAACAAGGTCAACGGCCCCGAGTTTACCGCCGACGACCAGATTGTGATCGAGATGCTCGCCTCGTATGCGGCGGTGGCGCTTTTCAACGCCCGGCTGGTGCAGCGCCTGACCGCGCGTGAAGGCACCCTCACCCGCCGCAACGAGAACCTGGCGCTGCTCAACGACATGGCCTCCACGCTGGCTTCCTCCGCTGAGATCGACCGGATGATCGAGCGCGCCCTGACGCAGATCCTGGATTACCTCAAGCTCGACGCCGGCGAGATATTCCTGCGCCAGGAGGAAGGCAAGCACCTCCAGCTCGCCCTGCACCATGGCGAAACCATCGGGCGGTTGTGGTCGAAGGACGAGTTCCGCTTCAACGAGGGCATCATCGGCCAGACGGCGGCCCTCGGACAGGCGCAGTTACTGGACGTGGCGGCGCTGCGCCAGGACGAGTCGCTCGACCGGCAGTTCCTGCACCCCGACCTGCTCGACAGCTCGATCCACCAGGTGGCCTGCACGCCGCTCAACGGCGCCAGCGGCGTTTTCGGCGTGCTGTGCGTCGCCTCCAGCCACGAGACCCCGCTGGACGAGCTCGAGATGCAGTTCCTCTCGGCGATCGGCTTTTGGGTCGGCACCGCGATCGAAAATACGCGCCTCAACGTGCAACAGCGCCGGCTGGCGGTGCTCGAAGAGCGCGAGCGCATCGGAATGGACCTGCACGACGGGGTCATTCAGGATATCTACGCGGTCGGGTTGACCCTGGAACATGCCCGCCTGTTGCTTAATGACGACCCCATGGCGGCGCATCACCGCATCGACCAGGCGGTGGCCGACCTGAACAGCACCATCCGCGACATCCGCGCTTACATCCTCGACCTGCGCCCGCGCAAGCTGCACGAGGAGAACCTGATGGACGGACTGCGCCGTCTGGCGGCGGAGTTTCGCGCCAACACGCTGGTCGAAATTTCGGTGCAGGGACCGCCGCACGACGAGCTCAAGGTGCCCGCTTCGGCGGCGCTGGCGCTGTTCCACATCTGCCAGGAGGCGCTCGCCAATGTGGCCAAGCACGCCCACGCCCGGCGCGTCACGGTGACGCTGTGGACGACCGCTGACCGCGTGTTGCTGGAAGTGAGCGACGACGGCCGCGGCTTCGACACCAGCAAGGTCCAGCTCACCCTGGGGCACGGCCTGAGCAACATCCAGACCCGCGCCCACAACGCCGGCGGTGACATCGAGATGACCTCCGAACCCGGCGCCGGCACCACCATCCTGGTCTGGGTGCCGCTCAATTGACCCTCCCTCCATCTGCCCCTTCTGAGCGCGCCCGAGCCGTGCGGGGCATGTTCTCCGCTATCGCCCCAAACTACGACCTGATGAACCGCCTGATGACCGGCGGGATGGACGTGGCCTGGCGGCGCGAGGTGGTCCGGCGAGCCGGTTTGACCCCGGGTGATCGCCTGCTCGACCTGGGGGCTGGCACCGGCGACCTGGCGCGCGAAGCGTTGCGCCGGCAGCCTGCCTGCCGGGTGGTGGCGGCCGATTTCACCCTGGCGATGATGTGGGTGGGCAAAACCCGCTACGCCCGACCAGACGATTGGTCCGGCGCGGATGCGCTCAACTTGCCTTTCCCGGATGGGTGTTTCGATGCGGTGGTTTCAGGCTTCTTGCTGCGCAACGTGACCGACCTGCCGCGTGCGCTGCGCGAGCAGGCGCGCGTGCTGCGACCCGGCGGGCGCTGCGTGGCGCTGGATACCACCCGACCCCGCCGTCACCTGCTCACCCCGCTGATCCACTTCCATATGAACCGGGTGATCCCCTTTTTGGGCGGGTTGCTGACCGGCGACCGGGCGGCCTACACCTACCTGCCGCAGACCTCGCAGAATTTCCTTTCCGCCGAGGAGCTGTTAGCCCGCATGGACGAGGCCGGGTTTCGCGAGACGGGCTTCAAGCGCCTGAATCTGGGCACGGTGGCGATCCACTGGGGCGTGAAGTGAAACGCGATGGTGTAATTTGTTTTCGGTAAAATGTGGGCTTTGCCCCACATTTCACAAAATAATTGAAACACAATCTGAAACGCTGCTAGAATTTTAAGGCGCAGCGCGCTGCGCCTTAAAATAAAGACCACTTTCATCTTTTTGGAGTCCCCATGCATTCCCGGATCATCCAGGAGACCTTTGAGCGCGGGCAAGGCGTCTTTCGCCTGCTGCCGGCTTTCATCCCGTACCGCTTTAACCAACCCGGCGGGCGCCTGCGCCTGCACCCCGACGACCTGTACCCCCTGGGGCTGCAGTACGGCTCGGTGAAGGAGCGCTGGTTCAGCTCGGTGCTGCAACCATACGGCGCCGGCTCGCCCCACCCGGAGATCGGGATGAGCTTCGTGGCCGTCGACCCCGAGTCGCCGGAGAAGTTCGCTTTCCGCGATGCGGTGGAAGAATTGGGCGCGGCCTTGATCGGGGCGGAGTTGTACACGCGCTACCACACCTGGCCGATGCACGCCAAATTTTTCGATTACAGGCAGCCTCTCTTCCACCACCTGCACCTGGATGACGCCGCCGCGGCGGTGCTGGGCTGGCCGGGCAAGCCCGAGGCCTACTTTTATCCCGTCCAGCTCAACAATTTTCCCGGCGATTTTCCCCTGACCTATTTCGGCTTCGACCCGATGGTCACCAAAGAGCAGGTCAAGCAACGCCTGGCGGACTGGGAGAAGCGCGACGCGCGCATCACCGAGCTGTCGCGCGCCTACCGCATCGAGCTGGGCACCGGCTGGTACACCCCACCGGGCGTGCTCCACGCTCCGGGCTCTTACCTGACCTACGAGCCGCAGTGGAACAGCCTGGTGGGGGCGGTTTTCGAGAATGTGTCTTCCGGCGAGCGCAACGACTTCACCGGTCTCTCGCGCTCGCTGCCGGAAGCGCAAAAAGGCGACCTGGACGCCATCTTAAGCCTGCTGGATTGGGAGAAGAATGTCGACCCCGAATACCGCAGGCACTACTTCCGCCCGCCGCTGCCCTGCCCGGTGGACGATCCGAATTATCGAGAGCGGTGGATCACCTACGCCACGCCCTACTTCAGCGCCAAGGAGCTGAGCGTGCAGCCGGGGCGGTCTGCTGTGGTCAAGGATGCGGCGGCTTACGGCTGCGTGGTGATCCAGGGGCACGGGCAGTTTGGCGCGCACCCCGCCGAAGCGCCGGGGCTGCTGCGCTTCGGCCAGCAGAGCGCCGACGAGTTCTTCGTCAGCGAAGAAGCCGCCGCGCGCGGCGTGGCGATCCACAACCACAGCCGCTACGAGCCGCTGGTGATGCTCAAGCACTTCGGCCCGAACAACCCCGACGCTCCCGCCTCCGTCGCTGGGTAGGTGGGGGCACTGCTGACCCCGGATTGCACGGATCGGTAACCCGGCGCCGCGGATGAGCGCGTCGGGTTCTCCTCACCGACCCAGGGCGCGGAATTTCGCCAGCAGGGCATCGCGGTGTTCCGCCATCTTTTCGGCAAAGGAGCGCAGGCCGCTCATGTCGTCGGTCGAGGCGTTGTCGTCCACCCGCACGCGCAGGTTGGGCAGGTGGGGGTGCGCGGCGAACAGCGAGCGCAGCAATAACTCACTGAAGGCCGACGTGTTGTGGTTGACCACGGCGGCCTGGATCAGGGGGGACGGTTGGGCTGGCATGGCAAACGGCGTCTCCCAATCTGGAAGTTAAACCGGGTTCTGGGGTTACAATTTTAACGGTTTCCGTGTGGTTAAGACACTACTCATTGAAAAGGAGATGTTGCGTATGCCGAAAGCGTTATTACCTGTTCCACCGGGGATGAAAATTGCCATGCAGGCGCCCTCCGAGCCCAGCGAAGACGACCTGAAATTCATTCGCCAGATGGGCCTGGAGTACGTTGTGCTGTGGACGGGCGGCGACAAGGCCGGTTACGAGTATTACGCCAGCCGCAAGCAGCTCTATGAGCGCGCGGGCCTCAAGGTGTACGGTTTCGGCAACTCCAGCGTGCACAACCAGGACGCCATCACGCTCAACCTGCCGGGGCGCGACGAGAAGATCGAGGAGTACAAGCGCCATATCCGCAACCTGGGCAAGGCCGGCATCCCCTACACCACCTACGCCCACATGGCCAACGGCATCTGGAGCACCGAGCGCGAGGTCACCCGCGGCGAAGCGCCCGCCCGCGCCTTCAACCTGGCCACCGCCAACACTGGCTACTGGGTGGGGCGCGAATATCACGGCCCGCTGACCCACGATCGCACTTACACCGAGGATGAAATCTGGGAGAACTTCGCGTATTTCATCCGGCAGGTCGTGCCGGTGGCGGAGGAGGCCGGCGTGCGCATCGGCATCCACCCCGACGATCCGCCGGTGGCGGAGCTGGGTGGCGTGCCGCGCTGCATCTTCAGCAACTTCGAGGGTTACCGGCGCGCGCTGGAGATCGCCGATTCGCCCAATGTGGGCGTCTGCCTGTGCGTGGGCTGCTGGCTGGAGGGCGGCGAGTTGATGGGCAAGGACGTGTTCGAGACGATTCGCTACTTCGCCGCGCAGAACAAGCTGTTCAAGGTGCACTTCCGCAACGTCAACCAACCCCTGCCGCATTTCGTCGAGACCTTCATCGACGACGGTTACATGGACATGTACCGGGTGCTCAAGGTGATGCGCGAGGTCAACTTCGACGGCGTGTTCATCGCCGACCACATCCCACTGATGGCCAACGATCACCGCGTGGGGACGGCGTACACCATCGGCTATATGAAGGCGTTGAAAGATCGCGTCGAGGCGGAGGCAGGAGGGTAATTTCTCCGAAACGCACGGAGGGGCGGCTTGCGAGCCGCCCCTCCTTCCTTAAAAACCCCATCTGTTTTGCGCGAATTACATTTCCCCGGCGATTTCTGAAGCAAGGCGCTGGAAATAATCGTGCAGGTAGGCGTCGCGCTCTTCGGCGAGGCGTCGCGCGGCATCGGTGAACAGGCGGTCTTTGATGCGGCGCAGCTTGAACAGGTATTCGTGGTAAGCGCTGTGCGGCTCGCCGGGCTCTTTTTCACCGGTGGCGATAAAGCGCGCCGAAGGCTCGGCGTACACCGGCTGGCCGTTGATGGCGGCATAGCCCACCACGCGCGCCACGCCCACTGCCCCGAGCACGTCCAGCTTATCGGCGTCGAAGAGCACCTGCGCCTCGGGGGTTTGAGGGCCTTCGCCCGTGCCGCGGAAGCGGTGCGCGCGGATGCAGTGCTGCACCGCGGCGATGCGTTCCGCGGGCCAGCCTTCGGCGGTCAGCACCTGATCGGCAAATTCGGCGGAAGCCAGGTGGTGATTCTTGCGCTCGGCGCTGCCGGGGGCGGCGCCGTCGGCGTCATGCAGCAGCACGGCCGCGCGCAGGACGTCCATGTCCGCGCCTTCCAGCGGCCCGAGACGCTCGGCCATGTGGTAGACGCGCAGGATGTGGTCGAAGCCGTGGATCGGGTCTGAGCCTGCGTACCAGGACTGGGCTTGTTGTAAGGTGGGCATGCGGAGATTGTAACAGAAATCAAAGGTTCCACAGCACGTAGGGCTTGAGCGCCGCCGGGTCAACCTGGCGCGGCTCGACGTGGTGGAAGGTGAGCAGGTTGTCCAGGCCAAGCCCGCTGTAATAACGGAAGAGGGTCAGCCGGTCGGTCTCGGCGGTTTCGAAGACGTACACGTCGCCCAGGTGGTGCTGCAGCTCAGCCAGCAATGCCTGCGCGTAGGTGGAGCCTGCCGGAGCATTCTGGCGCGGGGCAAAGAGGAAATTCCGCCGCGCCGCTACCTGGGTGACCAGCCGGGCCGCCGGGGCGCAGTTGCCCACCAGTCGCTCCGCCAGATGGTCGGCGCGCGGATCGAGATAATGGATGAAGCTCAAGACGCTGTTGTCTGGCTGGTTGCGCAGCAGCGCCCCGGCGAACTCTTCCGAAAGGAGGCGGGTCACCAGAGCGGCGATCTGCTCAGGGGCCAGGTCGGCGTCATCCAGCAGGATGCCTTCTCCCTCCAGGTTGGGGTCGGGCAGTTGGAAGGGCAGGCGCGGCTCGTTGGCGGTGGCATCGAACGTTTCCGTTGCGCCTTCGACGTTGGCGACGAGCAGCCTGGACAGGCGCTGGTTGAACTCGTCGTACACCAGGCGCGCCCGGGTCGCTTCATACCCCTGGTCAACGATCATCTGCTGCGAGCGCACCGCTGCCTCGAAGCGCAGCTCGCGCTCGAGGCGCTGGGACTGGTCGAGGGCTACATTGTAGACGCTGTCGGGCAGCAGCGCCAGGGCGTACAGCAGGCGCTGGCTCAAATCCAGCAGGCGGTGGGTGAACGTGCGCATGGCAGAGACGGCCTGCAAAATCGTCTCCAAAATCGCCTCGCGCTGGCGGTACTGCGCTTGCGCCTGGCGCGCCTGGATGTAGCGCTCCTGGGCATCCTGCGCGGCCTGGGGCATCAACTTGCCCAGCAGCGAAGCGCGGCGCGACTCCCAATCTTTGCGCGCGCCGGCCAGCGAGCGCAGCAGCTCCTCGTTTTCGGAGTGCTCGCCGCGGCAGCGCCAGGTCTCGACCACCGCGTCGAGGTCCTGCAGGGTAGCCGAGAGCGCCTGCTCCAACTTCTGCAGGTAGACCGGCGGCGCTCCCAGGCGCGGGTCTGGATAGGCGATGCGCTGCGCCAGCGCCTGCAGGAAGACGCGCTGGTGGCAGGTCGCCAGCGGCTGGATCGGCTCGGGGAGCAGGTCGCCTTGCGGCAGAAGCTGCTCGGCGCCCTCGCACTGGTAAAATAGCGCCTTCCACTGCGCCAGGCTGCGGGAGGCCATCTCCTCCACCAGGGCCCGGCGACCGGCCAGGTCGCCTGCGGCGCCAGCCTCGCGCAGCACCTCCTGGAGGACGCCCGAGTGGTGCGGGTCGGTGATCCAGGCGTCCAGCCGGCCGTAGGGGGAGTCTGGGCGCAGGTGGGCGGGCTCGGCCAGTTGCTGGGGACGACCGGTGTCGGGGTGCTTTTCAAGCGGGAGGTAGCGGTCGATGGTGCCGATGATCAGGCGCTGGACGGACTGCTCGAGGGTCAGGCGCGAGGGGTACACCAGGGCGTGAAGGCCGAAACTGCTGAAGGGCTTCGCAGCGTCGGGCGCCTGGTTGGCATATTGAGCGGCCTCTTCCAGCACGGCGGAAGCCTGTGGGTCGAGCTGGCAGAGGATGCCGTCTGCGACGAGCGGAATGACGCCGGCCTCCGGGGCGCTGCTCAGATCCTGGCCGTCCACCACCTGCACGCTGTCAAACGGGCGCCTGGTGAGCAAGCCGGGCAGGCTGCCGATGTATTTTCCACCGTAAATGGAGACCCCCTTGCCCCACTCCCGCTCACGCTGGAGCGCTTCAAGCTCTTTGAACACGGCGAAGCTGGTCAGCAGGTGGGCCTGCGAGGGGTAAAAGGCGCGCTCGTAAGCCTCCGGCGCGATGAGCACGGCGTGCAGGCGAATTTTAAGGCGCGAACCGGCCAGGTGGCGCAGCAAGTACGCCATGTCCACCAGCCAGGCTGAGCCGGTGCTGCCAAAGGTGGTGCACACGACGAAGGCGTCCAGGCGGGTGACGCCGGCGCGGTGCAGGGCGTCGAACTGGGTGGCGAGGCTGCGCAGGGTGAGCGAAGACACCGCGCCCTGGCCCAGGTCGGCCAGCAAAGCGGCGCGCGCGGCCTGGCGCGGGTAGCGCACCGGCTCGCCGGGGAGCGCTTCAACCTGGGGAAGCTGGATGAGGAAGTGGTAGGACTGGGGCAACTTGCCGGTCACCGGCACCGGCTTGTGAACGTCGAACGCCAGCAGGCGGATCGTTTCGGGAGGGCGGGCCAGGCTGCCCGCAGCCAGCACCTGGCGGATGCGAGCGACCACGCGCAGCCCCGCCCCACCCAATCCGACGACCAGCCCACCGCTGCTCATGCCACCACCTCGCCGCGCTTGATCACCCTCTCGACCAGGTTGCCGCCGAAGCGGTAGCCCAGGTGGCGGTAGTCCGGCACCGCGAGGAGGATCAGGTCGGCCTGTTTGCCGGCTTCGAGCGAGCCGAGCCGGTCTTCGGCGCGCAAGGCGGCGGCGGCGTTGATCGTGGCCGCAGCGATCGCCTGGGCGGGGGTGAGGCGCAGGTAGCGGCAGGCCAGCGCGATGGCGAACTGCATGCTTTCGCACCAGGCGGTGCCCGGGTTGAGGTCGCTGGCAATCGCCAGCAGCCCGCCAGCTTCGAGAAAAGCGCGCGCCGGGGTGTAGGCGGTTTCGGCCAGGCCAAAGGGGGTGCAGGGCAGCGAAACGGCGACCGTGGCGCTGCGCGCCAGGGCGCGAATTTCCTCTGGCGAGGTCACCACCAGGTGGTCGGCGGAGGCCGCCCTCATCTCTGCGGCCAGTCCCGCCCCGCCCAGGTTGTCGAACTCGTCGGCGTGGATCTTGAGCGGAAAGCCCAGGCGGCGGGCCGCCTCGAGAATGGCGCGCGACTGTTCCAGGCTGAACGCGCCGGTCTCGCAAAACACGTCGACGAAAGGCAGCGGTCGCCCGCCGGCATGCGCCTGCCACCAGTCCAGCGCGGCGGGCAGCATCTCGCGGCAGACCAGGTCGGTGTAGGCTTGCGGATCGTCACGGTACTCTGGGGCGATGGCATGCGCGCCGAGGAAGGTGGGGATGATCTCCAGCGGGCCTTCCTCGTCCAGGCGCAGCAGCGCCTCGAGCTGGCGCAGCTCGGCGGACGTCTCCAGGCCGTAACCGGTCTTGGCTTCGGCGGTGGTGGTGCCGTGACGCAGCATGCGCCGGGCGCGCTCGCGGGTCTGCGCGAGCAGGTCGTCCAGGCCGGCCTGGCGCGTGGCGCGCACCGTGGAGGCGATGCCCCCGCCGGCGGCCATGATCTCCAGGTAGGTTTTTCCCTGCAGGCGCAGCTCGAATTCGGCGGCGCGATCGCCCGCCCAGACCAGGTGAGTGTGCGGGTCGACGAAGCCGGGCATCACCACCCGTCCGCGCGCGTCGAGCCGCTCTTCGGCAGGGTAGGCGGCGAGCAGCTCGGCGGTCGTCCCGGTTGCGGCGATGCGCCCTCCGCGGACGAGCACCGCGCCATCGGCGAGGATGCCCAGGCGGCCCAAATCGCCGCCGCGCTGCGGCCCGCCGGCCAGGGTGAGCAATTGGGAGGCGGAATGGATCAGCATAGTATGATTATAGCGTGACCTGGAGACGCGCGACTCAACAGCGACTGTTCAATTCTGCAGGGGCGGCATGACCCCTCCCGGCCTCCCCTGAAGGGGAGGCGAAGATTGGGGCGACCCTGGCCCTACGGGTAAGCGCAGGGCGAGGGTCGCATTGGCGCGTGGCAGGGGGCGCGCACTGCGCGCCCCCTGCCGGTTTTACTGGATTTGTTTCAATGTATCTGTAAAATGTGGGGCCTGGCCCCACACTTTACAGATATTAATCACACAATCGATCTATTTGCCGACGTACGGTATATAGATCGTCGGGACGCTCTCCGCCGTCAACGGGATCACGTAGGACTGCCCGAGTCCGGGCTGGCCGTAGTAATCGGCGAGGATCACGCCCTGCGGCTTCGAGATCAGGTAGCCGGCGGTGCTGTTCATGTACACCGAGAGCACCGTCGATCCGCCGCCGCCGGGGATGAAGTCGCTCAGCTCCCAGTAGTATGGGTAGCGGGCGTAATCAAAGGTGCCCGCCGGGGTGACGTCGGCGTTACCGGCCGCGTCGTAGCTGATGAAGCGGTAGTTGAAGGTGCTGGTCGAAAGCGGGATCCAGCCGGCCGGGACATACCATTCCGAATAACCGGAGTTGAAGTCGGCGGTGATGGTGTACGGGCTGGCGAGGAAGATATTCGGCGAGGGAGCCGGGATGGTGTGATCGGTGACCAGCACGACCCAAGTGTTATCCTGGTCGCCGCCGGAGAGCCAGCCGTAGTTGAAGTTCCACAGGGTGTATTCGAAAGTGCCGTCGCGGTCCGCGTCGATGTGCAGGTCGGTCTCGTCGAAGTAGGGTTGCAGCGTGTGCAGCTTGCCCCAATTGGCGATGGCGACCGCCAGCACGTTGCCGTACGTGCCGCTGACGAATCCCAGGTCGATGCCGGCGGCGCGCAGGTCGCCCGCGTCTTGGATGCCGGGCTCGTTGGGATCCACCACCAGCGCGGGCCAGACCCACAGGTTCGAGGTCTTGGGACCGCTCTGGTTGAAGGTAATGTTGGCCGGGGTCAGGCCGTCGGCATTGACCGAATGATCGCCGCCCGGAGCCTCACTCAGCTTGCTGTAGGGGCGCGGGACAAAGTAGAACGGAACGCGCACCGCCGCGCCGCCGCCCTGCGGGGTGAAGGTGACGAAGCCGTAGTATTCCTCCATCACGCCGAAGTTCAAGGCATATTCCAGCGTGGGGTGGTTTTCCTGCGGGAGCAGGGCCGGGTTGAGGGTGAGCGTGACGGGCACACCCACCGTGGCGCCGGCGGCGACCGTCACCGTGGAGGGCAGGTTGAGCGTGGCGCCCGTCATGGTGGGACTGCTGAAGGTCACGGCGATGTCGTAGGTCTTGCTCGCCCCGGCCAGATTCTCGACGCGCACCAGCTTGGCTTCGGGCACGACGTAGCTGGGGGTGTCCATACCCACCTCGACCAGGCCCCAACTGAGGCTGACCAGGTTCGGGTCGCCGGTGACGATCGTCTGGGCGAAGACCGCCCCGTCGGCGTCCACCCGCCCGGCGCCGGTGCGCGGGACGATGCGGTAGCCGTTGGCGTCGCTGGCGCTCAGGTCGACCGCGGTGCTCATCATGGCGGCTTTGATCTTTTCAGCGCTCCAATCCGGGTGCGCGTCGGCGATCAGGGCGGCCACGCCCGCCACGTGCGGGGCGGCCATCGAGGTGCCGTTCATGCTCGTGCCCTGGTTGCCGGTGCCCATGTAGGCGGCGAAGATCGCCACGCCGGGGGCGGTGATTTCAGGCTTGAGCTTCGAGTCGTACCCGCGCGGGCCGCGGCTGGAGAAACTGCCGACCGTATCGGCGCTGCCAAACGGCACCGTCTTGGGAGACGAATCGGGGCCGACCGTCACGCTGGTGCCGTGGAAGGCTTTGAGCGCCAGACCGTAGGGCCGCGTGGTGTGCCCGGCGGGCAGGGTGGTCGTGCCGGTCACCATGCTGATGAAGTCGTCGTCCGGGCGCACCTGGTTGTAGATGATGATGCCCACCGCGCCGAGGGTGGCGGCGTTGGCAATCTTCACCGCGAAATCGCAACCGCCGCGCTGCACCAGGGCGACCTTTCCGAGCAGGTCGCTGGCGGGGTTGCCCACGGTGGTGGTGCAGAGCTCGCCGGTCGGCGTGCCATCCACCATGTCCACATCGACCAGGACGGCGGTGACGGCGGTGGTGAAGGGGTTGCCGGGGTTGTAAGGCGCGAATTGGGTGTTGTTATCGTACTGGACAACCGGCATGGTGACGAAGCCGGTCGTGCTGGCCGCCACCGAGATGGCCGCGTCGGAGATGGAGGGCTGCCCCACGACGTAGGAGCTGTCGCTTTCGTTGCCCGCCGAAACCGCGACGAAGGTGCCGAGCGAGGAGATCAGGTTGACCGCCACCTGCTCAGGATCGTCGGCCGAGGCGGTGCCCCAGATCGAGCCGAGCGACATGTTGATCACGTCCACCCGGTCGGAGAGGTCGCCGTCGCCGTTGGGATCCATCGCCCAATCCAGGGCGTTGATCACCAGGTCGGTGGAGCCGGCCGCGCCAAACACTTTCAGCGCGTACAGGCTGGCGCCAGGGGCCACCCCGGGACCGACCAGCACGTTCATGCCGGCGTCCAGCACGGGCATGCCGGCGGCGGTTGACGACACGTGGGTGCCGTGACCGCCCTCATCCAGCGGGTCGTCGTCGGGGACGGGGATCGAATTGACCGGGGAGCTGGCGTTGTAAGCGGTGCCGGCGAAGTCGTAGCCGCCGATCACTTTCGCGGTCGGGAAGCTGCCCGCCTCGATCACGTCGGGGTCGTTGCTGGAGTAGGCAATCGCCGTTCCCACGCCGCCAAAGGAGGCGTGGGTGTAGTCGATGCCCGAGTCGATCACCGCGATGGTCACGCCGGAGCCATCGTACCCGGTGGGCAGCGCTTCCCACACTTCGGGCGCGTCGATCAATGGCACGCTGTTGGTCAGCTCGATGGTGTGCCGTGGGGCGCGGTGAACCGCTTTCACCCCGGCCATCTTGCGCAGCGCGTCGACTTCCGAGCCCTTGATGCGCACCAGCGCGCCGTTATAAACCTTGGTGTACTGACCGAGCACCGCTCCGCCGCGGGCTTGCACCTCGGCGACCAGCGGCGTCTGGGCCTGGAGCAGGCCCTGCGCGTAACTGCGCTGGGCGGCAGCGCCCATCTGGCTGGGGGTGGTGCCTTGCGCCTGCATGCTGGCGATCAGCGAGGGCTGGTCCATTTCGACGATCACCGATACCGGCTCGTCCACTGCAGCCCACAGGGCGGCCGGGACAGGCCCGTCATAGCGCGCCAAGAGCTCTTCAGCAGTGATTCCGCCCTTGAACGCCTCGATCACTTCGGCGGGCAGTTCTTTGGGCATCCGTTCAGGCGGCAGCGTGCGAGCAGCCACGCTGGGGGCGCTGTTGACCGGCGCCAGCAGCATCGCCAGAATGGTCAACAAGCCGATGACAGCGAATGTTGATTTGCGCATATCTACTCCCTTGGTTGAATTTGGTTTAGGCGGGTCGCACGGGCCGTTTCTCCCCTGTGGAGCGTTACCCTGCGACCCTTGCTTGAACTGAGGCAGTGCTATATCTGGTTTCCAGGGTTCCCGCCCGGTGACAAACCTCAAAACCGGCCGGCTGGTTGCCGAACACCCGCTCGGCGAGCCTGGCACCTCACTCCTGCGCACTCGCACAGGAACGCGCTCAATATCCCTCCTTTCATTGGCGTGATGATGGGCTTCCCTATCATTCTAATAATTTTGATCTTTAATTACAACCTAAAACGGGCAGCCTGTTATGGCTTTCTCAAAGGCCCCCACACCCCCGATCTGTACACCCTTCAAGGGCAGGGACTTAGTATCTGTCAAAATCAGCCTGACTGACCACTTAGAGGTGGGTGACTCGAATCTTGTAGATCCTCTATCTTGACGCGTGTGCCCCGTGTGACCAAAGTGAAAAGTCCTTTTTACGCACCAACTTATGTATAATAAATCATCCTGTCTTTTAAATCGACCTTTACCCAGTTAATAATCTGTTGGTCACAGAGAATATTTTATGGGGAAAACAATCCTTTTTTTGGCTGCGAACCCGAGCAAGACTTCCCATTTGCGTCTCGATCAAGAATTGCGCGAAATCCAAAATGGCATCCAAAGAGGAAATCTTAAAAATGAGCTTTCCCTAAAAACTCTGTGGGCTCCTCGCCCCGTCGATATCCGTAGAGCAATGTTGGATTATATGCCGAACATTCTACATTTCAGCGGTCACGGTTATGGAGACGAAGGAATTGCGTTCGAAAATGAAAAGGGGAAGAAAATTCTTGTCGATTCGAATACCCTGAGAGATTTTTTCCGTTTGTTCTCAGACACTTTGGAGTGCGTCATCCTGAACGCCTGCTATACCCAAGTTCAGTCAGATGCGATCGTGAGTTGCATTCCATATGTCATAGGCATCAGCAATCAGATCTCCGACACGTTAAGTCAAAAATTTTCGGTCGCATTTTATGATGCGATTGCGGCAGGAAAAACGTATGAATTTGCCTTTGAATTGGCTTCGAACGCAATTCGGTGGGAAATGACCGGCGCCCATCCGCATCCCATCTTGCGGGTAAAGGACAAAAAAGCGGAAAGTAATCATGAGGTAGCGTTTTATCAAGAAACGGCAGCCAACATACAAATCGTGGTCGGGAAAGATGCGCCCAAACCAACTTCACTTTCCGATGAGGAGCAAGTGATTTTGGTTAATGCTTTGGCGAGTCTTTTGAGGGTGCCCACACAAAGAGTGGCGATCCTTCGCAATGAAAAAGGGAGCATAATTTTTGGATTAAAAATGCCATTGGATTATGTGGACCAGCTCAGGTTGCTCGTAAATCGCAATGGGCCAGATTTTCTTCGGTTAAACATTTCAAGGATCGTCATAGACATAAACAATCATATTGAAGAGTGGAATGAGATAAACGGTGGCTACAAACAATATCGTGATCACTTCATACCTCGCCGGATGAACCAGGTTTATTACGGCGGAAATTCTCTTGAATCGATCGTCAATTATTTTCAAAATTTTGTAATGGTTAAATTGACGGGCAGAATTGACTCGGTCAATTCGCATGAAGTTGGGAATGTATTGAAAGAAATAACCGACAGCGGACGTTATAAAATCGTCATTGATATGACCGAAGTGTCTTTTATATCTTCTGCTGGCCTTCGGATATTAATCGACACACAGAAAACATGTAAGAAATATAACCGTGGTCAGGTCGTTCTTTATGGTGTCTCAGATAAAATCCGCGACATTCTCGATTTAACCGGATTTACCCCCCTATTTCGATTTTGCGAAGATTACCCATCGATCGCTGAGGTGTTTGCCAAAAAAATCTCCTGAAACCTTCTGCATACAAGTTTTTCAGACCAGCTTTCAGGAACGGGGCGTGCCCCTGCCGGCACTCTCCTGTATAATAAATTTATGCTATTTCCCCAATCCACGGCCCTGGGAATCATCCCGCCGTCCGACGTGTGCGATGTGATCGACCCGTGGCGGCGCAAATATGAGCCGCTGGCGGTGCATTTCCCGCCGCACATCACCCTGGTCTACCCGCCCTTCATCCAGCCGGAGGAGTGGCCGGTGTTCAGCCTGGAGCTGGCGGACTGCCTGGCGAGCGTCGAGCCTTTCGAGATTCGCCTGGAGCAGATCGAGCTGTTCAAGGGTTTCCCGATGGCGTTGTGGATCTTGCCGGTGGACCAGGGACAACTGGCCGGGTTGCGCACCGAGCTGGAAGGGCGTTTCCCGCGCCAGATCCAGGCGCTGCCCTTTGATTACACCCCGCACCTCTCCGTCGGCACCTTCAACGACCTGGCTGCGCTGGAAGCCGCGCGCTCGGCGGTGGAGGCGGCCTGGCAACCGCAACAATTTCTCGTGGACCGCGTGTTCTTCCTGGTGCAGCAGGCCGGTGGGCGCTGGTCGATGCGAGATTTTCTCCGGATTGGAAAACCGGCCTAGCCAACTCGCCAGCCCATCACCGTTTTCGCAGCGGAGCTCCGCCCACCCAGGAAGCCCATGCCCGAATCGATCCAATCGTCCATCGATCTTCATACGCACACCTACTACTCCGACGGGCGCGCTTCTCCGGCGGAGCTGGTGAGGCACGCGGTTGCGCGCGGCATCCGCACGCTGGCGATCACCGACCACGATAACGCGCGCGGCGTGCGCGAGGTGCGCGATTTCGCCGCCCAGGAGGGCGTGGATTTGATCCCGGCGGTGGAGCTGACCAGCCGCTGGGACGCCAGCGGCGCGCCGCCCTGGGAGAGCGACATCGATGTGCTGGAATATTTTATCGACGTGGATGCCCCGCGCTTCCTCGACATCGAAAGGGAGGCGCTGGCGGACCTGGCGTCGCGAACGCAGCGCCGCTGCGAGCTGCTCGTGCGAGAAGGGTTTGTGGTGTCAATGGAGGATGTCGCCCGGCTCAACCCGCGCTATGCCGGGCCGGTGCCGCTGGCCGATGCGCTGGTGGAGCGCGGGTACGCCCAGGATTTGCGCGGCGCGCTGCAACTGATGGACCCGCACCGCGAAGCTGTGCCGGTCTGCGCGCTGACCATCGACCGCGCCATCGCCGCCATCCGCGCCGCGGGCGGGGTGGCGGTGCTGGCGCATCCCAGCCTGGTGCGCTGGCGCGGCGGCTGGCTGGATGGGCGCGCCTTCGGCTGGCTGGTGGAGATGGGGCTGGATGGCATTGAAATCTACCACCACCGCATGAACGACGCCGCGCGAGCGCATTTTTTGGCCTTTGCTCGCCAGTTTGGGCTGGTCACCAGCGGCGGCTCCGACGAGCACGGTTGGGTCTCCGGTTTTCCTCGCCTGGGCAGCCAGCCGGTCACGCGCGGGATGCTGAACGCTCTGCAGGTCCGCGCCGATCACCGGGGGACGCCGGCATGAGCCTGTTCGACCCGGCTGAAGCGGTGAGCCTGTTCGTCGAGGCGTACGCCCACCTGGAGAGCGCGGTGTTGCCCGGGACGCGCGTCGAGCAGATCAACGGCCTGACCGCGCTGCATTTTTCCCATCCCGACGGGGGAATTGCCTACGAGTTCATCGCCCACGACCTGCCCGCTGCGGAGGTCGCGGCGCGCATCCGGGCGGGTGCGCCGGGAATCAGCCACCTGCTGACCGTTTTCACCTGCCAGCCCGCGGAGCAGGCGGCAGCGCTCGCCGGGCTGGGGTACGCCTTGAGCCATCGCGAAGCGCTTATGGCGCGCAGTCTGCCCCCGGAAGCATTGTCTGCGCCGGACGCGCGCGTGCAGCGCGTCGGTGACCCTGCCACCCTGGTGAAGCTGAACCGGGCGCGTGGGTTCCAGGTGCACCACGAGATCCAGTTGAGCGACCCGCTCACCCGCATCTATGCCCTCGCGCAGGCGGGAAAAGTGGTGGCCTGGGGCGCCCTGCACTGGGTCCGCCCGGATACGGTTTACATCGCCAACATGTACACCCTGACCCGCTACCGCCGGCAAGGGTTGGGCAGCGTGGTGCTGGCGACGCTGCTGGCTGAAGCGGCGCAGGCGGGCGCGCGGCGCTGTCTGTTGGTCTCTTCCCAGGTGGGTTATGCGCTGTACGCCAGGGCGGGCTTCGCGGACCTGCTGGCCTGCCTGGTGTTTCGCTCGTCGCCTTGAGCGGCGTCAGCCAGGGAAAAAACATGAACATCAACCAATGGGTGCGAATCGCGGGCCTGGCGGCGGTGTGGGGCGGAGTGTTGGGCGTGGTCAACTCCTTCCTGGCGGCCGCGGCGTATTACAACTTCGATTGGAGCCGGGCGGATGCGCCGGGCTGGGCGCCAGGGCTGGTGGCGAGTTTGCCGGCCTTGTTCGATTTCGCGCCGCCCAACCAGGTGTACCAGACCTACGGTCGCTTGTTTTTGCCGGTTTTCGTGCTGCTGCTGGCGGGGGTGGTCGGGTTTGAAATTTGCTGCCTGCTGCGCAGCGGTCGCTCGGTCGGCGGCGTATCCGGCAGGTGGGGGTTCCGCCTGATGGTAGCCGGTCTGGCGATGAGCGTGGTCGGCAACCTGTCCGATTACTGGTTCGGGGCGCAGGCCCTGGGCGACACCGCCAGCCTGGTGGGTTTTCTGATCGGCACCGAGCTGGGCATGCTGGTGTACCTGGTTGGGGCGCTGCTGACCGCGACCGGTTTATGGAGGAAAGACATCCTGCCCCGTTGGCAAACCATGGCCATGGGGGTCGCCCCGCTGCTGGGCCTGGCGCTGATGTTTTGGGGCGTGCGCCACATTCCCGGCGGTTTCGTCTTGCCGGTCAGCGCCGGCTGGGTGGTGATCGGCCTGCGCCTGTGGGGCGGTCCGACTCGCCGGGCAGGGCGTCCGGCGAGTGCCGGCCTGCGCTGACTGGCGAGCGGCGCGGTTTGAGCGCATTTGAATCAACTTGTTTCCAGGCGAATGGAAAGGCACCGGGCATGATGGATCCAGAGATCTTGCGACGAGCTGTCGGGTTGTTTGGCGCGCGCGCCGAAGACTGCCGGCCCATCCGCGGCGGGCATTTTTCGGCCACCTACACCTTCGAGCGCGACGGGCGCGACTGCGTGCTGCGCATCTCACCTCCGGATGAGGAGGTTGGCGAGCGCGAGTTATATTCCAGCCTCCATTTCACCGACTTCCTCGCGCGGGGCGGGGTGAGCGTGCCCGTCCCGCTGCGCTCGGTCCACGGCCGGCTGGTCGAACCGTTGCAGGCGGATGAGGGGTTGCACCTGGTGATGGCCTTTGAGAGAGCGCCCGGCGTGTTGGGGGAGGAGTTGTCCTTCGAGGTGTGGAATGCGGCGCGGTACACCCACCTGGGGCGCACGGTGGGGCGCTTCCATGCTCGCTCGGCGGAATATCACCCGCCAGAGTCGATCGCGCCGCGCCCGCAGTGGGACGAGATGGGCAACGGCTTTAACCAGTCCGGCGCAATGGGCGGCGAGCTCCTCGAACGCCGGCGCGCGGAGGCTCGCCAGGCTGTGCTGGCTTTTCCGCGCGACCCCGGCGCATACGGCGTGATTCACGCTGACCTGCACGGTGGAAATTTTCTCTTTGATCTCGAGACCGAGCGCATCACCCTGCTCGACTTCGACGACTGCGCCTACGGTTGGTATGCGATGGACATCGCCATGAGCGTGCTGGATTTCTGCGTGCTCACGCCTCAGGTCGATAAGGATGTCTACGCCGCGGATTTTCTGCGCAGCTACCTGGCCGGTTACCTGGCGGAATTTCCCCTTGTGCCGGTGTGGATCGAACGGCTGCCGGACTTCCTCAAGCTGCTGGAAACCGGGCTGTACGCGCTTTGCCTGCCGTTCGACCTGGAACACGAGCCGGATGAATGGCCGGCGCGCTTCATGGCGGGGCGCAAGGAGCGCATCGCTGCCGGGTTGCCCTTCGTGGCGCTGGATTTCCGGGCAATTGCGCAGGCTTGAAAAAAGATAGATCAACCACCAAGACACCAGGGCACGAAGCAAGAGCTTTTAAAGTGGATCGCACCCAGCCCGAATACCTGCGGAGAGTCGCGCCATGTCTGATCAGATGAATCAACCACCAAGACGCCAGGGCACGAAGCAAGATCGTGCTCCATTTTTTCTGTAAAATGTGGGGCAAAGCCCACATTTTACAGAAAATAACTTACACAATCCAAAGCAAGAGTGTGTGAGACGCATCGCGCCGCCCGTACCTGAGAGAAAATGGTAATATTTAAAAATCAAGTGGATTCACCCTTGCAAAGGATCAGGAAACATGCAGACCAACCCAATGACCCGGCGGACCCATAAAAACAGCGAGTTGGCCTTTCTCATCGTGGTGATCGCCAGCTTCGTAGTGACCTTCACCGCTGGCGGGCTGCATTTTAGGACCTCTTATTTCATCGCCCTGGGGTTGGGCGTGGTCTACACCGCCACCGGCATCTTCGGCTCGCGCTACCTCGAGGCCGGGGTGCACCCCACAGCGACCGCTGTTTACTTCGTCGGCCAGGTGCTCCTGGCCGCCTCGATCATCTACCTGTCCCAAGGTAACGCCTGGCTGATCATCATGCCGGTGGTCGGCTCGGCGTTGTAGTACTTGAAGCGCCCGCTGGCGGTCGCCGTTTGCCTGGTGGTGTGGGCGGCGATGATGATCCCCTTTTG
>JARKOV010000118.1 GCA_029975965.1 Anaerolinea sp. | reverse complement strand
TTTGGTATTCCCCGCGCCGAGGCGGACCGGCGGATTGATCAACTGCTGCGGTTGGTGGAGCTGGAGGCGGCGCGCAAGCGGCCCATCAAGACCTACTCCAAAGGCATGCAGCAGCGGGTGGGGCTGGCGCAGGCCTTGATCAACGACCCGGACCTCCTGATCCTCGACGAACCGACCAGCGGGTTGGACCCGCTGGGGCGCATGAAAGTCCGGGAAATCATCCAGCGCCTCAAGAATGAGGGCAAGACGGTGTTTTTTTCCTCGCACGAACTGGGCGAGGTCGAGACGGTTTGCGACCGCGTGGCGATCATCAACCAGGGCGAACTCAAGGTCGAGGACCGGGTGTCGGCGCTGGTGGAAAAGCACCAGGCCAACCTCGAGCAGATCTTCCTGAGCCTGATTGGCTATCAAGCGGAGGTGACAGCATGAATACGGTTTGGGCGCTTGCCGGCGTGGTCATCAAGGAGCTCTACCGTCGAAAGGACTTCTACGTCCTGTTCGTCCTCACGGCGGTGATGACGCTTTTGATGGGCTCGATCACCTTCTTCAACGACCCGCGAATCGCGAGTTACCTCAAGGATATTTGCCTGCTGCTCATCTGGATTTCGGCCCTCGTCATCGCCATCACCACCACCGCCCGGCAAATTCCCGCCGAGCGGGAAAACCGCACCATCTTTCCCCTCCTGGCCAAACCGGTCACGCGCGGCCAGGTTGTGGCTGGCAAGTTTCTCGGTTGCTGGCTGGCCAGCGGGATTGCCCTCGGAGTGTTCTACCTGTTTTTCGGCGTGGTCAGCGCCTCCCGGGAGCATGACCTGGCGGTCATCCAGTACCTGCAGGCGCTCTGGCTGCATTGGGTGATGCTGGCCATCGTGGTGGGTCTGGCGCTGCTGGGCTCGCTGGTCTTTGCCGCCCCCTCCTCCAACGCCACCATTTGTTTCATCGTCGTGCTGGGCATTCTGTTGCTTGGCCGGCACCTCAATCAGGTCGCCCTGCAGCAGCCCGAGCCACTGCGGACGGTGGTTTACTCGATTTATTTCCTGATTCCGCACCTGGAATGGTACGACATCCGCGACTTGCTGCTGTACGACCATCCGGGCCTCCGGTGGACGGACTGCCTGCTGGCGACGCTCTACGCGGGGGTGTACACGGCGATGTTGCTACTGGGCGCCTGGCTGTTGTTCCGACGAAAACCGTTGCACGCGTGAACCGCCCCGTTCGC
>JARKOV010000115.1 GCA_029975965.1 Anaerolinea sp. | reverse complement strand
TCCCCCGCCTTGGGGCGGGGGATTACAGGGGGTGGGGATTATTCGACTCAACGCGCTTATGAAAGATTAGTTTCGGGGCGAGTCATGTTTTCAAATATGGATGGCATGACCTTCGGCGCTCTCCGCGGCTTCCATCAGCACCTCGCTCAAGGTGGGGTGCGCATGGATATTGCGCGCGACCTCCGCCGTGGTCAGCTCCATGCGCTGCGCCAGGGTCAGCTCCGGCAGCAATTCAGTCACCTCCGGGCCGATCATGTGGGCGCCGAGGATCTCGCCGTATTTCGCGTCGGTGATGATCTTGACGAAACCGGCATAATCTCCCAGTCCAAGCGCCTTGCCGTTCGGCTGGAACGGAAAGCGGCCCACTTTGACCTCGTAACCTTCCTCTTTGGCCTGGGCTTCGGTCAGCCCAAACGAGGCGATTTGGGGCTGGCAGAACGTGGCATGGGGCACCATGCGGTAATCGATGGTGGTCGTCTCCACGCCGACGATGTTCTCAGCGCAGACGATGCCCATCGCCGAAGCCACGTGGGCCAGCAGCGTTTTCCCGGTCACATCGCCAATCGCCCAGATGCCCGGCACGCTGGTCGCCATGCGCTCATCGACCTCGATGAAACCGCGCGGGCCGACAGCCACCCCAAGCGCTTCCAGACCCAGATCTTTCGAATTGGGCTTGAAGCCAATCGCCATTAACGCCTGTTCAGCCTCCAACACCATCTCGCCAGCATCGCTGGACACTTTCACCTGCACGCCGCCGGCGGTCTTTTCCACCGACAGCACCCGGTGCCCGGCCAGCACATTAATTTTGCGCTTTTGAAATGCCTTTGCCAGCTCGCCGCTGATCTCTTCGTCCTCGAGCGGGACAATGCGGGGCAGCATTTCCACGATGGTCACTTCGCTGCCGTAAGCATTCCACACCGTGGCAAATTCGACCCCAATCGCTCCCCCGCCGATGATGATCACCGATTTGGGCAGCTTTGTCTGGAGAATCGCCTCGTGGTAGGTGACCACGTGCTCTCCGTCGATCGTCACGCCGGGGATCGTCGCCGCCGAAGCGCCGGTCGCCAGCACAATATTGCTCGCTTTCAGCTCATTGACCTTGCCTTCGGCGTCCGTCACTTGAACGGTATCCTTTGCCGTCAGCCGCGCTGCGCCCATATGCACATCGATGTTATTCTTCTTCATCAAGAAGCCCACGCCTCGCGTTAACCGGTCGGACACTGACCGGCTGCGCTTGACTGCCGCCGAGAAATCCAGGGTCAGGTTCTCGAAGGAGAAGCCAAATTCCTTGCCGCGCTCGCGTAGCGTGTGAGCCACCTCGGCGTTCTTGAGCAGTGCCTTTGACGGGATGCAACCCACATTCAAGCAAACACCGCCCAACCACTGCTTATCGACAATGGCCGTTTTCAACCCCAACTGGGACGCACGGATGGCTGAAACGTAGCCGCCAGGCCCTGCCCCGATCACGATGACGTCGTAAGTGCTCATGGCATCCTTCCTTTTTCAATGAGAATTCGGTACCACTCAGGTATCAAGCCGGGTTGGTAGCAGCACGGGAAACCATGCAGCGACAGCTCACTGACCCGATGGAACCTTTTTTTGTTGCTTCAGCCACCACGTTTTCATCTCCACGAGCTCAGGAGGTGTATTTTCTCCATAGGTCAATTCGTTGAGCATGGTGAGCACCTGGCTGGTGTTCCCGCGCAACAGGTTGACCCCAGCCGGCTTGTTGGCTCTGGCAGGTCGATCCTCTTTCACCAGGAACCAATGGAACTCGTGGATCAGCCGGTCAATGGCGAGGATTTTTTCCTCCCGCGTCCGGCACTGCGGATAAACCGCCACATAGCGCGCAAATGCCGTTCCTGCATGACCGGCGTGGAGCTGGCCATCTGCGTTTTCCGATTCGGCTTTATACACCCGCCAGCGCACCTGCCAGCCGCAAACCGGACAGCGCAGCAACATGGAGGGCTTGTGCATATTCCGCTGGAGGATGGTGGTCTGGCCTTGTTTCTCACAGCGCTTGCAACGGACCCTGCCCGTCTCGCAAGCCTCGGTGTACTCGAGAATGCTCTGGCAGCGAGCCAGCAAGCTGAAGCCGACCTCTTGAATGAGCTCGTCATCACAAGTGCCCCGCGCTTCGTTGAGATACAAAGCGCGGATTTTCGCCAGGCTAACCCTGGGCGACCATTCTATTTCGGCTCGATCGCTCATTCAGGTTGTCTCCACAGGCGAGAGTCCGGCCCATATCCGCTGTTGCTATCCTTTCACACGCGATTCCTGCAACAATTTCCTTGCGAAGGAACCACCCACGGTCGCACAATTTCCTTACCAGCTTTCGAGAGCGCTCACCACCCTTCCCAGGAACCCATCCGCGGTGAAGCCGTCCACCACGCGGTGATCGAAGGTCAGCGAAAGGTAAACCATCGGGCGCACGGCGATCATGTCGTCGATCACCACCACCCGCTTCTTGATCGCGCCCACCCCAAGGATACCACACTGCGGCTGATTAATCACCGGTGTCGCGAACAGGCTGCCGCTGGTACCATGATTGGTCAAAGTGAAGGTGCCGCCGTGCACCTCATCGGGGAGCAATTTCCGCAGGCGCGTTCGCTCGGCAAGGTCGTTGATCTTGCGCGCCAGCCCGAGCAGCGAGAGACCGTCGGCACCTTTGATCACCGGCACGATCAGGCCCTGGTCACCCAGCGAGACGGCCATGCCGATGTGAATGTGCGGGTACACCAGGATGCCCTCATCCGTCCAGGATGAATTGACCACAGGGAAGGCTTTCAACCCCGCCACGATCGCCGCCACGAAATAAGCGGTGTAAGTGAGGCGCACGCCGTCGCCCGCGAACTCCGCCTGATGGGCGGCGCGATGCGCGGCAGCCCGGCTCATGTCGGCCTCCATCATCGTGGTGACGTGCGGGGCATTGCGCATGCTGGCCGCCAGGTTCTCTGCGATGGCCTTGCGCAGCGGGTCGAGGCGCACCAGGCGACCTTTCTGCGCATCTTGCGGGCGCGTAGCAGTCGGCGCCGGCTCGCTTGGGCGGAACAGGTCGCCGTCGGCAGGCGTTTCCCAGGGGGCAGCCGGGGCGGCTTTGCTGCGGTTATCGAGATGCGCCATCACGTCCTTCTTGGTGATCCGCCCGCCCTCGCCTGTCCCACGAACCTGGCGCAGGTCAAGGTTGTGCTCAGATGCCAGCCGCGCCACCACCGGTGAGATAAAGCCCAGCTCGCGATCGCGTCCTGCCGCTAAAGTGGATGCGCCGTTGTCGCCGGCTTCCAAAACGGTCTCGACTGCCTGAGCCGGCGGTGGATCATCCGGCAGCGCTTCGCCGGGCTGGCCTATCCAGGCCAGGCGCGTCCCAGCGCGCACGGTTTCCCCCTCTTGCACCAGGATGCGCAGCAGCACGCCCCCCGCCGGGGAAGGGATCTCGGTGTCAACCTTGTCGGTGTTGACCTCTAGCAGCGATTCGAATTTTTCCACCTGCGCCCCTACTTCCTTGAGCCATTTGGTGACCGTTCCTTCGACGATCGACTCGCCAAGCTGGGGCATGAGTATCTGGGTGGGCATGGAACCTCCTCAGAAAGGGTGAAATTTGGGGTTGTGAGGGATGAGTCAGGGATCATCGACCATCCCTTTCTCATAACGAAACCCTCAGAGCACTTCGCCTCACTAATACGCCGCCAACGACCTGATCTCCGTCAATATCTTCTGCTCATCCAGCATGAACCACTCCTGCATGGGCGGGCTGAAGGGCGCAGCGGGGACGTCGGGAGCGCACAGGCGACGCACGGGCGCGTCCAGGTCGGTAAAGGCTTCGCCGGCGAGGATCGCGGCGATTTCTGCCCCGTAGCCCCCGGTGAGGTTATCCTCGTGGACAATCAGCGCCTTGCCGGTCTTTTTTACCGAGGCCAGAAGGGTCGGCTTATCCACCGGCAAGAGCGTGCGCAGGTCGACCACTTCCACCGAAATGCCCTCGCCGGCAGCCTGCTCGGCCGCCTGCAGGGCATAGTGGTGCATCATCCCGTAAGCAAACAGGCTGAGGTCTTCCCCCGCCCGGCTGATGCGCGCCGGCCCGATCGGCACGGTGTACTCACCCTGGGGAACCTCGCCACGGATCAAGCGGTAGCCTTTCTTCGGCTCGAAAAACAGCACCGGGTTCGGGTCGCGCACCGCCGATTTCAACAACCCTTTGGCGTCGTAGGGATTGGAAGGAATCACCACCTTGAGCCCCGGCACGTGGGTGAAGAAAGCTTCCACGCTCTGCGAATGGTACAATCCCCCACCCACGCCGCCCCCGTACGGCGCACGGATCACCATCGGCACCGTCCACGCGCCGTTGGTGCGGTAGCACATCCGCGAAACCTCGCTGACCAACTGGTTGAAAGCCGGATGGATGAAATCGGCGAACTGGATTTCACACACCGGGCGCATGCCGTATAGCGCCACGCCCACGCCAATGCCAACGATCGACGCCTCCGCCAGCGGTGAATCGAGCACGCGCTCAGCGCCATACTTCTGATACAGCCCCTGGGTCGCGCGGAAAACCCCGCCGCGCTTGCCGATATCCTCACCGATCAACAAGACGCTCTCATCCCGCGCCAGCTCTTCATCCAGCGCCTGGCGCACCGCTTCGATCAGGGTGATTTCAGGCAAGCCGCACCTCCTCGGCGTACACCGGGGTCGCCCCTTCCACTCCCGCCGGATAGGGCGCTTCTTCCGCCTGGCAGACTGCTTGGTCGACGATCTCTGCGGCCCGCCGCTCCATCGCGTCCACCTCGTGGGGGGTTAACAGCCCCTGGCGCTCCAGTTCGTTGCGCGCGCGGAGCAGGCAGTCGTTGCGCTTGTATTGCTCGACCTCCTCACGCGTGCGATAGGAGCGATCATCATCGTCAGAGGAATGCGGCGTGATGCGGTAAACGCAGGTCTCGATGAGCGCCGGTCCGTGCCCGGCTCGCGCATCATCCACTGCCCGTTGAAAAGCCGCGTAACAGGCGAACACGTCCATGCCGTCCACCGTGGAGCCGTTGAGGCCCAATCCGCAGGCTTTTTCTGCCACGCTGCGCACCGCCATCTGCTGCGAAGCCGGCACCGAGATGGCGTACAGGTTGTTTTGCACGTTGAACACCACCGGCAGGCGGTGAATGGCCGCCCAGTTGACCGCCTCATACCATTCCCCCTGCGAGGTGGAACCTTCGCCGATTGTGGTCAGCACCACCTTATCTTCCTTGCGCAGCTTGATCGCCAGGCCGATCCCGGCAGCGTGGGTTGTTTGCGTGGCGACCGGAGACGAAAGGCTGACCACGTTCATCGCCCGCAGGCTCCAGTGGCTGGGCATCTGGCGCGCCCCCGAGCTGCTTTCGGCGCGCTTGCCCATCAAGGACAGGAAGAAATCCACCGGCTCATAGCCCAGTGCCAGCATCAAGGCCAGGTCGCGGTAATACGGCACGATCCAGTCATACCCGCGCCGCAATGCAAAAGCCGCTCCGACCTGAGCGGCTTCGTGACCAATCCCGGAGATGTGAAAAGCGATCTTGCCTTGCCGGTGGAGCACCCAGGCGCGCTCATCCACGCGCCGCGAAAGCAGCATCGTCCAGAACATCTCGCGTTTGGCGTCGGCGGTTAAATCCATGCAAACCTCCGGATCGAGGTCGAGGCTGGTATCAGCAAGGGAAATTAGATCGACCTTATCCGATTAAGCAACACCGCAAGACGCCTCTGGATGCACCCCTATTCGTACTTGACGATTTTGACCCCCTCCAGGCCGGCAATTTTCGAGCTGATATCTTCGAGCAATTCGTTGCCGTGCACCTTCACCATCACATCCATGCGCACGCGCCGCCGGCGGGTGTGCCGGTTGAGGCGGAATAATTCCAACCGGCGCGTGTTCTTGGCCAGGATGTCGCGAATGCTGTCGACCAGGCCGGGTTTATCCACCGCGAAGATGGTGAATTGCACAGTCAGGTTTGGGGTGATCAGGCGGGTCTCCACCCAGTTGAGCAGGGTCAATACCACCAGCAGCAGCACGGTCATACCCGCTGCGACGATGAAATATCCCGCGCCCACCGCCAGCCCGACGACCGCCATGGTCCACAAGGAAGCCGCGGTGGTCAGCCCTTTGACCGTCGGGCCAAAGCGCAGGATTGCCCCCGCCCCGAGGAAGCCGATGCCAGATAACACCTGCGCGGCCAGTCGGGCTGGGTCGCCGTTCGGCACCAGGTCGCGGTACTGCATCGCCAGGTTGATCGACAACGCCATCGCCAGCGTCGAGCCGGTGACCAGAACCATGTGCGTGCGCAGCCCGGCAGGTTGGTTCTGGCGCTCGCGCTCGAATCCCACCAACATGCCCAACCCTGCCGCAACCAGGATGCGAATGAAAATATCGAGTTCACCGATCATACACACCTCCTGCTTTGAGTATACGAGCTAAGCAAGAGAAGGCAAGCTATTCGATGGAGAGAAGCTATGGTCTCCTCAAAGCCTGTATCATCCATCCCATCCAGCTCGCCTCAGCCTTGTGGCAGGAGAAAGACCTAAAAAAGGATTGTGAGATTTATTTTTCTGTAAAATTTGGGGCAAAGCCCACATTTTACAGAAAAATTGACACACAACCTAAAAAAGACCGGTCGGCATGCTACCGCTCGATATTTGTTGTATGATAAAGTGAAGTTGGCAACCATCTCTTGGTCCGTTATCCAATCACTCATCCCATCCCCATTCCACCCATGCTTTCTTACCAAATCGGCACCAAACTCTTTTCTCAATAACGACTTCCACAGGAGGACTCATGGAAAAACGATACCGCGCGCTGCGCATCATCGGCACGCTGTACAAGATCATCGGAGCGATTGTGCTCGTGGTCACCATCGTCAGCGCGGTTGGCGTGTGCCTGGCCGGCGTGATCGGCGGCACGGCATTCGAGGGCTTCACCAACGACTTTGACTTCAACCGCCGAGGCTTAGGGCTGCTGGGCGGCGCGGTGGGCGGGGTGATCTCCGCGCTGGTGATCCTGCTCAGCGGGGGCATCGGCGGGGTGACGGTCTACGCCACCGGCGAGGCAATCTACCTGCTCATCGATATCGAGGAGAACACTCGCGCGGCGCGCTTGTATTCCACCCAGGATGCGCCTCATCCACAGGCCAATCCATAAACAGCCGTCAGCGCATAGCCGGTTTCTTCATCCGGCTTCACATCGCTTTTCGCCGCATTTTCTGGCGCATGACTCGACCGGTGGGCGCCAGCGTGCGCCTGATTCTCGTTGACGAGGGTAAGGTATTGCTGGTGCGCCATACCTACGGAGCTGGCTGGCTGCTCCCGGGCGGCGCAGCCGAGTCCGGCGAGACGCTCGAAGAAGCCGCCCGCCGCGAGGCCGCCGAAGAGGTAGGCGCACACCTGGGCGAGCTGCATCTGGAAGGCATCTACACCAACTTTTGGGAAGGTAAAACCGACCATATCGCCGTGTTTTCCTCACGGGATGTCCAGGTGGGCGGCCAGCCCAATCTGGAGATCGCAGGCTGGGATTTATTCGACCCGGCTCATCTCCCGCAAGGCACCCTCCCAGGCCACCGGCGCCGGATCAACGACTATTTTTTCGGCGGTAAGCATCTTCGAACGGGACGCTGGTAAACCATGAAAAAACTCATCTACACCAACCAGAACATCCCCTGGCTGCCCAAACCGGGCGAGGGGCGCCTCTACATCACCGACGAGTTGCCTCCCCGCGAGCTGTGCTTCACCGCGTTCGGATTCGGCTTCGAGGGCGACCGCGTGCTGCTCACCCGCCTCAAAGACCGTGATTGGGACATTCCCGGCGGGAGAATCGACCCTGGTGAGACGCCCGAACAGGCTGCCGTCCGCGAAGTGTGGGAGGAAGCATATGCACGGGTCGAGATCATCGATCTGATCGGCGTTCAAGAATTGGAACTGTTCGGGCCGAAACCCGAAAAACACCGCTGGGGATACCCGGTGACCGTCCAGGTGTATTATCGCGTCAAGATCATGGAATTGGTGCCATTCAAGCACAACCAGGAAAGTTATGAGCGCGGCTTTTTCACCCCAGAAGAGGCCCGGCGGGTGCCCACCATGGTCAATCACGCCGGGATTTACGAAGAAGCCCTGCGCAGGACGCTCTTGGGACTCACATAGGGCCTGTTCAGCACATGAAATGCCGGTGGATCAATCCAGTGCCTTGCTCAAGGCGATATCGTAGTGGCTGTAACCCATCGAGCGGTACAGGCGCTGGGCGACATCGTTGTAAAAATCAGTCAGGATGAGCATCTGGCGCGCACCGGCCCGCCGCGCCAGCGTTTCAGCCTGCGCCAGCAATGCTCGCCCGATGCCACGCCGGCGGTAGGCTTCTTCGACGAACATCTCGGTGATTTCCGCATACCGATCGGGGTGAAACAACGGCTTAACCAGGCGCAAGTTGGCCAGCCCAACCATCCTGCCATCGACAATCGCCACGACCGGCGTGTCAACGCGCGACGCGTCTGCCAGGCGAGCGGCATACACCTCGGGCGGCTCATCCGAGCCGTTGAAGGCGGCGTTCAACCGGGCGATCTCCGCCGCGTCCGCCGCGACCGCCTCACGAATCGAACAAGCGAAATCATCGACGTTCATTGTTTTCCCAATTCCATTGCGCATGGTTATTTTAAGGAAAGCGTGGTTAACCCCCTTAAAAACCCAGCTCTTTGAGAATATCCGACTCGCCGCGCTTGCCCGGCGCCCGGCTGCCCAACAGGTCCACCCAGAAGGCGTCATCGTAACGCCGCGAGCGCACCGGAATCGGCATTGGCACGCCCCAGCCCAGCAGCAGCACTTCCTCTTTGGCCTGCAGGCGCGCCAGCATACCGCGCAGGGCGTCCTTGCCGGCCAGGCCGGAGAGCACCGCCTGGATGTCGAGATCGTCGCCCAACCAGCCAGAGATACGCGTGCCGAGTTGCGACATCACCTCATCGTAAATCTGCGAGGGGCGCTGGTCGATAATCAACAACGTCACGTAATACTTGCGCATCTCGCGGGCAATGGTGCTGAAGGCGGTTTGCGCGGCCATCTCGCGGTTGAGCAGCTTGTGGGCCTCCTCGACCACTATGACCAGCGGGCGCGGCGCTTCTTTGACTTTTCCGCCGCGAAAGTCGTTGGTCTTGC
>JARKOV010000109.1 GCA_029975965.1 Anaerolinea sp. | reverse complement strand
CCCCCCCCCCCCCCTCGACTGTAGGAAAGTTGATTGTGTGATTGAAATACTATCGGAAGATTAACCTCCCCATTTGGGAGTGGGGGAGACCTCGGGTGGGTTGGTCGGCTCGGGGGTGCCCACGGTGGGGGTGGGCGGCAGGTCCGGCGGTGGGGTGGGCTCGATCGTCCCGGTCTGGGTCGGCCAGGGGGTAAAGGTCGGCGCGGGCGGGGTGGGCGCGAGGTAAATGCGGTAAGTGAACGAGCAGACCGTCTCGCCGCCTTGCATCACCGCCCACAGCTCGCCGATGTCGCCGGAATTGAAGGTGGACGTGGCAGGAATGCTGATGCGGTAGACCTGCCCGGGGAGCACGCTGTAATCCAGGTCGTAGATGTCGGCGCCGGTGTGCAGCACGTCCGGGCTGCCCAGCGGGGCGATGAAGACGATGTCGGTGCTACCGCGCGACCAGGTCTGGCGGGTGTTGTTGAGCAGCTCCACCGTCAGGGTGAAATCTTGGTTGGGCCGGAAGGCCTTGCCGTTGACCGGCGACTGGTATTGGATCACGCAGGTGGAGGCGGTGATGCTGGTCGGCACCCAGGCGGGCAGCGGGGTGGGCGCGAGCTGCACTTTCTCCTCATTGAAGACGTACACGTTGGGCGCGGCTACCCACGCCTTGCGGTCGGCTGAGATGGAGGCCGGCACTTGCACTTGCAGCCAGATGCCGTCTTGGGAGCGGCCGAGGACGGGCATGATCTGGCTTTTCAGCACAAAGCCGAGGGTGGCGTATTCCAGGCCGGGGCCGGCGCGATAGTTGATCGTGGTTCGAGCGGCGGCGACCGGCGCGCCCGCCTCGGCTTGGATAGGCAGACCCACCGCGAGCAGCGGCGAGTTGGGGATGACCGGCACGTTGTCGGTGTGCAGGGCGCGCGCAGCCGTGGCGGGTATCCAGCCCATCCCGGCGGGGGCGATCTCCGAGGGCAGGTAAACCAGCCAGTGGGTCGTGCGCTCGTCGCGCCCGATCACGTACAGGTTGGTGCCGACCAGCCCGGCGACCAGCGCGGGCTGGGTTGGGTTGGCAGGGTCGTCCGGCGCGGCGCGGATCAGGGTGGCGTCGGTGATGATCAACTGTGGGTCGTCCAGGCCGGGGATGGCGTAGGTGCGGGCGTAGTCAGCCGGCAGGGCCGGCAGCGAGGGCACCTGGTCGTAATTCTCAGCGCGTGCCGCTTGCTGGTGAATCCAGCCAACGCCGCGCGGGTACCCGGGCAGGCTGAGCGCCCACCAGGGGGTGAACTTTCCGACAATCTCGGCCTGTGTTCCCGCCGGGATGACCCCGTACGCGGCGAAGGAGACGTCTGGGCCGCTGCGCACCAGCAGGTTTGACGGCGCGGTCACGGAGGCGGCCCCGCTTGCGGGCGCTGGGAAAGAGAGGATGATCTGCGGCGCGAAGGTCATCGACCCCGAGTCGGCTTGCAGGTCGAGGACGAGTTTTCCGTCGATCTTGGAGCTCAAGACCACCGCGCTCAGGCCGCGGATGAACTCGCCGGATTGGGAGTCGGGCGGGCAGGCGATTTTGGTGCCAGCGCCCAGCTCGATGGCGGTCAAGACGCCGCCTTGGCCGAGGGTGTAGCTGCCCCGGAACAGGTTGCAATCGACCAGGGCGTTCAACTGGCCGTCGGCCAGAAATTCCAACGTGTAGCGCAGTGGGTCGGCTACCCTGACCACCGTACCGTCGTTGTAGAGGGTGCCAGTCCAGGCCCACAGCGTCCCGCCCAGCCCGGCCTGTCTAAAAAGCTCATCGAAGTCGACCGCCGGCGTGGGCGTGGCGGCTTGCTGCGCGGCAACCTCCGGCGTTGCGCTGGGGGTGGGCGGCGCGAGCGTCGCGGTCGGTACATCCACCTGCGGCGTGTCGGTGGCGGCCGGGGGCGGGGTTGGGTTGACGCCAAGATCAGGCGTGGGCGTGGCGGCGTTGCAAGCTGCGAGCAGGATGATCGCCATGCCGCACAGCGCTGCGATGAGCTTCTTCTGCATACAAGTCCTCTCGGGTAAGTCTGGGTCAATTATATATCGGATTTAAAGATGGGGAAGAAAAGGGGCTTAAGAGGAAGAAGGAAAACCACAGATGAACACGGTTAAACACAGATGGAAACGGAGGAGGAGATCAACCACAGATGAACACGGAGAAACACGGATAGACACGGAGGAAGAGATCGACCTCGGATGAACACGGATGGACACAGATGAACACAGATGAACAGAAAAACCAATTACTCAGGTTGCTTCTTACACCGTAGCGTGTCATGCTGAGGGCCGCTTTGAGTCCGCAGCACACTTGCGCATGCGCGTGGCGCAGGTGTCTCGCTTTCGAGCGAAGATTGGGTTTCCTTTTTTGTTATTTATGGGCATGGCCCCACATTTTCAGAAAAATTGCATCACAATCGCCCCATTTCCCAGGGTCTTCTCAAAGTCGCTTGACTTTTCGATATCCTTCGTTCTGCAACCGGGGTGGGGGGTACTTTGAGAAAGCCATGATCACATCACACCGCGAGTGGAAAATGGCGATGAAGAAGGCTATAATTAACGCATTCCTGGTGTGTAGGACAATTGATGCCGGTCGTTCTGTCCTTGAGCATATAACCATCGAACCAGCGGAGGGGCACCATGCGAGCGTTTGAGTATGTGGCGGCGGAGACCATTGCAGAGGTGGTCGGTTGGTTGGCGCAGCACAACGGCCGGGCGCGCATCCTGGCGGGCGGCACGGACTTGCTGGTGCAACTGCGCGAAGGCCGGCGCCAGGCTGACCTGGTGATCGATGTCAAGCGCATCCCCCAGCTCAACCAGCTCACTTATGACCCTGTGGACGGGTTGACCATCGGCGCAGCGGTTCCCTGCTACCGCATCGTGGCAGATGAAACCGTCGGCAAGGCCTTCCCTGGCCTGGTCGATGCGGCCGGGTTGATCGGCGGAACGCAGATCCAGGGTCGCGCCAGCCTGGGTGGAAACCTGTGCAACGCCTCACCCGCTGCGGACTCGATCCCGGCATTGATCGTCTACCATGCGCTTTGCCTGATCGAAGGACCCGGCGGGAGCCGCGAGCTGCCGGTGGAGAAATTCTGTACCGCCCCCGGCCAGAACGCCCTTCAACGGGGCGAGTTTCTGGTCGCCCTCCGGGTGCCTCCCCCGCCGCCGGGATTCGGCGCGCACTACCTGCGCTTTACCCCGCGCAACGAAATGGATATTGCGGTGACCGGTGCGGGGGCATCGGTGGTGCTGGATGGCAGCCGCATGACCTTCCAGGCGGCACGGATCGCCCTGGGGGCGGTGGCGCCGACGCCCTTGCTGGTGGAAAAGGCCGGAGAATGGCTGGCGGGGCGTCTGGTATCTGCTGAAACCATCGAAGAGGCGGCGCGCATTGCCCAACAGGCCGCCCGTCCGATCGACGATATGCGCGGGACGGCCGCGCAACGCAGGCATCTATCGTACGTGCTATCGCGCCGCGCGCTGCAAAAGGCGGTCGAGCGCGCATCAACGAGGGAGGAGTGAGCATGGCCAGGAAAACCGTCGTTCGTGCGACGATCAACGGTGAAGAGATCGAGTTCCTTTGCGAAGCGCGCCAAAGCCTGCTCGAGGTGCTGCGCAACGACCTGGGCCTGACCGGTCCCAAGGAGGGCTGCAACAACGGCAATTGCGGCGCCTGCAACGTGATCCTGGACGGCGTGCTGGTCAACGCCTGCCTGGTGCTGGCGGTGGAGGTGGAGGGAAAATCTATCACCACCGTGGAAGGAATTGCCGGGCGAGACGGGCTTCACCCGCTCCAGGTGCGTTTTCTCGAAGAAGCCGCGCTGCAGTGCGGCATCTGCACGCCGGGTTTCCTGGTCTCGGCCAAAGCGCTGCTCGATCGTAACCCCGACCCGAGCGAGCACGAAGTGCGCCGCTGGTTGGCTGGCAACCTGTGCCGCTGCACCGGTTACGACAAGATCGTGCGCGCCGTGTTGAGCGCAGCGGCCGACCTGCGCTCGCGAGCCGGATAGGAGGTGGAAATGAGCGAAATGCACCGTGAAAACGAGGCCGAAAAGACCGGCAATGGCTTTAAAGTGATCGGCACGCGCCCGATTCGCCACGATGGCGTCGATAAGGTCACCGGGCGCGCTTTATATGGGGCAGATCTGCGCCTGCCGGGGATGCTGTTTGGAGCGGTTCTGCGAAGCCCGCACGCCCACGCGCGCATCCGCTCGATCGATGCCAGCCAGGCGCTGGCGCTGCCGGGGGTAAAGGCGGTGGTCACTGCCGCCGATCTACCGGATGTTGAATCGAAGATATCCAGCCTGGGCGAAGGGTCGATCAACCTGCGCTATCAGAGCTGGAACATCCTCGCGCGCGAGAAAGCGCTGTATTTCGGTCATGCCGTCGCGGCGGTGGCGGCCGCTAACCTGCACATTGCCCAGGAAGCCCTCTCGCTGATCCGTGTCGACTACGAAGTGCTGCCGCCGGTGTTGGACGCCCGCCGGGGTATGCAGCCGGATGCGCCGATCCTGTTGGATGAGCTACGCACCGAGGCGCTGGGCGAGAAGGGCACCGAGCCGACCAACATCGCCAGCCGCCACCAGACGCGCAAGGGCGACGTGAATCACGGGTTCACGGAGGCGGCGGTGATCGTCGAGCGCGAGTTCTTCACCAGCACCGTGCATCAGGGGTATATCGAGCCACACAATGCGACCGCGCTGTACAAGGCGGACGGGCAAATCACCATCTGGACCAGCACCCAGGGTGCTTTCATGGCGCGCGACCAGATCGCTGAGATCCTCGATCTGCCGGTTTCGAAAATCCGCGTCGTCCCGCTGGAGATTGGCGGGGGGTTCGGTGGAAAAAATCCCGTTTACCTCGAGCCGCTGGCAGCCTTGCTTTCGCTGAAGAGCGGCCACCAGCCGGTGAAGATGACGATGAATTACGCCGAGGTGCTTTCCAGCACCGGTCCCACCTCTGGTTCCTATATCCGCGTCCGCCTGGGCGCCGACCGCAAGGGGCGGATCACCGCGGCAGAGGCGACCCTGGCCTACGAGGCAGGCGCTTTCCCCGGCTCGCCGGTGACCTCGGGTATGGGGGTGATCTTCGGCCCTTACAACATCGAAAACGTCTTCATCGAAGGCTTCGATGTGGTGGTCAACAAGCCGCACGCTGCGGCCTACCGGGCTCCCGGCGGGACGAACGCGGTGTTTGCCTGTGAGACGCTGGTGGATGAGCTGAGCGAGAAGCTGGGCATCGATCCGCTCGAGTTTCGCGCGATCAATGGGGTGCGTGAGGGCGACCGCAACGCCGAAGGTGTGGCCTACGGGCGAATTGGATTCCAGGAAGTGCTCGAAGCCGCACGCCGCTCCGCCCACTACCAGACCCCACTGGAAGGAAAAAACCGTGCGCGCGGAGTCGCTGCCGGGTATTGGGGCAATTACGGCGGAAAATCGAGCGCCTCCGCCAGCGTCAACGCGGATGGCACCGTGTCGCTCTCCGAGGGGTCGACCGACATCGGGGGGTCGCGCGCCGCCATCGCCATGCAACTGGCGGAGACCCTGGGTATCCGAGCGGAGGAGGTCATTCCCCAGGTGGTCGACACCGATTCGGTGGGTTGGACCGAGGGGACCTACGGCAGCCGCACGACCTTTGCCACGGGCTGGGCGGTGTACGAGCTCGGTCAGAAGCTGATCGATCTGCTCAAGGAGCGCGCCGCAGAGGTGTGGGGAGTCGAGGCGGGCCAGGTCGAATTTGCGGGCGGGGTGTTCTCGCAGGCTGAAAAGTCGCTGACCTTCAAGGAGCTGGCCGCACACCTGGACGAGACCGGCGGGGCGGTGGTGGCCAGCGTCTCGGTCTCGCCGGAAACCTGGGGGCCGAGTTTTGCCGTGCACATCGTCGACCTCGAGGTCGACCCGGAAACTGGCAAAGTGGACCTGTTGCGCTACACCGCCGTGCAAGACGTCGGTAAGGCCGTTCACCCCGCCTACGTCGAAGGCCAGATACAGGGCGGCGCGGCGCAGGGAATCGGGTGGGGCTTGAACGAGGAGTACGTCTATGACGCCCAGGGTCGTCTGCTCAACGCCAGCCTGCTGGATTACCGCCTGCCCACCGCACTCGACCTGCCGATGATCGAGCCCATCCTGGTGGAGGTGGCGAACCCCGGTCACCCATACGGGGTGCGCGGGGTGGGCGAAGCGCCCATCCTGCCGCCGCCGGCGGCGATCGCCAACGCGATTTACCGCGCGGTGGGCGTGCGCCTCAACGTGCTGCCCATGTCGCCGGCGCGCATCCTCGAAGCGATATGGGAGGCATAAGCCGGTGGCGCTGGTGTGGATTCCGGCTCTGCTGCGCGACCTGACCGGCGGCGCGGAACAAGCTGAGGCGGCCGGGGAGACGGTGGGCGAAGTGATCGACCAGCTCGAGGAGCGTTTCCCTGGCATCCGTGCGCGCCTGGTGGAAGACGGCCGGTTGCGTCCGGGGATCACGGTGGTGGTGGATGGGGTGACCGGTCGGCGGAGGTTACGCCAGCCGGTGCGGCCGCAGAGCGAGGTTCATTTTATCCCGGCGCTTAGCGGCGGGTGACGAGTCGGAAGGATACCGGTACATGAAAATTCACCTGGTGGACGGCACCTACGAGCTGTTTCGCAATTATTACGGCGCGCCACCCCGCAAAGCCCCGGATGGCATGGAGGTCGGCGCGACCCTTGGGCTGGTGAAAAGCATGCTGGCGCTGCTGGGCGAGCCGGATGTGACCCATCTCGCGGTCGCCTTCGACCACGTTATCCGATCTTTTCGCAACGACCTTTTCCCCGGCTACAAGACCGGCGACGGCGTCGACCCCGCTCTTCTGGCCCAGTTTCCCCTGGCAGAGGAGGCGGTCGCGGCGCTGGGCGTGGTCGCCTGGCCAATGGTGGAGTTTGAGGCAGACGATGCGCTGGCCACAGCCGTTGCCCGTTTTCAAGACCAGCCTGGGGTCGAGCAAATTGTGATCTGTTCCCCGGATAAGGACCTCGCCCAACTTGTGTCAGGCGAGCGGATTGTCTGTTGGGATCGCCGCCGCGACATCTTCATCGATGAGGAAAAGGTCATCGAAAAGTACGGCGTGCGCCCGCTCTCCATCCCCGATTGGCTGGCGCTAGTCGGTGATGCGGCCGACGGGATTCCGGGCGTGAGCGGGTGGGGGGCGAAATCTGCCGCGACCGTGCTGATGCAGTTTGAGCGTTTGGAGGATATCCCCGGTGATCCGCAGCGTTACGGGATCAGCCTCGGCCGCGCCATGCGCCTGGCGGAAGGTCTGGCCCAAAATTGGGACCATGCTTTGCTTTATCGGCACCTGGCGACCTTGCGCAAGGACGTGCCCTTGTCGGAAAACTTGACCGACCTGGAATGGCAGGGAGCGCGCCCCGCATTGCGGGAACTTTGCCGCCGATTGGGAGACGAGTCGATCGCGAAACGGATAACGCGTTGGCGCGAGTCCTGAGCGGCTCGCTGATCGCTTGTGTTTCACTTTTCTTGAAAAATGTGGGCTTTGCCCCACACTATGCAGGAAATATATTCCCCAATCCGCTGATTCCATCACCTGGGCCGGACCGCAAAGCGCAGGTGCAGGACGATTAGGGGAACCCGGTCGGGCAAAGCGAACCACAGGGTCAGGCGGCAGGCGGAGAGGGTATCCAACAGCGCGACGCCCGGCAGGTGGATGACCAGCTCTTTGCGCACGGTCGGGCGCGCCCGGTCTGAGTGGCTGACCGGCATCTCGTATTCCCTGTCGAACGGGGTGTGGATGGTGAATGCCATTGCTCGCCTTTCTCTTTCACCGCCTGACCGGATGGGCCTGGCGTCATTTCTTGTATACAGGATACCCCGGGCATGTCGATCAGCCATCCGGCAAAAGGGTTAAACGGCAGGGTTAATTTTCCAGGCGAGTGGGCTATAATCCAGGGATGCGCCAGAGGCGTTTTTTAATCCTGCTAATATTGATCCCGTTGGCTCTGGTGGCTGCAGCGCTGCTGGCGCTGCGCACCCTGCGCAGCCTGCCGCGTAACGCGCGCGTGGTCGAGTGGATCCGCAACCCGGAGCGCCACCCCGATTGGATTGTCCCGGCCGGGACGCGCTGCGGCGATGCCCCCTTTTTGTTTCCTACCCGGGGGTATGTGGGCTTCCTGTGGGACGATTCCTTCCGGCCTTTTCACCGCCATTCGGGGTTGGATATTTTCAGCGGAGAGGCGACCGGTGTCGCGCCGGTCTACGCGGCCTACGACGGCTACCTGACCCGCCTGCCGGAGTGGAAATCGAGCCTGATCCTGCGCGTGCCCTCCGACCCGTTGCAACCGGGGCGGCAAATTTGGCTGTATTACACTCACCTGGCCGATTCGCAGGGGTACTCATTGATCGATGAGTCTTTCCCACCCAGCAGCAATGAAGTGTTTGTGCCGGCGGGCCGGCTGTTAGGGTGGCAGGGGAATTTTTCCGGGACGCCCGGAGCGCCGGTGGGAGTGCACCTGCATTTCTCGATCGTGAAAGACGACGGTCAGGGCAAATTCCTCGACGAGCGACGCATCGCGAATACCCTCGACCCTTCACCGTATTTTGGAATGTCCCTTTCCGCCGCCCAGGTCGGCAACCGGATTGTCTCTTGTGAATCGCCGTGAAGGATGGGCGATCTTTTGCTATACTAAAGAGAAGACCTCCACTTCATAGATTGTCTCCCGAAAAACCAAGCCATGCCCACTTTCACAATTGAAGAGAACAGTTTCCTGCTCGACGACCTGCCCTTCCGCATCCTGTCCGGTGCCATGCATTACTTCCGCGTCCACCCGGATTATTGGAAGGACCGCTTGCTGAAGATGCGGGCGATGGGGCTCAACACCCTGGAAACTTACGTGCCCTGGAACCTTCACGAGCCGCATCCCGAGGATTTCGACTTTTCCGGGTGGTTGAACCTGGAACGCTATATTGAGATGGCCGGCGAATTGGGGCTATACGTCATCGTGCGCCCTGGACCGTACATCTGCGCCGAATGGGAATTCGGCGGCCTGCCGTCCTGGTTGCTCAAGGACCCCGGCATGCGCCTGCGCTGCATGTACCGTCCTTTCCTGGACGCCGTCGACAGCTACCTGGATGAGGTGCTCAAGCGTGTGGCCCCCTTGCAGATCACGCGCGGCGGCCCGGTGATCGCTCTGCAGGTCGAAAACGAGTACGGCAGTTACGGCAACGACCAGCAGTACTTGAAATACCTGGAGGAGGGGCTGCGTCATCGTGGCATCGATGTGCTGCTGCTCACCTCTGACGGCCCCAGCGACGAGATGCTGCAATACGGCACCCTGCCGCACGTCTTCATGACGGCCAACTTCGGCTCGCGAAGCCGCGACGCCTTCGAGAAGTTGCGCGAATACCAGCCCGAAGGACCGTTGATGTGCACCGAGTTCTGGAACGGCTGGTTTGACCACTGGGGCGAGCGCCACCACACCCGCTCGGCTTATGACGCCGTCCAGGTTCTCGAAGACATACTTTCCGAGGGGGCCTCGGTCAACTTGTATATGTTCCACGGCGGAACGAATTTTGGCTTCATGAACGGGGCAAACGCCGCCCCCGGACCGCGTTACCAGCCGACGGTGACCAGCTACGACTACGACGCGCCGCTGGATGAGGCCGGAAATCCTACGCCGAAGTACTTCGCATTGCGCGAGGTGATTGGTCGCTTCGTCGACCTGCCCCCTCTGGAGCTTCCCGAAGACGCTCCGGCTGCGGATTTTGGCAAGGTCGAATGGGTTGAATCGGCTGCCCTGGAGCACAACCTGGAGGTGCTTTCGGAGGAAATCCAGTCGGCGACCCCCGAGCCGATGGAGGCTTTCGACCAGGATTATGGCTATATTCTCTACCGCACACAGGTCTCGGGCCCGCGCGAGGATGCCCGCATCACCGTCAAGGGGTTGCACGACCGCGCGTTGGTTTTCATGGATGATGAGGAGATAGGCATCCTCGAGCGAGAGACTTCCAAGAACAGCCTGACCATCGAGGTCCCGCCGCAGGGCACCACCCTCGAATTCCTGGTCGAGAATATGGGGCGGGTGAACTATGGGCCGGAACTGGTTGACCGCAAGGGCATCACCGGCGGGGTGTTGCTCGGGCAGCAATGGCTGTTCAATTGGGAGATCTACCCGTTGCCGCTGGACGACCTGAGCCAGTTGCGCTTCGAGCCGGGCTTGCCCCAGCGTTACCCGGCATTTTTCCGCGGCGTGTTCCATGTCGAGCGACCTGTCGACACTTACCTGGCGCTGCCGGGCTGGACGAAAGGCGTGGCCTGGATCAACGGCTTCAACCTGGGCCGCTACTGGAAACGCGGACCGCAAAAAACGCTCTACGTGCCCGGCCCGCTGCTGGTCGCCGGGCAGAATGAGCTGATCCTCTTCGAGCTGCACGCGGCAGGCAAGCCGGCTGAGCTGCGCAACAAGGCGGACCTCGGTTAGGCGATGGCCGATCTGAGCGGTCGAGTTGCCATGATCACCGGGGCCGGGCGCGCGCCGGCGCGCGCGCTGGCGCTGGCTTTAGCCGGTCAAGGGGTCGGGTTGGCGCTTTGCGACCTGACGCCGATGGCGTTGGAAGAAACGGCCCGCCAGGCGCGTTCCCTCGGGGCACAGGTGACCACCCATGTCTCGGACCCATCCAAAGGGTTGGCGGCGCGGATGCTGGTGGATGAAGTGGTCGAGGCCTGGAGCGGGTTGGATTTCCTCGTCCTTTACCCCGGCGCCGAACCGCGCCAGGGGTTGCTTGAGCTGGACGAATGGGACTGGCAGCGCACGCTGGAGAGCAACCTGAACGCTCCCTTTTTGCTGATGCAAACGACCGCTCGCTGGATGCGCTCGGAAGGGCGCAGGGGCGTGTTCCTCAGCCTGATCTCTCCTGCCACGCAGCCAGATTTGCCGGGTGGGGTGGCTTTTCGCGCCAGCCAGGCCGGTCTGCGGGCGCTGACCGGAGCCGCCGCAGCCGAGCTGGCCGGGGACGGCATCCGCGTGTACGGGTTTGCGCCGAAGGAGTGGACACCCACGGTGCTCGAGCAAATCGCCGTCCTCGGCGTGGGAGTGTGCCGCGGCGACACGCTGGCGGACGCTGGATCGATCTTTGAATTTTCATGATCGGAGGGGGTCTATGATCGCCTTTCGCGAGCTGGTCAGCGGTTTTCGCGAGCTGGGGATTCCATCCTCTCGCCCGTTGCTGGTTCACGCCGCGCTGTCCTCTTTTGGCGAAGAAGTGCGCGGTGGAGCCGGCAGCCTGCTGGGCGCGCTTTTAACGATCACCCATCGCGTGATGGTGCCGACCTTCACCTACAAGACGATGCTGATTCCGGAGACCGGCCCCGAACGCAATGCCGCGGTTTACGGCAGCGGGCGAGACCACAACCGTATGGCGGAATTCTACGAGCCCGAGATGCCCGCCGACCCCCTGATGGGGGTATTGTCCGAGACGCTGCGCCTTTACCCCCAGGCAAAACGCTCCATGCACCCGATTCTTTCCTTTGCGGCGATTGACCTGGACGAAGCGCTCGCCGTGCAGACGATCGCGGAGCCGCTTGCGCCGTTGCGCATCCTCGCCGAGATGGGCGGGGAAGTGCTGCTGATAGGGGTCGACCAGCGGGTCAACACGAGCATCCATTATGCTGAGAAGCTTGCCGGGCGCATCCAGTTTGTGCGCTGGGCGCTCACCGCGCAGGGGGTGGTCGAGTGCCCGGGTTTCCCGGGTTGTTCGGACGGCTTTAACCAACTGGCGCCATACCTGGTGGAGTTCACCCGTCGGGCGCGTGTCGGGCTGGCGGACGTGCAGGCCATCCCGGTCGAGCCGCTGTTGAAAAGCGTGGTCAACCTGCTGCAAGTTGAACCTGGGGCGCTGTTGTGCAGCCGGGAATCCTGCGAGCGCTGCGATGCGGTACGGCAGGCGACGATCGCGAATGCCTGAGCATCCCGTTTGAAACTGTGCTATACTCACAGCTATCCCGAATGGGCGATGCGCCTATGATGGTCCACCAGAGCGATTCTGCAGGCAGGTTGGATGTCGGACTACACCCGTACGACTCTTGAGTTACTCTACAACATCAGTCGGGAGCTTACCTCCGACCTTGACCTGCGCACCGTATTGGTGCGCGTGTTGACGCTTTCCAGCAAGTACGTCGGAGCCGAGCGTGCCAGCGTGGTCGTGCTGGACAACGGTTCGCCGGTAGACGCGGCGATTATCGTCGATAACGAGCTCAAACCGCACACCGTCGAGCAGTTGCACGGCATTCTAAACCAGGGCCTGGCGGGGTGGGTCATCCGCACCAAGCAGCCGGCCTTGCTACCGAACACCAGTCGGGACGAGCGCTGGCTGCAGCGACCCGACGACATGGCCAACCGCACCGGCGCCAAGTCGGCGATCTGCGTGCCGGTCATCGTCCGCGACCAATTGGCCGGCGTGCTCACCATCGTCCATTCCATCCCCAACAGTTTTACCGAAGAGCACCTGGCGCTGGTGCAGGCGATTGCCGACCAGGCCGGGACGGCGATCAACAATGCCCGCCTGTACAACAAGCTGCAGGCCGCCCACCAGCGCTACGTCGAATTGTTCGATGACAGCATCGACCCAATTTTCATCACCGACCTGGATGGGAAGATCCTGGAGGCCAACCGTCAGGCCGGCGAATTGACCGGGCGAAGCAAGGACGAGATGCGCGGGGAGCGGATGGTCGACTTGCTGGACGTAAAAGGCGATTGGCTTACGGATAAGTCGATCGAGCTGCATGCCGGGCGAACCGTGCACAATGAGACCATCTTGCAGGTGCGTAACGGCCCTCTGGTGCCCATCGAGGCCTATGTGCGCCTGGTCACCATGGAAAGCGGCGATGTGCTGCAGTGGATCTTGCGCGACATTTCGGAGCGAAAAGCCATCGACGCGCTGCGCGACGACTTGATGGCGATGGTGTATCACGATCTGCGCTCGCCGTTGTCGAACATCATCTCCAGCCTGGAGATGATCCAGATGTTGCTGCCCGCCGAGAACAACGAGAACGAGCGCGCCATTCTGACGATCGCCACCCGGTCCACCGAACGGATGCAGCGCCTGATCGCCACCTTGCTGGACATCTATCGCCTGGAAGCGGGCCAACCGATCACCAACCGCAAGCGGGTCGAGATCCCCGGGTTGATCTACGAAGCCGTCGATGCGGTCCAGCCGGTGGTCGAGAACAAAGGTCTCGAGATGAAGGTCGAGATCGAGAAAGACCTACCTTCCATCTGGGTGGATGAGGACATGATCCGGCGGGTGCTGATCAATCTGCTGGACAACGCCACCAAGTTCATCTTGTTTAAAGGCGTGATCACCCTGGGCGTGCGCAGGACGGGCGAGTTGATCGAGTTTTCGGTTGGCGATAATGGCCCAGGCATTCCCCCAGACAAGATGGAATTGATCTTCGACAAATTTGCCCGGCTGCAGGTGGATCGTTTTCCCAAAGGCCTGGGGCTGGGGTTGGCGTTCTGCAAACTGGCCGTGCGATCGCACGGCGGGACGATCTGGGTTAAGAGCGAGATCAACGTCGGTAGCACGTTTTATTTCACTTTGCCGGTTGAATCACCGCCTGCTGGAGCGGGCTGAGGGTCCAATGACCCTGACCGGCACCTCACTTACAGGATGAATTGATGCAAGAACTGGCACCGCATATTTTTATCGAAACTGCATACCCGGGTGTCACCCTGGGGGCGATCAACTGGACGCACGGCTTGATCTTGATCGATTCGCCCTTCCGGGCGGAGGACACGCGCTCCTGGCGCTCGTCCCTGCTGAACCTCGGCGGGGGTGTGGACCGCCTGCTGATCAACCTGGACGCGCACATCGACCGCACCCTTGGCGCGCGCAACATGGACTGCACGGTTGTCGGACATGAAAAAATGGCGCTGGTTTTCCGCAACCGCCCGGTCACCTTCAAGGCGCAGGGCAACGATACGGGGTCGGAGTGGGAGCAGTACAACGGCCTGGGGAGCATCCGCTGGGCTGCGCCGGAGATCACTTTCAGCGACCGCCTGTCGATTCACTGGGACGATCGACCGTTGGTGCTGGAATATCACCCCGGCCCGGCGACTGGTTCGATCTGGGTGGTGCTGCCCGAGTCGCGCATCATCCTGTTGGGCGACGCGATCGTAGCCGACCAGCCGCCTTTCCTGGCCAGCGCGGATATCCCCGTGTGGATCGAGACTTTGCAGGTGTTGCTCACCCTTGAATATCGCGATTACCTGCTGGTGAGCGGGCGTGGCGGCCCGCTGGCCCAGCAACAGGTGCGCGCGCAAATTGCTCTGCTGGAAAAGATCCACAAACAGGTCGAAGACCTGGCCGGTCAGAACGCCGCTCCCGAAGAAACCGCGCGCCTGGTGCCAGGCCTGCTCTCAGGGTTGCGCTTTCCGCCTGATCGGGCCGGGCAGTACTCTCAGCGCCTGCGCTACGGGTTGCACCAATATTACGTGCGCCACTACCAGCCCCAATCCGACATCATCGAGGAATAATGAAACCCTATCAACCACTCGTCGAGCTCACCCGGGGTCCGCTGGTCGAGTCGATCCACTTTGGCGCGCTGGCCGTCGTGGACGCCTACGGCAGCCTGGTGGCCAGCGTCGGCGACGCAAACCTGGTTGCCAATTTGCGGTCCACCGCCAAGCCTTTCCAGGCCCTCTCGCTGGTGGAAAGCGGGGCAGCCGACGCCTTGGGGCTGAGCGAGCGGGAGCTGGCAATCGCCTGCGCTTCTCATTCGGGCACCGATGAGCATGTCGCCGTCTTGCGGGAGTTCCAGGCCAAGATCGGGATTACTGAGAGCGATTTGCGTTGCGGGGTGCATTACCCAATCGACGAGGCGACAGCCAAAGCGATGCGTGCGAGGGGAGAAGAGCCTACACCGAACCGGCACAATTGCTCCGGTAAGCATACCGGCATGCTCGCCAACGCGCGATTCCGCGGATTTTCGCTCGAGAATTACCTTGCCAACGAGCACCCCCTTCAGAAGGTGATCTTGCAGACCTTCGCCGAGATGGTCGGTATGCGCCCGCAAGATGTGCCCATTGGCATCGACGGCTGCTCAGCGCCGACCTTCGCCGCGCCGTTGCGCTACGCCGCCCAGGCGTATGCCATGCTGGCCGATCCCAGCCGCCTGCCCGAGCCGCGCCGCTCGGCGCTGGGTCGCATTTACCGCGCGATGACGGCATACCCCGAGTTGGTCGCCGGTCCGCAACGCTTCGATACCCTGCTGATGCAGGCTACGGGCGGTAAAATGGTCTCCAAAGGGGGTGCTGAAGGCTACCAGGGTATCGGGCTTGCGCCCGGGGCATTGGGTCCCGGATCGCCCGCCATGGGGATCGCTTTGAAGATATCGGACGGCGACCCGGCGGGGCGCGCGGTCGGTCCGGCCGCGCTGGCGGTGTTGATCCAATTGGGCGCGCTGACCGCCGACGAGCGGGCACTCCTGGCTCGCTACGACGTCTGCCCGCTGTGCAACTGGCGCGGGATCGAGATTGGCGAAATCCGACCGTGTTTTTCCTTGCACAAGGTCTCGTGAGCGGCGCGCTTCACCCTGAGCGATGAGCGAAGACACTACTCAACCGACCCTGGAACACATCCGCCGCGGTCAGGCGGTTTACCAGCGACTGAGCGAGGTGTACGGCATCCCCGAATGGCGCGACCCGCTGGCTCCGCTGGATGAGCTGGTCTCGACGATCCTCTCGCAAAACACCAACGACCGCAACCGCGACCAGGCTTACCAGCGCCTGCGCGCGCGTTTCTCCACCTGGGAAGCGGTGATGGACGCGCCGCCTGGCGAGGTGATCGACGCCATCCGCCCGGCCGGGTTGGCCAATCAGAAAGGCCCGCGCATCCAGGCGGTCTTGCGCCAGATTGCCGCCGAGCGCGGCTCGCTCGACCTTACATTCCTCAACGATCTATCCGGCGACGAAGCGCTGGCCTGGCTGATGCGTTTCAAGGGGGTTGGGCCGAAGACGGCAGCCATCGTGCTGGTTTTTTCTCTTGGCAAACCGGCCTTTCCCGTAGATACCCACGTGCACCGGGTGAGCGGGCGAATTGGCTTGCGTCCGGAGAAGATCAACGCCGAGCAGGCGCACACTTATCTGGCGGGGGTCTTTCAACCCGAGCAATACGGCCCGGGGCATCTCAACCTGATCCGGCTGGGGCGCGAGATATGCCATGCGCGCAAACCGGATTGCCCGCATTGCCCGCTGACCCAGCTATGTGATTTTTATTCGAAGCAGGGATGACTTTATATGCGACGACCTTACAGCGCGGAGGCGCTGTAAGGTCGTCGTATTTAAATGGTCAGGCTTTGCCCCGGTTTGAGCAGGCTGACAGGCACGCCGGTTTGCTGCTGGACGCGTTGCGCCCAGGCGATGGCGTCTTGCTGGATCAGGGCAAAGGTGCTGTAATGCATCGGCATCACGCGCTTCGGACGCAGCAGCGTCACCGCGCGCAGCGCGTCATCGGGCCCCATGGTGTAGTTGTCGCCGATCGGCAGAACCGCCAGGTCCAACCCTTCATCTCCAATCATGCGCATGTCACCAAACAGGCCGGTGTCCTGCGCCAGGTACACTTTTTGTCCTTCGAGGGTGGTGAGGAGGAAACCGGCCGGGTTCCCCCCGTAGCCGCCGTCCGGCAGGCCGGAGCCGTGCAGGGCGAAGGTGAGCTTGAGATAACCAAAAGGATGTTTGAAGCCGCCGCCCAGGTGCTGGCCGTGGGTTTTCAGGCCTTTCTTGCCGAACCAGCCGGCGATCTCGGCGTTGGAGATGATCGTGGCGCCGGTGCGCCGGGCGATGGCCTCGGCGTCGCCCACATGGTCGCCATGCCCGTGGCTGATGAGGATGAAATCGGCCAGCACCTTTTCAGCGCTGGTTGAGGCCGCCGGATTCCCCGAAAAATAGGGGTCGACGAGCAAGCGGTAACCGCCGGTCTCCAGACCGAGAGTTGCATGACCATACCAGGTGAGTTTCAGGCTCATACCATCCTCCTTTCTTGCTTAAAATTATAGCAAGGTTCGGGGAGGGTGGCTCAGGCAATGCTAGCCGGCTGTCCACTCTTTGCGCGGTCTGTGCTCGATCATGCGCACCGGACGGTCGTAGAGGATGTAGCTCCAGGCCCAATTGATCAACACCAGCAGGCGGTTGCGAAACCCGATCAACTGGAAGACGTGGACCGCCACCCAGGCCAGCCAGGCCAGCAGCCCGCGCAGCTTGAGCTTTCCGATGCGCGCGACGGCGCGGCTGCGCCCGATGGTCGCCATCAGGCCGGGGTCGTGATATGAAAAGTCCTCCAGGGGTTGCCCGGCGATCAGGCGCTGCAGGTTTTCGGCGGCGTGCGTGCCCTGTTGCATTGCCACCGGGGCAATCATCGGCAGCGGTTCGGGCAGGTGAGCGGCGTCGCCGATGACGAACACCTGCGGGTGCTCGGGGATTTGCAGGGTGGGTAACACCTTAACCCGCCCCTGGCCGGCTTTCTCCACGGGCAAGGCGTCGAACAGCGGGGCGGCTCTCACCCCGGCGGCCCAGATCAACGTGGCGGCCTGGACGGACTCACCCGTCGAGAGCCGGACGGTATTGCCATCATAAGACTGGACAGCGGCGCCGAGTTTAACCTCCACGCCTAATTTTTGAAGCGCGCGCAGGGTGTAGTCGGCCAGGTCGCCGGGCATGGCGGGCAGCAAGCGCTGGGCGGCTTCGAGCAGGATCACCCGCGTCTTGGTTTCGTCCAGGCCGGGATAATCGCGCTGCAGCACGCTGCGCACCATCTCAGCGATCGCGCCGGCGCTTTCCACGCCGGTGGGACCGCCGCCCGCCACAACAAAGGTGAGCATGCTGCGCCGGCGTTGCTCATCACGCTCGAAAAGGGCCTCTTCGCACAGGTGGAGCAGGTGGTTGCGGATTTGTTCGGCATCGTGGAGATCTTTCAAGCCGAACGCGTGCCGCGCGAGCTGCTGCGACCCGAAGAAATGGGTCGCTCCGCCGGCGGCCAGGATGAGGTAATCGTAAGGGATCTGGCCCGCAGAGGTTTGCACACTGCGGGCGTCAAAATCCACCGCACGCACTTCCGCCATGCGGAATTCGAGGTTAGCCTGGCGGCTGAGGATGGCGCGCACGGGCTGGGCGATCTCGTCCGTCGAGAGGCCAGCCGTGGCAACCTGGTAGAGCAGGGGCTGGAAGAGGTGGAAATTGTTTCGGTCGACCAGGGTCACATCGACCGGGGCGTTTTCCAGCGCGCGAGCGGCGCGCAACCCGCCGAAGCCGGCTCCGACGATCACCACGTGGGGTCTAGTTTGATTGCCGTTCATTGTACACCTCTCAATTTGTGTTAAATTTCACAATCTAATTTTACCTTTTTTATCCAATTAATGCAAGCCCTTTTTCAATTATTTTGAAACTGCTCTGCCCGCTAAGCAGTTGTTTTTTGTTCAAAGCGTCTGGCGTTGCCCTTCCATACTGCTTGAGAGGAAGGGCGACGATCCTTTGCGCCGCTACTGGCACTTGCGGCGGTAAATCGTGTATCATAAGGGTGATTGTGGAGGGCTAATGGAACCAGTGCTTGACATCGACCTGATTCTCTATTTCCTTCTCGCATTGATGGTCGCCTTTCTGATCGCGCTGGTGGTGGTGTATTACCTGGTCACCCGCTGGCGGAAGCAAGTGGATGAAGCGCTCCTCCAGATCGGCAGCGATCTCAATAACGCGGGCCTGCAAATCGAGATGTTGCAAGGGGTCAAGCAGGAATACAGTGCCCTTCATCGCCAGCCTTACACCGACCTGAGCGACGAGCTGCAAAAAAAGATCAACCGCGTGCTGCAAGACGCCCAGAGCCTGGAGCAGCGCTGGCTGGATCTAAATTCGTTGCACCACCAGGTGCCGTTGTCGCGCCTTCAGGCGCTGATCGACCTTGTCCCGAATGCCTATCACAACCAGAAAACGGCTTCGTCGATGTGGCAGCACCGGGATCGCATCCAGCGCCAGCTCGGTGAAGCGCAGGCCCTGGCGAAACGCATGGAAGCCTTACCCTCTGAGATGTACAGCCAGACGCTGCGAGCCGGCGAGGGCATCCAGAAAATGGAGAGCATGCTCAAGGATCTGCATGAGGCCGGGCTGCATGGCAAGCAGGTCGAAGAAGCCGACGATGCGTTGCTGCGCATGCAGCAGGGCTGGCGGCGAATCCCCGCCGAGTTTATCGCCGGGCAGCCGCCGGATGTCCAGCTTGGCGCGGTGCGCGAGACGACCAGCGCGGTCTTCACCGTGTTGGGCGACATCCAACCGTTGCTGGACGAGTGGCTGGAACGCGTCACCGGTTGGGACGCGCAGTACCGCCGGGCAGTCGAATCATACGAGCGGCTGCGCAAGACCGCCACCAATTTCCGTTCCGCGTTGAACAACACCGCGTCCGGCTTGATCGTGGACGGTTTCCGCACCGAGCTGGACAAGGTGGGCAACACGGCGCGGGCGCTCAACCGCCGCCTGCAGGAGCCGTTGATCGAGGATTTGAAAGCGTTAGAGCGGGAGACCGCTCACCTGGATAAGGTGGTGCAGGATTCGGCTGCCCGCTACGACGCGGCATCGCGCCGGGTTGAGCAACTGGACCGGACCCTGTTGGAGCTCGACACACAGCTCAAAGTCGAGGCGGGTCGCCTGGAGGAGGCGGAGAAATTGCAGGTTCATCCGCTCCAATGGGATATTTCTCGTCCTGCGCTGAATGAAATTGAAGAAAGCATCGCCGCTCTTGGGACGCGGGAGCAGCCGCGAACCCCCGAGCAGG
>JARKOV010000100.1 GCA_029975965.1 Anaerolinea sp. | reverse complement strand
GGGTGTCTTTGTCCTGAAAGTTGGTGGGGATCGTGGGTTCGTTTGGCGCGGACTGCTGAGTCATAAGCCGGCTCCTTCTGGTCAGGCGGGCAGTACCCGATCGCGCGGGCGGTGATACTGACTATCCCTATTGTATCAGTTAACAAACGAAGCGAAACATGGTTTGCGGATGGTACAGACGAAGAATATTGACATGTTTTCGATATTATGGGAATATATATAATGTTAATATAACATATCTGGGGGAATCCATGATAACAGTCTGGCCTCATGAATTTTTCCAATTGGATTTCGGGCAAATTCTTGAAGATGCGAAAGATCAAGAGAGAAAGCACCCGGCGAATACAGGAGAAGTGGATGTAGCCAGAGGAATATTCGAGTTTCTAGAGCACAAATGTTTGCCATTAATCCACACGAATGACTGGGTATTCGAGGCGAGCACGACTTTTGCTGAGAAGTATGCGCTAGAATGCTTCTATCATATAAGGCTTTTTGGTAAACAAGCGTTTGAAGCACAAAAAGCGCTACATAAGATCAACGATGCAGTGGTTGACTTTCTTGCTCATGCCGCTCTTGTTGGTGCTGTGCAAATCGATATTGACATTCCCAAAGCTAGCGATTTCCTAGCCCTTTTACAGCAGGATAGATTGCCTCCTGAAATGCTCTCGGAGGACCATGTATTGCATGATCAAGCCGTTGATCAAGAAGCTCTACAGATGAGGGTAACTCTAAGAGGTATCGCAAGCAGCTACGCTGAAATTCTGCCAAGAATAATGTTCGTTCTTAAGAGAGCAATAACTGTGCTAGAGGGCGGAAAACAGCCTCAGGATGATGTCGGTCTTATTGACTTTTCTGAAGGTCTGAAGTGGTTTGAAGACCATATTCCTGAGGATCACCCGCTTTTTCCGGTGCTGGGCTCTGAATTGCGAGATTTCTACAAAGTTGCACGCAACGTAGCTAATCATCCTGAAGGATTTGAATGGCATCCAGAAGCAAACGAAGTCTGTCTACGAGATAGGAATAGGGAGATAACGATCCACGTTCACAGTTTTCAGCAGAAGTACCGATGGTTTGTAGTATATCTCTGTGATTACGGTATGAGAGGCATTCTGAGCGCGTTTTGTGATCGAGAACGTGGGAGAATATCCAATCAACTTGTCAGAGAGTATGCTAAGACTTTCCCTGAGGATTTCCCGCCAGGCCAAGAAGGTATAGTTAAGTTCTATCCAGCCTAACCAGATGTTATATTTGTCGGGCGAATCTTGACTCTCCCCGCACGCCCATGTACACTGAGGGCGTGTTCGTATCGTCTCAAGGAGTGCCGGGACATGGGACCAATGCAGATGGCAACCGGAACAAGGGTTCCCATCCGTATTGCGCCCAGCCGTCCTTAGCACGAGTCGAACAGGCTTCTTAAGGCTGTGGGCGCGCCCCGCAGCCTTTTTTCGTTGTACCGGAAGCCTGGACTCCGCGGCGGGGCGGCGCATCGGGTACAATCAGCACCGGTTCCGTTTTTCGTCACGATCGAATCGAGCACATCGCCAGCGCGCGGCCCCTGCCGGGCCGGACGCTGACTGGCTGAACACTGAAGGTTGATCATCATGGCACTGGTTACCCTTTCCAACGTTGGCAAGAGTTTTGGCGCAAGCGATATCTTTGTGGGCATCAGCGCCGGAATCCCCCACGGCGCGCGGATCGCCCTGGTCGGTTCCAACGGCGTGGGCAAGACCACGCTGCTCAACCTGATCGTCGGGCTGGATACCCCCAGCGCGGGCGGGATCACCCGCGCCAGGGGGCTGGCGATCGGGTTCCTGCCTCAGCGGCCGGAGCTGGCCGGCACGCACAGCCTGTGGGACGAGATGCTGCGCGTCTTTGGCCCGCTGCGCGAGATGGAAGTCCGCCTGCGCGAGCTGGAGCAGGCCATGGCCGCCCGCCCGGACGACGCGGAACTGATCGAGCGCTACGGCAGCCTCCAGGCGCACTACGAGCACGAGGGCGGCTTCGAGTACGAGCACCGCATCCGGATGGTGCTGGGCGGGCTGGGCTTCGTGCCGGAGGAATTCGGCCGGTCGCTGGCCAAGCTCTCCGGCGGGGAGCGCACGCGCGCCCTGCTGGGGCGGCTGTTGCTCGAATCGCCCGACCTGCTGGTCCTGGACGAGCCGACCAACCACCTGGACATCGACGCGGTGGAATGGCTGGAGGGTTTCCTAAAGTCGTTCAAGGGCGCAGTGCTGGCCGTCAGCCACGACCGCTACTTCATGGATCGCGTCATGAACGTGATCTGGGAGATGGCCTTCGGGCGGCTGGAGGTCTACCGGGGCAATTACAGCCACTACGTCACCCAGCGCGACGATCGCCACGACCAACTGCGCAAGGAATACCAGACCCAGCAGGAATTCATCGCCAAGGAAGTCGAGTACATCCGGCGCAACATGGGCCGCCAGCGCACCAGCCAGGCCAAGGGCAAGCTGCGCCGCCTGGAAACCCTGATCCTGGGCAAGAGCAAGGGCGACCTGGCTCGCCTGGAAGAGGCCCTGCGCGGCAACATGGCGGTTGCCTCCGCACGGGCCGAGGGCGGCCTGCTCGAGGCCCCGCGCGAGGAGCAGCGCATGAAGATGCGCCTCCAGGCCGCCCTGCGCAGCGGCGACAAGGTGCTGATGACCTACGGGCTGGAAGTGGGCTATCCCGACGGCGAGGTGCTGTTCAGCGTGCCGGACATCACGCTCTACCGGGGCGAGATCGCGGCCCTGATCGGCCCCAACGGCGCGGGCAAGACCACCTTCCTCAAGACCATCCTGGAGCAGCTCCAACCCAAGGCCGGGCGGACCCGGCTGGGCGCGGGCGTACAGATCGGCTACTTCGCCCAGGCCCACGAGGAGCTGAACCCAGCCAATGCCATCATCGACGAAATCCAGCTCGTGCGGGCCATGCCTCTCAGCGAGGCGCGCAACTACCTGGCGACCTACCTGTTTCGGGGCGAGGACGTCTTCCGGCCGATCAGCACGCTCTCCGGTGGGGAGCGTGGCCGGGTGGCGCTGGCCAAGCTGGCCCTCAGCGGGGCGAACTTCCTGCTGCTGGACGAGCCGACCAACCATCTGGACATCCCCAGCCAGGAAATCCTGGAGGACGTGCTGACCGACTTCAACGGCACGATCCTGATGGTCAGCCACGACCGCTACCTGATCGACGCCCTGGCGACCCAGGTCTGGATCGCCAAGCCGGGCGAGATGGTTGTCTTCGACGGCTCGTACTCGGAATACGTGGCGGCGCGCGATGGGCGCGACATCGCCGAGCTGGAGCCGGCCGCGGTCGCTCCGGCCGAGCGGGCCGATACCCGCGATGTGCAGGCGACCCGCGCCAAGGGCGAGAAGCAGGCCGGTAGCACGAACGGGAATGGCGGCTCCACGCGCAAGGCGCGGCTGACGCCCTACCAGCGCGCCCAGCGCACGGCCAGCCTGGAACAACTCATCGACGACCTGGAAGTCCGGCTGGTCAACCTGAGCGGCGCGATCGGCGAGGCCAGCGCGGCCGGCGACGCGGCCAAAGTCCACGCCCTGGGCGAGGCCTACGCTCGCGCCGAATCCGACCTGGAAGCGGCGATGGCCGAATGGGAAGAGTTGCTGGCGCAAAACTGACACGGGATTGCCCGGCGGGAAGCCCTGCCGGGCCGCCCGTCCGCGCTCGAAAGGAAGAAAGCCGGTGACTGAGTCTGCTCTGGATTACTCGCGCTACTTCTGGCAGGGGGAGAAGGTGCGCCTGCGCCCGCTGACGCTGGACGACGCGGAGCAGGGGTTGATCAACTCCCTGGACAGCCCGTCCCGTCAGGTGCTCCAATTGGGCATCGAGCTGCCGACCTCGGTGGAATTCCAGCGCGTGAAGCTGGAGAAGCACATCGACTGCCGGGATGCGGACGGCGTGATCCTGTTCGCTTTCGAGACCCTGGCCGGGGTGACGGTGGGCGGCATCTCCCTGCATAGCCGCGATCAGAAGAACGGCGTGTTCAGCTTCGGCATCGTTACCTACCGCGAGCACTGGGGCCACGGCTACGCGGTCGACGCGGCGCGCGTCCTGCTCAAATACGGCTTCTGGGAGCAGCGCTACCAGAAGTGCAACTCGGCCTGTGTCCACACCAATACCGCCTCGATCCGGCTCCACCAGAAGCTGGGATTCGTGGAGGAAGGCCGTCGCCGGCGGGTGTTCTTCTTCAACGGCGAATACTACGACGACGTGCTGTGGGGCCTGACGCGCGAGGAATTCGACGCCCAGATGAAGGGCAACGGCGAATTTTGAATGCTGAATGTTGAGTTTTGAATTGGGGAGCGCGGAGGGAGATGTTTTTGCCGCGCTCCCCAAGGTTGTTCGATACAGCCTGTTCCCGGCAGGCCGATTGTCGTCTGGTCTGAGCCAATAGCCAA
>JARKOV010000099.1 GCA_029975965.1 Anaerolinea sp. | reverse complement strand
GTCTTCGCCAGGTGCCCGTAGACGCCGGGGGTCACGGTGCTGTTGTTATCCACCTCGAGCACCGGGAAGCGGTGGAAGCCGTCGCGCCGGTAAAGCGACGGGTTGCGCGACCAGCGGATCGCATCCGACCGGCCCAGCACCCCGATGGTGAACTCGCGCCCCGGGAGAAACGACTCGACCAGCGCCGGTTGTTTATAGGCACGGATGACCCAATTCACCTGCTTGCGGAGCTGGTCTTCATTGTAAAGGATCGAGCGCATGTCCATGCCCATCCCGGTTCCCTCTCGCGAGGGTTTGACGAACAGCGGGAAGTGCAAATCGGGATCCAACGGCTCCTTGCCGGTCACGAATTCCTGGAACGGAGCGGTGGGTATCCCATGATCTCGCCAGATGCGCTTGGTCAGGGTCTTGTCCAACCCCACCGCATTCGCCAGGATGCGCGACGCCGTGTAGGGGATGCGCAGCATTTCCAGCAAAGCCGGGATCTGCGATTCACGCGAATCGCCCACGATGCCTTCGGCGATGTTAAAGCAAATATCCGGGCGATAGTCGCGCACCGTATCGAGCAAAGTATCATCTGCGGAGAGAAAACGAGTGGAATGTCCGTCGGATTCGATCGCATCCTGGATGGATTGGACCGTCTCTCGTTTGTCAAATTCCGCGCCGGCATCGGGCGGGGCGTCCTTCGGTAGCCGTGTCTCCCCCTTTACGTTCGCGATGACTGCTACCCGCCAGGGTTTCGCCGGACGCGGACGAATATTTGGAGGCTTTTCGGCTTCGTACTCCTGTTCTTGTTGCTCCAGCAACTTATTGAGGTCCATGATTGGTTCCTTTTCACCCACAAACTAATTTTCTGGCAGTTTTTTTACCCTGCCAACCCGGTATTATAACAAATAAATCTCCCGCTAAAAAGATACATTAATAATTTGTAAGCTCGATTTGGTATCAAGATTTTATCAACACACACCCCCGGCTAAATCACCCTTTCCCTTCGGAGTTTTAAGCAAGCCATGCCTGCCTGTCTGGGTTATGTTGACGAATTCCAGCGCATCATGTATGCTTAGCGCGGGGATGGATGAGTCCCGGTGGGCTCTGCGGTCTTCAAAACCGTTGACGGGTCGCGTTGCGGGCCGTGGTGGGTTCGACTCCCATCCATTCCCGCTATTGGAGAATCACCAGCAGCGCCAAGCCAAAAAACCAGAGGATGGTGGTGAAGAAAATGGACCACTCCACCGCGGGAAGCGCCCAAAACCTCGGGCGCTCTTTCTGGCTTTCGGGGTTGAGGAAATCCCCAATCTGGTCGCTCACCGCGCCCCCACGCACCAGGATCAGGAAAGATAGGTAAGCCACCAGCCCAAGCAGGCTGAAAAGCAACCCTGCCTTCGGCACGCCTGCCTGCCCCTCTGACGGAACGGCAATGGCGATGCTGTATAAGAGCATCATCGCCAATCCGGCGCGGAAGAAGGTCATTGCCGCCCTGGAGTGCGAGGGCAGATCGTTCATCGGAAACACCCCAACCATGGCACAGGCCACGCCGGTGACCAGGCCGGCTGCGGCGCCCAGGAAAGCCCACAGGTTGCCGATTGCCAGGGTTAATCCGGCGATGAACGGCAATTGGGTTAAACCAGCGACGATCAACCCGGCGTTAAACAGACGCGCGTATCGTGAAACACCCACCTCGCCCAGCTCGGAGATGTAATGGTTGAAAACCGAATAGCGCTCCAGGCGCTTGCCCCGGTAAGCCAGCCCGGAAACACCCACCACCAGCGCCGCCGCGATCCCCCCAACCAGGCCGAAAAATGGGTAATATCGCTCCAGGAAGGTGAAGGTGGCCTCGATCCATCCGTATAAGCCGGCAGCCATGTCACTCTCCTTGCAGCGCCACCACCTCGTAGGCCGCCAGAGACAGGTCCTGGGCCGGGATTTGCCTGCCGCTGAGCAATTCGGTGAACTGGTAACTTAACCCATACAGACGGAGCAAATTCGCCGGGATGACCTGGGATTCCTCGCTGAAATTCGCCAGCACCAGCGCCCGCTGGCTTTCACAGGTGAGCAGGTAAGCAAAGACGCTCTCGCTGCCGCTGTCCACCACCTGCATCTCTCCGCCGGCGAACACCGGGTTAGCCTTGCGCGACTGGATGATCCGGCGCACCCCACCATACACCTTCCCCTCGACCAGGTCTTCTGAGTGGCGCCGACTATAGCGCTCCGGGTCCGCTTTTGGCCGGTGCACCCAGCGGCTGTCACGCGCTTTGGCCGGGTCAGAGCGGAAGGAGTAATCGTTGAGCGTGCCAATCTCATCGCCAAGGTAGATTAAGGGGATGCCGCCGATGGTCATCACAATCGTGTGGATGAGCAGGATGCGCCGGATCGCCAGCTCCACCTCGGCGCTCGTCTCCTCGCGGAGCGCCTTTTCCAGCCCCGCCAGCGAAGCGCAGGTGCCCGAGATGCGGCAGTCGCCGGTTTTTGGGTTTTCCTGGAACGGGAGACCGCGCGCAAAGCTGCCAGCGAACCGCCCGGTGTAAAAATCATTGAGGAAGCGCCGGTGGTTGTACCCATTGATCGCCAATCGCCAGGCATCTTCATCGGAGAAAGTCCAGCCAATATCATCGTGACAACGCACGTAATTGACCCAGGCGCATCCCTCCGGGATGGCGAAGCGATCGCGCATCGAAGCAGCCAGCAAGCGCACCGAGCGCGTGGCCAGGCTTTCCCAGAGCAGCGCCATCAGCAATGGGTTGTAAGATAGCTGGCACTCCTGCGGGTGGATGTAACGCGCCACCTCGTCGGGGTGGACGATGGCCTCAGATTTGAACAAGAGCGCAGGGGCGGCGATGCGCGCCGCCGCATTGAAAGCCTGGATTAGCACGTGAGCCTCGGGCAGGTTCTCGCAGGCCGTGCCCATTTGCTTCCAGATAAAGGCGACCGCATCCAGGCGCAAAATTTCCACCCCTGCGTTAGCCAGGGCGAGCATCTCACCTGTCATGGCGGTGAAGACGCCCGGGTTGGCATAGTTGAGATCCCACTGGTAAGAATGGAAGGTGGTCCACACCCACCGGTCGATCTCCGGGAAGAAAGTGAATGCGCCGGGGTGTTCGTCTGGGAAAATCTCGCGCAGGTTGGCCTCGTATTGATCCGGAATCGCCCGATCAGGATACATGCGGTAATACGCCTGAAAATCCGGGTCGCCGGCGCGTGCTTTGAGTGCCCATTCATGCTCGTGCGAGGTGTGGTTGAACACGAAATCCAGCACCAGGCTGATCCCATTGGCGCGCAGCTCGTTCGCCAGGCCCACCAGGTCCCGCATGCTACCGAGCGCCGGGTTCACCTCGCGGTAACTGCTGATGGCGTACCCGCCGTCGTTTTCTGGCTCTGGCGCTTTGAAGAGCGGCATGAGGTGCAGATAGGTCAACCCCAGCTCCTTGAAATAGGGAATTTGCTCTTTGACCCCGTCCAGGCTTGCGGCAAACAGGTCAACGTAGATGACACCGCCGAGCATCCGGTTCGACGCAAACCAATCCGGGTTGTCTTCGCGGGCCTGGTCGAGAGCCCGCAAATCGTCCGGTCGTTCGATCCAGGACTGCGCCAGGGTGGCGAGCAATTCCTCTAAATGGTAGAAAAAATCGTACTGGTCGCCATAGACCCGGAATAACAGGCTGAACAGCCTTGGAAAGTGCTCTTCCAAACGACGAGCAAATTCACCCCACCGGCCCGGCTGGCTGTCGCGAAAACCCGCAAAACGGGCCTCCAGGCGGGGGATTAGGCGCTGGTACGAGCGCCGGATCAAATCTGGCCCTGGTTCTAAAAGCATACGGATCCCTTGCCTTTCAACGGGGGTATAATCCTGATTAGCCGGCTGGCCGCTTCATCTGGATGTGGTTCCAAGGCGGCCGGCTAACGATTGGATTAACAATATTATACAAAGAGAGCCCATCATCATGGATACCGGTTTCGAAACCACCCAAATCGATGCCCTTGTCGGTCGCTTCCTGCGGGTTGAGGACAAAACTGCCGGAGGCGAAAAAGACCGTTTCATCACGCGTTACCGCGGGCGATTTTACCAGGATGACTCCGCGGCCGTATATGACCAGCTGGCCGCCATGCTCAAGCCCTATCGCCTGACCCCCCTTTTCCGCTGGGACGGCGAACGCCACGCGGTGCTTTTGGTTCCGGCGGTGGACCATCCGCAGACCGGAAACCCACGGGTCAACCTGATCCTTTTCATCGCCACCTTGATCAGCGTCTTGATCGCCGGTGCGATCTTCGCCCCGTCTGGCCTGAGCGAAAATGCCCAACCGACCATCCCGCAATTACTGGTGGCTGCCATCCCCTTCACGGTCAGCTTTCTGGCGATCATGAGCGCCCACGAGTTCGGCCACTACCTGGCCGGTCGCTTCCATGGGGTCAAGGTCAGCCTGCCATATTTTATCCCCATGCCTTTTGTCAGCCTGTTTGGCACTTTTGGCGCGTTCATCAACATGAAAGAGCAGCCGAAAAACCGCCGCATCCTGCTGGATATCGGCCTGGCGGGTCCCTTTTCGGGGTTGATCGTCACCATCGTGGTGCTGGCGATCGGCCTGTCTCTTTCCGAGCTCAACGTGCTCCCGGCAGCCGCGGCTGCCACCCCTCAGCTTTCGATGGAAGGCAACTCGTTGCTTTACCTGTTGCTCAAGTATCTGCGCTTCGGCCAGTTGCTGCCAGCCCCGGTCAGTTACGGCGACACGCCTGCATTGCTCTACTGGCTGCGTTACTTCTTCAGCGGCACGCCCTTCCCCTTTGGCGGCCTGGATGTCACCATCCATCCGGTCGCCTGGGCCGGTTGGGGCGGCATGCTGATCACCTCGTTGAATCTCATTCCAGCCGGCCAACTGGACGGCGGTCACGTGCTCTACGTGCTGCTTGGGCGCAAACGCGCGTTGCGCCTGCTGCCTTTCGTGCTGGCTGGGCTGGTCGGGTTGGGTTTCTTCTGGTCTGGCTGGTGGTTGTGGGCGCTGTTGGTGTTCGTCTTCGGCCGCGCTCATGCCGAGCCGCTGGATGAAATCACCCCCCTCGACCCACCCCGCAGGCTGCTGGCGGTGCTGGCGATCATCGTCTTCTTGCTGGTCTTCATCCCAGTGCCGCTGGTCGTGGTGTAGCTCCGCTTTTGTAACTTAAAATATGATGTGTGGGGGTTTCGCCCCACACATCATAATTAGATACTTTCCCTTCATGGCTGCGTAGTCACCCTTTCTTTTTCTTTTTCGGCTCAGGCCAGTCCAACCCGAGCACCTGGTTGACCCGCGGGACGCTCACCTGCCCATCTTTCCCCAGGTGAATGACGGTGATCGAGGCCGTATCTGCGCCCAAACGCTGGAAAGAGTCAAGCGGGACGTCCAAAAAGTGAGCGGTGACCAGGCGAATAATATCGGCATGGGTGAAACAGGCCACCAGGTCGTCCGGGTGACGCCCGGCAATGCCGCGCAAGGCCGCTGCCGCACGCTCCTGGGCTTCCAGGAAGCTTTCGCCATTGGGGAAGGTGAAAGCGGAGGGGCGTGACTGGACCATCTTCCAGGCCTTCAATCGCTTGAGCTGGTTAAGCGAACGACCCTGCCAGTCGCCGATGTGCACCTCGTCGAGCCCCGGCTCGATCTTCACTTCCAGGCCCAATCCATTCGCCAGCGGCGCGGCAGTCTGCTGGGCGCGCTCCATCGGGCTGCTGTAAATGGCTTTTATCGGCGCTTTTTGCAGGGCATGCGCCAGCCCTTCGGCCTGTTTCTGGCCTTTTTCATTCAGGATCACCCCCGGCAGCCGGCCAGCCAGGCGCTTACCGACGTAATTATTCTCCCCGTGGCGGATCAACAGTAAGGTGGTCATCATCTTCTCCGGGTGTCAGGCCCTCTAACTGTAATTTTCGCCATGCGGCCAGGCGCTCGGCGATTTTCGCCTCGTAACCCTGGTCGGATGGCTCGTAAAACGTTTTTCCAAGCAGCTCGGTCGGCAGGTATTGTTGCGGGATAAAGTGCCCAGGGAAACTGTGCGGGTATTGGTATCCCTGCCCGTGGCCCAATCCTTTGGCATCCCGGCTGGCATCCATCAAGTGAATCGGCACCGGTCCCGCCCCCTCCTGCTCCACCTGCTCAAGGGCTTTAAAGTACGCCACAGCCGAGTTGCTTTTTGGCGCGGTCGCCAGGTAAAGGGTCGCCTCGGCGATCGGGAAGACCCCTTCGGGAAGGCCGATAAAATCGAACGCCTGGGCGGCGGCGTTGGCCACCACCAGCCCCTGCGGGTCGGCCAGCCCGATATCCTCGCCGGCCAGGATGATCAGGCGGCGCAAGATAAAACGCGGATCCTCGCCGGCCGCCAGCATTTTCGCCAGCCAGTAAAGCGCCGCGTCTGGGTCGGAGCCGCGCACCGACTTAATAAAGGCGGAAATGGTATCGTAATGCGCGTCGCCGTCTTTATCGTAGAGGATGGCGCGTTTCTGGATCGACTCCTGCGCTACCTCCAGGGTGAGATGCTGGACGCCCTTTTCATCGGCCGGCGTGCTCTCCACCGCCAGCTCCAGCGCGTTGAGCAGGTTGCGCGCGTCCCCGCCGCTCACGTCGATCAAGTGCTGGCGCGCATCCGGATCGATCTCGATCGACCGGCCGCCATATCCGCGCTCGGCATCCTGCAAAGTGCGCTCCAGCAACGCGGAAAGCTGCTCTTCTTGTAAGGGTTGAAGCTGGAAGATGCGCGAGCGCGACACCAGCGCCCGGATCACCTCGAAATAAGGGTTTTCGGTGGTCGCCCCGACCAGGGTGACCATCCCGCTTTCCACATGCGGCAAAAGAGCGTCCTGTTGGGCCTTATTCCAGCGGTGGACTTCATCGACAAAGAGGATGGTGCGCTGGCGATACATGCGCCGGCGCTCCTGCGCATCGGCAATCACCCGCCGCAGCTCGGCTACGCCCGCCAGCACCGCGGAAATGCTCTCAAAGTGGGCGCGGGTGTTTTGGGCGATCAATCGCGCAATGGTCGTTTTGCCCGTTCCGGGCGGTCCCCAAAGGATGATGGAGGAGAACAGGCGGTCTGTCTCGATCGCCCGGCGCAACAGCCGCCCCGGGCCGATGATGTGTTCTTGCCCGACCACCTCGTCCAGGGTCCGCGGGCGCATGCGCGCCGCCAGCGGGGCTTCTTGCTCCATTCGTTCCTGCATGGCATGATCGAACAGGTCCATAAATTGTATTGTACCTTCAATTTTTCTTACACACCGCCAATTGCTTTTTTGATGTAAAATTAGGTGGATTGTACCTGCTCACCCAGTCTTGAATGAAACTTTTCCTCCAACATCTGAGCAGTTACAGCGGATTTTACTTAGTTTACTTTTTAATCTAGCGCGGGGGACCATTTGGGCATCCTGAAAAGGTTCACCATTCTCGGCTCGCTGGTTATCTTATTGGGGGGCGTGCTGATTTGGGAATCACGTGTACCCGGAATTGCTTCGGCGGAATTGCCGCAGGCTGGCCTGTCGACCCCGCGTGTCCATGTCACGCCAATCGTCCAGAACCAGCCGGCGGCCGTGGTTGCCCAGGTGGCGGCCGTGCAGCCCGCCGGCGTTGACCCGCTTGCCGAAAAGCCTGCGCTGCAGGAAAGCGCCTTGCAATTGGTCCAGCGGCCGGCCAACCAGCCCATCGACCCCGCCAACGAATACATTTACCGCTTCATCGAGAGCTTCCGCCCGTTGCAGGACGGCGGCGGATGCGCGGCCATCTGGGAAATTGTCCCCGATTACTCTCGCCTGCCCAATTACCTGACCACGCCCGACCGCCCCGAACAGATCTACTCCAAGGTTTCCCTGTATTTCCTGGCCGCCATGTTGATCCGCAACGACGCGGTCGACGCTTCGGAATGCGCCAACAACGGCATATCTGTGGAAAACCAGTGGGTGGCGAACAACTGCGGCCTGGCCAAAGCCTACGCGGCGGTGATCGAATGGCAAAACCGCTTCAACGAGGTGATTCTGAATATCTCCAAGGAAACCGGCGTACCAGCCCAGTTGATGAAGAATATGTTCAGCCGCGAGAGCCAGTTCTGGCCGGGCATCTTCACCACCCTCGAAGAGACCGGTTTTGGACAGTTGACCGTCAGCGGCGCGGATGTGCTGCTGATGTGGAACACCAACTTTTACGGCCAGTTCTGCCCCCAGGTGTTGATCCCGGAGGCTTGCCGCAAGGGCTATACCAATCTCACCGTGCAGGAGCAGCAGATGCTGACCGGCGCGCTGGTGCGCATGGTCAACGCCACCTGCCCCACCTGCCCGGAAGGGGTCGACCCGTTCCTGGCAGAATTCAGCGTGCGCGTCTTCGCCGAGAACCTCATCGCCAATTGCAGCCAGGTGGCGCAGCTCATCCTCAATGAGACCCGGCGTCCGCCGAATCGCACCAGCTCCTACGAAGACCTCTGGCTGTTCACGCTGGTCAACTACCATGCCGGATCGGGCTGCCTGGCGGAAGCCATCCGTGGCGCTCAGGACCAGGGTTACGACCTGACCTGGGCGCTGGTCGCGGCGAACCTTCCGGCTTATTGCGCCAGTGCCAAGGGTTACGTCGAAGAGGTGATCTACATGCCCGAGATTGCACCCAACCCGACCCCTCCCCTGGCGCAGCCCACGCCCACCGCCACCCCCCAGCCGTAACCGGTCTACTTAGAAGATAGCTCAATACTACATTTAGGGGTGTTTTGCAGCGGCTGTGCCGCTGTAAAACACCCCTAATCCTTAATTTTTTTGATGGGTTGTAGACACCACTCAGCCATGAAGAGCAAGTTTCTTAATTTCCGAGCGATTTCTTCTTGACCTGAGCAATGATTCATTTTAAAGAGAAAAAGCCCGTTCGCAAACGACGGGCTTTTTTCTTTGTGTTCTCATCCCTGCGATTGATCTTCCTTCTTTTCCTTCGCGACGATATCCGCCAGCACCTCGACCGCATCCGGACTGAACTGCGTCTCCGCTTCCTTGCGCAGCTCGTCAATCGCCTCTTCTTTGCTCCGCGCCGGACGGTTCGGTAGATCGATCGTCATCACCGAGAAAGCCTCCGCCACCGAGATATAGCTGGCCGGAATCGGAATCTGGCGCCCGGTCAGGTGGTCGGGATACCCGCGGCCGTCCCAACGCTCCTGGTGGTGGTAAATCCACGGCACGATGCGCGACAGCGCATCCACCGGTTTGATGATTTGCGCCCCGTAATAGGGATGCATCTGGATTGCCTGCCATTCGTCTTCGGTCAGCGGCTCGGTCTTGGTCAGGATATGCTCCGGCACGGAGACCTTGCCCACGTCGTGAAGCAGGGCGGCAATCATCAGGTAATCGATGTCGGTCTTGTTCCAATTGGCGTTCTTCGCCATCTTGACCGCCAGGCGGCTGACTGCCTCCGAATGCCCGCGCATGAACCGGTCGCGCGAGTCGATGGCGGCGATCAAGGAACGCGCCATCGCACTGACATGCACCAGCGCAGCTTCATCGCCCTCCGACACCGACACCAGCGCACGGGTCAATCCGGGACGCCGCCGCTCCACGTAGGTGAGTTCGGTCTCGATTGTCGCTTCATAAGTGGACACAAACGATTCGAGCACTTCCAACGCGTGTTCCAGCTCGGTGCGCTGCCCGGTCACCCAAAGTTGGGGCACTTGCTCGTGGAGCTTGATCATCATCCGGGCAATTTCCTTCTGCGAGATCACCGTCTTCCCGTATGAGACCAGCATATCGTGTTTGGTGATGATGCGGGTGAAGCGCTCTTCCACCTCGCGCACGCGCATCGACAGGCTGGGCGCTTCTCTGACCAGCGACTCGAGGTTGTAAATATTCAACACAACCTCATCCGGACCGATATCGCCCTTCCGCTGCTCTTCCATGATGCCATCCAGCCGCTCGTTCCAATACTGCTGGGCATCTTCGATCTGCAAGATTTGCGAGCCAAACGTGACCCGCCCTTCCCGGTTGAGCTGGTCGATGTAGCCGATCGCCAGGTCCAGCGAACGTTTCGCGGAGGCGACACGCGTTTGGTAGTCGGCTTTGCGCTGCTCTTCCAGGCGCAGGTTCTCGCGCTCCACCTGGCGATTGTTGTAATCCAGCAGCTCAGCCGGGGCACGAGCGATCATGTCTTTCAACGCCTCTTGATCGACCTGTAGCTTCTCCCAGGCGTCTAGCAAGGCGTTCAGGTCTTTCACGCTGCGGAAAAAGAGCGGCCGGCTGGAGGTCTGTTTTTCCAGGCGCCGGTTTTCGCCTTGAATGTGCTCGAACAACTCCCAAACCCGGCGATCCGTGTCTGCGGCTTTGAAATCCAGGCTTGCGATCACCAACCGGTAATCGTTGAGACTGACCTCTAACTCATCCAGCTTATCTTGAACCCGTTCAGGGAATTCAGAAATGCGCGAACGCAGCTTGCGCCATTCGCGCAGCGTCGCCGCGATCCGGTTGATCCCTTTCGCCGGCGCATTCTGGATACTATTCGTGGGTCCCTGTTCCTCGTCACTCACACCAGAAAACTCCGTCCAATGTAATCGCTGCCCCGTCATACTCCCCCCTCAACGATTTATAAACAGGTGGTCATTCCCGCTTAATCAGTCGGGTAAAAAACCACCATGATCAAATTATAACCTGATTTCTTTCAAACGTTCATCACAGATGTGTTGCCTTTTTCAGGCGATACAGATACAATAATCGTAACTGCTCAGGCCAAGGTAGAAAAGGCGCCGGATTTGAGGTGTTTGCGGGTGCGAAGCGCCCGCAAACACCTCAAATTGGAGGGCTTTTTCTTCCACGGCTGAGCAGTTGCCAATGACCTTGTTTGGCGCTTACCCGCTGTGACCTGGAGGGAGTCATGAGTCCGCAGAGAATTACCCGTGTTCTGGTCGTCGAAAACAATGTGCAGGCGTCCAAGACCTTTCGCAAGCTGCTCTCCTTGATCGAGAATGTGGAGGTGATCGACTTTATCAACACAGCCCAGGAAGCGCTGGAGATGATCAGCGAAGCAAAGCCCGACATTGCCCTCGTGGAGGAGCACCTCCCGGATATCGACGGGATCAGTTTTACCGAGATCATCCGCCGCGATTACCCGACCACGCAGGTCATCATCGTCTCTCAAGACAAACATTACGACACGGTTCTGCGCTCGCTGCGTAACGGCGCATCGGATTTCCTGGCGCACGATGTATCGATCGGTGAATTTCGCGAGGCGATCCTGCGCGCCGGAGAGCTGGCAGCCATCGAGCGCACCAAGTACCATCCTTACTTTGCCCCCGACACGAGCAAAGTCGAGGAGGGGGTGGGCACCACCAAAGCTCATGTGGTCAGCGTCTACAGCCCGCGCGGGGGATGCGGCGTCACGACCATCGCCAATAACCTTGCCCTCTCGTTTCGCGACAACGAAAGCCAGATTTCCTTGATCGATACCAACCTTCAATTTGGCGACGTTGATATCCTATTCAACGAAGTGGGGCAGCTATCGCTGATGGATTTGCTCCCGATCGCCTACGAGCTGGATCCAAAAGTCGTCAAAGAGGTGATGATCCTGCATCGCTCGTCGGGTCTCTTCTTGCTGGCTCCCCCGAAAAACCCTGTTATCCAGGAACCACTGAGCGGCGAGCAGATCAGCCGCGTTTTGGAGTACATCCGCAATTTCTACGATTACATGGTGATCAACACGGCCAGCTTGATCAATGAAGCCAGCCTGGCCGCGCTGGACACCGCCGACGTGGTGGTGCTGGTCGTCACCCAGGAGATCGCGGCGATCAAATCGATGCGCTCCTTCCTGGAACTCTGGGAGAGCTTTGGGATGAAACGCGAACGGTTGTTCCTGGTGGTCAATAAATTCCGCAAGACCAGCGCCCTCACCTCCAAGAAGATCAGCGAGACGCTCAACCAGCCCGTAGACCTTGTCATCCCGGAGGACCATGAAGCCGCTCTCCGGGCTGCCAACCTGGGCAACCCGCTGCTGATGAGCAATCCGAACGCGGATGTGTCCCAGGCGATCCTCGAGCTCAGCGACAAGATCAAACAACGCATCCCCTCGCTCAAAACGCAAGAGCGCTTCCGCCTTTATCTTAAAAACGCCTGATGGTGAGGGGTAAGGAAGTTACACTGCCTGTCCGAAAATGACCAATATCTCATTCCATGATCGTGTATTAAGTTTTCTGTAAAATGTGGGGCAAAGCCCACATTTTACAGAAAAATTGAAACACAATCCATTCCATTCTGGATCGTGGGTGTCCACCTGGCTTGTGGGCACCCACTGATTTCTACTCGCCACGGTAAACGAAGCTGTCGACCGCGCACACCGGGGTGTTGCCGGGCAGTTCGAGGCAGACCTGGTATTCCACCACGCTCATCGCCGGCAAACCGTCCAGCGGCGGAAGCACCGCTTCCGCGCGCCCATCTCCGTCGGTAGGAGGAAAATTCCCGCCTGGTCCCGCACGATCCGGCAACAGCAAAGTCACCCTGGCCGGCACCAGACGCACCGGCTGCCCGTTGGTCCGTGAAATCACCCGCATCAAGATGCGCTGCTCTTCACCGCGCCCCACCTGAGATTTTTCCTCATTCAGTTGAATTTCCAACGTCTCCGGCGAGAAAAAGCGCCGGGCGATCTGCCCCGGGTCGGTGTTTTTGGCATACTGCCAGCCAAGGTCCACCATGCTGACGCGCTGGCCCTCTTGCGCGTCGGGCCGGTAGTCCAGGCAGTAACTTTCGAAACACTGCCGGTAGCAACCGTTTTCCGTGGGGAACAACTCGGTCAGCGGACGCCCGGCCACCTCTCTACCGCCGAGGGCGGCGATGTACGAGTCGAAGAACAGCGGTACGTTATGCCCCAGCCCATTCTCGACTTCGTAGAAAACCAGTTGCTCGTGCGGGTTTCGCTCAACCAAAGGTTGGATGGCGATATTCCCGTTCCACAGCACCAGCGGGCGCATGTGGATGTGAGCCGGTTCGTCGACCGGAGCATAAAGGAATGCGTTGTCATACACCTGTTCGATCATCCCATCCGCCGTCAGGCGTGCCTGCGTCACCGGACGCCCCAGGCCGGTCCATTTGGCGCGCTGTAAAGCCAGCTCAAAGGGCTGCGAGATCGCTCCGCTCTCCACGGTCAACCAGAAGTCATTCAGCTCGCGCGAGCAATCGGGTCCACACAGGAAAGCCCCGTAGTGAATCAGGTGCGCCCGCCCGGCCGGTTCGTCAAACGACCGGTAGAACCCGACGTTCTCAAAAAATTGCTCATAGCGGCGCATCGCGTGGTTCAGCCGAAGCTGGGTCAACGGGCGGCCCGCGTAGAGACTGCCATAAATTCGGTCGTACAGGCCGATGAACTCGTGGAAAAGCCAGAATCCCCCGCCCAGGTCGCGGTCGCGGGGATCTGCCTGGGGGGTCAGCCCGGGGTCATCTACCAAACTCAACTCATAACCCAGGGGCTCAAGCTGGTAACGGCGGTTGTTTTCATCCTCGTTGGGGTTGAAGCACATTAAAACGGCTTCGAAGAACTGGCACTGCTTGCCATCCCGTTCCACCATCTCGCTGATCGGCTGGCCCAGGACCTCCTGGCTGCCGAGAGCCTGGTAGAACTCCCGGAACGGCGGCTCCGCTTCCTCACCACTGACCGGGATCTGTGGCACCGTTGGACCAAAGGTACCCACCGGCCCACAGGCGGTTAGTAACAAGAGGATAAAACCGAGCAAACAGATAAATTTCCGGCGTCCGTTCACCTTACTATTAAATCCCCCCGCAGCATGTACGGTAACGGCCAGGCTGGCGTTTGACATAATTGGATTGCACTGGAGAGGCTCACCAACCAGGGGTGGCGCGCTGCGGATGTGTCGTGTAGATCGCCTCTGGTCCCTCAAGGATCAACCGCGAGCCTGATATAAGCTTCCAATTTAATATTTGTAAACGATCTCGATAGTATTGTAAGGCAAAGATTAAGATATGCGCATTACAGTTGGGTTGCAGTTACATCTTCGTTCGTTGCAAGTAAATAAAATGCCCGGGACAACCCGGGCGAAAATGAGGACGCCCCCGCCCCAGGGCCGCCCTTCCGGTGAGAGTCGGTCAGTCGGTCTTTTCCGTGCTAGGAGGTTTGCTTGTGCTGTTGGAAGAAGCGTTGTCTGTTTTTGGCTCGCTCGTCGCCTTGCTTTCACCCTTCTCTTCCGAGTGACCACCCACTTTGCTTCCCCCGGAAGGCGACTTATGGTCGGTGGCATAAAAGCCGGAACCTTTGAAGACAATCCCCACCGGTTGGTAGACCTTGCGCAGCGTTTTCTTGCCGCACTCAGGGCAACGGTTCAATGGAGGATCGCTAAACTTTTGGGACTGCTCAAACCGGATACCACAACTTTCACACCGGTAGGTATAAACTGGCATAACCACCTCAAACTTTTCAAACCCGACAAAACCTGCTTTTCACAGCCGCTCCATTATACGCCTGATAGGCGTCGTTTGGCAAGTGACGTTTTGCGCCAGCCAACAGGATACCAGTAATTTATATAAATAATATAAGAATTCGGTTAACTACGCCGCCGCAGGGAAAAATGACCCGTGGCAACAGCCACTGCCTGAACCGGTACCCATTCAGATCCCATTCTTCTAGAACCTACCTCAAAAACAAAGGTTTTTGTTGTGTGTG
>JARKOV010000091.1 GCA_029975965.1 Anaerolinea sp. | reverse complement strand
CGCTGCACAAGAAACTTGTGCAAAAGCGGGCCTCCAGCCTGATGGGATTCTCGCCGGCGCGCACGCTGCTGGTCGACCACACCCTGTCTTTTCCACGCCTGGTGTGGATGTTTTTCCTCCCGGTGTTGACCAGTTTTGGCTATTCGCTGCAACTGATGGCGACCGCTTATGCCCTGATGTACCTGTTTTATCTGTCTGTTGAGGTGGCCTGGGTCGGCGGCGCCTACGCATTTGCCGACAAAAAAACAAAATCCCGTGTGCGTGCCATGCTGCCGACCATTCTGGTCATGCCGTTTTACCGGATGATGATCTTCTTCTTTCGCTTCAGCGGTTTTCTTAACACCATGGTCGAACCGGGGGCGTGGCGAATCACCAACCCGGCCTGGCAGCTTCAGGCCGGGTGGATGGATTTACGCGCGCGGATTAAAATTTGGCGCCGGAGAAGCGCCTCTCAAACATAACGCAACGGGTCACCGGCAGGCACATACGCCACCGGCGCGCCGGGCAGCCTGGCTGCCAACCAGTCCACCAGGTACGCCATCCCGGCTTCTTCACTGCGCTCATGCCCCAGGATGATCAGCCCCTTGGGATTTCCAGCCTGCGCGGCATCTCGCACATACTCGGCAGTCTGCCATTCGGGCGCTTCCCCACAGACCAGCACGTCGACCTCAGGTTTCCCCAGCACTTCCACCTGCATTTCACCCCAAACCGACCCGAGCAGCATGGCCACGTTCCGGCAGGCCATCTCTCCGGGGCCAACCACGCGTAAAACAGGGGCATTGAGTTTAATTTTCAACAGGTCGGCCAGCGCGTTCAGCGACGTTCCTGGCAAACTGACCAGGTAAGGTATCTCACCTGACTGGTAAAGCTTCCAGCCCAGCTTGAGCAGCGTGCCTTCCAGGATACCATCCGGCTGGACCGAATGCCAGCCGTCGTGAAAGCGCCAGACCGTCATCCCTTTCTCTTCCAGCAGGCGGCGCTTGGCGCGGTAAACCGGGTCGTTTTCCAACCATGCCACCTCATCACGATGGTTATAGAAGGTCGGCTCATGGGTGATAATCAGGTTCGCCCCCATAGCCGCCGCCTGTTCGATCACGTCCAGCGTGGCGATGAAAGTGGTGACAATCCCGGTCAGCGGCACATCCGGGTTACCCGACTTGAACGTGTCCACGGTGTCTTCAGGCAATTTTTCGGGCAATTCCCGCGCGATCACCTCGATCACTTCGCGTATCGTGTACATATTGATCTGCTTCCTTTCAATCAAAGACCTGCCACAGCTTTCAACCCACTCGTTTTGATCAGAAATGGCAAGGGCACGGCAAGCCGTGCCCCAACCAGAGATCGAAAGGTCAACCAACGAATATCGTCCATCCAATCGGTTGACAAGCGAGTCTAACGGCTTAGCTTGCCGGGATATACGTTACCGTCGTGCGCTGGAATTCAGCCACCGGCAGCACGTCGACCAGCTCGTAGGCCCGTGAGCCCATCCCCAACGCTTCGGCGTACTCCAACACCTTGTAAGGGTCTTTGTGCGGACCGTGCAGCCAGCGCAAAGGATGCCCCTGGCGGGTGTGCACTTCCATTGATGTGGGGATATTCTCCTCGAGCAACGGGAAATCTGCCGTCATGTCCAGTACGGCTTGCTCCAGCGCCACAATATCATCCGAGCCAAAGATGCCTGCATCGCGCAGGATCGGCATGCTGGTGAAACCGAAACAATCGCACACCGGCGTCATGTGGGTGGCCAACACCAGGTGAACCGCCTTCCCGGGCTCGAAGGTCGACAGGGTAATACTGGTGCTGATCGCACAGGCCTCCTGGAAGGTGTGAAAGTTGACCGGGTCGATTTTCAGGCTGCCCGGAGGGGCGACCTGCAGGCAGCGCCCGCACTGGTTGCAACCCTCGACATGAAGATGCAAACCTGCCTGGTCATGGCGGTCTTGCACAATGGCCCCAAACGGGCAGGCATCGACGATCGCCTGGCGCGTCTCGGCATCGGGACAGCGTTCGGGCCACCAGTACTGGTCAAAATGCATCGAATCGTGCATCGCCGAGCGGGTTTCGCCGGCCATGCAACCCAGCGCCAGGTTCTTGATTGCCCCGCCGTACCCGCAGGTGGGATGTCCTTTGGCGTGGGCAAAATTGACCAAAAAAGAAGCATCTTGAATCGCTCCGGCCAGGTGCCAGTCCTGGATATTCTTGTACGGTCGGTGGTGCTCGTAGTAATACTTCTCGCCCAGGCCGGCAGCGGGATAGATGGGGCAACCCAAAGTTTCAGCGGTGTAACCGCGGCTTTCAGCGCCTTTTACGTCCCAATCGATATCCGCCACGACCGGCTGCCCGCCCCCCGCTTTGATCGTCTCGACCACCTTGCGCACAAACAGCGGGTGCACGGTGGAATAACCAATATCGGCGCCGGTATGCATCTTCAACACCACCAACTCGTCCTTCACCCGGTCGCGCAGGTGCAGTTCCTCCAGGATCAACTCCAGCTTCGCGGGCAGCGTTTCCTTCGCTTCCAGCTTCGCCTGACGCGGCGAACCCCAAAATACCTTGCTAGCCATATACCCTCCCGTATAGATAAATGATGAGTAGATGTAACTGCTCAGCGAGTAGAGAAGAAGTCCCCGAATTTGAGCATCTGCGGGGGCTTCGCCCCCGCAAATCCTCCAATTCGAGTCTCTTTCTCCACTGGCTGAGTAGGTACGATTAAATTATACATGAGGTATATGGAAATCACCACGATCTTTCGCGCCTGCTCAGGCCAATGGAGATGTCCTCTGACGGCCGAGCAGCCGCCATCGATCTCATCCGAATAGCTGGCGCATCTTGAAGCGCGTGGATGCCGGGTTATAGTAACGGTTGGTCCAGGAATCGTCCTCGATCAGGAACACCCCGCGAGGTTCTTCTCCCTCCTCCAGTTGGCGCACCCGGTTAGCGTGATATCGGAAATAGAAGTGGTTGAAGAGTCGCATGAACTCACCCAGGTAGATGTCGGTCACGCGGCGGTCTTGCCGGATGACCAGCATGTTTTCGTCATTTTCTTTGACCGATCCGTCGCTGAAATTGGCGGAGCCAGTCACCACCAGGGAGTCATCGGTCAGGGGATCTACCAGCATGAATTTCGTATGGATATACTGGACATGCACATTGAACCCGGTCAGGCGTTCAGCGGCCCACTGGTAGAGCGAGTCGGGGCCGAGGTGCGACCCAATCGACACGTGCACATCGGGGTCAGCGCTGTAGATATCATAGTTGTTACCGCGCTTTTCAAGCAACAGGAAGCGCGGATAATCGCGGTCCTTGTTGAGCACCGCCGCAAGCAGCGGGTTGACCCCAAAGGCAGCCGTCAGCAAGGCCGTTTGGGTCGCCGCATCCATGCGCGACGCGTACCAGCGCAACATGGCCAGGTCAGGCCGCGGGCTGAAGATGGGGGTACAGCCCGGCTCCGGAAGGTCCACCAGGTCGGGCGTAAGCCCGCCGAGCGCCGGGCGGAGAACCTTGTTCTCCGGATCACCGGCAAGCAGGTGCCAATATTCGAGGTACTTCTGCGCCACCTTGCTATCGCGAACCAGGTGACCCACATTGGCCTGCCCAAATATACCTCCACGGGTGATATTCGTCGAACCGGTCCACACCTGCACCGGTCGCTTGCGTTTGAGCAAGACGATAAATTTGTTATGAGCGATGTACGATTTGCTGGCCGTGCGCGGGATCAAAATTTCCTGCGGCAGGCCCACGGCGTCGATCGCTTCGCGGGTGGCTTCGAGGGGTGGATTTTTGCGCGCATCGTAAATGATCCTGACATCCGCCCCGGCATCGTACGCGGTTTTGAAGGCAGCCAGCACGGGCGGGTAATTGAACTCGTACACCGAGGCATACAGACCTCTGTCGGGGCCGTTCGCCTGAGCGATGAAAGCCAATAGCGCTTCCTCCAGCCCACGGGAGAGCCAGATGTACGCCTTTCGATCGGGCACTTCATCCGGGGAACGGTTGCCGAATTTCCACGCGTATGCCTGTGAGCCGGCGACCCCACGGTTGAAATACACCACGTGCTTGCCAGCGTTTTCGCGCTCGGTGCGAATGCGCACCCGCACCGGCTGACCTTGAACAAGGTTCTTGGGCTGCCCATACAGCGGCACCACCTCGTAGGTGTAATCATGAGCCGGTTTGGCAGTGTAATCGCCCCATAAAAAAGCCTGGATGGGGTGTTCCAGCAACGTGTACGTTTGTCCCGGTTGCGGGTTTGGTATCATTGAGCGGAAAGTCTTGAATCCTCGCAACCAGTAGCTCTCGTCTTCCGTGTGGTCGGTGCGTTTGAGCGCAAAACCTAATAATCCTGTGCGGGCTTCATCGGTCACGTTGAATCCCAGGGTGACGACATACGTTCCCGAGATAGCTTGCACCGATATTCCTTGACGGGTGACACGCTTGCGCATTTTCTACCTCCCTAGCGATGTGAATCTACTGAAAGTATAGTGGATTTGTCCAGGAATAGCCAATGACTGTAACAGAGCCTGTAAAATTGCTAATTTACCCCTGCGATCTCATCTACTCTGATTATGAAAAAGGGTGCCTACTCATCCAAAGGAGCAGGAGACCCGAATTCAAATCATCTCCTCTACCCCCTGAGCAGTTACGAAAAAGGTATAATTCCTAAGCGTTCTCTAATCCAGAGGATGCGGTTAGCAGACAGGATTTTGCAACCTAACCGACCCGTATCCGTATATTTGAGTAGAGAAGACAACACGGGAGCCTGCGGGTGAACAACCTCGAAGCAGAATGGATCGCAAGAGCCATTCAAGGTGATGAAGACGCGTTTACTTATATCGTTGAGACGTACCAGAGACCGGTTTACAACCTCTGTTACCGAATGCTGGGGGATACACAGGAAGCTGAAGATGCAGCTCAAGAATCATTCTGGCGCGCATACCAGGCGCTTCGCCGTTATGACCAGCAACGATCCTTCGCCACGTGGTTGTTATCCATTGCTGCCCATTACTGCATCGACCAGCAACGCAAGCGACGCTTTCCGACCCTGGCTCTCGACATCTTACCCGAAGAAGACGTGCCCGATTCAGCTCCTGACCCGGCAAAAGTCTTCGCAACATTGGAACAACAAGGACAGGTGCAGCGCCTCCTTACCCGGCTCAATCCGCAGGACCGCGCTGCTATTATCTTACGATATTGGTATGAATTTTCGGAGGAAGAAATCGCCCGCAGCCTTTCGCTTACGGTCAGTGCCGTGAAAAGCCGGTTATTCCGCGCTCGACGCGAGTTGGCCCAGGCTTATGAAGCTCAGCCGGCCCATTCCCTCCCCGAAAGGAGAAAGAATGAATCACCAGCCCTTTGAACAATGGATCCTCGACCCTGCAAATCTGAGCGACGCGGACCGCCAGGATCTTCAACAGCACCTGGCTGGCTGCAAGAGTTGCCGCCTGCTGCAGGAGAAATGGGTCGCCCTCAACGAGGAGCTGCGCACGCCCCTCGTGCTTGCCCCTAAGCCGGGGTTCACCCGCCGCTGGCGGGATAGCCAGGCCGAGCGACGCCAGCGCGACCAGCGTCGGCAAGCCTGGAGGTATTTCATGGCCTTTAGTGGGGCCACCGCCGCCGTATTCTTGATCATGGTGGTCTATCTACTGTTCACCTCCACGCCGGCTGAATGGATCCAGGCGGCGGTGCGCACCCTCAGCACCAGCCTGGGCATCTTCTCAGCCGCTCGCGACCTCACCACCACCTGGCTCAGCCTGACGCCGATGAGCCTGAATGTGGTAGTTTGGATCGCCCTTGGCGTGACATTCAGCATTCTGGCCGTGATTTGGGTCTTTGCGATCTGGAAAACAGCGTTTGCAGGAGTAGGAAACAAATGAGAGCCTTCCTGAAATACCTTACTGTTGGTCTGGTTGCCCTCACCTTGATCCTGCTGGCAGGCTGTTCACCGGCCGCCAATGCGGAATCGGATGGGCTGGTCGTGGGTCAGAGCTACCGGCTTCGTTCAGGCGAGACGTTGAACGAAGATCTGACCGTGGTCGGCGGCTCTGTCGAGCTTGAAAAGGACTCCAGGGTCAACGGCAATGTGGCCGTGTTGGGTGGCAGCCTGTCGATCAACGGCGAAGTCACCGGTGATGTTTCCGCAATGACCGGCGTGGTATCCATCGGCGATACGGCGATCATTTCGGGCAACGTCTACACCTTGGGAGCCACCGTTTCCAAGTCGGAAAATGCGATCGTCAAAGGCACCATCGGCACCGGTCGACCGAATATCAACCTGCCGGGTTCCATCCGTCCTTCCATCGAATCGGGAGGGCGCTTCGTCTGGAATGTGATCTCAACGCTGTTCCAGTGCCTGGCGCTGGCTGCCCTGGCGGTTCTGGTGTCGCTTTTCGCCTTGCGCCCCATGGAGCGCGTCAGCGACACGATGATGGCGCAGCCGGTTCTGGCTGGGGGGTTGGGACTGCTCACCAGCGTGGTGCTGCCCGTTTTACTGGTGATACTGAGCATCACGATCATCCTTCTGCCGGTCGGCTTGCTCGGCATCCTCGGACTGGCCATCGCATTCCTATTTGGCTGGATCTCCGCCGGACTGGTCACCGGCGAGCGAATTTCGCAAGCGCTCAAGCAGAACTGGAGCGGGCCCGTCAGCGCTGGCGCCGGTACGTTGGTTCTCTCCATCGCGGCCGCTCTGTTGCAAGGCATCATCCCTTGCATCGGCTGGCTCGTACCCTTCCTGGTCGCGGTCATCGGCCTGGGCAGCGTCATCCTCACCCGCTTTGGACTCGTTCCATATCCCCAGCCCGTGCATGAGGTCGTCACGACCCTGCCCGGTGATGATAATTTGCCGTCTCCCACGGAGCCCGAAACGCCGTAGAATCACAACAGGCGCCAGGCGATTTGCTCGCGGGCGCCTGAACTTTGGAAAGGAGAAATCACATGAAACGCCCTGTCTATCTTATCTTCATCGGCATCCTGGTCCTTTCAACCCTGGCCTGTTCCTTCTCGATTAACCTGCCGACCGCAAAAACCGGCGACACGCAAATTAAGGAGATCGCTGAGGATTATCCAAGCGCGCGACCCGCGGAACTGGTAATCAAGATGGGGGGAGGCACGTTGGACCTCCAATCCGGGTCGAACCGCCTGGTTGAAGGAACGGTCGAGTACAATGTCGAAGACTGGGAGCCAAAAATTACCCGTGACGGTCAGGAAATCACCCTTGAGCAAACCGTCAAGGGCAGCATCCCGATCGGCGACGACCTGGTCAACCGCTGGGACTTGCGCCTGGGGAATCAACCCATCGATTTGACCCTCGAGGCGGGCGCCTATGAAGGCGAGATTGATCTGACCGGCATCCCGATCGTCCGTTTAAAAATATCGGATGGCGCCAGCAAATCCGACCTGTCTTTCGAAGCGCCTAACCCGGTGCGAATGGATTCGTTCACCTATGATACGGGCGCATCGAATGTCAAGCTGACGGGCCTGGCCTATTCAGACGCCGATGTGATCAACTTCAGCGGCGGCGCCGGCAACTTCAGCCTGGATTTCAGCGGTCAGCTCAAGCGGGATATGCGCGTCTACGTGGATGGCGGCCTGGGCAACATCACCATCACCGTCCCGCGCGGAATGAACAGCCGCATCGTCCTCTCCTCCAGCCTGAACACCATCTCGACCGAAGGCACCTGGACCGTGACCGATAACGAATATCGCACCAGCGGCGAAGGTCCACTCCTGCGCATTGACGTCAAGGTGGGCATTGGTAATCTGAACCTGGTCAGCAAATAATCGCCAATATCCTCCATTTGACCATCTTTTGAATATAATCATGTCTCAGGAATGTGCCCATCACATTCCTGAGCGTTTTTTATGGAACCATCTTTTTGGATCACCCTCGCCATCGTCCTGGTCACCTATGTTGGAATCGCCATCGGGTATTGGCCGAAATTAAAGGTCAACCGCACTACGCTTACCTTGATCGGCGTCGGGGTCTTGTTTGCCCTGAAACAGATCCGCTTCGATCAAATGCGCGATTTCCTCGACCTGGACACGCTGGTGCTGCTCTTCAGCATGATGATCTTGAACGCTTACCTGCAGCTTTCAGGGTTCTTCAGGTTGGCCGCCAGCACCTTGCTGAAATTGACCCGCCAGCCGAGGGCTTTCCTGGCCATCGAAATTCTCCTTGCCGGGGTGCTGAGCGCGTTATTCCTCAATGACACAATCTGCCTGATGCTGACGCCTTTTCTATTGAGCATCTTGCTCGCTTTAAAGCGCAATCCAATTCCTTACCTGATCGCCCTGGCATGCGCGTCGAATATCGGCTCGACCGCCACTCTGACCGGCAATCCTCAAAACATGATCATCGGCGTCGCCTCTGGAATTTCTTACGCCAGTTTTACCGCCAGCTTGGCCCCCATTGCCCTGTTCGGTCTTGGAGGAATCTGGGTTGTCCTGGTCCTGGCCTATCCAAAGGAATTCAACCGGCTCCCTTTCGATGAGATCCCACCCACCAACCTGATCATCGTCCGTCCGATTCTGCTAAAAACGCTGATCGTCATCGTGGGCTTGCTGGTCGCCTTTCTCGCCGGGATTCCGGTAGCCCTGGCTGCCTTTCTCGCAGCGTGCGTCCTGCTGTTCACGCGCCGGGTCGAGCCGGCCAAGGTGTTCGCCGAAATCGATTGGGATTTGCTGGTTTTTTTCGCCGCCTTGTTCATCCTGACCGGGGCAATGGAGAGCAACGGCATCACCAGCACCATCTTCAAGATGGTGAATTTCACCGGACAGGCAACCGCTGCCGGCCTGACCGGTGTGACCGTGCTTCTGAGCAACCTGGTATCGAATGTGCCTGCCGTCATGTTATTGCGCCCGGTCGTTGCCAGCCTGACCAATCCCACTCCCGGCTGGCTTACCCTGGCGGCCGCCTCCACCCTGGCCGGCAACCTGACCCTGCTGGGGTCGGTCGCCAACCTGATCGTGGCGGAGATAGCCGCCCGTCGCAATGTGGAGCTGCGCTTTTGGGAATACACCCGATCCGGCGCCATCATTACCCTGATCTCGCTGGTGATCGGCGTGCTCTGGCTGCAATGGGTTGTCTGGTAGAGCGGGGGTTAATCCCGGTATAAGCCCAGTTCCTGGATCAGCGCGTAAACGGCTTCGGGCAAGAAATAACGGTAATGCCTCTCTTCGAGGATGCGCTCGCGGATATCGCGGGAGGCAATCTCCAGCAAAGGCGCTTCGACAAACCGCACCCGGTTGCCCAAACCCGGCAGAAAGCGCTCCAGACCGCCAAGGTCAACGCGGTCGCCGGGTCGGCGCATCACCCCTACCCCGTCTACCGAGGCCAGCAGGCGTTGCGGGGCATGCCATTTCGGCAGATCGTGCAACGAATCGCCCCCCAACAGGTAATACAGCTCGCATCCGGGGTATTGCTGGCGGATGATTTGAACCGTATCCACCGCGTATTGAGGCGCAGGCCGGTCAATGTCCACCCGCGAGATCACAAAATTTTCGTTGTCGCCCAGGGCGGCTTCGAGCATGCGCAAGCGGATTTCGAGGGGGGAGATTTTCGAGCCAGATTTATGGGGCGGGTCCGGCGTGATCACCCAAAGGACACGTTCCAGGGCTAACTGGTCGGCTGCTTCCGCCGCGAGGATCAGGTGACCCAGGTGGGGAGGATCAAAGGTTCCGCCAAAAATGCCGAGGCGCATCGGTTAATCCTGCCATTCCAGTTCGTAATCACCGATGAAAACCGTGTCCCCTTCTTGCACGCCGGCTTCACGCAAGGCTTTGTCGACCCCCAAAGTCTCGATCATCTTTTGGAAGCGACGTACCGGCGCCTCGTACTCCCAATAGGTCATTTCCGCCGCTCGCTCCAGCGCTGCGCTGCGCACACGCCAGCCCTCGGCAATGCGCTCGATGGTAAACGACTTGGGATCTTCCTCCAGGCGGTAAACCGGCAGCTCCGCACTGCGGGGCAATGAAGGTTCCGGCGCGGTCTGGAGCAGTTCGACCACCTTCCACAGCAAATCCTGCGTGCCAGTGCGGGCCATGGCAGAAATCGCCATCACCCGGAAGCCGCGTTTCTCGAGCTCCTTTTTTACCCTGGGCCAGCGTTCAGCCACCTCCGGTAGGTCGATTTTGTTGTATGCGATGATCTGGGGTTTTTCGGCGAGCTTCGCATCGAACAGAGCCAGCTCGCTGTTGATCTGAGAGACGTCGGCGAGGGGATCCTCGGAGAGACCATCCAGCATGTGGATCAAGACCCGCGTGCGCTGAATGTGGCGCAAGAAGGTGTCGCCAAGGCCCACCCCGCGGTGCGCGCCCTCGATCAGACCGGGGATGTCCGCCAGGATGACGGTGGTGTCCATGTTCAACTCGGCTACCCCAAGGTTTGGCTCGAGCGTGGTAAAGGGGTAATCGGCGATCTTTGGATCGGCGTTGGTCACCGCCGCCAGCAGGCTGGATTTTCCTGCGTTGGGCATACCCACGATTCCAACATCTGCGATCAGCTTGAGCTCCAGGCGGAGCGAGCGTTCCTGTCCGGGCTCGCCTTTTTCCGCCATCTTCGGCGCCTGGTTGCTCGGCGTGGCGAAATGCTGGTTGCCCCTCCCGCCGCGTCCACCGCGGGCAACGACCAACCGCTGGCCATGCTCGGTCAGGTCGCCGAGTAACTCGCCGCTGTCCAGGTCAAAGACCATCGTGCCGGGCGGCACCGGAATGACCAGGTCTTTGGCCGATTTGCCCGTCATGTTATTCGGCCCGCCGCGCCCTCCATGATCCGCCTGGTACCTGGACTTGTAACGGAAAGAGACCAGCGTGTTGAGGGTATGGCGTGCTTCAAAGACCACGTCGCCGCCGCGCCCGCCATCGCCGCCATCCGGCCCACCGCGCGGGACGAATTTTTCGCGGTGGAAATGCACCATCCCATCTCCACCGCGTCCGGCACTGACAAAAATCCGAGTTTCATCTACAAACATAAACTTATTTTAACGGAGAAATCCAACCACGAGCGAACCAATGGCCCGCGGTTGGATTTTCAAATCAATGCGATTATTTACGCCCAAATTTCTGGGTCAGGATGCTCACCAGATCGGGTTGACCGATCTCTTCCAGCTCGTAGCGCACGCGCTGCATCGGTTTGGTCACCTTGATCACGCGCGTCAGGTCGATCGGCGTCGCCGAGATCACCAGGTCAACCGGCGCATTGGCGATCGTCTGTTCGAGATCGCGCGTCTGCGCATCGCCATAACCCATCGCCGGAAGAATCGCCCCGGTGGTGGGATACTTGTGGTAGGTATCCACGATCGTCCCCACCGCATAGGGGCGCGGATCGACGATCTCTGCCGCCCCGAAACGGCGGGCTGCCACCCATCCCGCCCCATAGCTCATTTCCCCGTGCGTCAGCGTCGGGCCATCTTCGATGACCAGCACCCGCTTGCCTCGAATCGCAGCGGGGTCGGCCACATACAAAGGTGAAGCCGCCTCGATGATCACCGCGGATGGGTTGGCACTGAAAAGGTTCTCCCTCACCCGGATCACGTTCTCAGGCGAAGCAGTATCCACCTTGTTGATCACGAACACATCGGCCGAGCGAACGTTGGTTTCACCGGGGTGGTAAGCCAGCTCGTGGCCGGGGCGGTGCGGGTCGGCGACGACGATCGCCAGGTCGGACTGGTAAAAAGGAAAGTCGTTGTTACCGCCATCCCACAGGACAATGTCGACCTCTTGTTCCGCCTGGCGCAAGATGCGCTCGTAATCCACGCCCGCATAAACGATCACCCCGTTATCCAGGTGCGGCTCGTATTCCTCGCGCTCCTCGATGGTGCATTCATGGCGGTCCAGGTCAGCATAATCGGCGAAGCGCTGCACAGCCTGCTTCACCAGGTCACCGTATGGCATGGGATGGCGGATAGCGGCCACCTTGTAGCCCAGGTCGCGCAAGATCAGCGAGACGCGCCGCGTAGTCTGGCTTTTACCGGAACCGGTGCGCACCGCGCAGACCGAAACAACCGGCTTGGTCGACTTCAACTGGGTATCTTTCATCCCCATCAGGCGAAAATCTGCTCCGGCTGCCAGGGCGACCGAGGCTTTGTGCATGACGTATTCATGCGGCACGTCGCTGTAAGCAAACACCACCTGGTCGGCCCGCAATTCTTTGATCAAGCGCACCAGGTCACTTTCGGGATAGATCGCAACCCCATCCGGGTAGAGTTTCCCGGCCAGCTCCGCGGGATACTTTCGACCTTCGATGTTTGGAATCTGCGTGGCAGTGAAGGCGACCACCTGGTAAGCCGGGTTATCGCGGAAAAAAACGTTGAAATTGTGGAAATCGCGTCCTGCTGCGCCCATGATGATCGTTCGTATCGGGGTCATGGTATTTTCACACTCCTTGAGAATGGTGGAATGAACGGGCTCGAGTTAACAGGCACCCTTTCCAGGGTGTCGCGTGGGGTGTTCGTGATTTGTCACATCGCCTCCGGGGCGGTGATTCCAAGCAAGCGGAGGCTGTTCGCCAGCGCCTGCCGCGCCGCAGCCACCAGTCGCAGCCGGCCGGTTCGCACTGGCTCGTCCGCAGCCAGCACCGGGCATTCATTATAAAAGTCGGTGAAGGTCTTCGCCATCTCGTAGGCCATGTTGGCAATCTGCAGCGGTTTAAGCTCGGCCGCGGCGCGCTGAACCTCCTTGGGAAACCGGGAAATCAGGTCGATCAATTGAATTTCCGGTCCGGCCAACTCGTAATCCAGCTCTACCGGTCCGGGCAGTCCTTTCACCCCGCTCACGCCGGCTTTGCGCAGAATGCTGTTGGCGCGCACATGCGCATATTGGATGTAAGGGGCGGCCTGCCCGTTGAAATCCAGCGCGGCCTGCCAGTCGAATGTCACTATCTTGGCGTTTTCACGCGCCAGCATGGGGTACTTGATCGCCCCAATGCCAACCGCCCTGGCGACCGCCATTTTCTGATCGGCATCCAACTCAGGGTTTTTCTCTTCCACCACTTGCAAAGCCCGCTGCATCGCCTCGCGGATCAAGTTCTCCAACAACACCACGTTGCCTTCGCGCGAAGCGATCACCACATTTCCGGGAAGGGTGACAAGCTCGTACGGCACATGCTGGCAGCGAGAAGCCCAATCATACCCGGCCAGTTCCAACGTCTTGAACACCTGCTGGAAGTGCAGGGATTGGCGCACATCGACGATGTAGTAAGACTTCGCCAGGTCGGGGTAATCGGAAAACTTGCGTTTGGCCAGGGCAAGGTCTTCAGTGGCGTACAAGGCGGTGTTGTCAGAGCGCAGCACCACCAGCACGCGGAATTTCTCGCTGGTCAGGCCCAGTTGTTCGTCAATTTTCACGATCACCGGCCCATTTGGGCGCTCGTCCTGCGCGATGCCTTTGGCAATCAGCTCATCGACCATCTCTTTGCCAGGATGCTCGACCATGCTGTTAAAGTAATACCGGTCGAACTTGATATCGAGCTGGTCGTACATCTCGTTAAAGCCGTCCAGCGACCACTGGCGCGTCTCTTCCCACAAGCGGACCACTTCCGGGTCACGCTGGTCCCAGCGAGCATACAGCGCGCGGATTTCCGGTTCGAACTCGGGATGCTCCTCCAGCCGCCGGTTAGCCTCTGCGTACATATCGCCCATCCAACGGGTGATATCTTTTTCGGGGCGCTCGCCGTTGTGGTGCTTCATGTAGTTCCACAACCACTTGATCACATGCAGGCCAATGTCGCCGGGATAATTGGCGCGCACCACATCATATCCCGCGCACTCCAGAATGCGGCACAGCGTATCACCCAGGATGGCCGAGCGCAGGTGCCCGACATGAAACGCTTTGTGGGTGTTGGGCTGGGAGAACTCCACCATCACGCGTTCGTGTTTTTGCTCGCCTTGGCCGAATTGTGCGCCCTGGTCGAGGACCGCATCGATCACATGCCGGGCATACTCGGTTGTGGAAAAATACAGGTTCAGGTAACCGTTGACCGGTTCAACCCGTTCGAACCCGGCAGGCGTGCCCAGATACTCTGCGATTTGCCCGGCCAATTCGGTCGCTCGCTGATTGACGTTCACCTTCGAGCCGGTAGCACGCGCTTCTTGTGCGGCGAGTTGGAAAAACGAGGTTGCGATCCCCCAGTGACCGTTAAACGGAATCCAACCCCAGGCCAGCCTGGGTTCGGGCAAGCCTTTCTCCCGGCAATATGCCAGGATCCGATCCTCGACAAATTTTTGTTCAGTCTCGAACATGTTCCAGCTCCTGAACACAAACCGCATCATCAGCGGCGCAACCTACCCTTGAATGAAAAAAGCGGGAGATTCTACTCCCGCTGCCGTCGCCCTCCTAAGGGGCGGACCTTGAGCGACAAAGCTCACCCGGGGGTTCCCGGGGATCGAACAAGGATTACTTTGCCAGGGCTGCAAGGCGCTTCATCAGGCGGCTCTTGCGGCGAGCGGCGTTATTTTTATGAATGACACCCTTTTCAGCGGCTCGGTCCAGGGCGCTGACCGCATCCAGAACGGCAGCTTTCGCTTCCTCTGCGCCAGAATTTTCCAAAGCAGTTCGCGCTTTGGCGACGAAAGTGCGCGCTCGCCCGCGGAAAACACGGTTGCGCAGTCGTCGTTTTTCATTCTGCCGGTTACGTTTAATTTGAGACTTGATATTCGCCAACTTACCATTCCTCCAAGAAAGTTCAACAATCGCGAAGGTAGATTTTACCCCAGTGTGAAATTTTTGTCCAGTTCTGGATTACCCGGTTCATCGTGTTACAGGCGCGATTTGCACCTGTAACACGATGAAAACACCAGCTTAAAGATCTTGCAGGGCTGCCACGCCCGGCAGGACCAGCCCCTCGAGCATCTCGAGCGAAGCGCCACCGCCGGTCGAAATATGGGTGATCTTGTCCGCCAGGCCAGATTTCTGGATCGCCGAGGCGGAGTCGCCGCCACCAACGATTGTAACCGCTTTGCTCTTCGCCATCGCCTCCGCAATGCCGAAGGTGCCTTTGGCGAAAGAACCCACCTCGAACACCCCCATCGGGCCATTCCACACCACCGTCGCCGCGTTGGCAATCACCTTGCCATACGATTCGACCGTCTCGGGGCCAATATCGAGGATCTTCCAACCTTCCGGAATCGGCCCGACCGGCATCACCTTGGATTCGGCGCCCTCTTCCAGAGCCTGCGCTATAACCACGTCCACCGGCAGGCGCAGCTTGGTGCCGCCCTCAGCCAGCAACTCCTTGGCCAGCTCGAGCACCTCGTCTTCCACCAGCGATCCACCCACGGGGTACCCCTGGGCCTTGAAGAAAGTGTTTGCCATGCCGCCGCCGATCAAAATTGCATCTGCTTTGAGCAGCAGGTTCTTGATCACCCCGATCTTGTCGCTGACCTTCGCGCCGCCCAAAATGGCTACGAACGGGCGTTTGGGAGTCTCGATCGCCTGCGACAGGTATTGGATTTCTTTTTCCATCAAGAACCCGGCTACAGCAGGCAGGAATCGCGCCACGCCCTCGGTGGATGAGTGAGCGCGGTGCGCGCTGCCGAATGCGTCATTCACGTAGAGGTCAGCCAGCGCCGCCATTTGCCTGGCGAGCTCCAGGTCGTTTTTCTCCTCTTCGGGATGGAAGCGCGTGTTCTCCAGCACCAACACATCCCCCGGCTTGAGAGCAGCCGCCTGTTTGGCTGCCGTTTCGCCCACACAATCATCGGCGAAGGCAACTGGCTTTCCCATCAGGCCACCGAGGTAATCGGCGACCGGTTTCATCGAATACTTGGGATCTGGCCCGCCTTTCGGACGGCCGAGGTGCGAGAACAGGATCACCGCAGCGCCTTTTTCGAGCAAATACTCGATGGTCGGCATCGCCGCTCGGACTCGCGTGTCATCCTGGACAACGCCGTCTTTGATCGGCACGTTGAAATCCACCCGCACCAGCACCTTCTTCCCCTGCACATTCACATCACGAACCGATTTCTTGTTGAACATAGCTCCTCCCGCTGGCAACCAACCAGAAATTTGATTCTCTCAAAAAAAGTGGCGGTCAGGTCAGCTTTTTGGGCTGATGCTAACCGCCAGAATTCATCGACGCGCCTTCAACAACATGAAGCTGATCACCCGTCTAGAGTTTCTTTGCCATCAGTGCCGCCATATCGGCCGTGCGGCAGGAGTAACCCCATTCGTTATCGTACCAGGTCACCACTTTGACCATCGTACCGCCCATCACCACGCAGTACTGCAAGTCGACAATCGAGGAGCGCGAATCGCCTTTGAAGTCCATCGAGACCAACGGGTCCATGTATTCGCCGGTCGAAACGCCCAGGATGCCCTTGAGCGGGCCATTCGCGGCTTCGACGAACGCCGCAACCAACTCTTCCTTGGTGGTTGGTTTTTCGACGTTTGCCACGAAATCGACCACCGATACGGTGGGGGTCGGGACGCGCAGCGAATAGCCGTCGAATTTGCCTTTCAGCTCGGGGATCACCAGCGCGACCGCCTTGGCAGCCCCGGTGGTGGTCGGGATGATGTTCAACCCGGCGGCGCGCGATCGCCGCATTTCCTTCTTATGGCCCTGGTCGAGAATCACCTGGTCGTTGGTGTAGCTGTGGATGGTGGTCATCAACGCGCTTAAGATATTGAAGCGGTCGTGTACGATCTTCGCCGCGGGCGCAAGGCAGTTGGTGGTGCAGGAAGCGTTCGAGATGACATGGTGCTTTGAGGGATCGTACTTATCCTCGTTGACGCCCATCACCACGGTCAGATCTTCGTTTTTCGCGGGAGCTGAGATAATCACTTTCTTCGCGCCGCCCGCAACGATGTGCGCATCGGCGCCGGCTTTGCCCTTGGCAGGATCGCCTTTGGCATCGGTGAAAATGCCGGTCGATTCCACCACGATATCCACGCCCAAATCTTTCCAGGGCAGTTTCGCGGGGTCTTTTTCAGCCAGGACTTTCACCACCTTGCCGTCCACCACCAGGTCCGAACCGACAACTTCCACCGTTCCCGGATATATGCCGTAGTTCGAGTCATATTTGAACAGGTGGGCGTTCGTCTTCGCATCGAATAAATCATTGACCGCCACAACTTCCAGTTCGCCGGGATGTCTTTCCATGATCGCCTTGAGAACCTGGCGACCGATGCGACCGAACCCATTGATACCAACTTTCGTAGTCATTGAAAATCCTCCTCGAGAGAATAAACTTATCTTCACATGCCGGTGGCATGCTCATGGGTTGTTGGGAAATGTCCGATATTTTCCGCAGAAACCCGGGGTTGGTATCTCCGCCGGGCTCTGACCCACATAATTATAAACGAAAATCAGTTTTCGGGATTGTTCGAATTTTCACGAGACAACAAAGGGCCGGTTCGCTCGTAGAACAGGTCCATCACCACCTCCGCCAACCTGGCGGGATCATGGCGCCAGGGGTTTGCCTGGTCAACCAGGTCGGTTACATAGGAGGGATATTCCTGCTCCAGGCTCTCGGTGGGCTTCACCCACTGCACCCCGGGGGGCAGGTTTCCGGCGAAATTATTATTGCACAGCACCAGGTCGAAAATCCCGCCGCCAATGTGCTTTTCGATCGTGCGCACATGCTGATAACAGTCGTATCCGTCCGTCTCGCCCTGCTGCGTTGCCACATTGCACACGAAGAATTTCAAGGCACGGGTGGCCCGCAACGCCTCGGCGATATCCGGGACCAGCAGATCGGGCAAGATGCTGGTGTACAGGCTGCCCGGACCGACCAGGATGAGATCTGCATTGAGGATGGCCTGCACAGCCGGGGGATAAGCCAACGGATTGTCGGGCTCCAGCCACACGCGCCGGATACGACCGGCCGCCTTGGGTATTTTGCTCTCACCGGTCACGCGCACATCCTGAGCGGTTTCCGCGACCTGGATATCAGCGACAAGGCTGACATCATGCAAGGTGGCGGGTAAAACCTGCCCCCTCACCGCCAGGACTCGCCCCGACTCTGCCACCCCTTCCTCGAAGCTGCCGGTAATTTCGGCCAGAGCCGTGATGAGCAGGTTGCCAAGCGAGTGCCCTGAAAGGCCGTTCCCGGCGGCAAAACGATACTGGAAGAGCTGCCCCATCAAGGTTTCGTCGTCCGCCAGCGCGGTCAGGCAGTGGCGAATGTCTCCCGGAGGGAGCACTCCCAGGCTGCGCCGCAGCTCGCCAGACGAGCCGCCGTCGTCCGCCATGGTGACGATAGCGGAGAGGTTAAAGGTGTACCCTTTCAACCCTCGCAACAGCGTGGAAAGGCCCGTGCCGCCCCCCATGGCCACAATCTTTGGCCCACGCTCGCGCTTGCGGTAAGCTGAAACGGAATCCAGCACATTTTTCCCGGGTTGGAGGAACGGTTTTAACAGCGAGCGGTTGAAGCCCCACAGGCCAATCAACAACAGGGCGACCCCCAGCCCGCCAAAGATCACCACGCGCAGCGGACGGGTGAGAAAACGCAAAGCGAGGAAAGATAACGCCGGCAACCACCACGTATCGGGAGCGTTGCGGTAAAAATCCAGCAACAACATGGCAAAACCGACCCCAAGCAGGGTGTTGCCCAAGACGATCAACAACAACCAGCGCTTGACCCCCATCCCTGGGGCCAGCCAGCGAGCTTCTCTGCGGATGTTCTTCCACAGGTTGGCAAATCTCTTTTTTGGCCGTGCTTGCATTCGATACACTATAGCAGTGAATCCATCCATCGTCAACGGATGGATGAGCCAGCGGGAAAACTTTTGGCGTCGCCCCAGGGCGATTGCATCATGGAATTTTGATCAAACAATATACCTCAAAAATGTCGTTCCCCAAAGGGGACACATGTGCGGGGCGGCCTTGCGCCAAAGCGCTCTCATTTTAACGCAGGTTAGATTACGGCGAGGTTGCTTGGATACCTTCGCAAAGCGCAATAATGCTTGCTGAGAGAGATTTTAAGCGTTTCCCGATTAGATTCCAATGGTCAGATAAACAATGCAATCGCCCCCGCGTCAATCCTGCTCACAGGGTTTATACGTTAATTAAATTAACTCAATTATGCTATAATCGCGAAATATGGACACATACATCGGCGTAGACATTGGTGGGACACAATTACGTGCCGCTGCGTATCCAGCCGGGGAAACCCGACCCCTCACTCAAAAACGCACCCTGACGAAAGCCAAAGACCAGGCTCCGGTAGACCGTTTGCTGGAGCTGATCGAAAGCGTATGGCCGGCAGACCACACGGTCAAAGCCATCGGTTTGGCAGCTCCCGGCCCATTGAATCCCAGGACGGGGGTCCTCTTCGCCGCGCCAAATATTCCGGGATGGGTTAACATGCCGTTGGCGCAGTTGGTTCGAGATCGCTTTCATGTGCCCACGTTTCTTGGAAACGACGCCAACCTGGCGGCCCTGGCAGAGTGGAAATTCGGCGCAGGTCGCGGATACGATCACCTGCTCTATATCACGGTGAGCACCGGCATCGGCGGTGGGGTGATCGAAAATGGGCGCTTGATCCTCGGTTACCAGGGTCTTGCCACGGAAATTGGTCACGTGACCGTCATGCCAGACGGCCCGCTCTGTGGCTGTGGGCAACGCGGCCACCTGGAAGCCCTCGCCTCCGGCACGGCGATTGCCCGCTACGTCGCCGACCAAATTGCCTCCGGCGTGCCCTCCTCCCTGGCCGACATCCCCAATCCGAGTGCTCGCGACGTCAGCCTGGCTGCCGAACAAGGCGACCCGCTGGCTATATCGGCCTTGAAGCGCGCCGGCACCTACCTTGGATTGGGGATCGCCAACTACCTGCACCTTTTCAACCCCCAGATCATCGTCCTGGGCGGTGGGGTGTCGCAAAGCGGCGCTTTCTTGCTCGAGCCTTTGCGCAGCACGCTGGCAGAACGGGTCATATCCCCGGAATACCTGCATGGCCTGGTCATCACCCATGCCGCGCTTGGCGACAACACCGGCTTGTTAGGGGCGCTGGCACTCGCCCAATCTGTGGATTAAATATGACAATTTTGCTAAACTATAAGAGCAGGTCAACCTGGCCTGCTCTTTTGAATCTCTCTGTCTGATTCCAGGAGGATATTTGTATGGTTACCACACTCAAGTTACCCGGGCCGATCGCCAGAGGCATCATCGAGCGAGACGAGTCTGTCATTTCCGCCTCGTATCCCAGGGCTTATCCCTTCGTGATGGATCGGGGCAGAGGTTGCCAGGTGTGGGATGTAGATGGAAATCGCTTTCTCGATTTTGCCGCTGGCATTGCAGTGGTCTCCACCGGTCATAGCCACCCCAACGTGGTCAAAGCCATTCAGGAACAGGCAGAGAAATTTATCCACATCTCATCAGACTTTTACCATGAGGCATGGGTACGTTTAGCGGAGAAATTGGACGAGATTGCGCCCTTTCCAGCCGACGGCGCGTCTTTCATGACCAATTCGGGCACCGAAAGCATCGAATCGGCCATTAAGCTGGCCCGCTACGCTACCGGTCGCTCTCAGTTTATCGGTTTTTTGGGCGGCTTTCATGGTCGCACGATGGGCGCGGTGACTTTCACCGCCAGCAAAAACCATTATCACAAGGGCTTTTTTCCGTTGATGAACGGCGTGGTGCACGTCCCTTACCCTGATTCCTACCGCCCTCTGCTGCATAGCAAAGCCGGCGAAACGTACGGCGAAACCGTTGTCCGCTACATCGAAGAAGAGATCCTGGGCAAAATTTTGCCCCCTGAAGAAGTTGCCGGAATCCTGGTGGAGCCCGTCCAGGGAGAGGGCGGTTACATCGTGCCCGCCGAAGGGTTTTTTCCGGCGCTGCGCAAATTATGTGACAGGCACGGCATCCTGCTGATTGTGGACGAAGTGCAGTCTGGCATGGGGCGCACCGGTAAGTGGTGGGGCATTCAGAACTTCGGCGTTGAGCCCGATATCCTCTGCGTGGCAAAAGGCATCGCCTCCGGTGTTCCGCTGGGCGCCATGATCGCCCCCCGCCACCTGATGAGCTGGCCCAAAGGTGCTCATGGCAACACCTTCGGCGGCAATCCGCTGGCGTGCGTCGCCGCGCTGGCAACCATCGACCTGATCGAGAACGAATACCTCGACAATGCCGCACAGATGGGAGCCTACACCCAGAAATTGCTCCAGAATCTCGTAGCAAACCATCCCAGCATCGGTCAGGTGCGCGGTCTGGGGCTGATGATCGGCATTGATTTTGTCAAAGACGCGCATACGCATGAGCCGTTCGAAGCGCTGCGGGACCGTGTGGTCGACCTCGCATTCGAGCGAGGCCTGCTCCTTCTAGGTTGCGGCAAGAGTGTGGTGCGCATTTCTCCGCCTTTGTGCGTAACAGCGGCGGAGGTCGATGAGGCCATAGAAATCCTGGACGAGGCCATCGGCATCGCTGAAAACCATGTTAGGCCCTTTGCTACCTGATTTTCGCGTCCGGCAACGCGATTACCTGCTTGAGATCGCCCGCGCACTGACCCAGGAGCTAGACCTGGGAAAGCTGCTCGGGCGCATCCTGCGCATCTCGGTGGAAATGCTCGCCGGGCAGGCCGGATTCATCGCCCTGCGCGAGCGCAGTGGTTGGCGTGTGGTTGCCTCTCAAGTGATCCAGCCCAAGTTATTGCGCGTCATTGAGCAGCTCCTCGCCGAGATACCCGAGGAGGACGATCCAGAGCGTTTTGAGTTGCCGGTGATCGAGCGCATGGCAAACCAGCTTGCCCAGCAGGCCAGCCTGGGGTTGCTCTCTGGGTTCGGTCTACCACTGGTCACTCGCGCGCGTGTGGTGGGGGTGATCATCATCTTCCGCTCCTACACCGCCGGCTTCTCGGCCAACGACCAATCCTTGCTCAGCAGCTTTGCCAACCAGGCCGCGATCGCGGTGGAAAACGCCCAGCTCTATACCGCAGCCAACGAGGAGAAGGAGCGGCTCAACACGCTGCTCGATTCACTCGCCGATGGCATCTTGATTCTGGAAGCCAACAACACGGTCGAGCGCTGCAATCCTGCCTTCGCCCGAATGGTCGATCGCAATATCCATGAGATCATCGGCCTTCGCCACGAGGAAGTGGTGGTGTGGGCCAAATATCCCCAGGGGTTGACCCTCGAACAGGCCGAGTCGGGCGGTTGGCCGTTGACCCCTCACGCTCACCTGTACGTTGAAGGTGACTTGAAAACGGGCAACACCCAGCCGCCTCTTCCGGTAGGCGTGACCTACGTTCCTCTGATCGGGGAAGACGGAAAACTGATCAACATCATCTGCACCGTCCGCGATATCACCAAATTTCGCCAGGCCGACGAGGTGAAAAGCACTTTCGTGTCGGTGATCAGCCACGAGCTGAAAACGCCGGTCGCTTTGATCAAGGGGTATGTCAGCACCTTGCGCCGCGAAGATGCCGAATGGGATCCAGAGATTGTGCAAGACAGCCTGGCTGTGATCGAAGAGGAAGCCGACCGGCTGGCCGAAATGATCGAAAATTTGCTGGAAGCCTCGCGGTTGCAGGCCGGCGGGTATAAACTGAAACGTGCCGACGTCGCTCTGCCGCCTCTGGTCAAGCGAATCGCCGAACGCATGCAGACCCAGACCACCCACCACACGATCCAGATCGACATCGCCGATGACTTCCCGGTGGTCTTCGCGGATGAATCGCGGCTGGAACAGGTGTTAACCAACCTGATCGGAAACGCCATCAAATACACCCCTTCAGGGACCATCCGCATTCACGGCGAAGTCCGTCCCCGTCAGGTGATCGTGTGTGTCAGCGATGAAGGCCCGGGAATCGCGCCGGAAGACATTCCGCATGTGTTCGACCGGTTTTACCGCGCCCCAGAGATGGCACGGCATACCAAAGGGGCCGGGTTAGGCCTTTACCTGACCAAAGCAATCATCGAAGAGCATGGCGGGCGAATCTGGGTGGATAACCAGCCCGGTCAGGGAGCCAGGTTCTGTTTCTCGCTGCCAAGAGAATAAACCCGCGTGGTATAATCCACGAAATTTGCTTTTTTAAGGACGTTTTATGCCCAAAGTCCAGATGAACTGCCCGCGCTGCCGGCAGCCTTTGCTCGCCGAGGTTGAGCAGTTGTTCGATGTCGGCGTAGATCCGCAGGCCAAACAACGCTTCTTATCCGGCCAATCCAACACGGCCAACTGTCAGAATTGTGGCTACCAGGGTCCCCTCGCGACGCCCGTGGTCTACCATGACCCTGCGAAAGAACTGCTTTTGACCTACTTTCCAGCCGAGTTGGGCTTGCCGCTCAATGAACAAGAGCGCATCATGGGGCCTTACATCACCCAGGTGGTGAACAAGCTGGCGCCAGAAAAGCGCAAGGCTTACCTTTTCCGCCCGCAATCCATGCTGACCATGCAGACGATGATCGACCGCATCCTCGAAGCGGACGGCATCACCCGCGAGATGATCGAATCCTCCCAAAAGCGGTTGAACTTGATCCAACGCCTGCTGACCGCCACCCCGGCATCACGCCCCGAGATTGTGCGCCAGGAAGAAGCCCTGATCGATGAATCCTTCTTCCAGATGCTCGGTCGGTTGATCGAGGCCTCCATGGCAGGCGGCGATCAAGCCACCGCACGCGCGCTGGCCCAGCTTCAGCAAGATATCCTGCCCCTCACCGCCGTTGGACAGCGCCTGATGAATGAGACAGCCGAAGTTCAGGCGGCGATGAAAGCTTTACAGGAAGCCAGCCAGAAGGGTCTGACCCGTGAAGGGCTCATCGACCTGTTTGCCCAGCAAAAGAGCGAGCCCGCCCTGGCCGCAATGGTCAGCATGACCCGCAGCGGTTTGGATTACGAATTTTTCTCCCTCCTCAGCGAGCGCATCAACCGCTCCAGCGGCGAGGAAAAACAAAGCCTGACCGATTTGCGCCAGAAGCTGCTCGACCTGGTTGCCGAGATCGACCGACGAGTCAAAGAACGGGTCGAAGGCGCCCGCCTGCTGCTTTCTGAAATCATCACCGCGCCCAACCTCGAAGAAACCTTCCATCAGCACATGGATGAGTTGGACGAGTTCTTCAGCCAGGTGGTCCGTGAAGAATTGCAGGCTGCCCGCCAGAAAGGCGACCTGGAACGCAGCGGGAAAATTCAGCAGGTCATCGAGCTGATCCAACAGGCTGCCACTCCTCCGGCTGAGTTCGCCTTCATCGAAGAGCTGATGAGCGCCGGCGACGAAGCTGCTTTGCGTCGAAAACTGGAAGAAAACCCCGATAAAATTACCCCCGAATTGCTCCAGATGGTCAACGGTCTTGCGACCCAGATGGAATCGGAGAACCAGGGCGAGATGGCCGGTCAGCTCCAAAATATCTACCGCCAGGCGCTGCGTTTTTCGATGGAGATGAACTTGAAAAAGTGATCTGGTAAATTCGTAACATGACTCATCCCGAGATTAACATTCGGGGTGAGTCATGTTGAAGAACCCCATCCCCTTCCCCGAAAACGGTAAAGGGGAGAAGATGGCGCGCTCCCTTTCTCTTTATCCGGGATTATCCAGGCGTAAGCCATGTCCGCGGACCGTCACCACATAGGTATGGATTTTGTCCACACTGCCCAGCCGCTCGCGCAAGCGCCTGACCAGGGCATCGAAGGCCTGCTCAGATACCCCCGCCGCTTCATTCTCACCCCAAACCTCATCGATCAGATCCTGTCGCGAGACAACCTGCCCATTGTGCCTTTCCAATGTTTGCAGCAGGCGGAACTGCTGGGCTGAAAGAGGAGGGATCACCTCTTTCTCATTGATCCAAACGCGGCGTGAGCGCGTGTCGAGCACCAACCCGGCATTCGGCCGCTCAACCGGCAACTGGCCGGTTTCCAGCGGCATGGTGGCGTCAGAGCTCAAAAAAGTGAAATGCTGGACGAGGGAAATTTGCACGGAATCGCCGTCTTTTAACAAGACGGGTTCGGTGATCCGCTGACCATTGCAATAGGTCCCGTTTTTACTCCCCAAGTCCTCCAGAAATACACCTTCGGGACCCAGCTCAAAACGAGCGTGGTAGCGTGAAACCTGGCGGTCATTGATGATCAGATCACATTCGGGATCCCGCCCGACGGTAATCTCGCGCTCCAGCAACCAGCGCTGTCCATTCAAGGGACCACTTTGGGCGATCAAAATCGGAAGTTCTACCCCACCAGGATGGTTCATCGACTCCCTCCATGGTTCATCACGGATAACCGGGCCGGATCATTGGATGGGCTCTTCATTTTTTCAATAACCGGACAGCTACCGATACGGTATAATATAGCAGAGAATCGTCGTTTTTGTAACCCTGGCGCCTGGAACTCACTTCACGCGGAAAATCGCCGAAATTAACCGCTGCCATAGTTCCACAAGGATTTCATCTGGGGATTTTTTCGGATCACAAGCCGGGGCAAGAATCCGGCTGGACGGAGTCGTATGCCACTGCCTATTAAGACCGGCGAGGTTTTGCGCGGGCGATACAAGATTCGCCGCGTGATCGGCCAGGGAGGGATGGGTTGTATCTACCTGGCAGATGACCTGCGCCTGGAGGGGCGTAATTGCGCTCTAAAAGAGGTCGAGCACGATCGCACCTTGCCGAACGACCTGGTTCGGGAGGCGCGAGACCAATTTCTGCGTGAAGCGACCATCCTGGCTCGCCTCGACCACCCAAATCTCCCGAAGGTGTCGGATTTCTTCTCGATCGGCAACCGCGATTACCTGGTGATGGATTTTGTGCCCGGCAAAGACCTGCGCACCTTGATCTCAGAAACCCGCCATGCGAAATCGTTCCTCGAAGAGGAGGTTGTCCTGGCCTGGGCCAGCCAGTTGTGCGACGCCCTCGATTACCTGCACAGCCAGGACCCACCCATTCTCCACCGCGACATCAAGCCCAGCAACTTGAAATTGACGCCAAGCGGGTTGCTTAAGCTGGTCGATTTTGGCCTGGCCAGGCTGGCCGCACCCGGTGAAGTGACCATTACCATTTTGCAGGGGCAAGGTACGGCTCTCTACACCCCTCTCGAGCAGTATGGCGGCGATAGCGGGCATACCGACGTTCGCTCCGATATCTACGCATTTGGCTCGACCCTCTACCACCTGCTGACCAACGAACCTCCCATCGATGCCCGCGAGCGCTTCCTTAACCCGGCCAGCCTTGTGACCCCGCGCCAGGTCAACCCGGATATTTCTGCGCGCACCGAGCGCGCCGTTCTATGGGCAATGTCTTTGCATCCCGATGAGCGACCGGTGAGCATCGCGCAATTCCGCAGCGCCTTGACTGGCGAAGTGGAGCCCATCTCGCGCCCCATTCCACGCATGGTAACCCGCTCGAATGGTAAATTCTGGAAGCGCCAACCTGAGCAGGCTCTGGTGATCACCTCCATCGGCCTGGCAGTGCTCAGTCTCCTGGCGGTCCTGGCACGCTGATTACCCGCGCCACTGCCGGCTCCGGTGATTGCGCGCCTATGCAGTCCGCTTCGGACCCGTTGCCTCGCGCGCCTTTTCGATCTCCCGGGCTTCCAATTTATGCCAGCCCCAACCGGCTAATCCCCCCATCGCGACTCCGATCAGGGTCACCCAGACGGTCGTGGATGTAACCCCTCTGGAAATCAACGACTGGCTGCCCGGAAAATCCAGCGCCAGGTAATTGAACGCCAGTAACCCACCGATCACCACGCACAACGCCCAGCGTATCGCCCAGCGCACCAGGAAAAAACGCAGGCCAAGCCAAAAGCCGAGTGCTGCACAACCCAACGTGACCGCCAGCGCGATCACCCAGTCCCCCACCATCAGGCTGGGCGGCGGCGGTGGCTCTGGAGTCGGCGTGACCGTCGGGGTTGGGGTCAGAGTGGGCGTCGGGGATGGCGTGTCGGTGGGAATCGATGTCGGCACGATGGCCGTAATCACGGCTGCGTCTGCGCCGGTGATATCCAGTTGGAGCTTGTCGGAATTGATCGCCGGATCACTGGTAACGGTGATCTCCAATAACCCGTCCCGCTCGATACGATAACTGGTACGGGCAATCCCATTCACCGTGACCGTATCGACGGTCTGCGCCACTCCCGGTTCTCCGCCGGTGGCAAACAGGAAACGCACCGGCGTGCCATCTGGCACCGGGTTATGGTTGTGGTCGAGGATAACCCCTGTTTTTAACGGGATGGTGTCTCCTACTTTAAAGGCAGGCACCGGCGTCGGTTCTAAAGTGGCTTCGCCCTCGCCGGCCGGGGGTTCGGGCAGGTCGAGTGCCAGCGAGATGACCTGAGCTGCATCTGGGCTTGTCGCGCGAATCAAGTCATAGCCTGTGCCCGGCACCGAGACAGGCAAAGCCCCGCGCGGCGTTATTTCCTGAAAGAGCACCTGAGCGGCTACCAGAGCGGACGTTGGCGATTTGGAGTAAAGCGCATAATAGGCTGTCACCTTCGAGATATCGGTGGCATCGAGGTAATAGGGGGCATTGAACGCAAAAATGACGACCCGCTTGTTGCGGAGGAGGTCGGGGCGTTCTGAAAGCAGCTTGCGCAACGCCTGCGATTCCACCCGGTCCGGCGAGTGATCCAGCATACTGACGACAATCCAATCCGCCAGGTTAAGGTCATTTTGGATGGGCGGAAGGTCCTCCTGCTGGTTCAGAAAACGCCATAAATCCATGAACGAGTAGGAGCTGACCAGGTTGCGCGACACCTGCCCACCTGCCTGGGGGCCGTAGAGGCGCAGCACCTCGGCCTGGACCGCATCGACCCGCAAAGAAGGTCTTTCCGCACAACTGCTGCATTGCCGCGCCGTCATGCTGTCGGTGAGGAAAACGATTCGCTCATTCAGCTGCGGTGGGCGCGGGAGCACGGTCGTCAGCTCTTCTGGATCGGGGCTGACCAGCGTCACCGCCCGGCTGGCGACTTCGTAAGCCAGTTGTTGCGATTTGCCGATATTATCCAGGCTCTGATCGGACGAGACGACTTGATCCAGGATGAATTCGGGGTAAATTTCGTACTTCAGAGTCAGGATCCGTTCGACCGAAGCGTCCACCCGCTGGGCAAAAGAAGGATCCTCGCGGTATTTTTGAGCGAAGAACTCAAGGGTGCGTCTCAACGTGGTCGGGTAATCGGGATCGCCGCTTGAGATCAAGTTGTCCACATAGAGCAGGTCGTTGCCGGCCAGGAATGCATCCCGAGCCACTAATCGAGCGTCGAACCGATTGCCGGTCGGGTCAAAAAAGCGGCGAATCGCCGGGCTGCCCAGGTTATCGCTGACCAACAGACCGTTGTTTTGACGCCAGGGCACCATCTCAGGCAGATTCAGGATGTCGCTCAAAGCGGTCCGGTCGAAACTGACCGGCAGGGTCGATTGGCGAATATTGCGCTGCAATCCCTGGTAGCGGATATGCGAGAGAAGCAGCCCATCCACAATGCGCTGTGGCTCATTCTGGGTGTTGGTCACGGTGAAAAAGGGCGCCAGGTCAATCAGCTTCAGTTGTTCGAACGTTTTCCGGATGGTGGCGATCTCGGTCTCTGGCTGGCGGTCCGAACCTCCCTGGCCCGGGAAATGCTTGGCGATGACCGCCAGTTTGTTTTGAGACCCCTCGTGCAGACCGGCAATGTAGGCTTTACCCAACTCGCTCACCCAGTAGGGGTCTCCGCCAAACGTCCGCACCCCCAGGTCCTCACCCCCGCTTACATACAACACATCCAATACATCCAGCGAAGGCCCCAGGTAAAAGTTGAATCCCAGGGCTGAAAGCTCGCTGCCCATCACGGCGCCTACCTGTTGGGCCAGGCTCCGGTCCCAGGTGGCTCCAATCGACATCAGGTTCGGCAACGCGGTTAACCCGCTGAGGATCTGGTCGTTGGGGTATAAATCGCCTTCCTGGGGAATGCCTATGAAAAGCGGGATGTAGTTTGGGGAACCAGGCGCGGCATCCGGCGCATCGCGGCTGGCATCGAACTCGATCTTCTGGATGGCAGATGTGAGCTGAAGGGTCGATCCCAGGATGTCTTCCTGGTCCGAAAAATTGTTATTCGAACGCAGCAAGATCACCCCACCGATATGAAATTGGGTGATGAGCTGGTAAAGCGGGATGCTATCATCCGCTTTGATCCCGTTGAAAGTGACCAGGAAAAGCTGCCCCACCCTTTCTTCAGGGGTCAACGAGGTGAGCAGGGCGCGAGCCTTTTGGTTGGGAGTCGCTTGTTGAGCGCGAGAATCCGCCAGGCTGGTACCGGCCGGGATAAACCAGCCCGCCACCAACAGGAAGATGATCAGGACTGAGGTGAACCGAAAGCGGCGAGAACTCTTCTTCATCGCAACCAAATAGAGCTGAAACCAACTTTCCGCTGCATCGACTCCTTGCTACCGGCGTGTAACACCGGAGCCGAATTTCCACTCGACGATTGCGTCAACCGCAGGTCGATTTAGATGCGGGGTTGCCTCATTCTACCATGCCTTGCGACCGCGCGTGGGGGGCCGCGTCGCCGATCACGCGCCTCGCCGCCACAGGGTCATCGGTGATCAAGCCGTCCGCGCCATCCAGATACAACCGTTCCAGATCGAGAGGATCGTTCACCGTCCAAACATTTACCCGCCGGTTCTCTGCATGCTGGCGGGAGATGTAACCTGCCGATGCGTCCGCATAATAGGGATGGACGAAAAAGGGAGATATCTGGCGTAAGGCGAAAGATCGCGCCCACCAGCCGACCCTGCCGGGCATCGCCAGGATCGCCAACGGCACCTCTGGAAGTAATTTCCGCGCCTTCCACAGGTTCAGCGGGTGGAAGGAGGAGAATAACACGCGCTCCTGAAGTTGGTAGCGGGTCACCAGCTTGACAACCTCATCCACCAACCGGTCGCCCGGATTGGCATAATTGGTCAATTCAACATTGATCAAGATTTTTTGGCCAACCGCCTCAAAAACTTCGGCCAGAGTCGGAATCGGCTCACCAGCAAAACGTGACGAAAAGAAACTACCCGCATCCAATGATTTCAATTGCCCAAGGGTGAGACGCCGCACTTCTCCGGGTTGCTTGGTCGTGCGGTCGGTGGTGGCGTCATGGATCACCACCACCTGGCCGTCTGAGCTCAGCTTGGCATCCAGCTCGATTGCATCGGCGCCCAGCTCGACCGCCAGCTCGAACGCCGCCAGCGTGTTTTCCGGGGCATGCGCCGAAGCGCCGCGGTGGGCGATGACGAGGGTGCGAGTCTCGGCCTGGAAACGGTTCATAAGTCCACAAAAAAGGAACGAGCAGCCCGGTCGAGCAATTCACGGCTCATCGTGGCTTCCACGTTCAGGTATTGGGAGACGTCGATGATCTGGTCGCAAAGGTCGCGCGGATGTGAAGCGCGTAATTTCCGATCCGGTTTGATGTACCATTCCTGAAGCAGATAGGCCAGGCCCTGGTCGCTGTACGTGACGCCCTTGGATGCCGCCACGCGGCGGAAAATTTCACGGTACTCTTCGTAGGTTGGGTCGCCAATCTCGATTTTATGGCGCAAGCGCCGGAGGAAAGCTTCGTCAACCAGCTCTTTGGGCGGTAGATTGGTGGAGAAAATCACCAGCACATCGAAGGGTATCTCGATCTTGCGTCCGGTATGCAGGGTCAGATAATCGATCCGGTTCTCGAGCGGCACAATCCAGCGGTTCAGCAGATCGCGTGGACGAACCATCTGGCGGCCGAAATCGTCGATCAGCAAAATGCCACCGTTCGACTTCACCTGGAATGGCGCTTCGTAATATTTCAACGTATCATCAAAGACCAGGTCAAGCCCTGCCAGCGTAAGCTCACCGCCGGTGACGATGAACGGACGTTTGATGCGCACCCAGCGCGTATCGCGCCGCGCACCGGCGCGCAATCCGCTGCCTGCCGCGGCGGACGCATCCTCTTCCTCTGCGATCACATGGTTGACCGAGTCGTACAGCTTGATCACCTGCCCGTCCACATAAATTGCGTAGGGAATGTAAATCGACTGCGCCTGCATCATCTCCCCAACCGCGCGGGCCACACTGGTCTTGCCGTTCCCTGGTGGACCGTACAGGAAGATGGAGGTTCCCGAATTGACAGCCGGACCGAGGAACTGGAAGGTGTTTTCAGAAAGCACCAGGTTCGAGAGCACCTGGCGCATCAGGCGGTTGGTGACGGATAACCGGCTGCGCGCCTGGCGCAAGATCGATTCGATATACACATTCAGGGGGACAGGAGCCGGGCCAGCATATTGGCTGCGCTCCAGCGCTTCACGCGCTCGCGCAATGCCCGCGCCGGTAATGGCGTATAAGTAAGCGCCCTCGCCTAACCCCATTTGAGAAGAGCGCACCTCGATCAGCTTCTCACGCTTCAACGCCTCCAGGATTTGATCAATCACGTTCGAAAACGGTAGCGCCACTTCCTCGGCGATTTTATAACCGGTAAGGTAACCCTGGAAATACATCACCTTTAATACCAGGTCTTGAAGCCAAAGCGGCGACAGCCCGGTATCATCCAGGTTCATCAATGGAGGTGGTGAGTAAGGTACCCCACTTGAAGGGCCATTTGATCCAGAACCAGCGGCTGGTTTGTTGCTGGATCGCGCTGGCGCATTGGTCATGACGAACCTCCCATCCCAGGCCACGAGAAGGCCATTTTCATGCGTTGCACGTCTTATTCCTGTTCATACAAATCAGAGTGCTCAAGTGAAATTATAGCATGCTCATTTCACGCTTTCAGCCGCTATGCCATATCAAAACTGAAAGGATTGTGGTCGATAGCCGATTGTAAGTTTTTTGTTCTGTCGCTCGCTCTTTTTGTCCGGTATAATTTCGCGCATGGAATTGACCGTTCTCATCCCTGTTTACAATGAGCTCAAGACGATCGCCGAGATCATCCGGCGGGTCAAGGCGACCGGAGTGGTCAATGAGATCATCATCGTCGACGACGGCTCAACCGATGGCACGCGCGAGTTCCTGCAGACCCTTGCCGGCGATCCGCTGATCAGAGTGATCTACCACGATCGCAACCAGGGAAAAGGCGCCGCTGTGCGCACAGCGATCCGCGAAGCGCACGGCGAATGGTTGATCGTTCAGGATGCCGACCTGGAATACGACCCGCGCGACTACCATGCCCTGATGCAACCCGTTGAAGAAGGCATTGCCGATGTGGTTTTCGGCTCGCGCTTCCTGGGTGCGGCGCGTCGCCCTATTTTGTTCTGGAACATGGTCGCCAACAAAATCCTCACCTTCATCACCAACATCCTGTATAACAACATCCTCACGGATATGGAGACAGGTTACAAGCTCTTTCGGCGTGATATCGCCCTTGGCATGCCGCTCCATGCGCGCGGTTTTGAGTTCGAACCCGAATTTACCGCCAAGCTGCTCAAGCGCCGCGTGCGAATCTTCGAGGTGCCCATTCGATTTAACCCGCGCGAATACACGGAGGGCAAGAAAATCAGAATGTCAGATGCCTTCCATGCCGTGTGGGCGTTATTGAAATACCGCTTCGTCGATTAACCCTGACGGCTCAGCCGTGGGAGGAAAAGCCCTTTCTCCTTTATCCTGAGCGATTCGGGTTGACCTTAAAACGAGTTGTCGAGGCGCTTTTCGCCCCGACAACTCGTTTTTAACCCAATGAAGCTGCGAATTTCAAGACGGCTTCAGATCGCGCACATTCAATTGCAGCGAAACCCTGCCGTTGAACTCGTTGCGCTCGAACTGGTACAGTAAATCGACCCGGTCGGGCATTTCCTGCGCCCAATGCCCTTGCCTGAAAGCGATGGCATCCCAGGTCATCCACCCATCGCTGACTGCCAGCTTGAGATGCTGTCCCTCATTGCCAACCGTGCGCGTGCGCATCACACGCAGTCCCCGCGATACAAAAAGGGCATCGGGGTTGTCTTGCCCGGTAGGTTGGAGCAAGTCGAGGTAGCTCAGCAGATCGGGGTGAAGGGCACCGAGCGGAATTTCCACATCCGCTTTGACCACGGGCGAGAGCTCCTGCCCGTCGAACTGTTTCCGAGCCAGTTCCGTCAGGCGGTTTTTCAATTCGGGCAGGTGTTCGTTGCGCACTGTGAAACCTGCCGCCACCGAATGACCGCCATGCCGGACGAGCAAATCGCGGCACTCATCCAGCGCAGAGGTGATGTGAAACTCCGGAATCGACCGGCACGAAGCCCGGGTGAACTCCGCATCCATGTGCCCGACCACAGCCGGGCGGTAATACGCCTCGACCAGGCGGGCTGCTGCCAGACCGACCACACCCGGATTGAAATCGGGCGAGAAGGCAAAGAGGATCTCTTGCAAGCCTTCTTCCTCCGCCATCCAGGCCGCCTGTTCCTGCATCTGGCGGGTGAGCGCCTGCCGCTCGCGGTTCTGCGAATCTAGCTTCTGTGCCAGCGCACCTGCCTGGAACAAATCCTGTTCGAGCAGCAAAGTCAGCGCATCTTCAGCCGACTCGAGCCGTCCGGCAGCGTTGAGCCGCGGTCCGAGCATGAATCCCACGTCCGACGCAGTCAGCAAGGGGAGCTTGACTCCCGCCGCACCCGCCAGCGATACGATCCCCTGTCGCCGGCACTGGCGCAGTTTTTCCAACCCTCGTCGAACCAGCACCCGATTTTCTCCCGACAGAGGAACAATATCGGAGATGGTACCCAGCGCGACGAGGTCGAGCCAATTTTCCGGCTCACAGCCATCCAACGGCCTGATACCCGAAAGCGCCTGGGCGATTTTAAATGCCAATCCCACCCCGGCCAGGGCTTTATCGGGATATGGATCGCCGGCTCGCTTCGGGCAAATGACCGCCACCGCCTGGGGTAGCTCGTGCCCCGGATGGTGGTGGTCGCTGATGATCAGGTCGACCCCCAGCTCACGGGCATGGTCTGCTTCGCGCGGCGAGCGGATGCCGCAATCGACGGTGATCACCAGGTCGACCCCCTCGGCAGCCAGCGCATCCAGAGCCTCGTTGTTCAACCCGTAACCTTCCTCGAAACGGTTGGGGATGTAAGGGCGCACCTGGCCGCCATAACAGCGCAAGACCTCCACCAGCAAAGCGGTCGCGCTCACACCATCCACATCGTAATCGCCGTAAACCGCGATTTTCTCCTGCCGGTTGATTGCCCTGAACAGGCGCTCCACGGCAGCCGGCATGTCGAGCAAGAGCATCGGGTCGCCCGACTCGCCGCTGGCATGTAAATAGGCCGCGGCAGAAGCAGCGTCGATCACCCCGCGGTTGTAAAGAATCTGTCGGAATACCTTGGGGTAATCGGCCAATGCCTCATCCACTCCGGGAGGAACCGGAGGCGCGACTTCCCAGCGTTTATTTTGCGCGTTGTTGATCATCGATAAACTCGTTGAACGCGGGCTCCTAATCCGCAGACCACTTCGTACACAATCGTCCCCCATGAGCGGGCAATTTCCTCAGCCGAGATGCGCAAATCCCCTTGCTGGCCGATCAAGACGACTTCGTCGCCGATTTGCGCGTCGGGAACCGCGTCCAGTTGCACCAGGCATTGGTCCATGCACACGGCGCCCACCACCGGAACGCGTACCCCGCGAACCAGCACATGATTACCCTGGACCCGCCGGAAACCGTCGGCGTAGCCCACCGTGATCACCCCGATGCGCTCTTCATGTGTCGTGAAGTATTGGAAGTTGTAGCTCACCCCATGCCCCGGAGGGATCATCTTGACCGACGCCAACCGAGCCTTCCAGCTCAGCGCCGGTCGGATTTCGGGGGGCAGCATAACCCCAGGCGCGGGTTGCAATCCGTATACGGCGATTCCTGGACGCACCACATCATAGCGAGCCTGGGGGAACAGCAAGGTGCCCGCCGAGTTGGCTGCATGGATGAACTCCGGACGTAACCCGGCCGCATTTAACGCTTTCAACACGTTCTCAAAACACTCCAACTGGCGCAGGGTGGTCGGTTTTTGCGGTTCGTCTGCTTCAGCGAAGTGGGTGAAAGCCCCTTCGACCTTCAGGCCGGGAAGATCGACCATCCACCGCGTGAACTCCACCGCATCTTGCGGGTCGTGGCCTAGCCGTCCCATCCCGGTATCGTACTTGGCATGTACCAGTAGCGTTTTCCCCGCCTCGCGAGCAACTCGGCTGTATGCCTCCACCACTCCCCGGTCGTAAACCGCCAGGCGCACGCCTTCGGCGGCGGCTTCGGCGGCGCGTTCCGGCTCAGTGTACCCTAACACGATCATCCGCGCCTGTATCCCTGCCCGGCAAAGCGCCAATGCCTCGTCGATCCGCGCCACGCCCAGCCAGCCGGCGCCGCCCTCGACGGCTGCCTGGCTGGCTTCCACCAGGCCATGCCCGTACGCATTCGCCTTGACCACCGCCATCACTTGCGCTCCGGCGATCGACCGCAATGCGCGGACGTTGTTGCGGATTTCGCCCAGATCCACTTCGATCCAGTTCGTTTGCCCATTGGAATGCATGGGCGAAATTATACTTGCAATTAGACCCGCCCGCCCGGCAAAACACAGTATAATTCCCCCGCCATGCCCGACTTCACCTTCGACCTGACCGCAACCGATGGCGACGCCCGCGCCGGGGTCTTTCACACCCCGCATGGCGACCTGGTCACCCCCATTTTTGCCCCGGTCGGCACCCAGGCCACCGTCAAAGCCCTGACCCCTGCGCAGCTTTCCGAGATCGGGGCTTCACTCGTCCTCGCCAACACCTACCACCTGTACCTCCGCCCTGGCGCCGACCTGGTGGCAGAGATGGGCGGCCTGCATGCCTTCATGCAATGGCCCAATCCCATCCTGACCGATTCGGGCGGCTTCCAGGTCTTCTCCCTTTCGGAAATGCGCAAGATCGACGAAGGCGGGGTCACCTTCAAGAGCCACATCGACGGCTCAACCCACCGGTTCACGCCCGAGATCTCCATCCAGGTGCAGGAACAGCTCGGCGCGGATATTATCATGGCCTTCGATGAATGCGCCCCACCCTACGACCGCGCTTACAACGAGCGGGCAGTCACCCGCACCCACGCCTGGGCCGAACGGTGCCAGAAAGCCAAAACCCGCCCCGACCAGGCACTGTTTGGCATCGTGCAGGGGGGAGTTTTTGCCGATCTGCGCCGGCGTTCGGCAGAGTTCATTTGCTCATTGGATTTCCCCGGGCATGCCATCGGCGGGTTGTCGGTGGGTGAATCGAAAGAAGAAATGCACGCCATGCTCGAAGTGGTCAACGATGTGCTGCCGCCCGGCAAGCCTCGTTACCTGATGGGTGTCGGCTCGCCCGAGGATTTGGTCCAGGCCATCGCTCGCGGGGTAGATCTGTTTGATTGCGTTTTGCCCACCCGCCTGGCGCGCCACTCAGCCGCCATGACTCTCACCGGTCGTCTCAACCTGCTCAACGCTGCCTTCGCGCGCGATCCGCAACCCATCGACGCTGCCTGTGCCTGTTACACCTGCCAGAATTTCTCGCGGGCCTACCTCAGGCATCTCATCGCCGCCAAAGAAATGCTGGCATCTACCCTCATCTCGATCCACAACATCCACACCTTGCTCGAGATCGTGCGCCAGGCGCGCCAGGCGATCCTGGAGCGACGCTACGCAGATTTCGCGGGCAGGTTTCTTGCAGCCTACCAGCCCAAAGCACAAGTCCGACCAAAGGAAGCATCATGAACCTTCTCCAGGCAATCATCCTCGGCATCATCCAGGGCTTGACCGAATTTCTCCCAATCTCAAGCTCGGCCCACCTGGTCATCGCGCCTTACCTGCTCGGATGGCAGATCGATCCCGCCCTGACCTTCACCTTTGACGTGCTCATCCAGAATGGCACCCTGGTGGCGGTGATCGCCTTCTTCAGAAAGGACCTTTGGGAGATCCTCAAGGGGTTCGTGCGCGGGCTGGTCACCCGCCAGCCGTTCGCAGAGTTCCACGCCCGGCTCGGCTGGTACCTGATCCTGGCGACCATTCCCGCCGGAATTTTCGGTCTGCTCTTTAAATCGCAGCTTGAGGTGTTGTTCAATTCGCCCGTCGCCACCGCGGCGATGCTGTTCATTACAGCCGCGCTCTTGTTACTCGCCGAGCGGTTTGGCAAGCAAAAGAGAGGGTTGTCAACCCTCACCTGGTTGGATGCTCTGGCGATGGGCTTTGCCCAGGCTCTGTCGGTTTTCCCAGGGATTTCCCGTTCTGGAGCAACCATCACCGGCGGCATGTTGCGCCAGCTCGACCGCCCATCAGCGGCGCGCTTCTCATTCCTCATGTCGCTGCCGGTCATGCTGGCAGCAGGCGCGTTTGAAACGATCGACGCCTTGAGCCAGCCCCAGGCGCCGGGCGCTTTCACGATGATTGCTGTTGGGTTCATCGCCGCAGCAGTGGTGGGATACCTGTCGATCGCCTGGTTGTTGAATTTCCTTCAAAAACGCTCGTTGTCCAGCTTCGCCATTTACTGCGTTGTGCTTGCCATCATCACCATTCTGGTCAGCCTGTTGCGTTAAAGCGCGGAGATCCGGTTACGGCGCTGGTAATCGGTTATCATTGCGGCATGCGCTCCCCAAGGTTTCGTGCTGCACCCACCTCGACCGGTCGCTTAACGATCTGGATCGGATTGATTTTGGCATTGGTTTCAGCCTGCGCACCCCAAGTTGAAACGCCCCCGACTCCCGCAGCAACGCAATGGCTGCGTGTCCAGGTCAGCCCCAGCCTGTCGAATTATTCCGACGTGTATTCCTCCTGTGTACCCGCAGGTGTCGGCCTTGCGTTGCAGCAGGCTGCCGGCACCTCCTTTCAACCGGAACAGGCCGACCTGACCCTCATCTGGGGAGAGCCCCAGGCCAATCCTGCCTACGCAGTCAGGCTGGCCCAGGACGAATTGAGCCTGGTGGTCAACCCGCTCAACCCGATCGCTTCGATCAGCCTGCAGGCCTTGCAAACCACCTATCTGGGGCACCTGCCGGCCTGGGACTGGGATTACCTGGGACAACTTCCCTCCCCCTTGAACGCCTACGCGTATCCCGACTCCAGCGACATCCTGCACATTTTTGCTGGCGGAGTTTTCCAGCCCGGGCAGGCTCTCGACCGTGAAGTCAACCTGGTGCCCGGTCCGCTCGAGATGCGCCAGGCGATCGCCCGCGACCCCGGTGGGCTGGGCTTTTTGCCCAGCCGCTGGCTCGACAGCAGCGTGAAACCCATTCCTGTCGAAGGCGCCCCAACTCAATGGACACAGCCCATCCTGGCCTTAAGCGGCAGCGAACCGCAAGGCGCGGCGCGAGACTGGCTGCTGTGCGTGCAAGAAAGCCTGCCCTGATATGCCGGTGTCAATTGTGCTGCGCAAGGAAAGATGGGAGCTTGAGGCGCCGGTCTCCGTGGGCGATGCACTACGCCGGCTCGACCTGCCGCCGGAGCGCTACCTGGTGATCCGCGACGGAATCCTGGTGGACGAACACGAGATGCTGAACGAGGGAGATTCCGTCCGCCTGGTCAGTGTGATCTCGGGTGGAATGTCAACCTAACAGCCTGGAATTTATCTCCCGCACGTCCTCGGTATAACGGGCCAGCTCGTGGGCCAGCATCGCCGGGTCGGTATAATGCAGGCGCTGTGCCAGGAAAGTGAATTCCTCGCTCCCCTCTGAAGGCACGGTCACATCGCGCGCATTCCCGCGTACCATGCGCAGCGAATCAATGACCCAGCGCAAAAAGGTGTGGGCTTTCCGCAGGCGGGTGTAATCGTCCTCGGAAAGCACGCCGGCGGCTGCCAGGCTCGCCATGGCTTCCCGCGTGTTCACCTTGCGCACTTCCGGCAGCCGGTAGCCGTGCGCGATCTGCAGCCCCTGTACCAGGTACTCCACATCGACGAGTCCGCCCAGGCTGTATTTCAAATTGAACAGACCGCCGTGAACCAGGTGGCGGAGTTGACGCTCGCGCATAGCGCGCATCGAAGTCACATCATATTCGTCGCCGGTGTACACGAACTCATCGCGCATCTGCTCAATCAGTCGGCCCAGGCCCTCATTGCCTGCCACGGCGCGCAGCTTGACCAGCGCCTGCCGCTCGTAAGCCCAGGCAGGGCCGTTTGGTCCGAAGTAACGCCTGAACGAATCCATGGAGACAGCCAGGCTCCCCGCTTTTCCATAAGGGCGAAGCTGCAGATCGACTTCGAAGATACCCTCCCGCCGGGCGCGCATGGCGGAAACATACGCCACCACCAGGTACTCGTAAAACTCTGCGGTAGAGATCTTTTTCGGTCCGTCGGTCTCGCCGTTTTCTTCGTAGATGAACATCAACTCGACATCCGAGGCAAACCCCATCTCCCGCCCGCCAAATTTGCCTAACGCCACGACCGCCATCTCGCACATCTCTCCATCCGACCGGCGCGGAGTGCCGTAAATCAAGCGCAGGTCTTCGTGGCAGAGGTGAAACGAGACGTTCGCCACCACTTCGGCCAGGTCGGTCAACTCGGCGGCGAAGTCCCAAAACTCCCGCGTGTGCCCCAGGATATGGCGCATGTCGATGCGGAACATCTCGCGATCGCGCCACGCGGTGAGCAGCTCGATCCACGGGGCATTTTCGCTGGGGGTCTGCGGTCCGGCGTGAACTTCCCCCAGCGCAACCGCCAGCTCAGCCTGGAGCTGCTCGCGCGACTTGGCGGTATCCAGCGCATCCATGTCGGTCACCACCGGAAAGAGATTGGCGTATTGCATGCGTAGAAAATCGTCCCACAAGAAATCGCTCACCCCCAACACGCGCGCCAGAGCGCCCAACACCTCGGGGCGCTGCACCGACACCAACTCCCCGGGCCAATTGTCACGTCGAAACAACTGGTCGATGAAATCACGGAAGTGAACCAGGGCTGATTCCGGGTTGGGTGAAAACGGCAACAGATGAGTGAAATGCTTGATCAAGACGGTGGCGGCGCGCAGCTCGCGCTGTTTTTCGATGCTGGCGATCTTCCGACCGTGCGAGTCGGCCACGTAAAGCACATCCTCCACCCGGTTGCCAATCGTCGCGATGATCATGCGGTTGATGTACACACCCGTGATCGCCAGAGCGTTGGTAAATTCGTATAAAAACCCAACCGTATCCGGCGCATCGATGCGCAACACGGTGTGCTGGTCGCTGGATTGGTTGTCGATCTCGATCTCAACCGGGTACAGCATTGGGACGGATGTCGGGTCGGCATGGGCATCGCGAACATGCAGTGCGGTTGCCACGCGCCGGGTCAGATCGCCCAGCATCTCGGTTCGCTGTCCGGCTTTTACCATGCGGTGATATTCCACCAGGTCGGCCGCGTATCGCGTCCATGTCTCCTCGTCTATCTGCAAACCCTCTACCGGTTGAACCGTGAAGGCGTCGACGATTTTTTGGCGCGCGTCTCGCTGCGAAAGCTTACCTTTCGCTTCGGGCAGCGGCTCATAAGTGAACACCTCACCCTGTTGGATATTCAGGCCATAAACGACCATCAAGCCGGAGATGACCGAAAGCTCACCCGGGAAATCATACGCCACGACCGTCACCCGCCAGGTGCCGCCACCCAAGGGCCTGGCATCGACGATGACCGGGCTTTCGTCGCTTAAGCGTCCGGCCAGGCCGGCGTGAACTGCGATCTCCTCCGGTGTGTAGACCTGCGCGTACGAGGGGGTCATGCGGTTGACGTGATGCCCCACTTGACCCGCATCGACCTCTGAGGCACCGGATGGCACGGGTTGGTCGGGAAGGGAATTCATTTCCACTCCTCCTACATAGCGAAGGTAGATCGCCCGGATGGCCGAAATATGTTGAGCATAGCGCTCGATGAGCCTGTCGTCGGGGTGTCGATCCGTGAAGCCCAACCTGCGCGCCAATCCGGTCAGGGCCACCGGGTCGGTCGGCAGGCTGTGAGTCTGGCGATAATCCAGCATTTGCAGGTAATGCTCGATGGTGCGCAGGAACACATAGCCCTCGGTGAGAATGCGATGCTCCTCGACCCGGATCAATTCGGCCGCCGCCAGCCGCACCAGGGCATCCAGGGTGTTGCCGCTCAAGATTTCGGGATGAGCCTGACCGTGAGCCAGTTGCAAGAACTGAGCGGTGAATTCAATATCCCGGATCGAGCCTTCACCCAATTTAACCTCCCCCCAGATGGTTCCATTGGTGCGGAGCTGGGCCTCGGTGCGTTGTTTCATCGCAAAGACAGCGCTCTGCAATTCCGCGTATGGGCTGCCAAATATCAAAGGCTGGAGCCGTTCGATGAATAATTTACCAGCCTCCACATCCCCTGCGATCACCCGAATTTTGAGCAGGGCTTGTTTTTCCCACAGTCGAGCATTTTGCGCCAGGTAAGCCATGAACCCCTTGGGCGTGGAGACCAATGGACCCACCCGACCCCACGGTCGCAAGCGCATATCGACCCGGTAGAGAAATCCCTCGGCGGTGACGCGTGCCAGGGCATCGATCAGTTTTTCGCCCATGCGCTGCGCGATCTCCACCTCAGCATCTGAGATGAAAAGTAGATCGATGTCTGAGCTGTAATTCAGCTCGCGTCCGCCCAGCTTCCCCATGGCCAGCACGGTGAGATCGGTAGGCCGGCAGCCCACCTCCGCAGCCGCCAGCTTCAGGCAGCTACGAACCAGAGCATCCGCCAGGTTGGAAAGCTGCCGGGTCACTGCCGGCAGGTCATACAGGTCAAGAAGATCGCAAGTCCCAATGCGCAGTAATTCCCAACTCTGGAAGCGCCTGAGCGCATCCAGCCTTTCAGATAGCCCATCGATTCCAGCGATGGATATTTCCGCCTCGCTGAATAATTGCTCAGCGCTTTTTGGTCTCGCAAGCCGGCGGTATGCCGCCAATCGCTCGAAAGATTCGGGATTGCGTAACAAGATATCCGTCAGGAAGCGGCTACCCGAGAAGAGCACGACCAGAATTTCGACCGCGCGCGGGTTGCCGGCCAGGACCCTCAACACAGGCAGCGGGTCGGTGAAGCGGCCAACGAATCGCTCGAAGCTGGCGATCACCCGGTCTGGATCGGCGGCGGTCGAAAGGGCCAATAACAGGTGAGGCAGAAATTGCCGGAACGCATTCGTTCGCTCCGCGCTGGTCATCATCCGGTTGAGTGCCATTTGAACGGCTCGCCAATCGGAAAAGGGAATCGGAGCGAGCAAGAGCTGGGCCTCACGATCGCTCAGCCTCATGTCCGTTTGTTCCACATGGTTTCCGGTCCGCTCAACCTGGCTCATCGATTACCCCATTTGGGTACTCCTTCTGCGCCATTATAGGGAAATCAGCGCATGGATGTCAACCGACTGCCCCCATCATACCCTTAAAAATGATCCTCCTGGGTACTAGATTCAGCCCGCACCGGTCTATACAATGTCCTCTATTCATGGAAACACCGGAACAAACGGCGACGAAGCGGTTTACTGGTGAGTGGAGACAACCTTTATGAACCTGACCCTGGAGATGCTACTTCCCCTTGCAGGAATTCTGGCTGGAGCGCGGATTGCCGCACTGATCAGCCGAAGATTGGGCATGCCGGCTGTGTTCGGCGAATTACTCCTGGGCTTGATGGTCGGACCTGCCCTGCTCAATTGGGTTGCTCCTTCGGAAACGATGCAATTCCTGGCCGATATCGGCGTCATCATGTTGATGTTCCTGGCAGGTCTGGAGACCGACGCGCAGGCCATTCGTCGGGTCGGGAAAGCCTCTTTCCTGGCTGCCGCGGGCGGCGTGATCTTGCCGGTAGCGGCCGGATACCTGCTGGGAATCGCCGCCGGCCTGACCGAGCCGCAGGCGCTGTTCCTCGGGGTCGTGTTGACCGCCACCAGCGTCAGCGTGTCGGCGCAGACGTTGCGCGAGATGGGCAAGCTCAGCAGCCCGGAAGGTGCCACCATCATCAGCGCCGCCTTGATCGATGATGTGCTAGGGGTGATCCTCTTCTCTGCCGTGATGAGCCTGGTAAGCGGTTCGAACCTGTTCCTCACCCTGGGGCGCATGGCGGTTTTCCTTCCGCTGGCCTGGCTGGCTGGCAACTGGCTGCTGCCCAGGTTGTTGAAAGCTGAGAAACGCCTGGGACACCATGAAACCTCGCTGGCGGTGTTGGTCGCCCTGGTCCTGCTCTACGCCTGGTCCGCCGAAGCCTTGGGCAGCGTGGCGACCATCACCGGCGCCTACATCCTCGGCACGGTGGTCGGCAGGCACATCGACCACCAGCACCCGGTGCAACACGGCATCGCCAACCTGGGATACGGCTTTTTCATTCCCATATTCTTTGTCAACATCGGGCTGCATGCTCGCCTGGACGGCTTCCTGAGCTCACCTGTCCTGACCCTCGCATTGATTGCTGCGGCGATCCTGACAAAACTGGTCGGGGCCGGGCTGGGCGCGCACCTGGGCAACCTACCCCGGCGTGTTTCGATCCTGGTGGGCTGTGGAATGGTCTCTCGCGGCGAGGTAGCTCTGGTCATCGCCGGCGCAGGGTTATCCGCCGGGTTGCTGACCGGAGCAATCTTCTCAACGTTGATTGTCGTCACTTTAACTACCACCCTCATCACCCCGATCTTACTGCGCATCGTCGATCGCCCATCCGCAGTCCAAACCATACCCATCGCTCGTCGCCTGCCCCAATACGCCGCAAACGGCGAAGAACAGGCCTGAGTCTTGATCTCAACAGGAGGAGATATGTTGAAATTTCGTTCCGTCTCATTGGTTCGCAGAGCATTTTTCCTGGCATCGGTGCTGGTCGCCATCGTGGCGGCCCCGGTTTTAGCCGGTACGCCCGACCCAACCGGGACAAGCACCGCCGAGGCTAATTCGACCGCCGCGCTGAACTTCACCTGGACATTGATCGCCGGTTTTCTGGTCTTTTTCATGCAGGCCGGCTTCGCCATGGTCGAGGTAGGGTTCAGCCGCTCGAAGAACGTGGTAGCCGTGCTGACGAAAAATTATATGGACGGCCTGATCGGCGGGCTGGCCTTTTGGGCGTTTGGGTTTGCCCTGATGTTCGGCGGATCGGGGCTGGCTTCGGGGTTGGATCGCGGTAACAGCCTCATCGGGTTGTCCGGCTTTTTGCTCTCCGGCGACGCCTACGATGTAACCACGCTCGAGCTTTGGTTCTTTCAGATGGTCTTCGCTGCCACCGCTGCCACCATCGTTTCTGGCGCGGTTGCCGAGCGCACCAAGGTGACCGCTTACCTAGCTTACAGTTTCCTCGTCTCCGCCATCATCTACCCGATCTACGGGCACTGGGTGTGGGGCGGCGGCTGGCTCTCCACGTTGCCCTTTGGCGCGGGAGCCAGGGATTTCGCCGGCTCAGGCGTGGTGCATGCCGTGGGCGGCTTTGTCGCCCTGGCGGGCGCGGTGATGGTCGGGCCCAGGCTGGGGAAATTTAGCGCCAAAGGCGCGCCGGTGGCCATCCCCGGTCACAACATGACCTTTGCCGCCCTGGGGACCTTTATCCTTTTCTTCGGGTGGTTTGGCTTCAACCCTGGCTCGACGATGGCTGCCACCGACCTGCGCATATCGGCGATCGCGGTGAACACCTTCCTGGCAGGAGCAACCGGCGCGGTGGCAGGCGTATATTTCAGCCTGCTCAAAAAGGGCACCATTGACCTCCCGCTGGCGTTGAACGCCGGCCTCGCCGGGCTGGTGGGGGTGACCGCGGGATGCGCCTACGTCGCCCCCTGGGCGGCGGCCCTCATCGGGGTGATCAGCGCGCTGGTGATGATCTGGGCGTTGGGCTTCGTCGAGCGCGTCCTCAAAGTGGATGACGTGGTCGGAGCTGTGTCGGTGCATGGGTTCACCGGCCTGTGGGGGTTGCTGGCTGTCGGCATCTTCGCAGATGGCACATACGGCGGGGTGAGCGGCCTGGTCGCCGGCAATACCGGCCAGATCGTCGCTCAATTGATCAGCATCCTGACAGTCGTTCTTTGGAGCCTGGGCACCGGTTTTCTCGTTTTCTTTTTGTTGAAGACCACCATGGGCATACGCGTATCGCGCAGCGAGGAAATCAAAGGTTTGGATATCACCGAACATGACATGCAGGCTTACCCACCCGACCAGGCCCTGGGTGAGACCGTATAGAGATTAGGAAAGAAATGCATCGGCCAGACAGGGATCTGCCAGGCAATTTCATTCCCTCTGGAGCAGATACGAAAGGAGAAAATCATGTCAGTTGCATTGGAAATCGTCTTAGGGGTCGCCGCTTTCATCGGGTTCTTCACCTTATGGGTCGTTGTGCCGAGCAGGCTGCATAAAAAGCCCCCTCTCGAAGAAGAAGAAAGCTGAGTCCCTTTCCACAATTGTGATTTTTTTTGTAAAATGCGGGGCAAAGCCCACATTTTACAGCGAATCAATTACACAATCCTTTCCACATACTGGTTACTGAGCAGGTGTACCCGGCAGGATTTCGACAGGTACACCTGCTTGGCGCGCCCGCACCAGGCTCGATCGTTCGCATGGCAAGGGCAGAAGATTACCCAAATGGGTCATGCAAGCAGCCCCTCGGTTCGCTATAATCTCGTCATCTTTTCATAAATCCGCAACAAGATGGAAATTTTTCCATCAGCAAGCACACTTGAAACCTTTGAGGAGTAGAAGCATGGCTACCACGATCGCCGATATCATGAAAATGAAGAAAGATATTCAGATGGTGGACTTCCGGTTCACCGATATGCCTGGAACCTGGCAGCACTTCACCATCACCGCTCGCGAGCTGACCGAAAGCCTTTTTGAAGAGGGGATCGGTTTCGATGGCTCGTCGATCCGTGGGTTCAAAGAAATCCACGAATCCGACATGCTCCTGATGCTCGACCCGGCGACCGCCTTCATCGACCCGGTGCTGGAAGTGCCCACCCTGGTCATCATGTGCGACATTTACGACCCGGTCACCCGGCAGCCCTACAACCGAGACCCGCGCTATGTCGCCCGCAAGGCTGAAGCTTATCTCAAGCAGACCGGCATCGCCACCACCAGTTACTGGGGACCGGAAGCCGAATTTTTCCTCTTCAACGATGTGCGCTATGGCGGCGGGACGAACTCATCCTTCTACTATATCGACTCGAACGAGGGCTGGTGGAAAAGCGGTGAAGACCTGCGCCCCAATTTGGGCGCTCAGATCGCCCCCAAGCGGGGCTACTTCCCTGTCCCCCCGGCCGACACCCTGCAGGATGTGCGCAGCCGGATCGTCCTGACCCTCGAAAAAGTGGGCGTCGAGGTCGAGGTCCATCACCATGAGGTCGCCACCGCCGGGCAGGCCGAGATCGACATGCGCTTCAACACCCTCCTGCGCATGGCGGATAGCGTGATGGTCTACAAGTACATCGTTAAGAACGTGGCGCGCCAGAATGGCCTGACCGCCACCTTCATGCCCAAACCGATCTTCGGCGACAACGGTTCAGGGATGCACGTCCACCAGTCGCTGTGGAATGACTCGAGCAACCTGTTCTTCGATCCGGCGGGGTATGCGTCGCTATCGGACATGGCCAAGTATTATATCGGCGGCTTGCTCAAACACGCCCCTGCCCTCCTGGCGATCGTGGCACCGACCACCAACTCATACCGCCGGCTGGTTCCCGGCTTTGAAGCGCCGGTCAACCTGGCATACTCGCAGCGCAACCGCTCGGCCATCTGCCGTATCCCGGTCTATTCCAAGAGCCCGAAAGCCAAGCGCGTCGAGTTCCGCGCCCCAGACCCGTCTGCCAACCCCTACCTGACCTTCGCCGCCCTGTTGATGGCGGGCCTGGACGGCATCCAGAACCGCATCGACCCCGGTGAACCGGCCGATAAGGACCTGTACGAGCTGCCGCCGGATGAAGCCAAACTGATCAAGCAGGTTCCCGGCTCACTGCAAGACGTTCTCCGCGCGCTGGAAAGCGACCACGAGTTCTTGCTCAAAGGCGATGTGTTCACCACCGATTTGCTCCAGGCTTACATCTCTTACAAGTACGATAACGAGGTCGATCCCATTCGCATGCGGCCCCACCCCTATGAATTCACCCTGTACTACGATGTGTAGGCGGTGACATCGGTACGACTTACTGGTTAGGTGGAAGGGGCTTTTCCGGACGACTGCGAAAAGCCCCTTCCCGTTTTCACCCCGTAAAACGACCGCACAATGCGCCAACTCTGGTTGCTAGCGGCGGATGATATGCTATGATGGACTTATGACGATCGAAAAAAGCTGTCTGTATGTGGTGGCAACGCCAATCGGCAATCCGCGCGATATCACCCTGCGAGCGCTGGATGTGCTGAAGGAAGTGGATGCGGTGATCTGCGAGGAACAGCGCGAGGGCAGCACGCTTTTAAAGAAGCTGGGCATCACCACGCCGCTCCTCCTGCTCAACGAGCATAACGAGGCGGATCGAGCCAACGAAATCGCCCTGCGCATTCACCAGGGCGAAACCATGGCATTGATCTCCGATTGTGGCACGCCGGTGTTCGCCGACCCTGGCGCTGCATTGATCGCTCGCCTGGTAGAGCTGGACGTGCGCATCACCCCGGTGCCCGGTCCCTCCTCTTTAATGGCCGCACTTTCGGTGCTGGATGCCAACCTCGACCGTTTTCTTTACGCGGGATTCTTGCCCAGGGATAAGACCGAGCGACGCAATGCGCTGCGCTACCTGCGCAACCTGCGCATTCCCTTCATCGTGATGGACGCCCCCTACCGGTTGGGGGCAGTCATGGATGATATCGAAGCCGTGTTTGGCGGTGGGATGCGCGTCTCGTTATGCCTCGATCTCACCCTGCCAGGCGAGTCGATCCTGCGCGGCCCAATCAGCCAGGTGCGTGGCCGGATCGGACAACGCAAAAGCGAATTCGTGCTCATCGTTCATTGATTCTGAATACAATACACTCATTACCCTGTCTCTTCGCATTTGACATGCACCTGTAGGATTGTGACTTCGCCAGGGGAATTTTAAATTTCATCAACGGAGGCCGGCATGTCCAAAGCAGCCCGGTATTCATTCTTCGGCCTGATCTACTTCGCTGAAGGCGCCATCCTCAGTTACTTTACCGCCCTCAATGCCATCTACCTGCTCTCTTTTGATGTGAGCCTCAGCCAGGTGGGGTTAATGGGCTCGATCGCGTTGATCCCTTTTGTGTTGAAAATCTTCCTCGGAATGCTCAGCGACCGAGTCAACCTGTTCGGCGCTGGACACCGCAAACCCTTCATCCTGATCGGCCTGTTGCTCCAGGCGGTCTGCCTGGTGATCGTTCCCACCATTCACCCCGGCGAGCAGTTCTGGCTATTCGCCGGCCTGGCGTTTCTGCTGATGTCTGGGCAGGCGCTGTATGACACTTGCACCGACGGTCTGGCCCTCGACACCACCCCACCCGAAGAAGAGGGGACGATTCAAGGAATCATGGTTGGCGGGCGCGCCCTAGGTGTGGTGCTCATTTCCGCCACCATCGGGTTGGTCGCCCAAAACGCCTCCTGGCCGGCCGCCTTTTACACCCTTGCGGCGCTCACCCTGCTCCCGCTACCGCTCGCTCTGCGGGTCCGCGAGCCAGAGCGCGCGCCAGAACGCCGTTTCGAGTGGAAGGCATTTGCCGCCTTTGGCAGGCGTTCGGTGATCGCCCTGGCAGTGCTGGGCGCATTGTATTCGTTGATCATCAACGCCGCCAACCAGTTGGTCAACCCCTTCATGCAAGCAGAGTTCGGCATCAGCATCTCCACCGCCGGCTTTTTCACCACCGTGTGGGGAATCGGGGTGGTGATCGGCGGCCTGACCGGCGGCAGGCTGGCAAACCGCGCCGGTCAACGGCGCGCCACGCTGCTTGCGCTGCTTCTGGCCTTGTTATCGATCTTTGGCCTGACCCTCATTTTCAACGCCTCGGTCGCCTGGCCATTGGTGGCCATCTTCGGCGTCGCCTATGGCTTTTACGAGACGGTCTATTTCGCCGTCTCGATGCGCGAGACCGACCCGCGCATCGCCGCGTCGATGTTCTCCATTCTGATGGCGATTGCCAACCTGGGCACGGGGATTGGCCTGGCGATGAGCGGCGCGCTGGCGGGATCGCTTGGGTTCCGACCGGCCTTCGCCATCATCGCTGCACTCAACCTGGCCGCGATCCCCCTCTTGCCATTGATCTTTCCAGGAAAAAAGAAGCGAGGCTAACCCCCTCAGAGTTTACTCTTTGCCACCATGCTTTTGACGAAGCCCTTCGTGGTCAGTCAGACAGATTTTGATGGGTTATGTTGGGGGCTTGGCCCCCAACATAACCCATCAAATTACATTTGACAGAGTACTTAGTTCGCAGGGAGATTGAAGTAATTGTAGACCGCCTGAGAAATCTTGCTGACCAAAATGTTGGCGGGGTCCCATAGAAGCTGGTCGGGGTCGTGCATGTAAACACAGATGACGTAATTCCCTCCCGGCGAATAGACGATCCCCGCGTCGGAAATGGTGTGCATCAGGTTGTCGGCCTCAATGATCCAGCCGTGCTTATGGGCAATCTGGGTGGCTTCGGGCAATCCAGCCTCCAGCAGCACCCCGTTGCGGTTCTTGGAAAGGAACGCGATCATCTGGCGGCATTCGGCCTGGCTCATTTGGCCAGGATAAACCGCCGAAAAAGTTCCGCCGCCATTCTCGGCGCAAAAATAGATGTCTTCGAGCAGCATGCCCATGTCGGTGGGCGTCGTCTGGTTATAGGCGTCCGGCTCGGTGTCGATATCGGTGCGCTGGTTGGCAGGGGTCTGGAAACGCTGTAAAAGGGGGGCTCCAGGGTAAAAATAACCGGCCAGGAAGGTGTTTTCCAGGCCAAGGACCTGCATATCCTCGGTCACCAGCAACGGGCCGGTGTTTCCACCCAGGACGTTATCCATCAGGTTGTCGGCGGGACCGTTTTCGGAGTACTCGATCATCAAAGCGATCAAATCACTCACCGCTTGTGGCATGGGTTCTGGCTGGCGCAAGAAGACCGAGGTCATAATCGGAATTTTCATCGTGCTGGCGGCAGTGAAAGCGATATCGGGTTTTAGTAATTGGCCCTGGTCGTAAGCAAAATGGACTTCTTGCCCGGTTTGCAGGTCGTTCACGTACACCTCGAGCGTCCCGTCGTATTCTTCTAATTGGACGATCTGCTCAAGCAGGAGCTTCAGGTTCGCAATCGATGGTTTCGACGGCTCAACCCGGTTGAACGTCAGGTTGACCTGCCGGGCTGTCGGCGAGCGGAACGCGTCGCCGATTAACACGACCGCCCGGTCGATATCCAACACGGTGCCGGCTTCTCCCACCTGAAAGGTCGTACTCCCCGGAATCGGCAGCGATGGCGCGGGCGGCTTGTCATAGCGGGCAGCGATTTCATCCCGCAGGAACACCCTCAGGCGCTCTTCAGAAAATGAGGAAAGCAATGGCACCGGCTTGGGCACCGGGATGCGGTTCCACAGGTAATCCCAGAAGCCATTCCAGAAGGGCTGGCTGATGCGCTCCAGGTCGGCGGCCGCGATCATCGATTCCAGATCGAGGGTAAAGCCGACCACCGAAGGCTTGATCTGAATCACCGCGTCACGGTAGCGCACCTCGACCGGAATGGCTGTGTAAGATTGAAGCAGGCGCTCGGCTGCCGCCTGGTTGTCCAATCCACCTACCGGGATGCCCCCGATCACCATGCCAGGAGGAAAATTGGCGCGAATGCGACTGTAACTGACCAACTGAATGGCGGTTAACGCGACCGCCAGCAATATCAAAATCGCCGAGACCCAGCGTAATGGGAAAAAGGATACGCGATTGCGCATGGCCCGGATTCTACCAGAGTTTTGAGCACAGTTCTTGCAGGCAGGATCTATTATGGAATCATTTTGCCGCGCATGGGATCATCTTGCCTGAAAAGCGATTATAAAGTATAGTGTCTTGTGGTTTCTCACAGTTACCGCAACAAGAAGGAGAAGACAACCAAGCGTTATGCAAGCGGAAACTCATTCGACTTCCTGGCTGGATCGTCCTCTATTTCAAGTCACCTCAGGCATTAAACTCGAAAATTTACTCGTCGCCTTGATCATTATCCTGGCGATCATCAGCCGCTTCGCCATGCTTGGAGAGCGGGTGATGAGCCACGACGAAGTGAACCACGTCTGGCCCTCCTACGATTATTTCGTTGGCAAAGGCTATGCTCACAATCCGGTCACCCACGGGCCCTTCCAATTTCACATCGTCGCGCTCAGTTACTTCTTATTCGGTGACAGCGACTATTCCTCCCGCATTCCGGCAGCCCTGTTCAGCACGGCAGCCGTGGTGTTCGTGCTCTTTGCCTTCCGGCGCTACCTGGGACGCACCGGAGCGTTGCTCGCCGGCCTGCTTTTCTTAATCTCGCCGTATCTGCTATTTTATGGAAGGTATACCCGCAACGAAGCGTTCATCGAGTTGTACCTGGTGGTGATGTTATTCGCCGTGCTGCGGCACCTCGAAAAGGGTGACAACCTTTCGCTTTACCTGCTCACCGGCACCCTTGTGATGCACTTCATCACCAAAGAGACCTCTTACATCTACGCAGCCCAGTTGCTGGTGTTCCTGTTGCTCCTGTTCTTAAAAGAGATCCAGCGCGCCGAGGAACGCCGGCCGCGCAATTTTACCCGGCTGGCCATTTTGCTCGGGGTTGCCATCTTGCTGGTCTTTGTGGCGATCGGGTTTGGGGTGGTGAATGCGAAGCCGGTCACCCCGCTGACCCCTGCGGGTAACATCGCCCCCGGTGCAGAAACACCAGTGGCATCCGAAGGGAACATGCCCGGGGGTATGCGCCTCGCCATCGAGCTGGTGGCTGTGTTGGGAGCGCTCGGGGCTGGCGGTTTAGCCCTGGCTTTGATGATCAAAGATATCGGTTGGGCGCAGCTCCGCCACTTCCGCTCGTTCAACATGCTCATCCTGACCGGCACGCTGGTCTTGCCACAACTGGCAGCCTTCCCCGTCAAGATGATCGGCTGGGATCCCCTGGATTACACCTCGTCGATCGGCTTGATCCGCACGGGAACGGTGTTGGTGCTGTTCCTGGTCCTTTCGGCGGTGATTGGCATTTTATGGAACCCGCGCTTGTGGTTGAAAAATGCTGCCCTGTTTTATGCCATCTACATCTTCTTCTACACCTCGATGTTCACCTATGGCAACGGCTTCTTCAGCGGCATCATCGGCTCGCTTGGCTACTGGTTAAGCCAGCAGGGCGAACAGCGCGGCGGGCAGCCCTGGTATTACTTCGCATTGGTGCAGGTTCCCATTTACGAATACCTCGCCTTGCTGGGTTCATTCCTGGCGCTCTACCTGGGCTTACGCCACGATCGCTTCTCGCATCTACCCGGGCGAAACCCTTCAGCCGACCAGAGCCTTGAACCGGTTCCGGACGACATGTCCGAACCTGCCGGTCTTGAAGAAACAACACAAGCATTTGATCTGGGATCTTTCTATGAGAAACCTCAGCGCCTGCCAGTGCTTGGGCTGCTGCTGTTCTGGTCGTTGACCAGCCTGATCGCGTTCAGCCTGGCTGGTGAGAAAATGCCCTGGCTGACCGTCCACATTGCCATGGGCATGTTGCTCGCTGCGGGGTGGGGCCTGGGTTTCCTGGTCGACACCACCCGATGGGAAAATATTGCGAACCGTCAAGGCATCTTGGCGCTGCTGCTGTTACCCGTTTTTATCACCAGCACCTCGGTGATGTTTGGCATGCTGCTGGGGAGCAACCCGCCGTTCGCAGGAAACACGCTGGAACAGCTCCAGACCACCGGTCAATTTTTCTTCGCTTTCCTGGCCAGTCTGGGCAGCGCCGCCGGAGTCCTCTACCTTTTGCGGGGTTGGCAGGCCAGCCAGTTGGTCAGCCTTGCCACCCTGACGGTCTTTGCTCTACTTACCGTGCTAACCGCCCGAGCGTCTTACCGCGCCTCCTTTATCAACTATGACGACGCCACCGAGTTTCTGGTCTATGCGCATGCCGCGCGCGGTCCAAAAGATATCCTTGCCCAGGTCGAGGAGATCTCTTACCGCACCACGCGCGGGAAAGAGATCGTGGTGGCCTATTCCGGAGACGCACAATACCCTTACCTGTGGTATTTCCGCGATTATCCCAACGTACGCTGGTTCGGCAATCAACCCACCCGCGAGCTGCGTGACGTGCCGATCATCCTCGCTGGCGAAGACGTGTACGGCAAGATGGAGCCGGTCGTCGCCGATAACTTTGTCATGTTCGAATACATGCGCCTGTGGTGGCCCATGCAGGATTATTGGAACCTGAACTGGGAACGGATCAGCAACGCGCTGAACAGCCCGGAGTACCGCCAGGCGTTGTGGGACATCTGGCTGAACCGGGATTACAAGCGGTACGCCGAGCTGACCGGGAGCAACACGCTCACCCTTGAAAACTGGCAACCCAGCGCTCGCATCCGCATGTACATTCGGAAAGACCTTGTGTCGCAGATCTGGAAGTACGGCGTGCAACCCTCGGTGGTCAGCGAACCCGAGGTAGACCTGTACGCCGGGAAGATCGTAGACCTGGCCCCGGACGAGTTAAAAATCGGCCAGCCTGGCACCAACCCCGGCCAGTTGCAGGCCCCGCGCGGCATCGCGCTGGCGGCAGATGGCAGCATATACGTGGCCGATTCGCGCAATCACCGCATCCAGCACTTCGCGCCAGACGGCAGCCTGATCAACCTGTGGGGCAGTTTTGCCGATTCATCCCAAGGAGAGGCCCCCGGCGGCACCTTCAACGAGCCATGGGATGTGGCGGTCGCACCCGATGGGACTGTCTTCGTCAGTGACACCTGGAATCACCGCGTGCAGGCCTTCACGCCCGACGGCCAGTTCCTGACCATGTGGGGTTACTTTGGCCAGGCCGAGACGCCCGACGCATTCTGGGGACCTCGCGGGCTGGCCATCGACGCCAACGGTCGGGTCTACGTGGCCGATACGGGAAACAAGCGCATCGCCATTTTCGAGCCGGACGGCACCTTTGTCGCCCAGTTCGGCTCCGCAGGGATGGATGTGGGCCAGTTCGACGAACCGACCGGCATCGCCATCGGCCTGGACGGGTCGATCTATGTGGCCGACACCTGGAACCAGCGCGTTCAGGTTTTCGTCCCCGATTCGACCGGGCAGGTGTTCACTCCCGTCCGCCAGTGGGAAATCCAGGGTTGGTACGGCCAATCGCTGGATAACAAGCCGTATTTGAAGGTCTCACCCGTCACCGGCAACGTGATTGTGGCCGATCCAGAAGGTTACCGCGCGCTCGAATTCACCAGCGCAGGAGACATCGTCTTCGGCTGGACGCCGTTCAGCGGGCAAGCCAGTGGAATTGGCCTGATCGCGGGTCTGGCGATCGATTCAGATGGCAACGTCTGGTTGAGTGATGCCACCAACAACCGCCTCGAACATTTCACTTTACCCGAGTTGACCTTTCCCGAATGAATCCTCTCTTGAGAGTCAAAAAAGCCGTGTTGAACGGCTTTTTTGACTCTTAGAAACGGCTCAGAGGGTAGAGGAGAAGTGGGTATCTATCACCTCTGGCCGAGTGATAACGACACTTGTTGAAATTACACCTGGTACAGCTCGATGGGGCCGGCGCATAATCCGACCACGCTGCCACCCGTATGAGCCCCCAGAATTGGGCCGACGCTCACCGTTCCTTCCCAGGTACACTGAAAAACGTTGTTAACCATCTCTTTCAGTTTTTCGACCGCCTCCGGGTTCTTCCCGTGGAGGATCTGCACGCGCAACCGGCTCCCTTCTGGGTAGAACTTCAGCAAGGCGTTCTTAATGGCTTGCAGCGCCTTGTTGGATGTGCGCTCCTGGTTGAGCGTGTAGTACTTTCCGTGCTCTTTCTCGACCGCGATCACCGGACGAATGTGCAACACCGAGGCCAGTAAGCCTTTGAGATGGCTGATCCTGCCGCCATGGATCAGGTATTTCAGGTTATCCAGCGTAAATATGCCTTCGGTGCGAGCCCGGATTTGGCTCAACCTCTCCAGAATTCGATCCAGCGCCCAACCGGCTTTTATCGCCCGCGCGGCCAGCTCTACCTGCCAGGCCTCAGGTCCGGACAGGGTCTTACTATCCCAAAAGGTGACCTTCGCCTCTGGGACCATTTGTGCACCTGCGCGCGCCGAATCGAGTGTTCCGCTTAGCCCGGAGGATATGTGAATCGACAAGATCTCCGGGTCGCTTTGCGCCAGTTGCCGGTATATCACGGCAAAATCGCCGGCGGCCGCCTGTGAAGTGGTCGGAAAACCACTGGTATTTTCCAGCAAATCGTAAAACTCTTCCGGAGAGATATCGACGCTGGAAGAATAGGTTTTTCCATCCAGGGTCAGACGCATTGGGACGAAGTGGATATCCAGATCATCCACCTGCCCCCGCGCAAAATCACTTCCACGATCGGTTACTACCCACATGTCTTCCGCTCCCTTCAAACAAGTCTCATCAAATCTGGGCAAAATTGAAAACCAGCTGCTTCTCTTATCGTGCTCCTCGCCGACCGAATTGCCGCTCGAGCAAGTCCACCGACAGGTGAATCATGGTAGGCCGGCCATGCGGGCAGGTGCGCGGCGACTGGCAGGACTCAAGGTCGCGGAGCAGGGCCCGCTGTTCCTCCGCTGACAGAACCTGCCCCGCTTTGACCGCGCAGCGCTTGCAAACACGTGCCACCAGCCGTGCCTCAACTTCCGATTGCAACGGCGTTTCGTCTTCTTCGAAGTCCTCCACCACCGCCCGGATCGCCGCGACCGGGTCGGCGCCCGAGAATATCGCCGGAATTGCCCGCACTCGGAAAGTGTTCGGGCCAAACGGCTCCACCTGGAAGCCGATACCGCTCAAGATGTTCAACTCCCCCTGCAACAATGCCGACTGCGCGGGCGGCAACACGACCATTGCGGCTTCGAGCAACGCCTGGGCCGGAATGCGCTTTTCTCGCTGGCGCATGAAACGCTCGAACAGCACACGCTCGTGGGCGGCATGCTGGTCGATCAGGTACAACCCATCCGGGCCTTCTGCTACCAGGTAAGCGGCCCCCACCTGCCCCACCAGCCTGAGCAGCGGCACGCCTTCGCCGGGCAGCGCCGTTTGTACCGTGGATGGGGCAGAAGCCGCGCCTTCTGGCGGGACGATCTCGACCTGCTCTTCGGACTGGGCGACCATCTCCCAGGCGGGGTCTATCAACCGGCTGGAAGGCAGGGAACCGGGAGGAAAAACACCCGCTCGCTCAAACGAGGTTTGCCAGGTGGACGACGGCGCGACCGAAGGCACCGGTGAATAGGCCAGCAATGCCCGCCGGGCAGCTCGCGAGACCCCGCTGAACACCGCATCCTGGCTACGAAAACGCACTTCTGCTTTGGCCGGGTGGACATTGACATCCACATCTTCGGGAGGCAACCGGATAAACAGCGTGGCGATCGGGAACCGCCCCACCATCAGCAGCGTATGATACGCCTGGAGCAAGGCGGCTGAAAGAGCCGCATCTTGCACCCAACGCCCATTGACGAAGAAGGTCAACTCGCGGCGGTTCGAGCGGGTCAGCGCAACCGGGCTGATGAAACCTTCCACGTGGATCTGCTCGTCAATAAATTGAACCTCGAGCATCTGGCGTGCGATGTCTACGCCATAAAGATTCGCCAGCACTTCTCGCCGGTCGCCGTTGCCGCTGGTCTGCAGCAAAGCCCGCTCGTCGTGATATAGATGGAAACGCACCTGCGGATAAGCCAGCGCGTAGCGTGTCACCAGGCCATCGATTTGCTGCCGCTCGGTGAGATCGCGCTTAAGGAATTTCAACCGCGCCGGAACGTTGTAAAACAGCTCCTCCACCTTAACCGTGGTGCCAGCCCCCCCGCCCGTTTGCTCACTTAATCCGACCCGCCCGGCATCCACCCGCAGGCGCGCTCCGACTCTGCTGTCGGCTGGTCGTGAAGTGAGGGTGAAGCGCGAGACCGAAGCAATCGAAGCCAGCGCCTCTCCGCGAAATCCCAGTGTCGTGATCCGGAACAGGTCTTCGGCGCTGCGCAGCTTGCTGGTCGCGTGCCGGGCTACCGCCAGCTCCAACTCGTCCGGGGGAATCCCTGCGCCGTCATCCGAAACTTCGATTAACCGCTTGCCCGCCTCCACGATGCGGATGGTCACCTGTCCGGCGCCGGCATCGAGGGCGTTTTCGACCAATTCCTTGACCACCGAAGCGGGTCGCTCGACCACTTCTCCGGCGGCAATCTGTGAGGCAACGTCATCAGCCAGCACACGAATGGGCATAGGGGGTTCGCAAATTATACTCCATGTGCCCAGAACGCTTGGGGTATAATCTTCCAGCATGGGCTATACCACGCTCTTCTTCGACCTCGACGACACCCTCTATCCCCCTTCCAGTGGAGTTTGGGACGCCATCGGGATGCGGATTAACCAGTTCATGCACGAGAAGGTTGGCATTCCCGCCGACCAGGTCGCCGAGATGCGCGAACAGTTGTATCACACCTACGGCACCACCCTGCGCGGGTTAACCATCACGCGCGGAATCGACCCCCATGAATACCTTGCCTTCGTCCACGACATCCCGCTCGCCGATTACCTCACGCCAGATCCTGGCATCCCGGCCTTGCTTGCCGGCATCCCGCTGCGCAAGGTGATCTTTACCAACGCCGACCGCGCCCACGCCCACCGCGTGCTGGACATTCTTCACCTGGCCGGATGTTTCGATCAAATCATCGATGTGCTGGATGTAGCCCCCTACTGCAAACCCATGCCAGGGGCGTTTCACCGCGCCGTCGATCTCGCCGGGGCTATCTCACCATTCTCATCGATCCTGGTCGATGACGCTGCTCACAACCTGCGCGCCGCTCGGGAGATCGGATTTTATACCATTCGCATGGGCACGGGAACGCCGGATGGTTGTTGTGACGCTGTAGCCCAGACTCTGTATAATCTTCCGGCGGTGTTGGAAGAACTGCTTTCGACCGGGAGGTCAGGATGAATTTCTCGAACCTGTCTCCTCTGGCCTGGTGCGGGATTGCCGTGATCTTGTTCATGGTCTTTTCGATCAACATCTGGCTGTTTTCTTTATTACGAAACCGGAAAGAAGACTCAAATTCCTCCTCCTGGCGGCAAACGCTGGAGACGTTGCGAAATCCGTTCGGTAAAGAAAACGACCAGCTCAGTGAATTGGCCCAAAAAGTGGCGCAGTTCAAAGAGAAAAACGATCAAAACCATTTACATTGAATCCCCATATTCATTCCAAATTAACCAAAGCGTGATATTCTTTCCTTATTAACAATCGAGCCTGTCGTAGGAGTTCGTTAAATGAACAAGAACATTCGAATAGCGCTTGGAGCCTTCATCCTCTTACTGCTTTTGGCCGGCGCTTTTTCTGGCGGATTGGTGGTGGGCTGGCTGTTGCCTGCGCAGGCGCAAGCCGCCGTCCCGACCGCGCAACCGGACACGACCGCAGCTCAGCAGGGGGTGACCACCGATTTCGGTCAAACCGCCTCAACGCCCAAGGAGCTGCAAGCCTTGTTTGAACCTTTCTGGGAGACCTGGAACATCGTCCTAGACCAGTATGTAGACCAGCCGGTCGACCAGGAAGCCATGATGCGCGGCGCAATTCGCGGTATGCTGCAATCGCTAGAGGATCCGCACACATCCTACATGGACCCGGACGAATACCGCCAGGCGAACCTGCCGATGGACGGTGAATATGAAGGCATCGGCGCATGGGTAGACACCACCGGCCAATATGTCAAGATCGTCAGCCCGATGCCCAATTCCCCGGCCGAAAAAGCCGGACTGAAGGCGAACGATGTGATCGTTAAGGTCGATGGCGAAGACATGACGGGCATCGATGGCAACCTGGTGCTCCGGCGCATTCTCGGCCCCGCCGGGACGGATGTGACCCTCACCATTCAACGCGAGGGATTGGAAGAAACCTTCGATGTCACCATCCAGCGCGCAAAAATTATTGTCCCCTCCGTCGAAGGAGAGATGCTGGAAGGCAACATCGCCTATGTCCAGTTGTTCACCTTCGGCGACAAGACAACCGCCGAGCTTAAAAAAGCCCTGCGCGATCTGATGAGCCAGAAGCCCATTGGCCTCATCCTCGACCTGCGCAACAACGGCGGCGGCTACCTGAACACGGCCATCGAGGTCGTCTCGCAGTTCATCCCCGAAGGCGTAGTGATGTATGAGGAGTACGGTGACGGCCGGATGAAAACGTTCGAAGCCATCCGCGGCGGGTTGGCGACCAAGATCCCTCTTGTGGTTCTGGTCAATGAAGGCACCGCGTCCGCCTCTGAGATCACCGCCGGCGCCATCCAGGATTATCAGCGCGGATTGCTGGTCGGCGTGACCACTTATGGCAAAGGCTCGGTGCAAAACTGGATCCCGCTCACCGACGAACAGGGCGCGGTGCGGGTGACCATCGCCCGCTGGTTAACCCCAAAGGAGCGCCAGATCGCCGGCGTGGGTCTCACCCCGGATGTCGAAGTGACCATCTCCGAGGAAGACATTCAGAACGAGGTCGACCCGCAACTGGATAAAGCCATTGAAATTATCCAAAACGGGGGCGTGGCGCCCTGAGCGAGGGCATCACCCTGCTAGGACAAGCGAACCGAGGGCGCCTTGCGCCCTCGGTTCGCTTAACCGGTTTCATGCACGCTCCATGAGAGCTCGTAAACTCCTCCTTCTGAGCAACACCATTTTCCCTTTATAATTCAGAGGTGCGAAATTTCATTATCGCCCTCATCCTGCTGTTGGGGGTCCTGTTTCTCATCACGCGCTTCACCGAGATGCAGGATGTGGCTGATGTTTTAGCCAGGGGAAACTTCTGGTACATCGGGCCGGGTGTGGTTTGCCTGTTTCTCTGGCTGTTCAACTTAGGTTGGACCTACCAGTCGATCTTCAAAGTGCTCAACGAGGATATCAGCGCATTTTACATGGCGCGGGTTGCCACTGCAGCCATGTTTATCGGCGTGATCGCACCTTCTGGCGGTTTGAGCGGCGCGGCATTCCTGATGGCAAACGCGCGGAGCCAGGGCCGGTCGGTCGGGCGCACTGCCGTCGCAGGGGTTTTGTTCGTCTGGCTGGAATACGTCGCCACCCTGATCACCCTCACCGTTGGCCTGGCGGAGTTATCCAGGCGCAACGAGTTGCTCTGGTCTGAAATCACCGCCTCGCTGATCCTGTTGTTTGGTGCGCTCGCCCTGGCCGTGCTGCTCTATCTCGGGATGAAATCGGCAACCCTCCTGGCGCGTGTCCTGGCCTGGGGAGCGCGGATGGTCAACCGCGTTTTCAAGCCCTTCATCCACCGCGAATATCTCTCAGAAAAAAGGGCCTATTCTTTCGCTCTGGACGCTGCCGAGGGCATATCGGCGCTCAAGCAGAACCCTCGCCTGATCTTGCGCCCAATTTTCCACGCCTTGCTCAACAAAGCCATCCTGATCATCATTCTCGCCCTGATGTTCCTTGCGTTCAACATCGAACTGTCGATGATCACCGTGGTCGCCGGCTTTAGCATGGCGTATCTCTTCTTGATCGTGTCGCCCACGCCGGCCGGAATTGGCATCGTGGAAGGCGTGATGACTGTGGCGCTCCGCTCGCTCCAGGTGCCGATCGAAGCCTCTGCGGTGATCACCCTGGCCTACCGCGGGATCACCTTCTGGTTGCCCGTCTTTTTGGGGATCTTCGCATTTCGCTCCTTGCATATGCCGGTGAACCACAAGAATTCGGCCAAAACGCCGACTGAGGCATCTTGATATCAACATGCAACAGGCCGGTTGAGAAACAAGGA
>JARKOV010000090.1 GCA_029975965.1 Anaerolinea sp. | reverse complement strand
CGCCCGGCTGCGCAGCCAGGAGCGCCTGGCCCAGTATAATGTGGAATACGCCCTGGCCCTCTACGCGCTGGCGCGCGAGGCCGCCACGGCTGTCAACATGGATGACGTGCTCCGCTCGGCCGTGGCCCAGATCGGCCGGGTATTCGACGCGGAGGTTGCCATCCTCCTGACCCAGAACGGCCAGCTTGCGCGGCAACCCCATCCGGCCAGCACGCTGGCCATCGACGAAAAGGAATACAGCGTGGCCCTCTGGGTCTTCCAGCACGGCAAATCCGCCGGCCGGTTCACGGATACCCTGTCGCTGGCCGCGGCGCAGTACCTGCCGCTGCGGACAGCCAGCCGGACCGTGGGCGTGATTGGCGTGTGCCCCCGCCTCAAGGAAGAACTGCCCCTGGAGCAGGAAGCCCTGCTCGCCACGTTCGTCAGCCAGGTCGCGCTGGTCATCGAGCGCGAGCTTCTGGACGAAGCCGCCGAACAGGCCACCATGCTGCGCGAGTCCGAACGGCTCTACACGACCCTGCTCAATTCGATCTCCCACGAGCTTCGCACCCCGATTGCCTCCATCATGGGGGCCGCCAGCAGCCTGCTCGATTCGCAGACCGGCGCGAATCCGGTGGCGCGCCGGGAACTCACGGCGGACATTCAGTCCGCCGCCCGGCGTCTGAATCGCCTGGTCGAAAACCTGCTCGACATGTCGCGTCTCGAAAGCGGCCGGTTGCAGCTCAAGCGCGAATGGTGCGACCTCGGCGACCTGATCGGCGTGGCTGTCAAGCGCCTCGCCAACCGCCTGGGTGACCATCCCCTGACCATCGCCTGCGATCCCGGCCTGCCACTCATCCAGCTTGATTTCGTCCTGATGGAACAGGTTCTGGTCAACCTGTTGGACAACGCCTGCAATTACACCCCGGCTGGAACCCCAGTGATCATCGAAGCAGGCCAGGACGAGCAAGGAGTCTACCTGCAGCTCTCCGACCGGGGGCCGGGCCTGCCTGAATCCGACCTGGAGCGCGTCTTCGACAAGTTCTACCGCGTGCCGGGCACGTTGAGCGGCGGCACGGGACTGGGATTGTCCGTCTGCAAGGGACTGGTCGAAGCGCACGGAGGGACGCTCGCCGCTTCCAACGTGCCCGGGGGAGGCGCGTGTTTTCTCATCCGACTGCCGTCGAGCGGTGCTCCGCCCCCGGTGCAGGAGGCCAGGCTATGAGCGACGGGATTCATGTGCTGGTCGTCGACGACGAAATCCAGATCAGGCGCTTCCTGAAGTACAGCCTGGAAGCCAACGGATATCACGTGTTCGAAACGGCCACCGGCCAGGAAGCGCTGGCCAAAGCCGCCCAGATCAGGCCCGATCTGACCATCCTCGACCTGGGGCTGCCCGACCTGGACGGGCTGGAGGTCCTCAAGCGGCTGCGCGAGTGGATGACCATGCCCATCATCATCCTGTCCGTCCGGGACGCCGACCGGGACAAAATCGCCGCGCTCGATGCCGGCGCGGACGATTACCTCACCAAGCCCTTCAGCGTCGACGAACTGATGGCGCGCATGCGCGTTGCGGCGCGGCACACCAAGCCCGAACCGGAAGTTCAGGTCTTCACCAGCGGCTCGCTCAAAGTCGATCTCAGCCGGCGCAGCGTCACGGTGAACGACGAGCCGATCCACCTGACTCCGACCGAATACGCCCTGCTTCGCCTTTTGATCCAGCATGCCGGCCGTGTCCTCACCCACCACCAGATTCTGCGGGAAGTCTGGGGGCCGGAATACGTCGACGAGACGCACTACCTGCGCGTCTACGTGGCGCAGCTTCGCCAAAAGATCGAGCCTGACCCCGCCGTGCCCACGATCATCCTGACCGAGCCGGGGGTCGGTTACCGGCTGATCGACAGCACCAACGCCTGTTGAAACTCATAAAGTCGTACCGGTCGTCGGCTATGCCTGGTACTGCCTCGGGGAATGATGGATGAAGCCAGGGCTTGGACAGCAGCGAACGCCCCGGTAAGATGCGCGGACTGAATTGGGTTTGATTCCTGATCTGGCGGCCATTTTGCCTGGATTGGGCCTGATCCGGGCCGGCGGGCGTCGCGCATTGTCCGATCTTCAACACAACTGGAATGATCCGTGATTTCCAGACAGGCAACTTCAACCTTGCTGGCATCGGTCAGATCCAAGATAAACCAGGGACATCCGGATCCCCACAACTGAGGCGGCGTCGCTCATTCAGCATCCGCATCAGCGTGAACATCACCCGCGCCAGCTCAAGCTTTACCCCAGCCCGACAGTGCGGGCAGTCCTCCGATGACTTCGCCACCACTCACGCACCAGGAGCAGGCTCAGCAATACGATGAGCACGCTTTCGATTTTCATCATTGGGACTTCCATCATTCCTCGATACAGTACCGAAATAAACATTTGTTCTATTTTGCCGCCGCGTTATAATCCCATCCCGTGGACGGGAAATGCTATCGAAAAGAGAAAGCAAAATGAGTGTTCAAAATCAAGCAGTAACCACCCTGGCGTGTCTCAGTAACAACGCGTTTGACGGGCAGATGCTTTTTTCGCTGCTGGCGAACCTGAAAAATCTGCGCGACGAAGACTGGGAAACGATTCCCACGGGGGGCGAGCGTTCAATAGCCGATATTGTGGACCATGTAGGCTGGGCGAAATGGATGTATCACGATCATGCCTTTGGGCCGGGAACGATATCACCCGACGAACCCTTTATCACCGGGCGGAAGCGCCCCCCCGCGGAAGTGATCGACTGGCTGCAAGAAGGGCACCGCCGCTGGATTGCCTCGATTAGCGCTCTCACCGACGATCAGCTCGACGGCGAACGGCCCTTGGCGTGGGGCGAGACCATGCCCTTGCGGACGATTATCCAGATCGTGATCGCACACGATACTTACCACGCGGGCGAAATCAACCACCTTCGGGCGCTGCTCCAGGGCAACGATCACTGGGAAATCTAGTCGGCCATGATGGCTGTTATGCACTTTCAAACCCTCACCCTAACCCACATCTTTTGAAACACAGTTCCAAGCATGGGGCGTAGCGTCATACGCCCCGGCACCCTTCGCAGGGGATTGGGTCTGTCCCCGGGCCGGCTACTTACGTCGTCCGGGCAAGCTTCTTCCCTCACGCGGTGCCGTGAATCGGAATGATGGACAGTTCGCGACACCCGCCGCCGGCCCGGATCAGGCCCAATCCCGGCACTCCCATCCAGGCGATCCTGCCCCTGGATGGGAATCGCTTACGCCGCCTCCACCGGCATCAATCTACCGACGAATCGGGTCGCGGGTGAGCTGGTGATCGACCGTGCGCCAGATATTCAGTGGATTGGCATCCTGGAGCGCATCCGGCAAGAGGACATCAGGGAAGTCCTGAAAAGCAACCGGACGCATGAAGCGTTTGATGGCCGTCATACCCACCGATGTGGTTTGCGGCGCAGTAGTGGCGGGATAGGGCCCACCATGCTGCATTGCATACCCTACTTCGACCCCGGTAGGGAAGCCATTCCAGATCAGCCGCCCGGCTTTTTCGCGCAGCCGTGAGAACAATTCACCGGAAAAAG
>JARKOV010000070.1 GCA_029975965.1 Anaerolinea sp. | reverse complement strand
GGATTGCTCAGACCGGTCACCTCTTCAAACCGGCTTCGAATAGATGAAGGCACGGGCTTCGACGCATCGAGCGTTCTTAACACTGCAAAACCTGGGGGAATGGAAGCAGTGAGTTGCGCGTTGGCGGCCGCTAACGATCCGGCGGTTATCGCGATAGCGCCGCCGCTCAAACTGATGACCAGAGTCAAAGGGGCAAGAAGTGCCGCGACAAATCCTTGCCGCGGATTCAGCATAGCTGCACCCAATTGTGTGGCCATCCCTCGACGTTTTGTCGACTCGATCAGCAACGTCAACACGTCAGGGGACAGCAACGCCACAGTCATTGCGAACAATGAATAGGTGACCGTCATGGCAATACCGTCATCGGGACCCGGGAACTGGCTGACCAGACTCAGCGCCGCGATTCCCGCAGCAACACGTCGCGGCCTAGCACCGAAACGCACCGCCTTCGCCACCTTCACAAGCCCCGAAGAAAGCATGCCGATCGAGGTGCCCACCAGTGAGCCTGCTAACACCAGGATCATGTCGCCCCAGCCGATCGCGAATGGCGCCAGCGGTTGGTTGGCGGCCGCGTCAAGGGCTGGCCGCACAGCTAAGCCAGCCCCAGCCGCCACTACACACCCTGTCAAGACGCCTGCGGAGGTCGCAGCGAGAGTGGCCAGCATCCTGGCGGAGACGGTGAGCCGGTCAGGGACACCAATCTGCTGAAGTTGTTTCGCGACCCTGCGTGACCAGCGGGCGGCCAAGCCGCCACAGATCACCCCTGCCAGGAGCGGCACGATGGCAACCGGAAGCCCCAAAACCAACGGGAAGCGTTTGGCGGCAGTCGCCTTGTCGGTGGCCAGATACTGGTCCCGCTCCAGCAGCAATCCGCTCATCTGGCCTCGAGCGCTCGCCGCACTCATACCGTGCTTGGCGGCGACCAGGGCCAGCGCGTCCAAGCCCGCGTCCCGGTCACCGATCCACAAATACGTGGCCGTCGCCAACGTGTTGGGAAAGCGGGTCGACAAATCGGCGACATGCCAACTTGACCACGTTCCCGGCGCTGCCGCGATGGTGAAACCGTGCCGGTCATAGCGGTCTACGACCTCTCCCACCACCTGCACCGCAACGTCGCCCAGTACATGCACCGACGCCCCAACCGGGGCCGAGGTGGCAACCTCTCCCGCCGATCTTGGCCAGCGGCCAGACACCAGTTGATAGCGTAGTGGGAGCGGGTTAGCCTGCCAGTTCGTCTCGATGAATGCAGCACGAGTTTGCGGCTGCTCGGTCACTCGCAGATCTCCCGAACTCACTAGCACCGCGGACGCCGTGGCAGTCATATCCACCCGTGGGATCGCGGAACCTGGGGTCAAAGCCACCGGCAGTTGCGCCCCGAACTCGAACTCGCCAAGATCCCGCTCTGCAGCCTGGCTGTTCGCCAACGACAAGCTGCCCACAACAGATGACGCCAACACCAGCGCCGCCGCAACCAGCGCCATTGCGACACCAATGCGGCGCATCAAAGCCGAGCGCATCATGAGCGCGCTCACCAAACCCAGCGGTCGTGCAAAGACCATCGTCACGAGGCCATCTCACTCAGCCGGCCATCCGTAATCATGACCGTCCGATGCGCAAACTGACCCACCGCCGGATCGTGGGTCGCCACAACAGCGAGCATCCCGCGGCTCACACACAACTCGGCGACGACAGCGAACAGCTGCGCAGCGGTCGCGGTGTCCAAAGCGCCGGTGGGTTCGTCCGCCAAGATGACCGACCGCTCCCCAGCGACAGCACGCGCGAATCCGCATCGCTGTCGCTGGCCAGCCGACGCCTGATGCGGGTAGCGGTTAGCGAGGTCCTCAATCCCTAAGGCCCCCATCGCCTCGATCGCCGCGTTCCGGGCCTTGCTCGCGCCCCAGCCCATAACCCGCAAAGGAAGCTCAACATTCTCGCGGAAAGTAAACTCCGGGATGAGATTGTTATCCTGAAAGACGACGCCGACATTCCGCAGCCGAAACTCGGTCCGTGCCCCATCTGACCTGAGTTGGACCTCTTGAGCTGATTTCGTGGCTGTTTGTTGTTCGAAGGGCTAGTCAGCGGAAGTTGATGGTGGTGTTTGGGGCACTATCCACAGGGTTAGGATTGGTGGGTGAGCCCGTTCCTGCGGAAGGTGACGA
>JARKOV010000060.1 GCA_029975965.1 Anaerolinea sp. | reverse complement strand
CGGTTATACGAATTCGATACTCATGCTCTGCCGTCGGGTAATTACACCCTGCTGGCGACGGTCTATCGCTGGGAAAACGGCAGTCGCCTTCCGTTAGTGGGCAGTGATTACGAGGTTTTACCCGACGGGCGGATCATACTCGCCAGACTTCGGGTGGAGCATAACACTAATGGATAAGAACCCATTTTCTGTAGGGGCGACCTACTAATGGACAGATCAATAAGGTTGCTACCCATTCGATAATCCCCACCCCCGCCGCGCTCCGCGCGACTCCCCCTCCCCATCGCAATGGGGAGGGGGCAGGGGGAGGGGTTGTCAGACAATACTTTGAGAAAACCATATGAGCCATCTCCGCGCCGCTTGACGCCTCGCCCGCCTCGGATTATACTCAGCGTGCTCGGGGTGTAGCGCAGCCCGGTAGCGCACGTGCATTGGGGGCATGTGGTCGGCGGTTCAAATCCGCCCACCCCGACCTGGAAATCCAACCGCCGCCAACCCGGCGGTTGAGTGAATCTAAGGCATTTACCACTCTCTAACCCTGGCGGCGATTCTTCAGGCAGGTTACAACCCATGAGGACTTCCAATAAGATTGACGGCGTGGTCGAAGCGGTGCGTTATGCGCCCGATGGACAGGTGGCCCTGGTCCGCGTGTACGAGCGGCGCGGTCCGGCCTTCGGCGATCGCGTGCTGCTCGACCGCGGGCAGCTCCTCGCGCGCTTGAAAGCCGGCAAGCGTTTCGTCGCCGGACGGCGCAAGCCGCTGTGGGGCGCCAGCTTCGAGACCGGCGCCGATATCCGGCTGGTTCAAGACGGCGGGAGCGACTTCGTCCGCTCCGCCCAGGCCTCGGGCACTGCCGACGACTTGAAGGGCGTCCCGCTTTTCTAACCCCCAGGTCCGGGTCATCCATGCCTCGCTTCGATCCGGCGGACATCCCTCCTTCTCCCGATCTGACTTTCGAGCTGCGCCTGTGGAACCAGGGCGCGGCAGCCATCGCCGGCCTGGACGAAGCCGGGCGCGGCGCCTGGGCCGGGCCGGTGGCAGCCGGCGCGGTGATTTTGCCCGCAGACCCCGGCGTGCTGGCGCGGTTGGCCGGGGTGCGCGACTCGAAGCAGATGACGCCTTCCGCTCGCCGGGCCTGGGCTGCGCGTATCCGCGTCGAAGCGGCCGCGTGGGGAGTGGGTTTTGCCGGGCAAGAGGAGATCGACGCGCTCGGCATCCTCCCGGCGACCCGCCTGGCGATGCAGCGCGCGCTGCAAAGCTGCGCCTGCGCGCCCGCTCACCTGCTGGTAGACGCGCTGCGCCTGCCGGGAGTCGACCTGCCCCAGACGGCCCTGATCAAAGGAGACGCGCGCTCGTTGAGCATCGCCGCGGCTTCGGTGCTCGCCAAGACTGCCCGCGATGAGCAGATGCGCGTGCTGGACGCCCAATACCCAGAGTATGGCCTGGCCCGCCACAAAGGCTACGGCACCGCCTTCCACCGCGCCGCCCTGCAGCGCCTTGGACCTTGCCCCCTGCACCGTCTCAGTTACGCGCCGTTGCGCGCGCTGCTCGCCGCCCGCCAGGACGAGCCTGCGCCTTGAGCCCCTTGCACGCCGGAGCCTCGCGCCCGGTCACCTTCATCATCCTGCTGGTAACCCAGACCCTGTCCCTCGTTGGCTCGTACATGACCTCCATCGCGGTGGGTCTGTGGGTGTTTCAGCAAACCGGGCTGACTGCCCCTTTGCTGCTGACCGCCTTCTTCCGCGAGTTGCCCGGCATGCTGGGCGGTAGCCTGGCGGGTGTGCTGGTCGACCGCTGGAACCGGAAGACGATGATGCTCCTGGCAGATAGCGGTCAGGCCGCCGCCAGCCTTTTGTTGCTGGTCAGTTTCTATTCTGGCCAGTTCCAGCTTTGGCATCTTTACGCTGTCGCCTTGTTGCAGGGCATCTTTGTCACCTTTCAATCGCCGGTGACCAATGCCACCGTGACCCTGCTGGTTCCGGAACCGCAGCGCGAGCGCGCCAACGGATTAAAAGAACTGGCCGATCCGGTCGCCGGGGTCGCTGCGCCGGTCTTTGCCGGGTTGGTCTACGCCGTGGCCGGGGTGACCGGTGTGCTGGTGATTGACCTGGTCACGTTCGTGCTGGCAGTCTGCGTTGTCCTGCTCCTGGCCATCCCGCAGCCGCCGCCCAGCCAAGAAGGCCGGGTGGGGCAGGGCAGCCTGCTGGGAGAGCTGCGCGCAGGTTTTCAATTCTTGCGTCGGCGCAAGCCGCTGCTCTGGTTGATCCTCTTCCTTGCCTGGATCAACTTTTTGCTCAACGGACCGCTCGAGATGTCATTGCCGTACCTGGCCTCCCTGACTGGCAACGAACAGCAGATGGGCTTGATGATGGGTGTGATGAGCCTGGGCGCCTTCACCGGTGGGCTGCTGGTGGCGGGCCTGGGCCGGCCCCGCCGCCGCATGCGCCTGATCCTGGCCGGATTACTGTTCAACGGCGCCCTGTTCCTGGCCTACGGCACGTTGCGCTCGCTGCCACTGCTGGGAGTGGCCGCTTTCCTTTTAATGCTTCCGCTCCCCGCCGGGAATGCCCTCTACGTATCCCTGATCCAGGCCAAGACGCCTCCCGACCTGCAGGGTCGGGTGTTTGCCCTGGCCGACCAGTTCTACCTGCTCGGCTCTACCCTGTCATTCCTCTTGATCGGCCCGCTGGTCGACCGTGTTTTGCAGCCGGCAGTGGGAACGCCAGGTTGGGCTTGGGTCGAGCCGCTGGTCGGCAGCGGTCCGGGGTCGGCCATCGGCCTGTTGCAGGTGCTGACCGGACTGCTCATCCTGCTGACCACCGCGCTCTTTTTCAGCCTGCGCAGCGTCCGCCGGCTGGATGTTGACCTGCCCGATCATCCCGTTCCTCCGGTAGAATAAGAACATATCTTAAAATTATTCTATTGTTCGGTTGCGTGGCGTAGCCACACGATCGAACAGGGAAAATTTTTGTTGCTACTCGGTCAGAGGTGTGCCAATGCCAGATGCCGAAGACGCGGTCTTGAATCGCTTGAGCGAGTGGGGAGAGGGGCAGCCGCTGGTGCGCGCCATGCTGCTGACCAGCACCCGTGCGATCCCCGACGGGCAGCCGGACGCGCTCTCCGACTACGACGTCATCCTCGTGCTGCGCGACATGTATCCCTTCCACCAATCCCGCGCCTGGTTGGAGGCCTTCGGCCGGGTGCTGGCGCTTTACCGCGACCCGGTTGAAAACGACCAGGGTTCGCTGCACTCCGGCTACGTCATCCAGTTCGAGGGCGGGCTCAAGATCGACTTCACCCTGTGGACGCCGGGAATCCTGCGGCGGGCGGTGACCGCGCTCGACCTGCCGCCCGAGCTGGACGCCGGTTACCAGGTGCTGCTCGACAAGGATCACCTGACCGATGGATTGAAGCCGCCATCTTACCAGGGCTACATTCCCACCCCGCCCGGCCAGGCTGAATTTTTCGAGACCATCGAGGTTTTCTTCGTCGACGCCACCTACGTTGCCAAGTTCCTCTGGCGCGATGACCTGGTGGCGGCCAAGTATATCCTCGATATGATGATGAAGCAGGAGCACCTCATCCCCATGCTGGTCTGGCACGCCGAGATTGCTCACAACTGGTCGGTCAAGCTCGGGCCGTACGGGCGAAGGTTGAAACGGTGGCTGCGCTCCGACCTGTGGGCGGAGCTGGAAAGCACGTTCGTTGGGCCAGGAGTAGAGGAGAACTGGCAGGCGCTCTTCAACACCATCGCCCTGATGCGCAAAGCAGCCAGCGAGGTTGGGCAGCAGCTCGGCTATGCTTACCCGCACGACCTGGAGTCGCGCGCAGTGGCCTACCTGCACCAAATCAAGCGACTCGACCCCAACGCGAGAAAATTCGCCTGAACCGGCGGTACCATCGCTTGCTTCAAACCATTTGCCCGATGTAGAGCTCGGTGACCGCCTGCGTTTCCAGCAACCCACCCACGGCAAAACGCTCGAACACCTCGCGTGCAGCCGCCTCATACCGTGGGTATAAGGGGTGCTGCAGGTCGGGCGCGTAGGAAGCCGAGAGCAACGCGCCCAGAAAAGCCTCCCAGGTCTGCTCGCAGCGCAGGGGGAACGTGTGCCGCTCCCAGCGACCCGCGGCGTAATAGGATTCGACCGCGATACCGCCCGAAGGCGCACCCGAGCCGTGTGTGTCCACGCCAAACTCCGCCGTGTGGAAAGCCGCCAGCGTTTCGTTTAGCCGGGCGTCGGCGCCATAATTGCGCAACACCGCCAGCCAGCCGCCATCTCGCAGCACGCGCCGGAACTCGGCTTTGGCTGCACCGGCCTCGAACCAGTGGATCGCCTGCGCCACGGTGAGCAGGTCGAGGCTGCCCTGCGGCAGCGGCAGCGCTTCTGCTGCTCCGGCAGCCACCAGGCAGCCGGCGGGCAGGTCGCGGCGGGCAATCCGGCGCATGGGCGGGTTGGGCTCGAGCGCCAGCACCTGCCCCGCACGCCCGACCAGGTGGCGGGTGAAGATGCCCGTGCCCGCCCCCACGTCGGCTGCGCGCGTCTGGGCGTTGACCCCGGCGCGCTCCAGGACCAGGCTCACCGCCTCGGGCGCGTAATCCCAACGGTGACGAGCGTACAGCTCCGCCTTGGACGAATATACCCGGTGGGTCGTCATGGCTTTTCGAGGCTCACGGGTCCAGAGCCGCAAGCTGGAGCGGGTCGAGCGCACGGTAATCCGGGGTTATCCGCAGCACCCCGGTGTGCCCCTGCAATTTTTCGGCCGGGAAGGTCGTGCTGAGCCCCACGGCGCGCATCCCGGCCCGCTGCGCCGCCTCCAGCCCGGAGGGTGAATCTTCGAACACCAGGCAGGTTTGCGGCTCAACGCCCAGCTTGCCCGCGGCGAGGAGAAAAATTTGCGGGTCGGGCTTGCCGCGCGTCACCTCCTCGGCGGTCACCCAGGCGCGGAAGAACGGCGCGATGCCTAGCCCTTCCAGGACGAAGCGGGTGTTCTCTACCCCTGCCGAAGTGGCCACAGCCATCGGCACGCCAAGCGCGCCGGCTCGCGCAAGGAAAGCATTCAAGCCGGGGATCGCCTTTTGCTGCATCAGCGGGGCAAAGCGCTCGCGGTAGAGCGCTTCCTTGCGCGCCGAAAGCGCCTCGATCTCCGCCTCATCGAGGTCGGGGCGGTACAGGTCGCGCAGGATCTCGGCGTTGACTTTCCCCACCGTGCGGCGGTAGAACGTCTCCTCGTCGGTCGGTGCGCCGAGCGAGCCGAGAAATTC
>JARKOV010000056.1 GCA_029975965.1 Anaerolinea sp. | reverse complement strand
GACACCGGAATCTTGGTAGCCTGGATGTTGGCGGCGGCAAAAGCCTGCAGGGCGGCATCGACCGCCGGGGTTGACCCGCCGATGACGCATTGCAGCGGGCTGTTCAGGTTGGCGATGACCACATAGCCTTCGATGGTTTTTAAAATCTCCTGCACGGCTTCCAGGCGCGCTGAGACGGCTGCCATGCAGCCGTTATCGTCCAGGTTGATGCGCGTCATTTCGCGCCCGCGCGCACTGACTACCTGCAACGCTTCGGCAAAGGTCAGCACTCCGGCAGCCACCAGGGCGGCATATTCGCCCAGGCTGTGACCGATGACCATGTCGGGCTGGAAGCCGAACTTGTTGAGCACGCGCATCAGCGCCACGTTGACGGTCAGCATGGCGGGCTGGGTGATGGCGGTGTTGCGTAGTTCTTTTTCAGACTGCGCCTGGGTGGCTTCGTCGCCGTCCACAAAGATGTAGCCGGTGAGCGGTTTGCCCAGGATGGGCGTCATCACCGCATCGGCTTCGCGGAAGGTTTCCGCCACCAGCGGCTCGACTTCACCCAGGTCGCGCAGCATGTTGAGGTATTGCGAGCCCTGACCGGGGAACATGAAAGCCACTTTGCCGGGTGTTCCGCTGCCGCGGTAGATGCTTTGCGAGGTGAGCATTTGCCAGTTGGCGCCGCCCTCCTGCAGGGCTTTGAGGGCTTTTTCGCCGCGTTTGAGCAGCTCGGCGGCGTCGCCGTAGTCGATGGCGAGGCGTTCGGGCTGCGCCAGTTGGGTTGCGTCGGGCAGGCGGTTTTCGGGCAGTTCACCCCGGCGGGCGCGATCCAGCACGGCGTTGATCTGGTTGATCAGTTCGTTTTCGTCCACGGCGCCCAGGAACAACAAGCCGTGGTAAGGGGTGGGAGCGGCGTCGGATTCAACAGGCGAGGCAACTGGTGCAATCCCATCGGGTTGGGGTGCGGATTGAGAGGAAACAGTGGGATTGATTCCAACAGGTTGAGGCAAGGTGGTAGATTGAGCAAGTCCTTCTTCCACAAATTGAATGACCTTGTTGAGGGTGTTGTAATCCGCCAGGCGCAGGTCTTCGCGGCGCGGGATGCCGTATTGCTCACGGATGGCTGCAAACAATTCAGCCTGTTTGACCGTGTCGATGCCCAGGTCGGCTTCCAGATCCAATTCGAGATCGAGCATTTCCACCGGGTAGCCGGTCTTTTCGCTGACCATGCCCAGCACGGTTTGCTGGATGGCGGCGCGGTCGACGGACACAGCGGGAGCCGCGGCGTTTTCCACTGCCGGTTGGGCAGGCGCGGGGATTTCTGCTGCAGCCGGCTG
>JARKOV010000049.1 GCA_029975965.1 Anaerolinea sp. | reverse complement strand
AACACCTGCGAGATGCGGTTGGCGTCACACTGGAGGGGGGGCAGGTCCTCCGCCAACTCGGTGATCACTTCGATCCGGTTCCAGCGTTCGAGTTGATGCTCGATCAGCAACAGAGCGTTGCGCACCAGGGCGTTGAGATCGGTGGTCTGGAAGGAAATCGGCGCAGAACGGGCGAACATCAACAGGCTGCGCACGATCTCAGCGCAACGCCAGGCGTTGCGGTTGATCATCTGCAAGTTGCGCTTGAAGTATTCCGGTTCGCAGTTCCCTTCGCCCAGGCTGCGCATCAGCCGCTCGCTGACGCCGGTGATGACTTGCAGCGGTGAGTTCAGCTCGTGCGCCATGCCCGCCGCCAGCGTGCCGAGTTCCGCCAATTTTTGCGACTGGATCATCTGCGCCTCAAGCCGTTTGCGCTCGGTGATGTCGATGTTGATGCCGACGATGCCGATGATTGTCTCGTCCTGGCGGATAGGAGAGAGGATTTCGAGGAAGTCGTACTGGCGTCCCTGGTAGATCAGGGAATATTCGCCGCTGACGATCTCGCCAGCGAAGGCGCGGCGGTTGTTCTCCTCCCAATGGGCAATCGTTTCGGGCGAATGGGCGCTGGTATCGTACTCCTTATCGAGGTATTCGCCCCAGAACTGGGCAGAGAAACGATTCTGCAGCATGGTGCGGTGTTGGGTATCCATCCCCCAGATGTCGAAGGGCAGGTTATCGATGATCGTGCGCAACAGGGTCTCGCTCTTGCGCAGGGCTGCTTCCGCCTGGCGGCGCTCTTCCAGCTCGCGATGCAGCGAGGTGTACAGGCGGGCGTTTTCGATGGCGATTGCCGTTTGGTCGGCGAAGGCGCGCAGGGCGTCGGCTTGGGAGGGCTTGAAGAAGCCCGGCGTGGCGCTGTCGAGGTTGAGGAAACCAAGCAGGCGCTCTTTGGAGATGATCGGGCAGCCCAGGTAGGCGTGGATCCAGGCGGTATCGGGGAAGACCTGCCAGTAGGGCGAGTTGTAGGTATCGGGGATCAGCAGCGGCAGGCGCGTCTGGCGCATGTGGCGGAAGGAAGCCACTGTTTTCATCTTCATCACCACGTTGCTAATG
>JARKOV010000084.1 GCA_029975965.1 Anaerolinea sp. | reverse complement strand
ACTTTGAAAAGACCATGAGATGGCTCACGTCATCAAACGGTAACCCACGCCGGATTCGGTCAGGATGATCTGCGGGCTATGCGGGTCGTCCTCGAGCTTCTGGCGCAACTGGCGGATGTACACGCGCAGGTACTCCATCTGGCTGTCCTCGGCGTAGCCCCAGACGTGCTTCAAAATGGACTGGTGGGTGAGCACGCGCCCGGCGTTGCTCGCCAGGTAAGCGAGCAGGTTGTACTCGGTGGCGGTCAGTTTGACCGGCGCGCCGCTCTTGGTGACCAGGCGGGCGGCCAGGTCGATGGCGACATTGCCAGCGCTGACCAGGCTGGTTTTGCTCCCGGCAGCGCGGGTCGAGTGGCGCAGGGCGACGCGCACGCGCGCCATCAGCTCGTCGACGCCAAACGGCTTGGTCAGGTAATCGTCGGCCCCAGCGTCTAAGGCGGCCACCTTTTCCTGCTCGTTGTCGTGCGCGGAAAGGATGATCACCGGGGTGTCGCTCCAGTCGCGCAGTCGCTTGCACACCTGGATGCCGCTGATGTCCGGCAAGCCGAGGTCGAGGATGATCACGTCCGGCTGGGCGGTGGCTGCCAGGGCCAGCCCCTCTTCGCCGTCGCGCGCGACGCTGACCTGGTATTTGCGCTGGCCGAGGATCGTGCGCAGCGCGCGCAGGATCTGCTGTTCGTCATCGATGACCAGGATGTGCGGGGTGGCGCTCATCTCACTCCTCCTCGCCGGGGATCGGGGGACTGGCATCCCGCTGGAAAGACGGGATGGTGAAATGGAAGGCGACCCCCTCGGCAAGGTTCTCAGCCCAGATGCTCCCGCCATGCGCTTCAACGATGCCTTTGCAGATCGAGAGGCCAAGCCCTGTCCCGCGCAGGCTTTCCATCCCGGGGATCACGTAAAACTTTTCGAACACGTGCCCCAGGTGCTCGGCGGGAATGGACGGACCCTGGTTGCTGACGGTCACTTTGAGAGCCTCGCCGTCTAAGCCGGCGCTGATGCGCACGCTGGTTTCGGGTGGGGCGAACTTGAGGCCGTTGCGGATCAGGTTGATCACCACCTGCTCCATCAGCACCGGGTCGACGTGGACCAGGGGCAGCTCGTCGGGTACGGCGATTTGCACAGCGCGTGGCAGGCCTCCGCGGCGAAGGCGGCTCAGCGCGGTGTCAACGATTTCCGCCAGCGAGTTCCACTGGCGCTGCAGCTTGAGCGCACCGGACTCGATGCGCGACATATTGAGCAGGTTTCCGACCAGTTGGGTCAGGTGCTCGATTTCCTCGAGGACGATGTCCTGAAGCTCGCTGCGGGCGGCGGGTTCCAACTCGACTGCCGGGTCGAACAGGCTGGTGGCGGCCGCCTGGATCGAAGCCAGCGGCGTGCGCAGCTCGTGGGATACGGAGGAAAGGATGGCGGTCTTTAACCGGTCACTCTCGATCAACACGCGGCTGCGCGTTTCACTGTCCACCAGGATGGCGCGCTCGAGGGCTACCGCCCCCTGGCTGGCATACGTCTGCAGCATGCGATCTTGCTCGAAAGTCAGCACTCCCGAATGCCCGTGCAGGCAGATTTCCCCCAGCGGGCCTTTCGAGGAGTACAGCGGAAAACGCGTGCAGCTTTCTCCTGTGCCTGGCGCGCCCTGTTGGGGGGAGCGGGCGTTATACCGCTGTTCGGTCGTCTCCACCTTGACCTCAACCAACACGCCCGGAAACAGCTCGACCAGGTTGTCGGCCAGGATCTGGGCGATGTGGTTGCCATCTACCTGGGCGGTCAGGTCTGCGCTCAGCTCGTACAGGCGCACCACCTCGCGCTCACGCGCCTGAACCTGAGAAAGGCGCTGCTGCGAGCGCGCCATCAGGTTGCTGATCAGCATGGCGACGCCGAGCAGGACAAACATGGCGAGGAAGTCTTGCGGGTGCGTGACGCGGAAGGTGTAGAGGGGCTGGAGGAAGAAGAAATTGAAGATCAGGAAAGAGATCACCGAGGCGGCGATGCCCGCCAGGCCGCCCCACAGCGCCGCGGCAACCACCACCGGAACGAGGTAGAGGATGGCGATGATCGCGGTATTGAAGTGACCGCGCAGCAGGTAGAGTAAGAGGCTGTAGAGGGCGACGGCGCCGATCGCGAGAACGATGCGCCAGATCGGGCTGGATTTGGGATGCAAGCGCTGCATACAGCGTTATTGTAGCGCAATCCGCTCGGCGCGGTCAGTATTCGGCGCCAGCGGTGTGTCGCCAACGGTCAGCACCCACGGCTTTCATGTCTGGTAGGGCACTTCGATGATGACCACGCCCGGCTTGAAGAGCAGCCCGAAGCGCAACAGGAAGGCGGATTGGTTGTGGAGCAGGTTTTCCCACCAGCGGTTGGTGACAAACTGCGGCACGACGACGGTGATCATTTCCGTCGGTTGGCGGAGGGCGATGAGGGAATCCAGGTATTCCATCATCGGCTCGACCAGCAGGCGGTAGGGCGAATCAAGGATCACCAGGCGCGTGCCCTCGCCGTAGATGCTCCATTTATCGCGCACTTTCGCCGACTCAACCGGGTCGATCGAGACGTGCAGGGCGGTCACATCGTCGGATAGGGTGCGGGCGTAGTTGAGCGCTTCCAGCGAGCCGCGGTGCACGCCGGCAATGGCGACGACCACGCGATGGCGGGTGATGCGGCGGGGAGAGTTGAAATTCTCGAGCGAGAGCTTGCCGGCCAGTTTACGGTAATGGCGGTGGATGGCAAAGAAGAAGGTCACCAGGAGAGGGATGACGATCACGATCACCCACGCGCCGTCCTGGAATTTGGTGTAGGCAAAGACAAACATGACCACCAGGGTCAATATCGCGCCGAATCCATTCACCACCATCTTGACCAGCCAGCGGCGATCGTGCTTGAGCACCGAACCTGGCTCGGCAATTTCGACCCCCGGTTCCAGCCGGCCCGATTTCCACCAGCGGCGGGCCATGCCGGTTTGCGACAGGGTGAAGGAAAGGAAGACACCGATGGCGTACAGCGGAATCAAACGGGTGACGCTGGCCTGGAACAGCACGATGAGCAACGAGGCGATGGCGGCCAGCGCGATGATCCCGCGCGAATAAACCAGGCGGCTGCCGCGGAAGGTGAGCTGGCGGGGCAAAAAGCCGTCGGTGGCGAGTAACGCGCTCAGGCGGGGGAAGTCGGCGAAGGCGGTGTTGGCGGCCATCACCAGGATGATAGATGTGCCGGCAATGATCGCCAGGTAGAGCGGGCCTTCCCCGCCGAACACAGTGCGCCCCAGTTGCGAGATGACTGTTTCGTGTTCGGAGGGAATCGCGCCGATTTTCCCGGCCAGGAAAGAGATACCCAGAAACAGCGTGGCGAGGATCGAGGCCATCCAGATCAAGGTAATGCCGGCGTTGCGGCTGCGCGGCTCTTTAAACGCGGTGATCCCGTTCGAAATGGCCTCGATGCCGGTCAGCGCGGCGGTGCCGCTCGAGAACGCGTGCAGCAAAAGAAACGGCGTGATCACGACCAGCGCCCCGGTTTCCAGCGCAGGCGGGTTAACCACCATGCCCAGCGAGCCGGTCAGGTAACGGAACAGGCCGGTTCCCACGGTGAGGAACATCATGAGCACGAAGAAATAGGTCGGGATGGCAAACGTGGTGCCCGATTCCTTCACCCCGCGCAAGTTGACCAGCATGATCAGGAAGACAAAACCGACCCCAATTTCCACCCGGTAGGCATACAAGCCCGGGAAAGCCGAGACGATCTGCGCCACCCCGGACGAAATGGACACCGCCACGGTGAGGATGTAATCGGTGAGCAAGGCAGCCCCGGCAGCCTGAGCGGGGAGCTCGCCGAGGTTGTCGCGCGCCACGATGTACGCGCCGCCTCCGCCCGGGTAGGCGTGCACCGTCTGCTCGTAAGAAATAGTGACAATCACCATCAGGGTGACGATGGCCAGCGAGATGGGGAACACGTAACCAAACGCAGCGGTGCCGGCTGCGGCCAGGATGATCATGATCTCCTGGGTGGCGTAGGCGGTGGAGGAGAGCGCGTCGGAGGCGAAGACGGCCAGGCCCACGGCTTTTCCGATGGTCTGGTGCGGGGCGTCCGCGGTGGGTAAGGGGGTACCGATAAACCAGCGATGCCAGGACCGGGGCGGCCGTAAATTGGGGGTGGGTTCCAGGATGGTGGAGCCACCGTGCAGTTCTGCTTTCATAGATGATAACCTTCGCTCGATAAAAATGGTTTGCGATTCGAATGGTATCAGCCGCGTATAAAAGTCCCGTGAATGGATCGGGGAAGAGTGTTAAGAAAAAATAAAAAGCGTTACCACTCTGGCTGGGGAGCTCCCGGGGAGGGCCCACACGGCGCCTTGACCGCACGCCGTCGCGAGGAGGGCAATCCCTTTGATTGCTCCTGGAGGTGAGAGGGGCAGCCACGCTCGCTGCGCAATCTCGCGATGGCATTTTCTGGCGATTCTGGACGAATCGCGGATTCTTGTGGTAGAATCCATCGGCTTGTCACCCGGCAGGCAAACAACCAGCACGCTGTCCGACATCCCTTGCGTGCTCCTGGGAACAGGGGTGAAGGGGATGGGTGAGGGCAGCGGAAGAAAAACGCAAGGAGTTTAATAAATGGCAACTGTGATCTCCATGAAAGCCCTCTTGGAGAGCGGTGTGCACTTCGGCCACCGCACCAACAAGTGGAACCCCCGCATGCGCCCGTACATTTTCACCGAGCGCAACGGCATCCACATCATCGACCTCCAACAAACCGTCAAAGCCCTGAATACCGCCTTCAACGTCGTCCGCGACACGGTCGCGGCGGGTGGAACGGTGCTGTTCGTCGGCACCAAGCGCCAGGCGCAGGAAACGGTCAAGGAAGAAGCCATCCGCTGCGGCATGCCCTACGTCACCGAGCGCTGGATGGGCGGCATCCTGACCAACTGGATCACCATGTTCCAGCGCATCCTGGAACTGGAACGCATGGAAAAAATGCGCGACTCGGGCGACATCAACCGGCTGACCAAAAAGGAAGGTCTGCTGATCCAGCGCGAGATTGACCGCCTGCTGATCCGCCTGAGCGGCATCCGCAATATGAAGAAACTGCCCGACCTGCTGTTCGTGGTCGACGTGACCCGCGAAGAGACCGCGGTGCGCGAGGCGAACAAGCTCAACATCCCGGTGCTGGCGCTGGTCGACACCAACTGCGACCCGAGCGGCATCGATTACGTGATCCCCTCCAACGACGACGCCATCCGCGCGATCAAGCTGCTGGTGGGCAAGGTCGCCGATGCGGTGCTCGAGGGGCGCGCCTTCCGCAAGGATGAGGTGACCGAGGCGGAAGCGGCTGTCCTGGTGGGTGCAGAGCGGGTGGGGCGGGTGCGCTCCAGCCTGGTCGAGGAAGAGCTCGGCGATGAGGATCTCTTGGGCGCTGCCACGCTCGCCAAGCTGAGCCCGCGGGTGGCTGCCGAAGAGCCCGCTGCTGTGGCAGAACAACCGGCAGTTGAGGCGACCCCGCTGGTCGAAGCGGCGGAAGCTGTTGCCGAGCCGGCGGTTGTAGAAGAAGCCGCGGTCGTGGAAGAACCAGTTGTTGCAGAGCCGGCGGCGGTGGAAGAGACCCCCGCGGTGGAAGACGCACCCGCGGCGGATGCTGAAGAAGGCGCCGAGCCAGCCTGATACCGGCCCCGCGAGATAAGCCGGTTGGAACTGTGGAACCTAACTTTACGACAGGAATGTAGCATGGCCATTACGACAGAAATGATTAAAAATCTGCGCGAAGCGACCGGAGCCGGGATCCTCGACTGCCGCAAAGCGCTCGAACAGGCTGACGGCGACTACGAGAAGGCGGTGGATTACCTGCGCGAGAAAGGCCTGGCGCAGGCAGCCAAGCGCTCCGATCGCACCGCTTCGGAGGGTGTGGTCGAGGTCTATTCGCACGGCAACGGGCGGGTGGCCGTGGTGGTGGAAGTGAATTGCGAGAGCGACTTCGTCGCCCGCGAGGCGTCTTTCAGGCACTTCGCCCACGAGCTGGCGCTGCAAATCGCCGCCGCTTCGCCGAAGTACGTGAAGGAAGAGCAAATCCCCGCCGAAGTGCTGGAACGCGAGAAGAACATCGCCGCGGCGCGCGCGCGTGAAGAGGGCAAGCCCGAAGCCGTCATCCCGCGCATCGTCGAGGGTTATCTCAACAAATTCAAGGATGAGACGGTGCTGATGCGCCAAAAATACATCCGCGACGAAGAGCGCACCATCCAGGACCTCTACAACGAGCTGGTGGTGGCCCTGAAAGAAAACATCATCGTCCGGCGGTTCAGCCGCTGGGAATTGGGCGAGGTGTCCGAATGATTGCCCGAAGCCAACCGTTCTGGTTGGCTTTTTTTTACGTGCATTAAAGGAGACGCCATGGATGAGCTGAAATACCACCGGATTCTGCTCAAGCTGAGCGGCGAAGCCCTGGCCGGCAAAGACGGCTTTGGGATCGATCCGCACAACGCGCTGGACATTGCCAAACGGGTGCGCAACGTGCGCGAGATGGGCGTGGACGTGGCGATCGTGATTGGGGCCGGCAACCTGTGGCGCGGCCGGGTGGGCCAGAACAGCGGAATGGACCCCGCGACAGCCGACTACATGGGCATGCTGGCGACGGTGATGAACGCCCTGGCGCTGATGGACGCGCTGGAAAACCTGGGCGTGGTCACCCGCGTGCAGTCGGCGATCGAGATGCACTCGGTGGCCGAGCCCTACATCCGCCGGCGCGCCATCCGCCACCTCGAAAAAGGCCGGGTGGTCATCCTGGGCGGTGGGACGGGCAATCCCTACTTCACCACCGACACCGCCGCTGCGCTGCGCGCGACCGAGCTGTGCTGCGACGTGCTGATCAAGGCGACCAAGGTGGACGGGGTGTACGACAGCGATCCCCACAAAAACCCGGATGCCCTGCGCTTCGACACGATCAGCTACATGGACGCGCTCAACCAGCGCCTGCAGGTGATGGACAGCACGGCGCTGACGCTGTGCATGGACAACAAGCTGCCGATCCTGGTGCTCAACCTGTGGGATGAAAGCGCGCTCTCCCGCGCCTTGAAGGGCGAGCCGGTGGGCACCCTGGTCACCGAATAAAAGGAACTGCCATGACACCCCTGTACCCGCTGCCTTCCAACCCGCGTTACTTCACCCGCGACGGCGAGAGCGCCGTCTACCTGACCGGTTCGCACACCTGGTGCAACCTGCAGGACATCGGCCTCAAGGAGACGCCCCCCTTCCCTTACCAGGAATACCTGGATTTCATGCAGGCCTCCAACCACAACTTCATGCGCCTGTGGATGTTCGAGCAGCCCGAGCGCGCCTGCTGGACCGACGCGATGATCTACTTCGACCCGCTGCCCTGGGCGCGAAGTGGGCCGGGAAGCGCGGCAGACGGCAAGCCGAAATTCGACCTGACCGCCTGGAACGAGGCGTATTTCGAGCGCCTGCGCCGGCGCGTGATGCTGGCGGAGGAGCGCGGCATCTACTGCGCGGTGATGCTCTTCCAGGGCTGGAGCCTGTCGGTCACCGGCAAAGGGCTGGACCCCTGGGCGGTGCACCCGTTCAACGGCGCGAACAACGTCAACGGGGTGGACGTGCCCTACACCGGCTGGGACAACGAGAACGTGCCTTCGCTGCACAGCCTGCACAACCCGGCGGCGCTCGCCCACCAGGAGGCCTACCTGCGCAAGGTGCTGGATACGCTGAACGACCTGGACAACGTGCTGTACGAGATCATCAACGAGGGCGGCTCGCTGGCCTGGCAGGTGCACATGGTTGACTATATCCACGCCTACGAGCGCGGCAAGGCCAAACGGCACCCGGTGGGGATCACCTCCGGCACGCCCTGGCTGCGCAACGAGCCGATCGTCTCCAGCAGCGTGGACTGGTACTCGCCGGTCAACCAGCCCAACTGGTGGCACCGCAGCGATTTCGCCTACGTGGAAGATTATCGCCAGGACCCGCCCCCCGCGGACGGGCGCAAGGTGAGCTTTCCCGACACCGACCACCTGTGGGGACACGGCGGCAACCCCAAATGGGTGTGGAAATGCTTCACCCGCGGGCATAACCCCATTTTCATGGACCCCTGGCAGGGACTGTACCTTGAGACGACCGAGGAGATCGCGGGGTGGTCGTTCACCGGCGGGGTGAGCAAGGACACGCGCGACTACCCCGATTGGGAACCAACCCGGCGCGCCATGGGCGACACCCGGCGCTACGCGGAGCGGATGAACCTGGCGAGCATGCTCCCGCATCCCGAGCTGGTCTCGTCGCGCTACTGCCTGGCCGATCCCGGCGAGGAGTATCTGGTCTACCTGCCAGAGGGCGGGCCGGTCACCCTGGACCTGTGCGCCCACGCGGGGCAGTTCACCGTGGAGTGGTACTTCCCTACGTTGGGGCGGGCCATCCCAGGCGCGCGCCCGCTCGAGGGGGGCGATTTCGCCGCAACGGTCACGCCGTACACCGGCGACGCGGTGCTGTACCTCAAGAAGATGGCGTAGATTGATTTTCTGTAAGATGTGGGGCGTTGCCTCACATCTTACAGAAAATTTGGATCACACTCCCTCAAGTAGGTCGCCGGGCTTAGGCGAAGCCCTGCAGGCCTGTTTTTTTACCCGCGAAAAGACGCGAATTCTCACGAATAGTACGCCGCAGCTTCGGCCGCATTAACTCACCTACCCTTCAGGAGAGGCCGGGAAGGGTCTTTCTCCTCCCCTTCAGGGGAGGTGAATTTGCCATGTAACCTTTGAGCGCGCGGCGCGTCTAATGGAAACCTGTACAGGCGCGTGCACTAAGTTTATACATACATTATACAAAGACTGGTGACCGCCTGGCAAGGCAGGTATAATCTCGTTCACAACAAACCGATACGCTTTCACCCATTCTTAACGGTAACGGGAGCGTATGCACCGATACAGGAGGTATCGCATGAACAACAAAAACACACCCCGCAAGCGCCTGCTCCCGGCAGTTGCTCCGTCCATTCCACAGTCGATCACCGAGTTCGTCGTCGCGCCGGAACCGCCCGCGATCAACAAGCCGTTGATTGCAGATGCCACCCGCGACCTGCTGATGGGCATTGGCGAAGATCCCGACCGCCAGGGGCTGCTCAAAACCCCCGACCGCGTGGCGCGCATGTGGGAGGAGATCACCGCCGGTTACCACACCGACACCGAAAAGCTGATCAACGGCGCGCTGTTCGATGTGGAATACGACGAGATGGTGCTGGTTAAGGACATCGAGTTCTACAGCCTGTGCGAGCATCACCTGCTGCCCTTCTACGGGCGGGCGCACGTGGCCTACATCCCGAACGGCAAGGTGATCGGGCTGAGCAAGATCCCGCGCGTGGTTGAGATGTTCGCCCGCCGCCTGCAGGTGCAGGAGCGCATGACCAACCAGATCGCCCAGTTCCTGATGGACACGCTCGGCGCGAGCGGCGTGGCGGTGGTGGTGGAAGGCTCGCACATGTGCGCGATGATGCGCGGGGTGAAGAAGCCGCAGACCAACATGACCACCAGCACCTTCCTGGGCAGCTTCAAAGAGGACCGCGAGCTGCGCAAGGAATTCATCGACCAGGTCAACCGCTCGTACCGCCGCGACTGAGATGAGCCTGCAAAACCGCACCGTGTTGATCACCGGCGCCGCGCGGCGCGTGGGGCGCTCTCTGGCCCTGGCGTGTGCGCGCGCCGGCGCGGACGTGGTGGTGCACTACGGCACGTCACAGGCGGACGCCGAAAGCCTGCAAGACGAGATCGAGGCGCTTGGGCGAAGGGCGCTCTTGCTGCAGGCCGACCTCAGCGACGCGCAGCAGACCACCGAGCTGGTCGGGCGGGCCTGGGCCTGGTCTCCGCTGTATGCGCTGGTCAACAACGCCTCGATCTTCGACGCGCTGGACTGGCGCACGACGACGCTGGAGGATTGGAACCGCAACCTGATGGTCAACCTGACCGCGCCGTTCCTGCTCAGCCAGTCCTTCGCCCGCCGCCTGCCGCAGGGCGCAGAGGGGCGCATCGTCAACCTGCTCGACTGGCGCGCGCTGCGCCCGGGTGTCGACCACCTGCCCTACACCATCGCCAAGGCCGGCCTGGCGGCGCTAACCCGCTCGCTGGCGGCCGCCCTCGCGCCGGGCATCACGGTCAACGGCCTGGCGCTCGGCCTGATCTTGCCGCCGTCGGACGGCAGCCAGATGCAGCCCGCCGACGCGCAGCGCCTGGTCGCAAAGGTGCCGGCGGGGCGCTGGGCCGAGCTGGACGAGGTGGACCGCGCGCTGCTCTTTCTGCTGGAGGGCCCGGCGTACATCACCGGGGAAATCCTGCACCTGGACGGCGGCAGGCACCTGGTATGATGGTATAAAGGAAACACCATGGATCAAATCCTCATTCGCGACCTCGTCGCCCGCGGCATCATCGGCATCAACGAATCGGAGCGTGAAAAGCCGCAGGAAATCTTGATCAACATCACCCTCTTCGCCGACCTCCACGAGGCCGGCGAGAGCGACAACCTGACCCACTCGGTCAATTACCGCACCATCGCCAAGCGCGCCCTGGCGCACGCCGAAAGCGCCGCCCGACTGACCGTGGAAGCCCTGGCCGCCGACATCGCCAGGCTGTGCCTGCAGGAGGCGCGGGTGGAGAAGGTGATCGTGCGTGTCGAGAAGCCCGGCGCAGTGCGCTTTGCGCGCTCGGTCGGGGTGGAGATCGAGCGCAGCCGCGAGGACTTCGCATGAGCGTTGAGCAGCACCGCGCCTGCTTGCTGCTCGGCTCGAACATCCGGCCTGAGCATTACCTCCCGCTGGCCGTGCAGATGCTGCACGGCCTTTTGGTCGTGGAAAGCGCCTCGCGGGTCTGGCAGACGCCGCCGGTCGGCTCGGACGGGCCGAGTTTTCTCAACGCGGCGCTGCGCGTGCGCACCCCGCTCGGTGCGGAAGCGTTGAAGCACACCATCCTGCGCCCGCTGGAGGCGCAGTTGGGCCGCGTGCGCAGCCCGGACAAGAACGCCCCGCGCACCATCGACGTGGATGCGGTGGTGTGGGACGGGGAGGTGCTCGATCCGCGCCTGTGGGAGCTGACGCACATCGCCGTGCCGACCGCCGAGGTGTGGGGTGAGGGGCTGCTCTCGCCCTCCGGCGAGGCGCTGAGGCAGGTTGCGCAGCGCCTGGCGACCGGCTCGACGATCCGCCTGCGCGAGGATGTCGCTTTGCCCGCCCAGCCTAGCCCCACCAGGGAGGCCCGATGACCTACCCCATCTTCCCCGCCGGATTTTATTTTGGCTCGGCGACGGCTGCCTTCCAGGTCGAGGGTGGCTGGGACGAGGACGGCAAGGGCCGCTCCACCTGGGACACCTTCATGCACCAGCCGCGCCGCGCCCGGCATCTGCGGGCGGCCGAGGTGGCCTGCGACACCTACCACGACTTCCAGACCGATATCGACCTGATGGCCGCGCTCTCGCTCAACGCGTACCGCTTCTCGGTGGCCTGGAGCCGCGTCTTGCCGGAGGGGCGCGGGCGGGTGAACCCCGCCGGGCTGGACTATTACAATCGCCTGGTCGACGCGCTGCTCGAGCAGGGCATCGCCCCTTTCATCACCCTCTTCCACTGGGATATGCCCCAGGCATTGGAGGACCTGTGCGGGGGGTTCATCGGGCGCGACTGCGCCGCGCACTTCGCCGATTACGTCGAGGTCGTGGTGAAAAGCCTGGGCGACCGCGTGGGTCACTGGATCACGCTCAACGAGCCGTGGGAGCACGCCATGTTTGGGCACCTGCTGGGCGAGCACGCCCCCGGCAAGCAAAATCCATGGGCTTACTTTCGCGTGGCGCACCATCAATTGCTGGCGCACGGCATGGCGCTCGAGCGCATCCGCGCCGTCGCCCCGCAGGCGCAGGCGGGCATCACCCTCAGCCAGTTCCCGGTCTATCCGGTGCGCGACACGCCCCGCGACCGCGCCGCCGCCGCCTTTGCTGACCTGTTCGTCAACCGCTTCTACCTGGACGGTCTGTTCCACGGTCGCTACCCCGAGGCGCTCTGGCAGCGCCTGGGCCTGTTCAAGCCGCCCATCCGACCAGACGACCTGCAGGTCATCGCGCGCCCGGCGGATTTCCTGGGGGTCAACTATTACAGCCCGCTCTTCGCCTACCATGCCTGGTACGTGCCCTTCTTTCGGGCCTGGATCGACCGCAACCCGGCGAGCACCTCCGCCATGCTGGCGGAGACGGAGCTGGGCCCCGGGCCATACCCGGCGGGCATCTACGAGCTGTGCCTGCGCTACCGCGACGAGTACGGCAACCCGGTCGTTTACATCACCGAGAACGGTACCAAGGCCGACGACCAGCCCGACCCAGACGACCCCGGGCGCATCCGCGACCCGTACCGCCAGCGCTACCTGGAGCTGTACCTGGCGGAGCTGGCGCGCGCCTGCCAGGACGGCGCGCGGGTGAAGGGCTATTTCGTCTGGTCGACCATGGATCTCAACGAGTGGGCCTCCGGTTACACCTACCCGATGGGTCTGATCCACGTCGACCACGCCAGCGGCAGGCGCACGATCAAAGACAGCGGCTACTGGTACCGCGACCTGATCCGGGCGCAGCCGTAAAAAGCCCGGCGAATTACGATATAATTAGTCGTATATACAACCTCAATTCAAGCGACCGATCAAGGAGATTTCTGATGGCAGTCCGACATGCAGAGGCAGTTTGGGATGGCAACCTGAGAGAAGGCAAAGGCAAGATGAAGCTGGGCAGCGGGGCGTTCGAGGGGTCGTATTCTTTCTCGTCCCGCTTTGAGGACGGAGCAGGGACCAACCCGGAAGAGCTGCTCGGCGCGGCGCACGCCGGCTGTTTTTCAATGGCGCTCAGCTCCAACCTGGCGAAAGCCGGCTTTAACCCCCAGCGCGTCCACACCCGTGCCCAGGTGACGATCGAGCTGGTCGACGGCAAGAACCGCATCACCCGCATTCACCTTGAAACCGAGGCCAGCGTGCCCGGCATCGACGACGCGCAGTTCCAGCAGATCGCCGAGGCGGTGAAGCAGAGCTGCCCGGTGTCGGTGGCGCTGGCGAGCGTGCCGATCACGCTGGCGGCGCGGCTGGCGGCTTAGCGCCCCGCGAGATACCCCGGCACTTCCCATTAACCGCAAGGAAATGTCTTGTGTGCTTCATTTTCTGTAAAATGTGAGCAAAGCCCACATTTTACAGAAAATGAAGCTGTTCAACCGTGGGGGGAAAGATCCCGAATTTGGCGGTGTCCTTTATCCATCAGCCTGAGCAGTTATCTATTAATTTAGAAAACACCCAAGGAATTAACCCTTGCGGTTAATCCTTTTTAAGGATGGTCGCGAATCTTTTTGCCTGTAAACTAATTCAAGATCGTTGAGAAATCTTACAGTAGAGGAGTGACAGGTTCATGAAACCGGCCCAGCTCACCGTCCCATCGCCGCGCCGCCGCATGCTCCCCATCGCAGGGTTATTGATCATCCTGGTCGCCTGCGCGCCGGCGCATATTCGCCCACTGCCGCAAGCCCGCCACACGCAGACGCGCTGGAACGTCCAGGCTTCGCTGCCGCTCGATGCGCTGGCCTTCATCAACGCCCTCACCGGCGACCCGCTGGTGGGCGCCCATTATCACCGCGAGCAGTCGCGCTTCTCGCTGGAGGGTCGCCCTGCCGCCGCAGAAGCGGCCGGACGCCTGGCCAAATTCCGTTCCGATTCGCTCGGTTCCAACCTCAGCGGGTTCCTCTACCCCTGGTTCAGCGCGGGCAAGCCGCAAGACCTCGCCGACCTGGCCGGCCTGTGCGATGAGCCGGAGAGCATGCGCCAGGCTCTGATCGATTACGACCAGAGCAACGTCGAGATGAACGTCTATTACAACGACGAAGCCTGGAAGCTCCTCCAACAGGCACTGCCCGACGTGTGCGTGCTGCTGGCATTCCTGCAGGAGCAAGGTTTTGAGGATTACTGGCTGGAAGTGCTCCGCCCGACGCTGGAGGATGACCTGGCCCGCGTGCAGGCCGAGGTCGAAGCCTACAATATCGTCCCGGAAATCGAAGCGGTGCTGGGGTTCGGCCTGCCGAGCGACGAGGTGACCGTGTCGCTGGTGTACTTTGAATGGCCGTACGGGCACCACATCCTGGGCACCCATTTCGCCACCATCCCCGCAGATCAAGGGGTGCTCAACAGCACCATCCACGAGCTGCTTCACCACCCGTTCAACAACACCGACCCGGCCTTCTGGAAAGCGGCCAACTCGCTGAAAGATGACCCGCTCATCTGGGGCGCGTTCGAAGGGCGCGACACCCGCTACGGCTACAACGATTGGGCTTACTACGTGGCAGAAGACTCGGTGCGCGCGCTGGAGCAGGTCATCGAGGTCAGGCTGGGGCTCGGCGAGCGCTGGACCTGGCAGGAAGACGGCGGGATGCACCAGTTGGCTGCGGCGCTTTATGCGACGCTGAAGAACCAGGGCTTCCCGCAGAACGGTGAGAGCTACCAACAATTTTTCATCCGCGTGGTCGAGTCGGGCGAGCTGAGCCGGACGGCCAAGCAGCGCGGTGAGCCATGAGGAGGGTGCAATGAAAAGCTGCCTTGGGCGCATCCTGATTGGGCTGGCGGCCCTGCTGGTGACCGGCGGAATCGCGCTGCTGGCGCTGCCGCCGCTGGACCGCGAGTACGCGCTGCGCATCCTGCGCATGGGCCAATCGGACGTGAAAGATTACCAGCGCTTCGCGGAGCGGAGCATCGCAGCCCCGCCCCAGCCTTTTCCCCTGCCGAGCGACCCGCAACCGGCGTGGTTCGAGACGATCGAATACACTGCGCGGGGCAAGACTTATCGCGCGAGCGTCGACGAATTGATGGAGAAAATCCGCACCCAGGCGTTGATCGTGCTGCAGAATGGCCGCGTCGTCTACGAGCGGTATTACAACGGCTACCAGCGCGACTCGATCGTGACCTCCTTTTCCGCGGTGAAATCGATCAACTCGGCGTTGATCGGCATTGCCATCGACGAAGGGCTGATCGGCGGGGTGAATGACCGGGTCGTCCAATACCTGCCCGAGCTGCAAGGTCGCGGGCTGGACGAGATGACCCTGCGCGATTTGCTGCGCATGTCTTCGGGAATCCGCTACGTGGAAGACGAAAACCTCTTTCCGCTGCTCGGCGCGCCGTTCTCGGACGACGCCAAGACCTACTACTACCCCGACCTGCGCCGGCTGGCGCTCGAACAGGTGCGGGCCGGAGACGAACCGCCCGGCAAGTACATGCACTACAACAACTACCATCCCATCCTGGAGGGCATGATCCTGGAGCGGGTGAGCGGCGTGCCGGTGGCGAAATACCTGGAGCAAAAGCTCTGGCTGCCGCTGGGGATGGAATACCCGGCCTCGTGGAGCCTGGACAGCCAGGCGACCGGCTTCGAGAAGATGGAAAGCGGGCTCAATGCGCGGGCGATCGACTTTGCCCGCTTCGGCCTGCTGTACCTGAACAACGGACGGTGGGGCGAGCGGCAACTGGTCTCGGCAGCGTGGGTGAGGGAATCGACCGAGCCGGACCCGACCGACCAGCGCGAATGGCCTTACTGGCCGGAATATCCGCAGCGGGGAGGGTACTACCAGTATCACTGGTGGGGGCAGGTCCGCGCCGACGGGCACTCCGATTACACCGCGGCGGGCAATTTCGGACAGTACATCTACATCTGCGCGCAGAAGAACCTGGTGATCGTGCGCTTCGGCGAGGACGACGAGCCGGTCGACTCGTTCCGCGAGGTGCTGTACGCGCTCGAACAGATGGTGCCGATCGAGCAGGCGCCGATCCTGAGCATGGTGCGCAATTGACCTCCCGGTGAGAGAAGAGAAATCCACCACCAAGGCACCAGGGCACGAAGGAAAATCGCAAGGGAGACCTGCGGCATCCCTTTGCGCGCAAAAGTCATCATGGTGTCTTTTCTGCCTGGCAGTAGGTTTTTGATGGGCGCGGTGTGCCCTGCTCCGGTCGATGACGCAGGCATTGGGGCGTTTGGCCCGCAAAGCCCGTCCGGTAAAAACTGCTATACTTAAGGCAACGCTCTTCCGATCTCCTGGTACGCTTTACCGGCTGGACGGGGATCACCCCCGTTGGACTGCGCACGATTACCTGTTCGAGGAATTCGCCCATTGGCCACCCTGGATAAACCGATTCGCCTGCTGCGCGACGCGACCCGCTCCAACCACATCGCGCCGGTGCTTTTGCGCTGCTACAGCTACCTGCGCCCTTACTGGCGGCTCTCGCTGGGGGCTTACCTGTGCATGCTGGCCATCACGGTGATGACCATCATCACCCCACAGCTCATCCGCTGGATCATCGACCGCGGCATCGGCGCCGGCGACCTGCGCCTGCTCGGCTGGAGCGTGGTGGCGCTGCTCGTGCTCACCGTGCTGCGCGGCTTCCTCTCCTTTTTCCAGGGCCGCTGGAGCGAGGTCGCCTCGCAGAACGTGGCTGCCGACCTGCGCGCCGAGATCCAGCGCAAGCTCACCGTGCTCTCCTTCTCCTACCACGACCGCAGCCAGGCCGGCGACATCCTCTCGCGCGCCATTCAAGACGTGGACCGCGTGCGCTTCCTCACCGGGCGCGCCTCGCTGCGCGTGCTGGACGCTTCGGTGCTGATGCTGGGAACAGCCGCCATCCTGGTCTGGATGAACCCGCGCCTGGCGCTGCTGGCGGTGGCGGCCATGCCGCTGCTGGCCTGGCGGGCGGTGGATTTTGGCCTGCGCTTCCGCCCGCTCTCCGCCGCGATCCAGAAGCAAATCGGCGTGCTCACCACCCGGGTGGAGCAAAACCTGCGCGGCGCGCGGGTGGTGAAGGCTTTCGCCCAGGAAGAGCCGGAGATAAAGCGCTTTGACGTGGAAAACGAGCGATGGTACGAGCTCTCGGCGCGCTCCGCCCGCGTCCAGGCGACCGGCTCTTCGATGCTGACCCTGATCGCCAACCTGGCTTCGGTGCTCATCCTGTGGTACGGTGGGGCGATGGTGATGCGCGGCGAGCTCACCCTGGGTGAGCTGGTCGCTTTCACCACCTACCTGGCGCAACTGCTCAACCCGGTTCGCCTGCTGGGCATGTTCATCCCGGCCATCGCCATGGCGGGCGCCGCCGCCGAGCGTGTCTTTGAGATCCTGGATGCGGTGCCCGACGTGCAGGAAGAGCCGGACGCGATCGAGATGCCGGCCTTCCAGGGGCATGTGCGCTTTGAGAACGTCTCGTTCTCGTATGGGCGGCGGCGCGAAGTGCTCAAGAACATCGACCTGGAGGCCAAACCCGGGCAGATCATCGCCCTCGTCGGGCAGACCGGCTCGGGCAAATCGACCATCATCAACCTGATCCCGCGATTTTACGACCCCACCGAGGGCCGCGTGCTCATCGACGGGCAGGATATCCGCCACGTGACGCTGCACTCGCTGCGCAGCCAGATCGGCATCGTGCTACAAGAGACGACCCTCTTCGCGGCATCCATCCGCGAAAACCTGGCCTTTGGGGTCGCGGATGCCAGCGAGGAACAGATCGTGGCGGCGGCCAAAGCCGCCCAGGCGCACGGCTTCATCATGCAGACCGCGCACGGCTACGACACGCTGGTCGGCGAGCGCGGGATCACCCTTTCGGGCGGGCAGAAGCAGCGCCTGGCGATCGCCCGCGCGCTGTTGATCGACCCGCGCCTGCTCGTGCTGGACGACGCCACATCGAGTGTCGACTCGGACACCGAGGAGCAAATCCAGCAGGCACTCGACCGCTTGATGCAGGGGCGCACCTCGTTCGTGATCGCCCACCGCCTGAGCACGGTGATGCAGGCCGACTGCATCCTGGTGCTGGAAAAAGGCCGCATCGTGGCCCGCGGGCGGCACGACGAACTGCTGCACAGCTCGCCGCTCTACGCGGAGATCTACCGGCGGCAGTTGAAACCGAAGAAAGAATAGATTTTCCAGGGTGTATGGGCAAACGCGCCCATTCACTCCAATCAAGAAGCAGAGGACCAACGGATGAGTTTTACTATCGGCGGCGGCGGGGGCATGGGGGGCGGCCCCGGATTTTTACTGGACAGCTTCGGCGCAGGGGCCGATCACCGCGGGCAGGCGTTCAACCCGCGGGTGATGGCGCGGCTGCTCGTTTTCCTGCGCCCGCACTGGCGCCCGCTGACCGTGGCTTTCCTGGCCATGCTCGCCGCCACCGGCCTGACCCTGCTCATCCCGTACCTGCTCAAGCTGGTCATCGACCAGTACATCACTGCCGGCGATTACCCCGGCCTGGTGCGCATCGTGCTGGTGACCGGGGCGGCTTACGTGGGGCTGTACGCCGCCAGCGCCGGGCAACAGTACCTGCTCTCGCGCGTGGGGCAGCGGGTGTTGAGCAACCTGCGCGCGGTGCTCTTCCGCCACCTCAACCAGCTCTCGCTGAGCTACCACGACACCCACATCGTGGGCGTGACCGTCTCGCGCTTGATCAACGACGTCTCGGTGATCAACGAGCTGCTCTCGCAAGGCTGGATCACCTTCATCGGCGACACCTTCATCCTCATCGGCATCGTGTGGATCATGCTCTCACTCGATCCGCGCCTGGCGGCCATCGCCTTCCTCGTCGTCCCGCTGATGGTGCTGGCCACGGTGATCTTCGCCCGGCACGCCCAGTCGGCCTTCCGCGAGACGCGCTCCAGCGTGGCGCGGGTGGTGGGCAACCTGGCGGAGGAGATCGCCGGCATTCGCGTGATCCAGGCTTTTGCGCAGGAAGAGGCCACCCAGGAGCGCTTCCGCGAGGTCAACGTGGTCAACCGCGACGCGCACATCAACGCCATGTCGCTCTCGTTCATCTACATGCCTGCCATCGAGTTCCTCGGCACGCTGGCCACCGCGCTGGTGCTCTGGTTCGGCGGGCGGGCGGTGACCAACGGCGAGGTGACGCTGGGCGTGCTGGTGGCCTTCCTCTCCTACGTCTCGCGCTTCTTCCAACCCATCCAGGAGCTCAGCCGGCTCTACACCACCATGCAGTCGGCGATGGCCGGCGGAGAGCAGGTGCTCAAGGTGCTGGACACCCCGCCCGATGTGCAGGACGCCCCGGACGCCATCGACATGCCGCCCATCGAGGGGCTGGTGGAGTTCAAAAACGTCTCGTTTCGCTACCGCCCCGACACGCCCGAGGTGCTGCACAACGTCAACCTGACCATCCAGCCGGGCAGGCGCGCTGCGCTGGTCGGCCCGACCGGGGCGGGGAAATCGACCATCGCCAACCTGGCCGCGCGCTTCTACGAGGCCAGCGAAGGCGCGGTGTGCATCGACGGCATCGACGTGCGCAGCGTCCGCCAGGGCTCGCTGCGCCGGCAGGTCGGCGTCGTGCCCCAGGACTCGTTCCTCTTCGCCGGGACGATCCTCGAGAACATCCGCTTTGGCCGCCCCGACGCGACCGAAGCCGAGGTGGAAGAGGCGGCGCGCATGGCCAACGCGCACGAATTCATCCAGGGGCTGCCCGACGGTTACCAGACCGCCGTGCTGGAAAACGCCGCCAACCTCTCGGTGGGGCAGCGCCAGTTGGTCTGCATCGCGCGCGCCGTGCTGGTCGACCCGCGCATCCTGATCCTGGACGAAGCCACCGCCAACATCGACACGGTCAGCGAGGCGCTCATCCAACAGGCGCTCGAACGCCTGCTGCAGGGGCGCACGGCGGTGATCATCGCCCACCGCCTGAGCACGATCCAGAGCGCCGACACGATCTACGTCATCCAGGACGGCTGCATCGTCGAACAGGGCGGGCATGAAGAGCTTCTGGCGCAAGACGGCGTCTACCGCAACCTGTACGAAAAACAATTCAAGAAAACCATCGCCTGAGGGAGGGTCCGATGAGCCTGCACCCGCTTTCGTTTACCCCTTTGCCGCTGGGCAGCGTGCGACCGGAGGGGTGGCTACTGCGCCAGTTGCGCATCCAGGCGGACGGGCTCAGCGGGCACCTGGACGAATTCTGGCCCGACGTCAAAGACAGCCAGTGGTTCGGCGGGCAGGCCGAGGGCTGGGAGCGCGCGCCTTACTGGCTGGACGGGGTCATCCCGCTGGCTTTCCTGCTCGACGACCCGGCGCTGAAGGCAAAGGTAACCGGGAGGGTCGAGAGCCTGCTGGCGCGCCGGCAGACGGACGGCTGGCTCGGCCCGGTGGTCAGCGACCCGCGCAGCGGCGCGCCCGTTCCTCCGCCCGGCTATGACCTGTGGGCCGTGCTGCTGGTGAGCAAGGTGCTGGCGCAGTACCACGAAGCCAGCGGCGACGAGCGCGCCTTGCAGGCGCTGGAGGGCTGCCTGCGCAATCTCGACCGCCTGATCGACCAGCGCCCGCTGTTCAACTGGGGGCATTTCCGCTGGTTCGAAGGGCTGATCGCCATTTACTACCTGTACGAGCGCAGCGCGGCGGGCTGGCTGCTGGAGCTGGCCGTCAAGCTGCAGGCCCAGGGCTTCCACTGGGGCGATTTTTTCAAGCGCTGGCCCTGCACCCGACCCACCGAAGCGGGGCGCTGGAACTACATGAGCCACGTGGTCAACAACGCCATGGCGGTCAAGGCCCACGGCTTGTGGTGGCGGCTGACCGGCGATGAAGCCGATCGCGCTGCGGCGTACCGCATCGTCGAGCAGCTCGACCGTTACCACGGCATGCCGACCGGCATGTTCACCGGCGACGAGTGCCTGGCGGGTCTGCGCCCCACCCAGGGCAGCGAGCTGTGCGCTGTGGTCGAGTACGCTTATTCCCTCGAGCACCTGCTGGCGGCGTTCGGCGACCCGTTCTTCGGCGACCGCCTGGAACAGGTGATATTCAACGCGCTGCCGGCCACTTTTTCGCCGGACATGTGGGCGCACCAGTACGACCAGCAGGTCAACCAGGTGGAGTGCAGCCTGCGCGAGCGCGAATGGAACACCAACGGCCCCGAGTCGAACCTTTTTGGGCTGGAACCCAACTACGGCTGCTGCACCGCCAACCTGAGCCAGGGCTGGCCCAAGTTCGCCGCGCACCTGTGGATGCGCAGCCCAGACGGCGGGCTGGCGGCGGTCGCTTACGCGCCTTCGCGGGTGCAGGCGCAGGTCGGCGGCGGACCGGTGGCGGTGGAGCTGGACACGGAGTACCCCTTCCGGGACGAATTGCGCTTTCGGGTGCGGCTGCCGGAGGGAACCGAGCGGCGCTTCGCGCTGTGGCTGCGCATCCCGGCCTGGGCGGCAGGCGCCCAACTGGTGATCGGCGGCGAGGTCCACCACCCCGCGCCGGGCACCTTCTTCAAGCTGGAGCGAGCCTGGCAGGTCGAGACGCGCTTCACCCTGACCCTGCCGGGGCAAGTGGAGGCGCGGCGCGGGTACAACCGCTCGGTGGCGCTCCTGCGCGGCCCGCTGTTATTCGCGCTCAAAACCGGCGAGGACTGGCGGCAAATTCACGCCGACCGTCCGCTGCGCGAGCTGCCCCACGCCGATTGGGAGGTGCACCCCACCACCCCCTGGAACTACGCCCTGCAGCTCGACCCGCAGCGCCCGGGATTGGGGGTGCGCTTCGAGCAGCGACCCCTGGGCGATGCGCCTTTCTCTCCTGCCGGCGCGCCGCTGCTGGCGCGGGTGATGGGCAGGCGCCTGCCCGAATGGGGCATGCAGGGGGGCAGCGCCGCCGATGCGCCGCTCTCGCCGGTGCGCTCGGAGGAGCCGCTGGAGGAGCTGACTTTGATCCCCTACGGCTGCACCAACCTGCGCATCGGCGAGTTTCCGCTGTTGGGAAGATAAACCAGAATTTTTTACTCAAGAGTTGACAATGAAACAATCTATTAACCCAAAAGTCATTATTGTCGTTCTTCGCCAACCGACCAACATTAAGGATGAAATGAGAAGCGATCCTTTCTGGGAATTCGGGAGTTTTGGCATTACGGGATGCCATCAACATAATCTACTGAACCACCATAAAATCGAAGAGTTGAGAGATGCTCGCTTAGCTTTTGCACAGGCTGGCCCTGATGGCTTTAAGCTTGTTCATCTAACTCCACCAATTTATCAGATTAGGGTGATAAATAAATGCACTGAAGTGAAATGGCAACCATGTAAAATGCCATTTAAATATGTGTGTGCACCATTAATTATTAATAATGATGCTGAAACCGATTTTCCATTACTAAAGCAAATGCTCATTTCCGTAAAAGGAAAGAGTTGTAGAGCCAAATTTGCCAGCAAATTTCGGTCGCGGCGACGCCCTCTGGAGCCCAACGTTACAAACGAATTAATCCAGGTTTTTGAACAAAAATCCTCTTCAGCAGCAAATGGTAATTTTTCTAGCAGCTACGACGAAGCGCTACCTCCGAATATGTTACCCAAGAAAGATATTGACCGGTATAATACATACCAGACTTTGTTGGCTAATTTACAGAACAAGCAAAATCATGAAAATAGCTCTCCTGCGCGTAGGTGTTGATTCGGGATCAGGTGGGATTCAAGGACCATTGTTTAAAGATGGGTCCTTTGTATACTTACCTATCCCTGATTGTGAAAATTTGGACTCTCGTACTTATGGCAACACATACGATAAACAAGGCAAGCCACTTGCAGAATATTTCCCGAAAAATCGCCAACCCATTATGGCGCACACCTCGATGCACGTTGATCCTGAATTCACTACATTTACTTATGGTGATCCAACTCCACCCAAAGCAGGACTCCGTTATTTACAATATGGTGATATGTTGATATTTTATTGTGGGCTGGCGGGTTGGGATTTCGAATCAAAGCCAGCGTTATATTTGCTTGGCTATTTTGAAGTGACAAAAGCCGGTTATGCAAATAGCTTTTCAGCCGATGAGCTCGACGAAACTTTTAAACTGAATTTTCATGTCCGGCATAAAAGAATTTTAGAGCGCCAGAAAGATAAATTAATTTTAGTGAAGGGTTCTCCAGAAAGTCGATTACTGAATAAAGCTGTTTGCATCAGCACATATGGACAAGATCGCCTGGGAAGACCATTAAAAATTTTATCTCCTGATATGCAATCCATTTTTGGAACATTCGGAGGTAAGTTGTCAATTCAGCGTAGCCCTACCCGATGGATCGAACAGGAATATGTATCGCGGACAGCTAATTTCATCCGCTCTTTAGAGTGAGATAAGTTGAAATATACGGCCTAGATTATTAGAGACCTGTGTCACTCTGAATGAGCTTAGCGATCGTCGAGTGACATATGAACCTTCTCCCAAATTCACGTTAACAACAAGGTTTTGCCGAAAGGCAATAAACAGCATTCTTACCATCTACTCCTCGCGGATCACCACCAGCGCCTTGCCGGCGGCGAACCGCTCCAGGTCGGCGCGGGTGTAGCGCAGGGGCAGGCCCTCCAGGCGCATCAACACGCCGATCATCAGCGGGTGGTGCTGAAGACGCAGCGCGAGAAAATCCGCCACGCGCGCCGGGTCGCTGACCGCTTCGGCCCGACCGCGGAAATGCCGCTCGCGCACCTGCACCTCGACCCGCGAGTCGGCAAGGATGTTGCGATACCAGTCGGCGTGCACCCCGCGCGCAGAGGCAACGTAGTACACCCCATCGATCTGCTCGTATTGCAGCGGCGTGGCGCGCGGCAGCCCTGATTGTCTACCGCGCGTGGTGAGAAGCAGGACGACTCGGCTGGGGCCCGCGCCAGCTTCGACCATGCGGGCGACTCGCCGGTTCATGCGGCGCATCCAGCGCCAGACGACCCCCGGTGAGCGGTTTTTACCGGTCATGCAACCCCTCCGGAGCAAACAAACGGGCAAGGCCCGGGTAGGGCGCGAGCGGGATCAGCTCAAACTCGATCAACCCGGCTCCCACGAGGGGCAGGCTGCCCAACGCTTCTCGCGCCTGTTCCAGCCCGGCGCACTCCAGCACCAGCACGGCTTCCTCGCGGTCGGCGCGGAAGTGGATTTCGCGCAGCAAGCCGGATTGCTGCAATTCCCACACCCGGCGGGCCTCGGCGCGCAAGTGGGGAGCCAATTCGGCGGCGGTATGGCCCGGCAGCTCATGTTCGATGGCGATGATTTTCACAACCCTCCCTCCAACCAATGAGTTAAACCATTGTACAGCCAATCCCACTTGACTTTTATATAGGATTATACTAATATATGTTAAATCATATATAAGATAAGGCATATAACAATGTCGCTGGAACATGCTATCCTGGGTTTTCTCAATTACGGTCCCTTCAGCGGATACGACCTGAAGAAAGTTTTCGACGCTTCGGTGCGCCACTTCTGGGCCGCCGACCAGAGCCAGATCTACCGCAGCCTGGCGCGCCTGGCCGAAAACGGCTGGGCCGAGACCGAGACGGTCGAACAGGAAGGCCGCCCAGACCGCAAGGTGTACCACATTACCCCCGCTGGGCGCGCGGAGCTGACTCGCTGGCTCACCACGCCTATCCCGCCGGAAGAGTCGCGCAGTGCCAACCTGGTGCAGGTCTTTTTCGCCAGCCAGCTCGACGACGAAGAAGCGCTGGCCATCTTCCGCCGCGGCGTGGAGCAACTGCGCGCCGCGCTGGCAGTCTTCGACCAGGTCAGCGAGGTTTTCTTCGGGCAGGCCATTCAGAAATTCCCCCCACAGGCGCAACTGACCGAGCGCGAGCGCTTCTTCTGGATGCTGACGCTCGAGTGCGGTTTAGCCAACGCGCGCGCCAACCTGCATTGGCTGGAAAGCGTCGTCCGGCGCCTGGAGAACAAGAATTATACGAACACCTTCGATTTCGAGATCTAAAGAGGTGCCCTCATGGTGCGTTCCATCTCACCCCGCCAGACGCTGCGCCGCAGCCTGATCTTCATCCCATTTTTGCTTTTTCCGGTGATTCTGAACTACTTCTCCCCTTACCTGATCATCGACGGGGCTTTCCAGGGCGTGGTGAGCGGCAGCGCGCTCACCTTCGGCGGGCTGTTCATCGCCTCCCTGCTGTTTGGGCGGGCTTTCTGCGGCTGGGCCTGCCCCGCCGCCGGGTTGCAGGAGGCGGCGCTCTTCCTCCGCGACCGCAAGGTCAGCCAGAAGGGCAACTGGATCAAATGGGCAATCTGGGGCGTATGGGTCGGCGTGATCCTGCTCGCCTTTGTCACCGCCGGAGGAATCCGGCAGGTGAACCCGTTGCACAGGATGGACTCGTTCGTCTCGGTGACTGATCCGGTGAATTACATTGTCTATTATTTCGTCGTCGGGCTGATATTTGTCCTGTCGCTGGCGGTGGGCAGCCGGGCGTTCTGCCACTCGGTGTGCTGGATGGCGCCTTTCATGATCCTGGGGCGCAAGCTGCGCAACCTGGTCGGCTGGCCGAGCCTGCGCCTGGTGGCCGAGCCGGAGCGTTGCGGGGACTGCAAATCGTGCGTGCGCACCTGCCCGATGAGCCTGGACGTGAACGGCATGGTCCAGGCCAGCAAGATGGAGCACAGCGAGTGCATTTTGTGCGGCAACTGTGTAGACGGTTGCAGCAAAGATGCGATCCGCTATTCGTTCAGCGCCGGGGGGAAGTGAGAATGTGACCCACCCGAGCAGGTTCGAGCGACGATCGACCGGCGGTGGACAACCGGGCTCAGATTCGTAGCCCGCAGGGCTTGGCCGGCGAGCGGCGGATTACAATCGGTGCGATTGGTGGTGTGAAAGTGACCCACCCCAACCCTCCCGTGAAGGGGAGAAGATGGTGAAAAACAGGCAATGGACTTTGGCTCTTTGGGGCCAAAGTCAGGGAATGAAAAGAGAGGCGGGAAATGCCTGAAGGGGTGTTTCCCGCCTTAGATACGGGCAGCGGCGGCAATCGCGTTGCC
>JARKOV010000009.1 GCA_029975965.1 Anaerolinea sp. | reverse complement strand
ATATTCATGTAACGACTCCTCCATAACAAATCTATTGTACTGATCTTTTTTTAAACCAGATAATAATCTGGGCGATCACTTTTTCATGCTCTGCTGAACCAACTCGTATAACCGGCTCGGCGAAAGCGGTGTTTGGGTGATTTGGATCTTGTAATCTGCCAGCGCATTTTCAACGGCCTGGGCAAAACAAGCCGGGGTCGGGATGGCGCCCGCCTCGCCCACGCCTTTCATCCCTAACGGATTGAGCGGTGACGGCGACGTGATGTGACCCACCTGGACCTCGTCCGGCATGTCCGTCGCTTGCGGCACCAGATAATCCATAAAGGAGGCGCTCAACAACTGGCCGTTTTCATCGTAGATGAGCTGCTCGTAGAACGAGTTGCCAATCCCCATGTGCAGCCCACCTAACACCTGGCCTTCCAGGAGCATGGGGTTCACCACGCTACCGCAATCGTGGACGATCACCAGCTTATCGATTTTTACGTCCAGCGTTTCCTCATCCACATCCACAATCATCGCCATCGAACCCGCTCCGGTTGAGCCGTAGGGGGGGCCAAAATACGCGACCGCTTCGAGGCCAGGCTCCACGCCAGGCTCAACCACGCCGCGGGTCGGGTTGGCTTTCAAGGCCATCTCACCCAGGCTGACCGCCCGAGAAGGATCGCCCACCACCCGCGCTTTGCCGTCCACAAGCTCGATCTGATCTTCGGGTGCGCCCAAAAGCTTGCTGGCCAGCGCAATGGCTTTGGCCCTCACCTTAACCGCAGCGCTGTGGATGGCTGACCCTGCGACCCCGGTGCCGCGGCTGGCAAACGTCCCCGCGCCCCAGTGGAAGTGCCCCGTATCACCGGTGACGACTTTCACGTCTTTCACATCTACACCCAACTGCTCCGCGACGATCTGGGCGAAGACGGTGAAGTGCCCTTGTCCTTGCGAGCTGATCCCGGTCGCGACACCCACCTTGCCGTTGGAACCCACAGTGACCCGAGCGCCTTCATACGGCCCGACGGCGGTGCCTTCGGTGAAACAAACCACCCCGATGCCTTTGCGCTTACCCTCGGCGCGCAGGCGCGGTTGGTCTTCCTTGAGGAATTTGTCGTACTCGATCATCTCCAAGGTCTTGCGCAGCGTTTCGGGATAATCGCCGCTGTCCAGCACTCCGACCACGAAATCTTGCCCGACAACGCCCGTGTCGTATGGGAATTGCTCTTTCCGTTTCAGGTTGCGCCGGCGGATTTCAGCCGGGTCAATGCCCAGCTCGCGAGCGGCGTAATCGAGCAGGCGCTCCATCACGTACACCCCATAAGGGCGGCCTGCGCCGCGCACCGGGGTGACCACCATCGTGTTGGTGAACACCATCTTGATCTCGGTGAGGAAATTGGGCACCTCGTAGTTGCTGATGGTGTGGGTCTGGGTGTTCAGCGGTACGGTCATACCATACGGATCGTAAGCGCCCGTGTTGTGGTAAAACATGTCTTTCACACCCAGGATGATGCCGTCTTTGGTCACCGCCAGCTCAGCATAATGGAGCTGGTCGCGCTCCGAAGTGGTCGCCAGGAAATTCTCGCGCCGGTCTTCCATCCACTTGATCGGCCGGTTCAACCACATCGAGATAATCGGGATCAACACATCGTCGGCCTGGGAGGTCATGATCTTCGGGCCAAACCCACCACCGATGAACGGCGTGATCACCCTGACCTGCTCCTCAACCAACCCCAACCGCGCTGCGATGCTGTTGCGCAGCGGGATAGGAGCCTGGGTGGTTGCCCAAACGGTCAACTGGTGAGAACGGTCGTTCCAATCCACCACGATTCCCCGGTTCTCCATCGCCGCCCCTGCCCCGCGATCGACCAGAATGCGGCGCTTGATCACCAGGTCGGCCTTGGCAGCCGCTTCGGCGTAATTTCCGCGCTCCTGCACCACGTCTGCCGCCAGGTTGGAGTCGAGGTCTTCGTGGATCAGCGGCGCGCCCGGTTGGAGCGCCTTCTCCATATCGACGACCGCGTCCAACGGCTCCATATCGACGATGATATCGTCAAAAGCGTCTTCGGCAATGTAGCGGCTCTCCGCTATGATCACCGCCAACGGCTCTCCAGAGAAGCGCACTTTGTCTTTCGCAATCGGCACCAGGGTCCGGGCGTTGAAAACCGAGCCCTTGATCGCCGTCGGCGGGGGTACCTGAAGCGGTCCGGGGCGCCAGAAATCGCCGAAATCCTCCGCGGTGTACACCGCCACCACACCGGGTCGCTTGCGCGCTTCCGACACGTCGATCGATTTGATCCGCGCATGGGCGTAATCGCTGCGATAGAACGCGGCGTGCAGCATGCCCGGCAATTGGATATCGTCGATGAACTCCGCTTTACCCGTCAGCAGAAACGGATCTTCATTTCGAACTACAGATTTACCAAAAACTTTACCTGCCACAGTATCACCTCTTTGTCTCTGCCGGTCAGGCAGCCATCTTCTCAGCTGCCAGCTTGACCGCCTCGATCATGTTCTGGTAGCCAGTGCAGCGGCAAAGGTTGCCATCGATCGCTTCGCGGATTTCTTCATCCGTTGGGTGGGGATGGGTTTCCAGGAAGGGAATCAGGCTCATCAAGAAACCCGGTGTGCAGAAACCACACTGCAGCGAGTGCTTCTCGCTAAAGGCTTCCTGCAGCGGATGCAGGTTTTCCGGTGTGCCCAGCGATTCGACCGTGCGCACGCTGTGCCCATTGGCCTGTACCGCAAAGATCAGGCAGGAGCGCATGGGTTCGCCATCAAAGAGGACCGTGCAGGCGCCGCAAATCCCATGCTCGCAACCGACGTGCGTGCCCGATAACTCCAGGTCATGTCGGATGAAATCGCTCAACAACAGGCGCGGTTCGACTTCCCGTTCGTAATCGACACCGTTCACATTCACGGTAATTTTATACAGCGTAGTCACCTCTACCTCCTTAACCTGCCCGTTTGAACGCTTCAGCCAACGAGCGCACAACCAGAACGCGCACCAGGTGCCGCCGGTAAGCCTCGGTCGAGTGCACGTCGGTGCCGGGATCGATCTCCTGGCTTGCCGCAACTTCGGCGATTGCCCGGAATGCTTCTTCGCTCGGTTTCTGACCGACGAGCACGCGCGTCGCTTCTTGCGAAAGGATCGGCGTGTTGCCGACGCTGATAAGCACCATGCGTGCGCTTGTGCAGCGACCGTTTTCATCCACAGCCACCTGCGAGGCCACTGCCGCCTGGGCATATCCACCACGCTGGCGCGAGACCTGCATATAACTCGATCCACTGCGCGGCGCCAGCGGAGGTAGAACCACTTCCACTAACATTTCTTCGGGCTCAAGGACGGTCATGAATGGCCCCATGAAGAAATCCTCAGCCCCGACCCAGCGTTCACCGTTCTTCTTAAGCACTTTCAAGGTCGCGTTCAACAACAGCGCAATGGCTGGCAATTGGGCTGCCGGGTCTGCGTGGGCAATCGCGCCTCCGAACGTGCCTCGGTTGCGGATTTGCGGATGCGCAATGTTAGGGATCACCTCTCCCAGAATCGGGAAACGAGCCAGGACATCCGCGCTCTTTTCCACCGCGCTCACCCGCGTCATCGTGCCTATCGCCACTTTACCGTCGCCGGACGGGCGAATGTACTGGAGCTCCGGAATGTTATTCAAATCTACCAATGCGCCGGGCCGCGCCATGCGGAAGTTCATCGCCGGAATTAGGCTTTGTCCGCCTGCCAGCACTTTTCCAGAATAGCCCAGGTTGTTCAGGTGCTCCAAGGCTTCAGCGGTGGTCGCCGGTGCGTAATACTCGAAAGGTATCGGCTTCATCGTAATTTTTTCTCCACACAAATGCCGGCTATTACAGCCAACTTAAATTTAATTATTCAGACCTTCAGGCGTGCATGGCCTGAAGGTCTGAGAAAGTCAGCTAATTGCCTTCTTTGAAAGCCACAAAGCGGCCCCACATCGATTCCGCTTCCATCGCTTTCTGCAGGTAACAGCCGATGTAATACCGCCCGCTCTTGGCCGTGGCGATATCGCCGGCAAGATTTTCCGCATGCACAATCTTCTTCGGGAACAGGTTGAGGTGCATGTCCTGGTAGAAATCGGTCAGCGGGTACATCTCGTCCCAATCCTTGCCGAAATCGCGGATCAATTTCTGATTGGCTTCGGCGAAGGTCTTGGGGTGCCAGATGCGCATGATCGTGTTCATCGGGTGATCCGCCGAGACGGCGTCCACGCCGATCCACTTGATCTCCATGTCGGCGGCCCATTTCGAGAAATCCGGCGAAGGACCCGGGTGTTTGACCATGTAGCGGAATTCGTCCGACTCTTTGCTGAACCAGCCGTACTTGTTCCAGCCGGTCTTGATCACCAGGATATCGCCCTTGCGAATATCGACGACGTCGTGGATCATCTTGGGGGTGTAAACGCTGGAATCGCTGACCAGGTGAGAGATATCGGCGATCACGCCAGGGCCAACCCACTCAGCCAGCGGCACCTGACCAATCGTGCGCCCGGCGGGGTAGAAATGCTTTTCGCCGTCCATGTGCGTGGCAAGGTGAATACTGGCGTTGCAGATCGAGCCGTTGCGCCCCATGCCAAAGAATTGGCCGCCGACGCGCTTGGTGTAGGTGACGCTGAGCGGAATGTAATTCAGCCACTGTGGGGTCTGCACGCTGAACGGCACGGTCATATCGATCATCTCTGACCCGGCCATTGCGGAGAAGAATTCGTCTTCGCTCATCCAGTCGGGCGCTTGATAAGCTGCCACCCGCGACCACGCGGTTTCCACTTCCATGTAAGGGATGGGCATGATGGTGATCCAGGCGCGTTGGTTCTTGAGCTGATCGATGTCGCCCACGATCGCTTCCGCCAGCACCAGGTGTGCCTTTGGCATGGTAATGTGGGTCAACTCGTAATACTCGCCCTGGGGGAACATCTCGTCCCACTTCTTGCCGTGTTCTTTAACCAGTTTTTCTTCCGCTCGTTTGAAGTGATCCTCGTGCATGCGGCGAATCGGGGTGTTCATCGGGTGCTCGGCGCAACCGCAGTCCACACCGATGACCTTGAGCTTCATATCCAAGGCCCATTTGTAGAAATCCATCGAGGGGCCTGGATGGCGGACCAGGAAACCGAACTCCTTGGATTCCACCCCGCCCTGGGCGTGCTCGTTGAACACATCCGGCTGGTCCCACGAATAGCGGTGATACCCCGTATTGACGATCAAAATATCACCCTTGCGAACATCGGCCTTCTGCATAATCATCTCGGGGGTGTACACGCTGTAGTCCGAGACCAGATCGGAGATATCCACCACCACCCCAGGACCGCACAGGTCGCTCAGGGGGATGTCGGAAATTCTCCGCCCGCCCGAATGGAAAGCCGTCTCACCCACCAGGTGCGTTCCAACGGTGTTGCTCCAGTTGAGAATTTGACCATTGGCGCCCTGCCCCCCGCCATATGCGCCGGTCACGCGCTTGAAGAAGTGCACTTCCAAAGATTTTTCACCCGGCCAGGGGGGTGTAAAGATGCTGCATCCCTGGGTCAAGTCGTACAATTTTGCTTCTGACATCATCTTAATAAATCGTTCGCGGTCCATACGTCCCTCCGAGACTGATGTATGAGTGTGATCGGTTTAATATCCGTACTTCTCGGCGAAAGCCACCAGCGCATCTTCGAAAATGTTCATCGGCGGGGTGACCACACCGGCGCCTACCTGCCCAACGCCGGGGTCTTTATGGGCAACGCCGGTGTTCACGCGCGGCGGCATGTTCTTCTCGATCACCTTGCGGATGTCGATGCCGGTCGGTGTCCCGCGGAAATCCAGCGCAGGGATGGTGAAATGCTTATGCTCGGCATAGGTGATCTCGTACATGTCGAGCGTGGTGTTGATTGCATCCTTGGGTGTGCCGCTGATGAAGGTGACGATTGCCGGCGCTCCGGCCATGGCGAATCCACCGATGCCGGCTGTTTCGGTGATGGTGCTATCTCCGATATCGGGGTTGGCATCTTTCTCGGTGAAGCCCGGGAAGTACAGCGCTTTCACATGCCCGGCGGGGCCGGTGAACCACCGGTCGCCCAGGCCGCTGACGCGGATGCCGAAATCGGTGCCGTTGCGTGCCATCACCGTGACGATGGTGCTGCCTTCCACATTGTGGCCGGCATCGGTCATCGTCTTGCAGGCCGCCATTACCGGGTTGAGGATGCTCAGCGCATTTTCAGCCAGGAAACGGATCACCTCGGAGGCGGTTTCGGGGTTCTTCGCCACTTTCGCGATGGTCGGCGCAAGCGAAGTGGTGAACAACAAGGAGGCGGCATCTAACCGGTTATGGCCATCGTCGCCCATGTGCAAGGCTTTACCGAGCAAAGTGCGAATATCGATGCCGCCCATTTCTTCGAGCGCCTTGCCGACCGTCGGGCCGAGGACATCGTTCATCCAGCGCAACTTCGCCAGCACGTCCTCGCTATAGGCGCCCATGCGCAGCACCTTGCCGCGCCCTTCGTTCAGGTTCGAATAAGCCTTGTTGCCGTGGGTCTTGTTCTCAACCACGTAGCAAAGCATGGAGGCTGAGATCACCCCGGCCATCGGTCCCGCGCACCCGTGATGGTGGCAGGGCGCGAATTGCACCTTTCCAGTTTTCAAGAGCGCTTCCGCATCGTCCCAGCCCTTCGCTTTGCCCTCGAACATGAGCGCCCCGACCATAGATCCCTTCATCGGGCCGGCCATGCGTTCCCAGGTGACCGGCGGACCGGCGTGCAGCAGCAAATTCTCGTGCATGCCGGGGATCACATCGACCGCTTTACCCACGCCGGTGACAACCGGTCGGGCTTCCATCATTCTTTCGACAGCATAGGCATTCGCCTTTTCAATGTCAACCATCTCAAAACCTCCGCCTTTCAAAGTGTCTGGGTGTTAGCAAGTTACCCTTGTTTCATTCGCTCGAGGATCGCCATCAACTTCTCGTTGCCGCCCGCCGGGGGTTTCCAATCCACGTGGATTACCGGGGCACCTTGGGCAGACAGGTTCTCCGCAAACGACTCAAGACCCACATTCACTGCCGCACAAGGCTGTTGCAGAGAAGCCAGGTTGACAGGTGTTTTCACCGGCTCGGCAGCCATGCCAGGATCCAATGCGCGCAGCAGGCGACCCATGTAGCGCACGACCGCTTCGTTGCTGGTGCTCACCCACACACCGACCGCCTTAAGCTGCTCAATTTGCGAATCGAGCACCTGCGGGTCTTCGTCGGTGCCGGTGACCACGGCCACCACCTCAAGATAGCGCCCGGCTTGCCTGGCTTTTTCCTTGGCCTTGGCGACGGCCGGAGCCAGCTCGCTGGCCGGGTCGGGATGCGAGCCAAAACCGATCACCACGTCCAGCGCGATCACCGCAACGCTCGGGTCGTCGGCTTCTTCGAGCAGGCGCCGGATACGCATTTCGTTATCCATCATCGGGTGCAGGCGTCCCACGGTAAATTCATCCTCACCCAGGTCGACAATGCAGTGCTCCTGGCTGACGAACGAATTGGGCAGCTTAAGCTCTTTGTTGATCGGGGCATTCGCATACACCTTCGGCAGGTATCCGGCCAGGATGTGCTGGGCTTCATAGGCCAGCGTGCCGCCGGAATATAAACCACGCAGGTATTTTTGGCCGGGGGCAAAACGCTCCAGTTTGAGATCGGACTCGCCCTCGATTACGGTGGCTTCGTTGGCAAGACGCACCGCCATCTCGGCAGCCTGGTCCAGGCTGCCCGCGAAATACAGGTTGTCGATCTGCTGAGCGGTAATGGCACGCGCGATGAAGTTCACCACCACCGGCTTGCCGGCCTGGCGAGCCATCCGGAGCACCTCATCGGCCACCTTCGGCGCGGGCGGTTTCGAAACCAGCACGATGACCTTGGTTTCCGGGTCGCGACTGAGCAGGTCGATCCCCTGCTTGAAAGTCGCTGCGCCAACCTTCTCCGAAAGGTCGCGTCCGCCGGTGCCGATGCCATGTGTGACCCCGCCGCCAAGCTGGTGGATGCGCGCGGTGACGTGCTGCAATCCAGTCCCGGCTGCCGCGACCACACCGATGGGCCCTTTGCGCACTTTATTGGCGAATCCCAGGCCCATACCACCGATCAAGGCAGTGCCACAATCCGGACCCATCACCAACAGGCCCAATTCTGTCGATTTCTGTTTCTGCGCAATTTCTTCTTCAACCGAGACGTTATCGCTGAACAGGAAAACGTGCTTGCCCAGGCGCATGGCTTCACGCGCCACACCTGCCGCGTACCTTCCGGCAACCGACACCATCACCCAGGCAGCTTCAGGTAACATGTCGGCAGCGGTGCTTACGCTGTGTGGGCGATACTCCTGCTCGATGCCCGACTTCCGCCGGCTGAGCAGCTCATCGACCTGCCCAAGCGCTTCTTGCGCGGCCGCATCGGTTTCGGCGCGCACAACGATGACCAGATCGTCGGGCTTGGCGGCCTCGACTTCCGGCGAGACCAGGTCGATATGCGCCAGCAGTTCTTTGTTCGAATCGGTGCCCATTACCACACCCGCGTCCGCCACGCCGGGCAAACCGGCCAGTGACCTTTGCAGTTGCATCAACACCGCAGAGTCGTAGTAAACGCCGCTACGAATCTCAGATTTAATGGTTGTCATCATTCCTCCTGACAGGTACACGCTTGGACTGGGGACCAGTTGCCCCAATCAGTAAATCTTACGTTCGACCCAATGGATAAGGGTAGCGTATCAACAATAATGAAAAACTCTTCCAAAGCTTAAGCCGGGAAGAGTCTTGCAGGTATTTTTTACCCTCGAAATCATGTGATTGACCACCGAAATGAACAGCTCTTGGCTGGCCATGCCGACGCAACAAAGCATCAGGGAAAACCATATGATCAGATTTTGCATCCGATTTGGTGCCAGGGGCGCAGAAAAGATCAAAATCAGTATAGCAAGAAGAAAAATGCGAGTCAACTTGCCTCTACAATGTTCGGTGAATCTCAGTCGCAGGCCCAAATGCGCTCAATTTTCTACGGTAAAACAGGCTCAGCCAGAGCTGCGCGCCGGCAGAACCTGTTTCGAAATCTGCATCCCAACCTCCGCTCACACCGCGCAGACCATGACCGGAGGTTGGGCCTGTTATTCAATTAAAGGTTAACTTCCTCGGGAACGCGGAAGTTTTCGTTTGCTTTGCGCACTTCATCGGTCACGTTAAAATTGAAGGGCTGACCGATCATTTGCTCCGAGAAATCTTTCACGCCCGCATTCCACTTGGCCTGGTCAAGGTAGTAGACGCGCGCGCCGCCCAGCTCATGCTGGTACTCCGGCCAGGGTTTGGTGGGTTGCGCCATCTCAACGCCCGCCATCCGCCAGCCGTTGTAACTCTCAAAGGTCGACCACCACTCCTTGCATTTGAGAACCTCAAGCGCATAGTACGTCTTGGCGTAGTACATGGCCCACCCCAGGCGACCGCGCCGCGTGAAGGTGAGCGTGTGCAGGCTGATGGCGATATCTTCGTTCATGACCCGCCCATTCGCAAATCCAAGCCACTCACCGTCGATCAAGCCGACCAGGGTGAAGGGGTCTTTGATGCGCTTGCGGAACCAGCCAAGCACCTCACCATACACACGCACACCGACGATATCATAAAAGTCCTTTTCGACTTTCATCACCTTCTCAAGGTAACCCAGCATGGCGGGCACTTCTTCCAACTTGGCCTCGCGGATGTACAGGGTCCGACCATCTCGCAGGGTGACAGACGCTTCCGGGAACGGAGGCAGCTTCATCGGAGGAGCCTGGAGCAACGGTTCAATTTCGCTGACATCGAAAACGATCTGGTTGGTGGAGACTTCGACAGGGGGTTGGAGTTTCATTCATCTACCTCATGCATCACGAAAGAATGGATAGGATCAGGATAGGCCAGATGGGACCGTTTCCTGGATAATACCGTGGCAAATTTGAGCGTCAAATTTTCCTTATGCAATTTTACGTTCAGGCAGTGCTAATGGTGACAGAAATGACCAAATAATACAGTCGCAGTATAGCAAACGCGAAAATCAGTGTCAATCGTTCCTGGATGAATCAAGACTGTTCGCAGATAAAGATGTGATAAATGTCAGACAAGATTAACGGAATTTGAGCTGGACCAGGCAAAAACCATCTGGCATTGAGGCCGGCGGCTTGAGACATATTTTACCGATGTATAATGCAAGCGATGAAAATGATCACCGTAGAATTTACAGGAGCCGCACGCGCCATCGTTGGAAAGAAGACAATCGAATGGGCCATCTCGCCCAACTCGTCTTACCGCGATGTGGTGCGCCAGCTCGGCGCACATTACCCGGGGTTGATCGGCTTGCTGATCGACGTTGATGGTGAGACTTTCCTCAGTGGAAATATGTTCGTGATCGATGGAAACCTGGAGACCCCGGCGATGGTCCTGGATGAAATTCCCGCCGACCGATCCCACCTGATCTTAATGTCACTCGTCACTGGCGGATGATTCCGGCCAAGGCTTTACGACTCCGCATGCTGCACCAAGAAAGCCTGGATTTTTGGTATCTCGGCTTCCATATGGCCAATGAGCGGCTCCAGACCTTGAACGTTGCCTTCTTTCGCGCTGGACTCGATCTCACCGGCTGCCGCAACGAGTCGGCCTGCTCCAAATGCGGCTGCCGCACCTTTCAACGAATGAGCCAGTTGGAATAACGTATCTGCATTCCCAGCGAGCAAGGCTTCGCGCATCTGACCGCACCCACTGACCAACTGTCGCGAATACTCGCCCAGCAGTTCGACATAAAAACCCATATTGCCGCCGAAACGCGGCAGTGCCCCGGCTACATCCAACGGGGGATCAACCACTTCTTCGGGTCCCGAATCGGGTTGGTCCTCTGCGTTGCCCGCCATCCAACGCTCCAAAATGTCGAGGAGCTCTTTTTGCTGCAGAGGCTTGGTAATGTAATCGTCCATTCCGGCTTCCAGGCAGCGCTCGCGGTCGCCTTGCATGGCATGTGCCGTCACAGCGACGATCGGGATTCGCTCCCCTGCCGGCTCTCGCGCACGAATATGCCGGGTTGCATCCAGGCCGTCCAGTTCAGGCATCTGAACATCCATCAGCACCAGGGCATATTTCTTTTCGAAGACCGCTTCCACCGCGCGCGCGCCATTGTCAACCACATCCACCGAGTACCCCGCTTTGTTGAGCAAGATCACCGCCAGCTTCTGGTTGACCGGGTTGTCCTCGGCCAACAAGATGCGCATGCCTTGCCGTTGCTTCTCCAGGATCGTGTGACGGGTCACCAGGGGGGGCGCAGCCGAGTCGGGAGGTCGCTGACCACGCTGTACCACCGCCACCAGCGCATCGACAAGCTGCGATTGCTTCACCGGCTTGATCAAATACCCGCTGCAGCCGGTACTTTCCAACCGGCTGGCATCTCCTCGTCGGCCCATCGAAGTTAGTATGACCACATCCACATCCCGGATGAGCGGGTCGGCCTTAATCGCCTGCAACGTTTGCTCCCCGTCCATGCCCGGCATCTGCATATCCAGCAACACCATCCGGTACGCTTGATTTGCCTGCGCTGCCCCGCGCAAAGCGGTCAGGGCGTCGGGTCCGCTCGCTACCGTATCCACCTGGCAGCCCATCATCTCTAACATTTTGGTCAGGATCATGCGGTTGGTGCGGTTGTCATCCACACCCAAGACCCGCATTCCATGCAGATCAACCTGCTCCTGGATGGGGGGTTGCGACCCGGCGGGCAGCCTCTCGAATTGCGCGGTGAACCAGAACGAGCTGCCTTTTCCAACTTCGCTCTCCACGCCCACCTCGCCGTGCATCATGTGAACGAGTTGCCGCGTAATCGCCAACCCCAGGCCGGTGCCTCCATACTGGCGGGTCGTCGAACCGTCGACCTGGATGAAACGCTCGAAGATCGCCTCCTGGCGATCTTTTGGAATGCCAATCCCCGTGTCGTTCACCGTGAAGAGCAAAGTGGCCTGGTTTTCGTTTTCCGATTCTAAAACTACACGAATAACCACCTCGCCCTGGTTGGTGAACTTGATCGCATTGCCAACCAGGTTCACCAGCACCTGCCGCAACCGCCCAGGATCCCCCTTCAAACGCAGGGGCACGTTGTGGTGAATCATGCAGGCCAGCTCGAGATTTTTACTTTCGGCGCGTTGCGACATCACGGTCGCCACACCTTCGACGGTAGTTCTCAGGTCAAATTCGATCATCTCCAGGCTCAGGCGGCCCGCCTCGATCTTGGAGAAATCCAGGATGTCATTGATCAAGCCCAACAAGGCATCCGCGCTTTGCCTGGCGGTCTCCAGGTAATCTTTCTGGTCGTCGTCCAGGTCGGTGCCCTGTAAAAGCTCAATCATTCCAATCACGCCATTCATCGGGGTTCGAATTTCGTGGCTCATATTTGCCAGGAAATTGCTCTTGGCCAGGTCGGCGTCCTCCGCCGCTTTGCGCGCCCGCTGTAGATCGGTCACATCATGGTAAATTGCCAGGGCTCCCAGGTGTTCACCGTTGACGATCACCGGAACGCCGTACAGCTCCACGTCCAATAAACGGCCGTCACTCGTTTTCCGTTGCGTGAACACGTGGATCGTTCCGCCGTCGACCACGGTCCGCGAATAACCCTGCGACTCCTGGAGCATTCCCTCGGGAACGATCAAAGAATCGATCGATTGCCCGGCCGCATCGGCGAGTTTATAACCAAACTGGGATTCGAAAGCCGGGTTGAAGGTAACAATACGTTCATCCATGTCGAGGGTGACAATCGCCACAGGGCTGTGTTGCACCAGCGCTTCAAAAAATTGTTTCTGGCGTTGGATTTCCTCCTCGCGCAGCACCAGGTCCGAAACGTTGCGGATCACATGGATTTTGCCATCCGAGCCGTCTTCTCTGCGCACATCGAAAATGCCGACGTCATAATAACCAGCCAGGTTCGGAAAGACGACCTGGTTTCCGGCGGTCATCCCACGCTTGGATACCTCGTCGCCAAAGAACAGACCGCCGATCGGCTGTCCAATGATGTCCTGGAAAGTGCGGTTCAGCGCTCTTACCACCGCCATGTTACAGCGCACCACGTTCCCATGTTGGTCCACGAGCAAAATCAGGTCGGAGACCGCGTCAAAAATCGCCTCCCATTCCTTTTTTGCGCGGCTGATGATCACCTCGATGCGATTGCGTTCCTGTATCTCCGCCGCCAGCTCGGCATTGGTTTTGCCGATCTCTGCGGTTCGTGCCTGCAGTTGGCTTTCAAAACCTGCCGATAGCTCAATCAGCCGGTCTTCACGCCTGCCGACCGCCCAGGCCAACAATCCCAGGAAGACCGGCATGAGATCGATGATCCACATCAGCGGATTGGATTGTAGATGGATCAGGTTAACGGCAGTGAGCGGCACCTTGCGCAGAATCCACAGATCCATAACCGCGGCCAGGATCAAAAAAAGCAGGCCAATGACCACCCCCCAGACGGCATACCTGAGCGCATGATTCGATCGTTTACCGGTCTGCATTTGCTTTCCTTTAACAACAAAGCAATTGAATTCACTCCACGGTTCAATTATAGACAGGTTCGATCCGGTTGCGGTTATTGCTTTTGTAAGGTGGACCTCCCCCGTATGAGTACTTAGCTCCTTGACACCGCTGCCCAATGAGCGATATTATTAGAACAAATATTCTAATGACGCGCTTGATTTTTCTCCCCAGCCCAAACACGTTGTTCTGGTTTGATATCGCGCCGGATGCAGACCAGGTTCTGCTCGCCATCCAACGAGGGGAATGGCGACCACCCCCTCCTTACGAGAATAGCCCGTTGGAAGATATCACCGCATCTTGCCAGGATGGTACCGTGCTCGTCACGCTGCGCCGCCTGCCCACTGATCAAACACAAGCTGCATCGCGGCGGTTGAACCGGCGACAGAGCGAGGTGCTTCGCCACCTTGCCGATGGCCTGACCACCCGCCAGATCGCCCTGCGGCTAAGGATCAGCCCGCGCACCGTCCTGGCTTATATTGCAGAGCTCAAGGAAATGTTTAACGTGCCCACCCGGGCGGCATTGATCGCCAGCGCGGTGGCATATTGGAGCAATCCCCACAAGCCAGGAACGGATTGAAAGCTGGCGGTTATTTTTTCTGCCAAACCTGGTAGAGGCCCAACTTGCCACCCTGCCCATCCGACTGAAAAGAGTCCAGGATCATAAACCCCGCACTTTCCGCCAGTTGGGCCAACTCGGTCGGTTCGAATAGATGAACGTAACGCAGCCCAACCTGTTCGGTCTGCCCAGGCAGTGCGAAGCGCCAGTCGAGCAGCGTATCGCCCGGCTCGAGTTCGCCTGGATCCAACCCTACCGTCTCCCAATCAATTACGCGCGCCATCAGTTTCGGGCTGTGCTGGAATTGCCACTCGGAGTGAGCGAACCATCCACCCGGTTGGATGAGCGCATTCACCTGGCGGAGCAGGCGAAGCCGGTGCTCTGCGCCGGGAAGGTGATGCAGCACCGCAAAAGCGAAGGCGCCAGCGAAGGTTGTCAAAGGTAGAGTTTGGGTCCAGTTCGGGTCGTCCAGGTCTGACTGGATAAATGCCACATGTGCGATCTTCTCACGGGAAATGCCTGATTTTTCAATCAGAACGCGTGCTTCTTCGAGCAGCTCCACGCTCGAATCCAGACCCACATAGCGGGCGTGGCGGAACCGCGCGAGCCATTCAAGCGCCAGCGAGCCGCTGCCACAGCCCAGGTCGAGCCACACGCCATCGTCGGGCAAGCGCTCCAACACCCGGCGAACCCCAGGCTGGATGCGCCTTCGGGTGGCAGCGAACGCCCGCCCAAAACGGCTGTAAAACTCCTTGTTTATGTTCAAGAGGATAATCGCTACTTCATCCTTCACCCCACCATTGTAAACGAAAAGCGCAGGGACTGTTTCGTGACGAAGCCGTGTTCGCTGCCAATCTCGACCTGTTCATTGAGCACGGCTCGATACCGGCTGGAGAACCGACGCGCACGATGATGACTTACGCCGATTTAGGCCTTCTCGAACCCCAGGAGATCGCCGATGTAATTGCCTACATCATCCGCTTGAATCCATAACTATTTATGCGCTCGATCACCCATTGGTTCAAAGAAGATAGCAAATTTTAGGTTCAAATCCGTATTTTGTTTCCAACCGGTTGGATCATCCGGCTCATTGACAATGCCGACCCATCTGGTATGATTCGCGGCATGGATTGGCAGGATATTCACGAGCCGACCCCCGAGCGGCAGGAGATTGCCAGGCTCGTCCTGGATGAAGTCCAGCGCGGCGCCGACGTGTTCCGAGCGGTGCGGCGTCACCCCCTGCCCACCGGCGGCTACCTGCCCAAATCGATTCTGGTGCAAACCTACCAGATGCTGGTCGAAAGTGGAGAATGGCAGCCCGACCCCAGCTTCCTTGCCCGAATCCGCATGAAACCCGTGCGCACGCTCTCCGGGGTCACCACCGTGACGGTGCTCACCAAGCCCTACCCCTGCCCGGGAAAATGCATTTTTTGTCCCACCGACGTGCGCATGCCGAAGAGCTACCTTCCTGATGAGCCGGGAGCGATGCGCGGACTGCAAAACGAATTCGATCCATTTCGACAGGTCGCCACGCGGCTTCAATCGCTGCAATCCACCGGGCATCCGACCGACAAGATCGAGCTGTTGATTCTTGGCGGCACGTTTACCGCATACCGCAAAGATTACCAGGAATGGTTCGTCAAGCGCTGTTTTGACGCGCTGAACGAAGCCGATTCGGCGAATCTGCAAGACGCGCACCTGCAGAATGAAAGCGCGGCGCACCGCAACGTTGGGCTGGTGATCGAAACGCGCCCAGACGAGATCACCCCGCAAGAAATGGCCTGGTTAAGGCAGTTGGGCGTCACCAAAGTGCAAATGGGGGCGCAATCCCTGGATGATCGCATTCTCGCGCTGAACCAGCGTGGTCACACCGCCGCAGAAACCCTGCGCGCCTGCGCTCTGCTGCGGGCGGGTGGTTTCAAGATCGTGCTGCAGTGGATGCCCAACCTGTTGGGAGCAACACCCGATACCGACCGCTCCGATTTTGCCCGCTTGTGGCAAGACGGTTACGCCCCAGATGAACTGAAGATTTACCCCTGCCAACTTCTAGCCAACGCCGACCTGTACGCCTACTGGCAGCGCGGTGAATACAGCCCTTACACCACGGATGAGTTGGTTCATTTAATTGCCGATATCAAGCCCACCATCCCGGAATATTGCCGGGTGAACCGGGTCATCCGCGATATCCCATCGACCAACGTGGTCGAAGGCAACCGCCGCACCAGCCTGCGCCAGGACGTGCTCGCTGAGCTGGCCCGACGCGGCCAAGAATGCCGCTGCATCCGCTGCCGCGAGGTACGAGGTCAGCCAGTGGACCCTGAGAAGCTGATCCTGCGCGATCACACCTACGAGGCAGCGAATGCAAAAGAGCACTTCTTGCAGTTTGTCACCCCAGACGACCGGATCGCCGGTTACCTGCGTCTTTCGCTTCCCCAAGAAGACGCTCCTGATGTGACCGGCTCCCTGCCAGACCTGGCAGGAGCGGCGCTGATCCGGGAAGTGCATGTCTACGGGCAATCTCTGCCGGTTGGCGGCGAATTGAGTGGAGCTGCCCAACACATCGGCCTGGGAACCCGCTTGCTCGACGAGGCTTCCGAGCTCGCCCGCTCGCGAGGCTTCAAGCGCCTGGCTGTGATCGCCGCCGTGGGCACCCGGCTCTATTACGAGTCGCGGGGTTTCTTCCGCGGCGAAGCCTACCTGGTTAAGCCCCTGGCTTGAACAGCATAGAGTCTGGAATCGACCATCGATCCATTTTTCATCCGGCGTTCAGCCTCGCCCATTAACCGGGAAATAATGTAGGAATCAGCTCCGGCACGTACTTCTCCACGGTTTCATAAGCGATGGCATTTTGCTTGCAAACCGCAGCATAAATATCGACACTGGTGCGGCGGATGCGCTGTTGGGTGTCCACATCCAGCCCCCACAGCCCAAAACGCTGCGTCCATCCCCGTTCCCACTCGAAGTTATCCACCAGGGTCCAATGGAAATATCCTTTGACCTGCCAGTTAAAGTTTACAGCGCGCCACACCTGGTGGAGGTGCTCCAGCAAGTAGCGCGGGCGCAGGTGGTCATCGGCATCTTCCACGCCGTTTTCCGTGATGATGAGAGGCAGCTTGAATCGCCGCGCCCATTTCAGCACCTCGAACATGCCCTGCGGGCAATTGGCGATAAAGCCTGTGTCGCTCAATGCGGCACCGGGCGGGTAGAAGCGCTCCATGAAGAAATCTTTGCCCCGCAGCAGGTTCAGTCGCACCAGGTCCATCGTGTAGTAATTGACTCCCATGAAGTCCTGGGTTCCGGCCGCTTCGGGGATCGTCAGGTTCTTGAATACCATTCGCAGCCTGCCATCGACCAGCGCCCCGGGGAAAGCCGCGTTGAAAAATTGCGATACCAGCCGTGCCGGAATCGCATCCAGGAACTTGAGCGGGCCCGCAGGATGGGCCGGGCGGATGGCATGCGCCAGCCCCACCCGGGCATGACGCTGCGCCGTGTGAATTTCACGGTATGCCAGGGCGTGTCCACGCACCAGGTTCGCCAACACCTTCATCGCAGCTTGAAGATCGTGCTTCCCTGGCGGAAACAGTCCCACCAGGTAACCCTCATACGCGTAGACGTTAGGCTCATTGATCGTCATCCACATCGAGCAGTATTCCTGTAAAGCCTCCATCGTCTTGCGCACGTATTTCGCAAACAGCTCTGGCGTTTCGTCGTTTTCCCAACCGCCGCGCTCCGCTAACCAGAGCGGCAGGCTAAAGTGAAAAAAATTCACCACCGGAAGTATGCCGCGCTCATTCAACCCACGCAAGATGGCGCGGTAGCGTTCCAGGGCGTCTTCGTCCCAGCGATCCGGTTCGGGCTGCACCCGGCTCCACTCGATGGAGAGACGATGGGCGTTCTGACCGGTCTCCCGGGCGCGCTCAAAATCCTCGCGCCAGCGCCCACCCCACCAGTCACAGGCCAGCCCAGAGCGGTGGGCGAAGGCGATTTTCCCTTCGCGTTGCTCCCATTCCCACCAATCGTTGTTGCGGTTGTTACCTTCCACCTGGTGCGAAGAAGTGGCCGTCCCCCACAGGAAACCGGCCGGAAAGTTAAAAGTGGCTTGCGGCATACATCCTCCAGCTCATTGCGGGTTTACTCGTGCTCAACCAGGTACACCCCTCCATCCGGCGTCAGGAACAACGGGGACAAACGATACAGATCATCCAGCTCTTCCGGCGTGTAATAATGGGTGAACTCCAGGGTGCCGAACCAGACGAGGTAGGCCGGCTGGCTCTCCGGCCAGGCATCCAGGTAATCCGCCAATGGATAACGCACTTCCCGCTCGTTCGGGTTGCCTTTAACAGGTGATGCAGCGCATGGGTGGCCCGTATACAGATACGTGGCAGTGGCCGAATTGCTGTAAACACCAGCATCTGCCGGCAGCGGATTGCTGCTCAAAAATTCCACCACGGCAGATGTTTGAAATTCGCGGGTGTTCAGGTAATTGTAGACCGGAACCCCATCGGCTCGCGATTGGGTCAGGATGGCCAGGCTGCTGGAAGCCGGCCGGAACGCCCAGATGGCCGTGACAACAAGCACAGGAACCGCCAGCCTCCATCCAGAAAGGCGCAATGCCCCGGAGAGCAAGCTGTCCAGCAAGATGCAGCAAGCCAGGATGAACGCAGGGTACGCCGGCATCACCAGGCGCTGGTCGATCGCGGTGACATCGGTGACGGAGGCCGAGATCACCAGCAACGGCAGGTAGAGTGCGCCAAAGCCCAGCATCAATCCTGCTGACGTAGGCTCAATGCGCTGTGTGCCAGAACGAGCTGTCCAGATAGATAGCAATCCCGCAGCCAGAAAGACGAGCAAGATTAACCAGAGAGATAACCGCTCATCGAGGGCAGATGCTTCGGGAACGAGCCAGAGACGAAGTTGGGCCATCGTCGCCAGCAGGTTATCGCCCAAAGCCCGGCGAGCGGCATGGCGAGGCCCAAGCAGCGATCCGCTGACGGCCAGGTTGCGGATGACCCAGATCAACAAGGGCAGTCCGGCCGTCAGGCCAAAGGTCAGCAGTTTCCTCAACCGCTCGGCAGGTGCCTGCCTGAAGAGGATCACCCCCGCGCCAAGCAGCACGAGTTCGAACCCAATATAGCGTGCCAGGATTGCCAGCCCGGCCAGAAACCCGGCGGTCAAAAGCCGGCTGGTGCGCGGAGCTTCGTACCAGCGGAGAATCGCGACCATGAAAAGCAGGCAGAGCACCAGGAACAACAGGTCCGAAAGCAGGTTGATCGCCAGGCCAAAAATCGCCGGGGACACCAGGATCATGCTCGCGCCGGCGATTGACCAGACCTTGCGCTCCCGAAAAACGATCCCGAAAAACAGACCTGCCAGGTAAATCGAGGCGCCGAACAGGAGAGCGTTCAGCCACCCACCAGCCACGAGAGGGTCAACCGTCGTCGCCCATCCAAAAAATGCCAACGCCAGCGGGTAAAGTGGCGGCCAGAGGATATAAGGCTCGCCGTTGAAGCTGGTCAAACCTTTGCCTTCCTCCAGGTTGCGCGCCGCCGCCAGGTATTCGATCGAATCGCGAGAAATACCCGTCCCATATGGTCCAATGGCCGAAAGCGCCAGGATGAAGCCCAAGAATGCCAGCGCGAGCACCGTCACCTGCTCGACACGAGAAGGGATAGGGTCGGCAATATCGCGCCGGACAGGTCGGGCCCGGCTTACCTGCGATGTTTTGCGGAGCGCCTGCCGCTGGGTCACGGGGTCACTCCCCACGCGCGGATTGTGCCATCTTGTCCGCTGGACAGAAGCAACTGGTTGCCGGCGGTGAAGAGGAGTCGCTCCACCGGCCCGCGATGGCCTTCGAGCGCGCGCAGCAAGTCTTTCGTCCCGGCCCAATACAGCTCAATCAAGCCGCTCCGCCAGCCAACCGCTAGAAATGCGCCGTCATCGGAGTAAGCAACCGCGCTCGGGGAATCCTCGGGGCGATAATCCAACGTGACCACCTCTTCGCCGGTTTCCAAATCGACAACCCGGCAAACCTGGTTGCCCGCCAGTGCCACCTGGCTTCCGTCCAGCCAGAACGCCATATCCTCCAGGCCCGCTCCCCCAATGCTGCGGATCAAAACGCCATCCAGCGTGCGCAGGTTCAAACCGTTTGAGGTCAACGACGCCAGGATGCTGTTCACCGGTGAAAATTCGAGGCGGATGGGGAGGAAAGGCTCGTCGATCTTAAAGGCTAGCTGGTCTTTCACCAGGTCATAAAAATAGATCGTCTGCCCTTCTCCGCCCCAGGCCAGCCAGTTGCCATTGTCCGAAAAAGCCACCGACCACAACGGTGGACCGATCTCCCCCAAGGTGGACAAAAACCTCCCATCGCTGACCCGGTAGAGGCGTAACAGGCCGTCTCCGCCGGCAGCCGCCAAGGTCTGCCCACCGGGGTAGAAAGAGATCGAACGGACCGGCCCTGGCAATCCGTCGATCGTCCGCACCAGGCTGCCATCCGAGACACTGCGCAATTCGACCTGGCTGTAACCCGCCAGTGCCACCACAGCCCCGCTGGGTGACAACGCCATATCCTGGTACGGTTCGAAATGCTGGTCGGCGGAGCGCATTAATTGAGCACCGCTAACCTCCCAAAGATCGATCCCGCTGCTGGCAATCTGGCTCGAATCTGGCGAAAAAGTGATCCGCGCTGTTGAAGCAACCCCGGTCAAGGTGCTGCGCGCCGCACCCCCTTCACTGGACCACACGCGCACCACGCGGTTGGCATAACCGCCGGCGATCGAGCGCCCGTCCGGCGAAAAATCCAGGCTGAGCAGTTCCTCCGTCGCGCCTTCCAGGCCGCCAGCTGGGAAGAGGGTCGAGTCCACGCTTCCATCGGCGATGCGAAATACCTGCACCTGGTTCTCGTTGCGATAATCTCTGCGCTGGTCTGGGTAAGCCACCGCCAGCCGGCTGCTGTCGGGTGAGAACGCCATCGGCCCCGGTGCGGATGCGGAAATGGGCAGTGTGGCATACTGTGCCCCATCCACCAGGCGGTACAACTGGATCAACCCTCGGCCGTGCACCGCCGCGAGCGACAGGTCTGGCGACAGCACGCCGGTCGTGATCCGCGATCCCGGACCGCCCAGGCTGTACTCCGACACAAGGGTTTCCTGCGCCACGTTCCACACTTCCAGGCGCGTGCCCAATCCTTGTTCATCCACGCCGACCACGGCCAGGCGCGCGTCGCCCGCATCGAAACGCAGGTCAAGCGCGCCTTTTGCCGCTTGAGACAACCAGCTGGAGCGCTTCTGGATTGGCTCCACCTGCCAGAGTTCCAGGGCATCCCCCGCGACAGCGAGATAATCGCCATCGGTGGTGAAGGCGATCTGGCGGGCATCCCAGACGGGAATGCGACCTTTCTCGGTTAAGTCAGCCGGATCATACAGGAAAACTCCCAGGCGCGATGCAATCGCCAGCCACCGCCCGTCCGGCGACCAGGCCAGGTCGCTGCTCGTCCCACGCCCCCAGCGCGCCAACTCAACCACCTGGTCCAGGTTGACCTCGACCATTGGGGATCCTAATCCGAAAGGCGTGCCAAGTAATACCGGCGTAGGCGTGGCAGTTGGGGTTGGGGTAAACGTGGCAGTCGGGGTAGGCGTGCGAGTCGGGGTGTGCGTCGCGGTAGGTGTGTTTGATGGCGCAGGAGTTGCAGTGGGTGCCGGCGTCAGAGCGCTTGAACAGGCGGTAACTGTGAAAAGCAAGACGCAGGCCACCAGACACACAACTTTCCTAGCCATGCGCGCCCCTCCTCTTAGTCCCAATTCCAATGGCGGACGCTCTCCAGGAGTGGTTGGGAGGTTAAGTCTAACTGCAATGGGGTGATCGAGACGAAACCTCGCGCGAGCGCTCCAAAATCGGTGCCATCTTCAGGCACGCCGCTGGGCGCATCCCCGCCGATCCAGAAATAGGGGCGATGGCGCGGGTCGAAGCGCTTCACCAACTCGTCACGATAGATGCGCAATCCCTGGCGGGTCACCCTCACGCCACGGATTTCATCTCGGGGCAGATAAGGCACATTCACATTCAACAGGTTGCCTTCCGGCAAGCCGAATTCGATCACCCGTCGCACGACTTCCTGCCCCACTTGAGCCGCAGGGTCGAAATCCAACAGGCGTGGCGGGTTTTCGGGGAGTTGAAGCGACACCGCGACCCCCGGCAATCCCCAAATCGCAGCTTCCATGGCAGCGGTCACTGTTCCTGAGTAGGTGACGTCGTGGCCTACGTTTTCGCCCGGGTTGACCCCGGCCACAACCAGATCAATGGGCTCGGGAAGCACACCGAGCACCGCCAGCGCCACGCAATCCGAAGGCGCCCCATCCGAAGACAGTGCCGGGCTGCCATCAAAGAGCCCAGCCTCCCGAACCCGGATTGGGCGGTCGAGAGTTTTCACGTGCCCCGACGCGGTCCAGTTGCGATCGGGAGCCAGCACCGTAACCTTGCCGAGCGGTTTCATCGCCTGTGCCAGCGCCAATAGCCCCGGCGACAGGATCCCATCATCGTTGGTGACTAAGATGTGCATGGTTGAATTATAGACGGGAATTTACAGGTTCTTGAGCACGTTGTTTAAAATGGGCTGCAATCGGGTCGCCAGCGCAATCCGCTCGGCAGGGGGTTGAAATGACCCCAATGCAGCAGCCAGTACGCAATTGACCAGGGCGGCCACGGGCATTCCCATTTCCTCCAGCGCAACGCGATATTCATCGGTCAGCGTGATTCGCGATATACCCGGGTCATCCGTGTTGATCGTCACGTTCAACCCCGCCTGGATCATCTGCGGCAACGGGTGCTGGGATAATACAGGCACCACTCCGGTCTGGTAATTGCTGGTCATGCAGGTCTCAAACACCGTCCCGCGCTCGCACGCCAGCGCCACCACATCCGGATCCTGCATAACCCGCACACCGTGCCCTACTCTCTCCGCGCCCAACACCTCGATCGCCTCACGCACATTTTGAGGCCCGCCCCATTCCCCGGCGTGAACCGTCAGGTGCAAGCCGCTGGCCCCGGCCTCTTTAAAGACACCAGCAAAAGGCGCAGCAGGAAATTCGACTTCGTTTCCCGCCAGGTCAAGACCCACGATTCCGTGACCCTTGCGGTCGACAGCCTGGCGCAACACTTCTTCAGCGATGCTTAACGGTTCGTGCCGGTTGACCGAGACGATCAGGCGAGTGACCACATTGTGTTCCTGGCTCGCGCTCTTCGCCGCCGCCAGCACCCAATCCATCACTTCACCCAGCGAAAAGCCCTGCAACCGGCTGAGCGCCATCGGTGTGAAGCGAAGCTCCAGATAGCGGACCCCGTCTGCAGCCGCATCTGCGATGGCTTCACGGGTGATGCGGGTGATCACCTCAGGAGAACGGTAAAAGATGCGCAAGGTCTGAAACTTCGAAAGGAAATTGGTGAAGGTGAGCGGGTCGTCCTTTTGCATCTGGACTAACGAGCTGAAATGCGTTTCTGGGATGGTCAAATCATGCTGGCGCGCGATATCCAACAGGGTTTCCAGGCGCAGCGATCCTTCTAAATGGCGGTGCAGCTCCACCTTGGGAATGGCCCGGTATAGTGAAAGTTGACCGGTCGAGATCCGCGGATACCAACCCATGATCTGCCTCCCTCAGGTTGATTATAAACGACTCTTTCTCTCTCGAATGAGCTCGTTCAACACGCCAGCCACCACGACCAGCACAACCACTCCGGCAAAAAGGATCACCCCTGTCGTTTGCTGGTAATTGGCCAGCAACTCCGGGGGCAGAGGCGTTTGTGTAGGAGTCGGTTGCATCAGTTCCTCGGTCGGAGTTTCTTGAACAATCTGTGAGTCGCTCAAGGGCATCTCAGGTTCAAGCATGGCCGGTCCCATCGGAACAGATTGCACCGGTGCGTCTTGCCATGCCAGGCTGACCACCATGAGCAATAAAATGGTGAAGCCAACCATCGACATTCGCCAATCCACTCGATCACCAAGCCAGCGCAACGCCTTCTTCATTCATCCATCCCGCTTAAGGATTTGCCAACGCGTCTACTGCGTCGAGAGCAACTTGCGAAGGCTCCACATCGGAGCGAATCACCCGCGTCACCGCCCCAGCCATCACCGGTCCCAGGCTGGTGATCAGTTCGTTCGATGGTCGGGCGTGTGCAGTGGCAGCCACGCGACCTAAAACTGTTCTGAGTGTCTGGTCCTGCCAGCTCGACATCGATAACGATCGGGTGGGCAAAAAACCGGATGCTTCACTCCACTGCGCGATAAATTCCACATCGGAGAGCCATTCCACCAGCGCGACGCTGACCGCTTGCCTTTCGGGTAATGGATCGGCAACCGCCCAAACCCAACCGCTTGCCAGGGTCGATTCGCGCTCTCCCAGCGCAGGCAATGGACTGATGAGGCTGTCGGGTAACCCATCTTGCAGGAAATGGGAGGTCCACACCACACAGGCGTTGACCTTCTGGTCCTTATATGCCTGCCAGACCAGCTCCTCAGAGGTGAGGTCGGCCAGCCAGGTCGGAAAAAGACCCCGGCTGGCTCCCAGGCGATAAAACTCGAGCACTGTGGTCAAAGGATCGACCTGGAGCATTGGCCTGCGTTGAGCGTCTTCAAATTGGCCCCCGACCGAGCCGTAAAAAACGAGTGTTGAAAACCCAAGCGGGCTTCCGACAGCAATCCCGAGCGGCTGGCCTTGTTCGAGAATATTGTCCCAGGTGACCAATGACCCATTCACCTGGCTGGGGCGGTACACCAGCGCCAACGCATCTCCGGCGAAGGGCAAACCAAACGGCACTCCTTCGACCAGGGCCAACTCACGCGCGTAGCCGAACCAATCTTCTTCGTTGAGCGCCGGAGAGAGGCCTTCCAGGGGCAATAAGAAGCCCTTAATCGCTGCAGATTCAAATTCCGTCCGGGGCAGAGCGATGACCCCTGGTAATGAAAGAGGGGCTGCGGCGCTGGCAGCGCTCAATGCTGCCAGCAGACCCCCTGCCCCTGTTGCAGATTTAATTCGAACCGAAACGCGGATATCATTTGCCTCTTCGAAAGCAGCGATCCGGGCTTGCAGCAAATCGCCCGCCCGGCTTCCCGACGCCGGATCGAATTCGGGCGGCAGCCATAGCGCCAGTTCGTCCGGAGGCAAAGGTGTTGGGGTATCTGTCACCCGGATCGTTTCGTCCGGTGTGGGTGTCGCATCGGAGGGCAAACTGGTGGGCGTGGTCGCGGCTAGAAAAGGTAGCGGAATGCTTTCCAGCGCCGAACAAGCCGGCAACCAAACGATTCCGCAGATGACCAGCAGGCGTACCAGCACCCATGAAGCGCTGAGACGAGTCCTGGCTGCGCCCCTTGTCATCCCGTCCTGCCGAGAAGATACCATCATTCCAGGTTAATCGGCTTGCTCAGCAGTTCCACCAGCAGTCGCACCGATTGTCGAACATCATTTATATCCACCATTTCGGAAGGGCTATGGATATAACGGGTTGGAATGGAAAGGCAGCCCGCCGGGACGCCTGCGCGGGTCAACTGCATCGCCCGAGCGTCGGTCGTGCCGCCCTCGAGCACCTCCAACTGGTAGGGTATGCCGGCGCTTTCAGCGGTATTGACCATCCAGCGCACCACGCGCGGATCGGCCAGCATCCCGCTGTCGCGCACTTTGACCGCCGGACCTTTCCCCAATGCAACCTCCATCTTGAGTCCCTTGGGGGTATCTCCGGTGCGGGTCACATCCACGGCCAGTGCCAGCTCAGGGTCGATCCCGAAAGCGGCGGTTGTCGCTCCTCGCAAGCCAACTTCTTCCTGTGTGCTGAAAACGAAATAGAGCTCGTGAGGGCTGCTTTTCAACTCCTTGAGCGCCTCAACCATCACCGCCACGGCAATCCGGTCATCCATCGCTTTGGAGACCAACCGGTTGCCCATTTGAAGAAACGGGCGGACGAATACCGCCAGGTCGCCAACCTTCACCGGGCAATCATCTCGATTGGTCGCCCCAACGTCAATGTATAAATGCTCAAGGGAGGGCAGCCGGTCGGGGTTTTCGAGACGTTCCATGTAAATCAGGCCTTGGGCGCCATTCAGGAATTTGACCCTTCCGCCAATGCAGGTAGCTGGGCTGACGCCCCCGATGGTGGTGAAGCGCACGAAACCATGGTCATCCACGTGGGTGGCGATGACGCCGATCTCGTCCATGTGACCAGAGAGCATCACCCGCAGCCCATTTTCGCTGCGAGCACCCTTCCGTGCAATCAGGTTGCCCAGGGCATCGACTTGGATTTCATCCACCCATCCGGCGATTTCACCTCGAACGGCGTCGCGAACCGCCGCTTCATATCCAGATGGCCCTACTGCTTCAACGAGTTTTTGGATCAGTTCTATCATTGCTTATTGTTCTCCATGTTCCGGTTTCGCCCTGAGCATTCCCTTCTCTTATCGGATTTACCGATCGACTGCCAGGATTGAGCGCTCAAGGCGCGAAATTCCGTGATACACCATCGCCAGGGTATATTCCCAGTCGCTCAAACGGGCGACCAACCGAGCGGTGTGCGCGTAACGCCCCGGCACCGATACCGAGACACTCGGCACCCCCGACCGAACGCGGTGAATGGCCCCAGCATTGGTTCCACCACCGCCAGGCTGCCGGAATTGGTATGGGATGCCGAGCGCTTCAGCGGTTTGAGCCAGGTGGCGGATCAGGCGCGGGTCGGATAACGTACCTGCATCTGCGATATAAATGGCCGGGCCGCCTCCCAGGCGGGTGTTGTAGCCGGAATTTTCGTGCTCGTCCCAGTTGGGCAGGTCGAACGCCGGGGTGGAATCGATCGCTATAGCCAGGTCGGGCTGTAACCCATAAGCGGCCACACGGGCGCCGCGCAAGCCGATTTCCTCTTGCACAGTGAACGCAGCCAACAATTCAACCTTGGATGGCGCATGCTTGATCAGCTCGATCAGCGTCGCCACACCCAGCCGGTCGTCCAGGGCTTTGCCAATCAAAGAGGGGCCAACCTGCTGAAAACGCGTCGCAAAGGTGGCCCGGTCGCCGATCTTCACTTTATTGCCGCCGGTCAGGCCCACATCGATGCGCAATGAGTCGATCGGGATTTTGCTCTCGGTCTCGCCGTGCTCGGTCAGGTGAATGGGCTTGGCGCCAATCACCCCCGGCAGGTTATCTTTGCCGACCAACACGGTCTTGCCCGGCAAAACCCGCTCATCCACGCCACCCACCGCGACGAATCGAAAGAGGCCATCTTTATCATCGTCCACGATCATGAAGCCGACCTCGTCCATGTGGGCGTCGACCATCACCCGCAGCGCATCCGGGACTCGGGCTTTTTTAACCGCCATCACGTTACCCAACGCGTCCACCCGCACTTCATCTGCATGCCCTTTGATCTCTTCCAGGACGATCTTGCGCACCTGCTGTTCATCGCCCGAGACCGCACAGGCGTTGCTCAGCTTCTCGAGCAGTGCAATTTGCTCAGCGCCAATGCGCGGAGTGTTTTCAGGAAGCTGGATGTTGTCGATCATGCGCTCTCCTCATCCCAGCGAATTTTTTCCATGAAATCGGGTGTAAGCCCGGCAATATACTGGGCCAACAGCCTTCCAGCACGTTGAATATCTTTTAGAGACACGACTTCGACCGGGGTATGCATGTAGCGCAATGGAATGCTCAACACCATGGTGGGAATCCCCTCCGCCACGACCTGCATCCCCATCGCATCGGTCCCCGAATAGGACGGATACACCTCGACCTCGTAAGGCAAGTCCAGGCGCTCAGCCAGGCTCTTAAAGCCGTCAAAAATCGCCGGGTGCGTGTTCGGTCCCCATCCCAGCGAGACGCCTTTGCCCAACCCGCGCCCGCGATAATCGCCTACTCCCGGACCTTTCGCGAAGGTCACGTCGATTGCCACCGCGATGTCTGGGCGGATCTCGAAGGGCGAAGTCAACCCGCCGCCCAACGTCTCTTCTTCCTGGACGGTGGCCACGGCATACACATCCCAGGCATGTTGGGTGTAGTGCAATTCTTCCAGGCAGGCCGTCACCGCAGCCACCGCCGCGCGATCGTCCAGGGTGTGCCCGGCGATCAGGTCTCCCGGCAACTCCACTGGTTCATTGGCAAAGGAGATCAAATCGCCTACCCGCACCAGCGCGTTGACCTCGTCGCCGCTCAGTCCTGTATCCACTACCAGGTATTTCATCTCCACCGGTTTTCCCTTAACCGACCCAGGCAGCAGGCGGTCGGGAGGTTGGCCGATGACCCCCGGCAGGTCGCGCCGTCCATGAACCATGACGGGTTGCGCCGGCAGGATGCGTGGATCGACCCCACCAACTTCGGTGAAATAGAGAAAACCATCCGGGGTGACGCGGGTGACCATCATGCCAATCGCATCCATGTGGGCAGCCAGCATGATGCGCGGGCGGTGTCCCTCGCTGTGGCCGCGTTTCAGGGCGTGCAGGCTGCCAAGACGGCTGACGGTCAATTCATCGACCAGGGGTTTCCAGGCTTCCGCAATGACTTCACGGACCGGGCCTTCGTAGCCAGACAGACCTGGAAGCGAGATCATCTTTTTTAGAAGTTCTTTTAGATCTGGCATGGAACCATCCAATGTGAAATATTAAGATGTTTATGGCGCTGCTGTCGTCGCTGTTTGGGTGGCGGTCTCGGTCGGGGTTACCGTGATCGTGGGCGGAGCGACCGTAGGGGTGAGGGTCGTTGGCTGAGGCGTAAAGGTCGTGGTGGGCGTAAAAGAGGGCGTAGGGGTGAAGGTGAAGAACGTCGGCGTCAGGCTGACGGATGGGGTGATGGTGGGCGTCGATGACGGCAAGGTCGCCGTGAAAGAAGCTGTGATACTGGGTGTGGGTGGGGTGTTGGTTTGGGTAAAGGTCAGGGTTGGCGTGGGAGTCCGCGGTCGATTTGCCCACTCGCTCACCTGGATGGCGGTAATCCCAACGCAATAACAGGCAGCAGCAAGAACGATGGCGACTACGAGAATGGTGCGGATGTTATTGCGTTGTTGATCGTGGATGGCTGCCATTCCAGGCCTTTCCTCCAATTGCATCCATCATATCATCGCAATTGCCATGTGGCAAGGATTTGAGCGCCGCCTTCACCCGATCCCCTTATCCATTTCCCGGCGCACTGTGTAGTACAGGCTCTCGGCGCGCAGATCGGCCAGCGCATAGCACGGACCCTTGAGATGGTCGGCCAGGTCTTGCGCCAACCCCTGGTCGAACGCCGCATGCTCCATGTTAATCACCACACTGTGGATGTTGTCTTCTGCAATCCGGCCGGCGATCCAACGCGCCTCTTCGAGCGGCGGCAAAAAGCCCATCGAGACGTTCCCCGCCCCGTCGGTGAGGACGATCAACAGTGGCAGAACGTCGGGGTGGAGCAACTTCTCGCGTTTCAAGATCGTCAGGGCCATGTCCAGCCCGGCGGATAGCGGCGTTTTTCCACCCACTGGAATATCCTGCAAGGCGCGCTCCGCCAGGCGGACGGAGCTGGTTGGGGGCAAGATCAACATGGCTCGCTCGCGTTGAAAGGTGATCAACCCGACCCGGTCGCGGCGCTGGTAAGCGTCGTTCAACAGGGAGAGGATCGCCCCTTTGGTGGCGATCATCCGCTCGGCCACCGCCATCGACCAGGACGCATCGACCAGAAACAACACCAGGTTGGCTGCGCGTTTCACACGGATTTTTCGCTGGTAATCGGCGGGGCGAACCGCAAACGCCACCCGTCGTTGGCGCTTGATCTCTTCGCGCTGGCGCTGGAAGGGCGCAGCCGCCCGCAGGGTCGCGTCGAAAGCCAGGTCGTCGCGCCGGCGACCGGCCGGGCGCGCCATGATGTAGCGCCCGCGTTTGCGGTCGGTATAGGTGCGCGAGCGCCTGCCGGCGTTGCGCCGCATCATTTTATCCAGAGGGGTATCGAGCCTGCGCGGCTCAAAGGATTCGCCGACCCGGGTCTGCCTGCCGCCATCCCACCATTGCTGGTTGCCCTGGTCGAACACATCCTGCCGGGCCGGCTCAGATTGGCTGGCGTCCTGGTCGGCCTGGCCCTGTTCGCCGTCAGTTACGTTTTTTTTTGATCGAGGTCTTCCTGGACGGTGGTATTGCTCTCTCGGGGTTCACCCTGAGTAGCCCGTCCTTGAAGCTGGTCTAATCGCTCCGCCAGCTCCTCCATCGTGGTAGAAGTCTGCTGGAACGGCGAATGCTTTAAGCGGTGTGGAAGCGCCAATTCAGCGGCCAGGGCGATATCTCGCGCGGTGATGGCAGTGCGACCGTCAAAAGCCGCTTGCGCGCGCGCCGCCTTGAGAATGACCAGGTCCGGGCGGTGACCGTCGACCTGGAGCGATGCGGTCAACGAAGCGATCGAGAGCAAGTCGCGACTGGTATGGGTCACCTTGCTGACCAATCCACGCGCCATCTCGATTTGCTGCGACAGCTCTTTTTCACGCGGCTGCCATTCCGCAACGAAGCCGGCCGGGTCACTCTCAAACGCCAGGTTCCGTTCCATGATCATCACCCGCTCGCGCGCATCACGAATGCCGTGAATTTCCACCGATAGGGCAAACCGGTCGAGGAGCTGCGGGCGCAGATCGCCCTCCTCAGGGTTCATCGTGCCAACCAGGATAAAGCGCGAAGGGTGATTAAAGGAGATGCCCTCTCGCTCGATGATGTTCATCCCCATCGCCGCCGCATCCAGTAAGACGTCTACCACGTGATCGTCCAGCAGGTTTACCTCGTCGATGTAGAGCAAGCCGCGGTTGGCAGCCGCCAGCACACCCGGCTCGAAATGACGCTCGCCGCGCTGGATCGCTGCCTCAATATCGAGCGTGCCGACCACACGATCTTCGGTGGCCGAAACAGGCAGGTTGATGAACGGGATTTGGCGCATTCCAGACGGCAACTTTTCTCCACGTTCTTCTCGCTCGCGACATTCGGTGCACCATATCGCCCGGAGGTCCGGATCGCAGCCGAAACGACAATCGCTCACCACCTTCACCCGCGGCAACAGAGCCGCAAGGGCGCGCGCAGCGGTGGATTTTGCCGTCCCACGCTCCCCACGGATCAGCACGCCACCGATCCGGGGGTCGACTGCATTGAGAACCAGGGCGCGGCGCATGCGGTCCTGGCCAACGATGGCTGTAAAGGGGTAAATTGGTGGCATACGATCCTTGTCAGACAAATATAGGCTGGTTAAAAGTTTACCACGATTTGGATACTTGCGCATTGACGCGCGTACAAGGCGAATGGCAATCCGATCGTTCTCCCGCGCCCAGACCGGAGAAAGATAGCGAAGAGAGCCGAATCGATAGCCTCTACCCGCGGGAGAGGGCAGGGAAGCACTGAGCTTTGACAGTGTGAGGTCTCTTTTCGAACTTGAAGAAAGCCCTGGAATTTGCCCTAAAGCCTATGGAATTACCGCCGAGAAAACTGTACAATGGAGTGACAACCAGCCCGGCAAGGCTATACGATCTACATGATCACACACCTGGGGAGGAAACGTGAAACCAATCACCTCAGCCAGATGGATAGGGTACGCGCTGGGAACGGTCGCGATTGCCGTTCTCCTTTTCCTGCGCCCGACCATATCAGTCTCATCGTCCTTCTCCTTTGACCAGTTGTTTCAAGGGAGCCTGCCACAGCATGGCTGGTCGGTATGCGCCGACCTGGGAATCGGTCCCGTTCCAGGGCAACCGGGCAATATCCAGCGCGTCAGGTTGTGTCACGGGTCAGGTTGGGAGGTGAACGCCTTCTGCCTCGAGCCTGCCAAGCCCGTCCCGCCCGTTGGAACGCTTTGTTCGATGGTCAACGCCACCGATTTCTGGTGCGGCGACGCCAACCAGGAAGTTCGACAGTACCAGATTCAACAGACGCCGCCACCTGTTCCCTCCTCCACGCCGACACTCACCCTCACCACGCCTCCCAACCAGCCTACTTCCACGCCACTCACCCCCGCCCCTCAGCAGTCCAGCACGCCCGCGCCACAAGCCACCGTTTTCTCTCGACCTTCCCCCGGCGGTCCGGGCAACCTGGGCTTGCTGCTGGCTTCGGCGGCCACCGTCGCCGGGCTGGCTGCGTTTTCTACCGCCTTTTTGCGCCTGCGCAGACCCCTGGATAAAAAGGACGCTTGATGCGCTCAGCCAGCCTGGAGCGTCTCGCGCAGCGGAATCGCTTCGTTCGACTTTACCTGTCGGCCGGGTCGATCCTGCTGGCGATTGGGCTGGCCGGGTTCATCCGCTATTCTTTCATGCTACCCATGGGCCGTCCTGCGGCCTTGATAGCGACGACCACACCTCTCGTCCTGCTTCCCTCGCAGACTTCCACCCCTTTTCGCCCGCTCTCGCCGACCGCCACCCAGGTTCCGACGGCCACGCCTACCCCCACGCCCACCCCGGTCCCTCCCAGCCCGATACTGGCAGGCGAAGCTGCGAATCGCTCTGAGACGATCAGCCTGGTGATTCACCCATCTGGGGGCCTCAATGCCGGGAAAGACATCCGCATTTCGTTCGTTCCCAGCAACGATTGCCCGTTTGGGAACCAGCGCGCCTGCCTGAGCCTGCACAGAGGCGGCACTTTGACGTTGCTCACCATCCATTCCGGCGTGGGAGGGCAGGGCGAATCCTTCCGCAAGCTGGTCGAAGGCCTGGGAGTCAACTCGGCCGGGTACAGCCTGGACAGGATTCAAGCCAATCTTAACGCGCTGGAGGGAGTAGCGGCAGCGTTGCAGGTCGATGGCGGTGAAACCAAAGATTTGGAGCTGATCGGCGTCGCCCGCATCCCGCCCTTCGACCTGGAGCAATACTTTACCCTACCGGTCGACCAGGCGTTGGAAATTGCCGCTTTTTACCAACCCGCGTTCGAGGCAGCCCTGGAAAGTGGCGAGCCCTTGCTGGCCTTCGAGATCTGCGGGTGGATGCTGCCTGGAGAGGAATGGGCTCCGGGCGCATCGAGCACCACCGGCTCCATCTACCTCGGCTTGCTCCGCGAGCGGTGAAGATAAAGAAGGGATGTCCATAAAGCAAGTTTTGACATCCCTGACCTGACAGCGATAGTATTTTGGGTTCGTTGAACCCCCACATGGGGGTTCAACGAACCCAATTTTTACGTCTCGGACAGCCCCTCTTCGAATTCTGCTACGCGAAGGATTGGTACAAGGACTGGACGCGCAGTGCCTTGCGCACCCTCGCCAGCGTCCAACCGGAGGGAAGTGGGCAGGTCACCGCGATCGTCCAACCTGCGGGGACATCGAAGTAATTATCCGAAAAGACCGCGTCTGCCCCGACCAGTTTCAACTCGACGAAACGCGCCAGCTTCTCAGCAGTCACTTCGAAAACAACCTGTTGCCCTTCTTTATGGATTTCCACTTTCAAACCTGGGTCGACCAGCTTGAGGTGCTTGCTGGGTGTGAACGTCGCCAGGCTGTACGCCAACCGCCGGTCGCCCTCGAGCAGCTCTGCCACAAAGACCACCTCTTGCTTGCGGTCGTGAGCGCTCGAAAGGTCCGCTTTGAAGTCCAATGAGCAAGCCTTCGTCGATTGTAAAGCCGCCAGTGAAATCTCCACTTCTCCGGCTTTGAGCGTGTCTCCTTCCAGCGTGAGCAACGACCAGCGCACCTTACCAGCCCAATCACGGGTCAGGTCACTGGTCACGTGAACATCCATCCTGGAACCCTGGTCTTCGATCGACATCAACACCGGCGCATAAAACCGTTTCGCCGCATAATGCAGCGCCTTCCAACGCCCATAATAGTCGATGCTCGACCAGCTTGCCACCGGCCAGCAATCGTTTAACTGCCAGATGAGCGTGCCGCCCACGCGGTGCTTATTGCGCCGCCAGTGCTCGACACCGTAACGAATGCCCTCCGCCTGGAGCACCATGCTCAGGTAACTGAGCGCCGGAAAATCCTTTGGCATGCGGAACGAATCGGTCATCTGGTGCACCATCAAACCGTTGCCGTTTCCGCTGCGTTGATGATGCTCCATCACAAAGGAGGTCATATTCCAATCTTTCGGCTCGGCATACGTGGCAATCGTTTCGATAGACGGCAGGGATTGGAAACCAAACTCGCTCATGAAACGTGGGAACTGGGAGCGATATGCGGTGAAAGGTTTCCTGCCATGCCACACGTCCCAGTAATGCATATCGCCGCGCTCTGCGCTGTTGGGCGCCTGGAAGGGAATATTCGAGGAAGCAGAACTGGGCCAGTAGGCACGGTCCGGATCGAGCGGCTTTAACCAATCCGGCAAGGTGTGATAAAAGAACTTCTCATACGCCGCTCGCTCCAAAACCCTTAAGGGATCGTTGGGATTGGTCCAACCCCAATCCGCCCAACCCTGTTCCATCTCATTGTTTCCACACCATAAGGCCACGCAGGCGCGGTGGCGCAAGCGTTTGACGTTTTGCTCGACCTCGTGGCGCAAATTCTCGATGAATTTCGGCTCGTCATGGGGATAAATGTAGCAGGCAAACATGAAATCGTGCCAGAGCAAGATGCCGTACCGGTCGCACAGGTCGTAGAAACGCTCATCTTCATAAATGCCACCCCCCCAGATGCGCAGCATGTTCTGGTGCGATTCGGCCGCGGACCGGATCAGGTGTTCGTAGCGCGCTTCGTCCAGGCGGGTTGGGAAGGAGTCGGCCGGGATCCAATCAGAGCCTTTCATGAACACATACACGCCGTTGACCAGGAAATAGAAAGACTCACCCCATTCATCTGGTTCTCGGACCAGCTCGATGGTGCGCAGCCCGACCTGATAACTTTTCAGATCCTCGACCTCGCCATCCGCTTCCAGGGATACCTGAACCGTATAGAGAGGCTGGTCTCCATAGCCGTTAGGCCACCAGAGCTGCGGTTTTTTTACCAGCACGCTCAAATCGGCCACATTGGAGACAACCGCAGCGCTGGATTCGAAAGCTTTCTTCCCATTCGGGGAAATCACCGTGAGTCGCGCAGTTTTTGCCGTCTGTTCGGACGAGTCGATCATCACCACGGACGAAATAGTCACCCCATTGGCTCCATGCTTCTGGCGCAGGTGAACATCTGCAATGCGCCCGCTCTTGTACCCCTCCAGGCGCAGGTCGCGCCAGACGCCAATCGGAGGCAGCCTCGGACCCCAGTCCCAGCCAAACTGGCAGGGCGCTTTGCGCACGAAAACGCCCCCTTCGAGTGACATACCCGTCTTTGGAGTCAGCGGCTTGGCGGTGTTCCGTTCCAGGCAGTAATTGACCGCCGAATGAAAAAGGATGGTGATCTCGTTTGTGCCCTCGCGGATCAGGCCGTCGACCGGCCAGCGGTACTGGCGGAACATGTTCTCGGTTTTTCCTAGCTCCTGCCCGTTCAGCCTGACCTCCGCCAGCGTATCCAGGCCATCGGCGACCAGGTAGAGGTTGCGGTTGCTGGCAGCAGTTGCCGGCACATCAAACTCGCCCCGATACTCCCACTCTGTTTGAGCCACCCACTGCACATGGATCTCGTTATCCGCCACGAACGGATCGGGTATGCGCCCCAACGCCAGTAAATCCGTATGCACTCCTCCGGGAACCGTCGCCGGCAACCATTCATCGTCACCCACTCGCCGGAAGGACCATTTGGCTTTCGACTGCGAACCAAGCGATTGCACGATCATAGACAACGTTTTCATCCTTTCAGGTATGTTTGATCAGATCACGCGTTCGAGCTGCGTTAGTAGCTGAGTTTCGTGTTACCCGGTGGAAAGTCCTCCACAATATGCCGGTTCGCTAATTTTACATTACATGCGATATCGCGATGAAAGAACATGGATACCGTAACCAATATTCAGCCACTTAAAACAACCATCCTCCTCAACCCTCCGTGGACAAGCGTGAATGTTAGAGATTTCTAAACCTGCCTCCGCCCTCTTGACAAATGATATGAGGCGCGCTATAATTTTGATATCAAATTATTTGATATGGAGATATTTGATGCCAACCCATTTTCAAGGCGATCCGAAAACCGTTATGGCGCTTGACACCTACATCAAGTTCACCCGCGCCTCCGCCGCGCTGGAGAACCGTCTCTTGCATCATCACAAGCTGGAAGATTTGACCTTGAGCCAGTTCGGCGTGCTGGAGACCCTTTACCACCTCGGTCCGCTCTGCCAGGGTGAAATCAGCGCTAAATTGCTCAAGTCCAGCGGGAACATCACCCTGGTTTTGGACAACCTCGAACGGCGGGGACTCGTTCAACGCACGCGCCAGGAGAACGACCGGCGCATGGTCAAGCTGTCGTTGACCGAAAAGGGCGAAGCGCTCATCGGGAGAATTTTCCCGGAGGTCGCCGCGGCTATCACCCTTGAAATGAACGCGCTCACCCTGGAAGAACAGGCAGTTTTCGGAGCTCTGTGCAAGAAATTGGGCATCGGCGTCCAGGAAGTCTCGCTCAAATAATTATCAACCCACTTTCATTGATCCATAGGAGGATTGGTATGTCTTGGCAAATCGACACAGCTCACACGCACATCATGTTCTCAGCCCGCCACATGATGATCGCCCGAGTGCGTGGCACCTTTGAAAAATTCTCGGGAACCGTTTCGTTTGATGAAAACTACCCGGAGCAGACGGCCCTTGAAATCCAGGTAGAAACCGCCAGCGTCAATACCCGGGATGAGAAACGTGACGCCCATCTGCGCTCACCGGATTTCTTCAACGCAGAGGTCTACCCCTACATGACCTTCGTCAGCAAGCGCGTAGAGCGCACTGGAGATGATACCGCCCGGTTGATCGGCGACCTGACCATCCGTGACATCACCCGTGAGGTGGCCCTGGACGTCACTTTTAATGGTTTTTCGAAAAGCCCCTGGGGAACCATCATGGCTGGTTTCGACGGCGCCGCGACCATCAACCGCAAGGACTGGGGATTGACCTGGAACGTCGCCCTGGAGACCGGTGGGATGCTGGTCAGTGAAGAGATCGACCTGATGATAGAACTGGAACTGGTGAAGGTCCCTCAACCCGAGATGGCTTAACGCCGGCACTACCTGGCGTTGATCCTGCCGTCAGGAGCGGCTTGCCACCCCCTGACCCATTTACTGGTAGGCAAAAAATGATAAGATGAGGGTGGGCACTCATGCCCACCCTCATCTTATGATCGGCAGGCGGGAGGCAGCCGTGACGAAAAATTATTCTGCGCTGTACAACGACCTCGATAAGGCTGAAATTCATTGCCACCTGGAAGGCTCCATACGCACAGCGACGATCATCGACCTGGCGCGCCAGCATGGGCTAGACCTGCCCACTTTCGATGAAAAAGAATTGGATGGGCACGTCAAGGTGCGCAGCCAGTTCAGAGATCTTCAGTCTGTGTTGGACGCATTTCGCATCGCCCAGAACAGCATCGTCTCCCCTTCCGCGGTGGAGCGCATCGCTTTGGAGTTGTTTCAGGACTGCGCCGAGCAGAACATCCGCCTCTTCGAAGTGCGCTTCTCACCCGATTGGGCCTTTTCCGGTCACAGACTCGATTGGGACGCAGCGCTCGAGGCCATATTAAGAGCAAAAGAACAGGCCGAGTCACGCTTTGGCATGGCGATCGGGATCATCGCCATCACCTCGCGCAGCCTCGGCGAGGAGTCCTGCCGGCGCACCGTGGAGTGGGCGATTCGGTGGAAGGAGTTCGTCCAGGGCATCGACCTGGCGGATAGCGAAGCGGCTCACCCAATCTCCGAATTCGTCCGACCGGTATGGCGCGCAAAAGACGCCGGCTTAAAGGTAACCGTCCACACCGGCGAGGAAACCGGTGCGTCTGCCGTGGTCGACACCATCCGGCAGGTATCTCCCGACCGGATCGGTCACGGGATTCACATTATCGACGACCCATCGGCGATCGAGCAGGTGATTAAGGCAGGCGTCACGCTGGAGGTAAACCCGTGGAGCAATTACCTGACCAGCTCGGTCAGCCGGATCGAAGATCACCCCCTCAAGCGCCTGTTCGACCTGGGGGTGAAAGTGACCATCAACTCAGACGACCCCGAGCTGCTGGATACCAACCTGAACAACGAATATCGCATTGCCCACGAAATTCTCGGCATGAGCCTCGCAGAGATCCGCACAACCAACCGCTATGCGGTCGAAGCGTCCTTCCTCCCCATGGAGACGCGCAGGCGGGTGCTGGAGCAATATTTTCTGGACAAATAACGCGGAGTGTAACAAGTTTTCTGTAACATGTGGGGCAAGGCCCACATGTTACAGAAAGAATTCGCAATCAATTCTAGGGTCAGCGATAATAGATCGCCTGGTTGCCGAGGACGCCCCACGAGTCGAGGAAACGCGACAACGGGACGCTATAGACCAGGTGGTTGTCCACCACCGTCACCGAATCGGGTGTGTAGCCCACCACGATCACGGTGTGTTCCATCGGCGCGACCGTCACCGTCTCCCCATCGGACGCGGTGTAAGCCACCGCATAGCCGCGAATGACGCTCCCAATCACCCACACCATCACCGGCTGGCCCTGGGCGATCTCAGTCCGCAATTTATCCCAGCTATAGTTGTGGTCGTCATCCGCCGGCAGGCCATAGGAGCGCAACAGCGCGGCGACAGGCGGGGCGTGTACGCCGTAGGGGTTTGGGGGGATTTGACCCCACGCCCCGCTGGGATTGCCTACAAAACCTTTCTCCGGGTTATCGCTGCGTGGGAGATTATTTAGAAATTCGATCTCGCCAATTGAAACGCCAAAAAAGGCCGCCCAGTCGACCGCGGAGCGCGCTTCGCAGCTCAAACCAAGCGATTGGGGATGGCCCACCAGTCCTCTCACGGAGGCTTGGTCGGGAATTTCCGGCTCGGGGGGTGGCGGGAGGGGTGTGCTGGTGGGCGGCGAGGTGGGCGTTGAGGTAATCGTCGCCGTCGCCGTAGCGGTTGGTGTGGCGGTCGGCGTCGCACTGGATAAAGGCGTTGGGGTAAAGGTGAAAGCCCGAAAAGGTGTTCGGCTTGGGGTCAGGCTGGCGACCTGCGCCTGCGCCAGTGGAATGGAAAAATCCATCTTGAATACGCCAAACAAAGCCGCCGCCACAGCCGCATTAACGCCCAGCAGGAGGACAGCCAGCAACACCATTAATGGCCTTGAGACATGAGTGGGCGTCGGCGGCATTTTATTGGTTCCTCAACGAGTTTTCCTGATTGTACAACACCTTTTCACGTATAATGATTCCTACATACCGTCACGAACCATGCAAGACTCTTGCCAGAGGTTGGAGGGTTGAATGGAAGAGATCACCTCCCTGTCCATCAGCGGTTACGACCGAGAGCCGCTCCGAAACACCTTTTTTATCCCTGAGCCTGCATCGCAAGGCCTGGCAATCCTCTTTCCGGGACAAGGATATTCCTGTTCGATGCCGCTATTATATTACCCCACGCGGTATTTTGTCGCCGTCGGGGTGACCGTGTTGTGGGTCGAGTATAACTACACGCAAAAACCAGATTTTGCCTCTTTGACAGGCGAAGAACGCTTGCGCTGGATTTCGCATGACGCGACAGCCGCCGTGCAGGCGGCGCTAGCCTTTGCCCCATTCCAACGCATCACCCTGCTTGGAAAATCCCTTGGCAGCTTCGCGCTGGCTCACCTGGCATCCCATGAACCGGCTGTCAAAAACGCCGGCTATATCTGGTTGACCCCGCTGGTGCGCAACCACTTCGTCCAGCAAGCTGTGAGCGAAGCACGGCCGCACTCGCTCTTCATCCTTGGCGATGAAGACCCGCACTACGATCCCGAAAGCCTGGAGAAACTGGTGAAAGCAACGGGTGGGCAGGTTCTCCTGGTGCCAAGAGCCAACCACAGCCTGGAGATTCCCGGCGATCTCCCCGCCTCGCTGCGCGCCATGCAAACCGCCATGGACCGGATCAAGGCTTTTTGGGAGGGATAAGTGCTGACCAGGCCCCAGTCGAAATCGCTCCCGCTGCCGTTGATCCTGTTTTGGTTGGTCCGTTTGCCGTTGCTGCTCGCCCTGCCGTTTGACGGCCTGCGTGGTTACGGCGACTTGTTGCACTTCTACAACCTGGCCGACATTCCCGGCTTGCCCTACCTGCACTATTGGATCGAATTTCCGCCTATCTTCTCTTTCATAAATGAAGGGATCTATGCACTGGCAGGTGGGGTCGAGCACGCGCACGCCTACCTGCTCGTGTTGCTCCTCTTCGCCGCCGACAGCGGCAATGTGCTGCTTTTCTTGCGCCTAGAGCGCCTGATCGATCCACAGGCTGAGCCGCCGGCCTGGCGGGGATTGGTGTATGCTGCCATCCTGGGTGGCCTGGCGTACACCTGGTGGTACTTCGACTCGCTGGCAATCTTCTTCGCTTTGTTAGCGCTGTACCTGGCTTTATCCCGGCGCAGCTCACTCTGGGCTGGAGTTGCCGTTGGGCTGGGCATGTTGACCAAGCTGTTCCCCGCCCTGTTGCTGCCGGCGTTGGTTCGCCCTCTGCCGTTGCGCAAAGCCCTATCGACCATGCTCGCTGCGGTCCTCGTGTTCGCTGCACCCATCACGTTCCTGTATGCCGTCTCGCCCACCTACACGCGCGCGACCATCCAGGCTCATTTTTCGCGCGGTTCGCTGGAGACGGTGTGGGCAATCCTCGACGGCAATTACCGCACCGGGGGATTGGGCCCCCTGGTGGAGCGCCTCGACCCCGCGATGGCCAGCGTATCCACCCGGAACCCCCCTGTTGTCAACCCATACCTGGTGTTGGCTGTCTGCATGGCGATCGGGTTGTTCTTTTTCATCAAATCGAGGCTGACCACGCCCCACCGGGTGACCGCCTTTTATGGGTTGACGATGGTGCTCTACTTCCTCTATTCACCCACCTGGAGTCCGCAGTGGATCCAGCACTTGCTGCCCGCAGCCCTGCTGGTGCTACCGTTTTCGCCGGGGCTGCTGTTGGTTGCCCTGCTGGTGTTAGCCAACCTGATCGAATGGCCGCTGCTGCTCTCGCGGGGGTTGTTTTCAACCCTTCCGGTGACCATCCTGCTGCGCCTGTTCTTGATGCTCCTGCTCGGTTTCCTTTTCTGGAAAGAGACAACGGTCGAACCGGTGGAACCCATGCAACCCGAATCCCAGGTTCACGTATAACAATAAGGCGATTGCCACTCCACTTCTTTCCTTTGCGTGTTTCTTAAGGAGGTATCCTGATGAGCGAATTCACCAACACCCCCGGCCAAAGACTCGACTTGCCGGATCCAGTCGTCACCCTGACCGGTCGCACCTTAGGTGGCACCGATTTCCAGATCATCGGGTCGCTGATGCAAGCCGTCACCTTGCGGTTGCGCCCAGGGCAAGATTTCTACACCGAGGTAGGCTCGCTTTCCTGGATGAGCGATGGGGTCAGCATGGACACCAACCTGGGTGGCGGGGGATTGATGGGCGCTCTTGGGCGCGTGTTCACCGGCGAGTCCTTATTCGTGGTCAACTACCACGCCACGGTGGATGGCGCTCTCGCCACCTTCAGCAGCGATTTTCCCGGCAAGATCATCCCGGTCAACCTGGCGCAAGGCCAGGCGATGATCGCCCAAAAGGACACCCTGCTGGTCGCCGAAAAGAGCGTCACCCTCTCGATCGCCTTCCAGAAACGGTTGGGCGCCGGGCTGTTCGGCGGCGAGGGCTTTATCTTGCAGAAATTCGAAGGACCCGGCACCTTCTTCGCCTCTTTCGACGGGGAAATCGTCGAGTACACCCTTCAGCCCGGACAGCGCATGCTCGTCGATACCGGGCATCTGGCCATGTTCGAGCCGACCGTCAGCTATGATATCACCATGGTCAAAGGCATTCGCAACCTGCTTTTCGGTGGCGAAGGCCTGTTTCTCGTCACCCTCACCGGACCCGGGCGCATCTGGCTGCAGACCATGCCCATGTCCAAACTGGCCGGGGCGATCCGCAAGTTCATGCCGCATTCGGAGAATAAATCCGAAGGGCCGGGGTTGAATATCAAGCTCGGATGAGTTGGATACCTAAGGGGCTTCCCTAGGAATGCGTGGACGGCCCCTCAGTGTAAGTCTGTTGTCAGGCTCGTGTTTGCCAGGCGCTCGATGATCTCGATCACGGCCGAGTTATCCAGCTCCCCCAGGCCTTCGGCCAGCATGGCGTTGAACAACTGGCTGTTGACGGCCGTTGCGGGCAGGGGCACGCCGTATTCGCGCGCGGTATCCAGGACAATATTCAAGTCTTTGGCTTGCATTCGCGCCTTGAAGCCCGGCTGGCGTTTGCCGCTGAACAGCCGCGGCGGCTTGACGTCCAGCGTCCAGCACTGCGCCGCACCGCCCTTGATCGCTTCGACCACCTTGCGCGGATCGGCGCCAGCTTTCTGCGCCAGGATCAGCAACTCGCCCATTGCCACCATCTGTGCCGCCACCATTACCTGGTTGGCAGCTTTGGCGATCTGTCCTGCCCCAGGGCCGCCGATGTGGGTGATCGTTTTTCCAACCGCCTCCAGCACCGGGCGGACTTTCTCCAGCGCCACCGCATCCCCGCCGACCATGATCGACAAGGTGCCATTCCGCGCGCCGATATCCCCGCCGGATACAGGGGCATCCAGCGCCTGGACACCACGCTCCGCCATCTTTTCGGCAATCTTTCGCGCGGTGGCCGGTTTGATCGTCGAGTTATCCACAAAAATTAAACCCGGCCGGGCCCCCTCCAGGATTCCGCCATCACCGAGGGCAACCTGCTCCACGTCAGGCGAATCCGGCAGGTTGGTGAAAACCACCTCCACCTGGGCCGCCACTTCCGCTGGAGACGCCGCAGCCAGGGCGCCTTCCTCGACCAGCTCTGCTACGGCTGCCCTGCTGCGGTTGTGAACCGTCAGGGGAAAACCCGCTTTGAGGATGTTGCGCGCCATCGACTTGCCCATGATACCCAAACCGATATAACCCACCTTCAACATATGCATCTCCTGATTGGATATTTTTCAATGTAATGTGGGACTAAGCCCACATAATATTGAATATAGAAACCCAAACCATCTCCTTGAGCTTGTCGTACGGGAAGCGTCTCGCATGGAGTTTCTTTAGCAGATAAGCGACCTATGGGTACACCAGGCGGTACCCCACGCCGGGCTCCGTGATGATGTATTTCGGCTGGTCTGGATTGATCTCGATCTTTTTGCGCAAGTTGCTGATGTTGACCCGCAGCAAATGGGATTCCTCGACATAGGGGGCTCCCCACACGAGGCGCAGCAATTGGTTGTGCGTCATCACTTTCCCTGCATTGAGCACCAGGGCGCGCAGCAGCTCATACTCGGTGGGGGTCAGGCCCACCCGCTCGCCTGCCAGGGTTACCTCGCGCCGTGCCAGGTCGACTCGCAGTTGGTCCAGCTCGTAGACCGGCTCGTCAGAGGTTTTGACTGAATGGCGCATCGCGACCCGGATGCGCGCCAGCAGCTCGCCCATCCCAAACGGCTTGGTCAGGTAGTCATCCGCGCCGGCATCCAGGGCAGAGACCTTGTCATCTTCGCGGTCTCGCACCGAGAGAATGATGATTGGCATTTTACTCCACTCGCGCACCCGTCGCACCACCTCCACCCCATCCAGGTCCGGGAGACCCAGGTCTAGAATCATCAAGTCGGGGTGCTCATCCACCGCTTTTTGTAAAGCTTCTCCGGCCGCGGCAGCTTCCAGCACATCAAAGCCTCGCCCAATCAAAGTGGTGCGCAGGTAACGTCGAATTGCCCGCTCGTCATCTACAACCAGTATCCGTAAGTTCGCGTTTTCCATGGAGCCCTCCCGCGACCAATGAACTTCACCTCAGGCCGGGTGTTAACCAACCCGGGAAATCGAGCAAACCATCATCCGGCCCCAACCGGGATCGCCAGGGTGATCTGCGTGCCACCCATTGGACGGTTTTCCGCCCAGATTCGCCCGTTATGCACCTCGACGATTCCCCGGCAGATCGCCAGACCCAGCCCGGTCCCCATGACGCCATCGGGGCGCTGCACCCGATAGAATTTATCAAAGATCCGGTTGAGATCTTCCTTGGGAATACCCATTCCCTGGTCGGCCACCGATATGAGCAAGCTGCCATCTCGGACCTCCGCCGCGACCAGGATTTCGCTGTTTCTTGGCGAGTACTTCGCAGCGTTATCCAGTAAATTGTAAAGCACCTGAACCATTAATACAAAATCCAGCGCAACCGCCGGCAGGTTCTCGGGAATATCCGTGCGCACCGACCGCCCCTCCAGGCGGCGGCTCGCCTGCGCCAACGCAGCGCCGACCAGGTCGTGCACGTCGCACAGGCGGATGCGGGCGCGCATCGCACCGGCCTCGAGGCGGGTCATGTCCAATAAATTTCCGACCAGCCGGTTTAGCCGATCGGCCTCCTCGTCAGCATTTTCCAATAAGTCGAGACGCAGCTCTCGCTCGAGATCTTCGCCCGCTTGTTCGGCATCCAGCAAGCTGGAGATGGCGCCACTCACCGTTGAGAGGGGCGTGCGCAGGTCGTGGGATATGGAGTTTAACAAAGCGGCTTGAAGTTTTTCGGTCGTCTGAAGCAACAGTGACTGCTGAACCTGCTCATTCAACTGGGCGCGCTCGATCGCCAGCGCCGCCAGGCTGTCAAACCCGGCCAGAAGCTCACGTTGGTCTACCAGCCCAAATTGCCCCCGGTCATGCGGTATCACCGCCAGAACACCGACCACTCCGCTGCGCGTCTCCAACGGGAGACAACGGATATTCGCCTGTGGCCAGGTTTCGGTGCCAGAACCGGCAGTTTGGCGATTGGTAAAGACCCATTGAGCCACTTCCAGGTCGAGGGCCAAAAGTTTCATGCCGGGGCTTGCCAGCCTCACAGTTAAATGGCCCGCTTCGGGCATCAGAACCGCCACCTCGCAGTCGAACGTCCGGTTAACGTGATGAATGACCGCCTGCAGCATCTCCTCCAGATTGATCGAAATGGTCAGGTCACGGCTGAGCGCATTGATCGCAGCCGTCTGGATCTCGCGCTGCCGGGCCGACCTCACCTGACCGCGCAGTAAACTGGTCAAAGTGCCCATCAAAAGCCCCGCACCCAGCATCGCAACCAGTGAGACGAAATCGCGCAAGGAAAAGATGGACGGTTGCTGTCCGTGAAGGTAGGTTAACGCGCCTGCGCTGGTCAGGGCGGTCACCACCGAAGGCCCTCCGCCCAAGAACGCGCCGGCGACCACCACACCCACCAGGAACAAGACCAGCAGGCTTTCAGGCTCGAACCAGCGCCGCAGAACAAGCGCAGCCACCAGCATTAACCCTGCCAGGCCGAGTGCCAAGAGATAATGCGGCCACGGCGACTGGAAAAGCAACCTTGGCGGCTGCCGGTCAACCCGCTTTTCTTCGTCGCTGATAACGAAAACATCCGTGTCGCCACAACGCTCCAGCAGCCGGTCGACCCGCGAGCCGCGCACCAGCTCCAACCAGCGCGAGCGGCGCGGCTTGCCAATGACGATCCGCGTGATATTCTCCTGGTTGGCGAACTCGACCAGCGCTTCCACCACCGATTCGCCGCTCAAGGTGATCACCTGGGCGCCCAATTCCTCGGCGAGGCGCAGGTATTGGAGCAGCCTGGCACGCTCACCTTGCGGCAATTGCAGGTTTTTTGGCGTCTCGACATACACCACAAACCATTCGGCGCGCAGAGCCTCTGCCAGGCGGCGACCCGAGCGAATCAGCCGGTCACCGATCGGATGGGCGCTCACACAGACCATCACCCGCTCGGTGGCCGCCCAGGGTCCCCGGATCGACTGGCTGGCCATATAGCCGCGCATACGCTCATCGACTCGCTCGGCAGCTTCGCGCAGCGCCATCTGGCGCAACGCGGCCAACTCGCCGATTCTCGCCGAAACGGTTCCGCCGGCATCCCTCGATGTCCCAGCCTCCAGGCGTTGGAGCAGCTCATCCGGCGGCAAATCGACCAGCTCGAGCTCGTCCGCTTCGTCCAGCAGGCTGTCGGGTACTGTATCTTCGACCCGCATCCCGGTAATTTGCTCGACGACATCCTTCAGGCTTTCCAGGTTTTGCACGTTGATGGTGGTGTAAACGTTGATCCCGGATTGTAGCAATTCCAGCACATCCTGGTAGCGCCGCGTGTGACGCCCACCGGGTCGGTTGCGATGGGCCAGGTCATCGACCAGTGCCAGCTGCGGCCGGCGGCGCAACACGGCATCCGTGTCCATCTCAGCCGCACCCCCGCCGGGCTCAGGCGTGCGGGGCGAAACTGACTCCAGCTCTCGCAGGAGATCCTGGGTCGGTGGGGATTGGTTGATGTCCACCCACGCCACAACCACATCCTGCCCGGCGGCTTTGCGCAACAAACCGGCCTCGAGCATGGCGAAGGTCTTGCCAACCCCATCGGCATAGCCCAGGAATATTTTGAGTTTTCCGCGCGCTGCGTTTTCGGTCACGGGTTTATTATAGCCAGGGAGGCGGCTGCGTCCAATGGGTTGCAGGTAAATATGAGGAAATAGGCAGGCACACAGAGTCTACACAGTTCAATTTCATTATCCATCGGGCCTCTCTTTGTGGTTTAATGGGTAGAATGCCTTGTCGAGTCGATATAAACGATGCTCAAACGCCTTTTCCCTTTCCTCAACGACCAGGATTACCTGCGCGGGATCACCTCGATCGCCGTGCCGATCATCTTGCAGCAGGCAGTGACCTCCGCGCTGAATGCCGTGGATATTTTGATGATCGGACAGCTTGGCGAGGTGTCGGTGGCAGCAGTAGGTTTGGCCAACCAGGTCAATTTCCTGATGTTCTTCGTGCTGTTTGGCGTCGGGAGCGGCGCCGGCGTTTTCGCTGCGCAGTACTGGGGAAAAAGAGACCTGCCCAACATCCACCGCTCGCTCGGCATTGGGCTGACGATGAACCTCATCGGCAGCTCCCTGTTTAGCATTCTGGCGATCGGCTTTCCGGAAACGGCGTTGCGCATCTACACCAACGATCCCCAGGTTATCCAGGCCGGAAGCGGTTACCTGCGTTTGAGCGGCATGACCTACCTGCTCTCGGCGGTGATCTTCAGCTACAGCATGGTCCATCGCAGCACGGGTCATGTCCGGTTACCCACCGCCACCGGGACGGCATCTATCTTGATTAAATCCGTTTTCAGTTTTGGGTTGATCTTTGGCAACTTCGGCATGCCAGAGCTGGGCATCACCGGTGCTGCCATCGCGACCATCATCGCCCGCTCGCTGGAGTTGGTCGCCCTGGTAGGGATCACCTACCTGCGCAAGCTCCCTGCGGCTGCCAGCTTGCGCGAAATGTTCCAGTTCGACCGGGTGTTCTTGAAGGCGTTCTTGCTTGTCTCTCTGCCGGTCGTTTTCAATGAAATGCTCTGGTCATTGGGGATCAGCACCTACAACGCCATCTACGCACGCATCGGCACCGATTCGATCGCCGCCTACAACATCGCGGCGACCATCGAGGGCATGGCCTTTGTCCTTTTCATCGGCCTGATGGACGCTTGCGCCATTCTCATCGGCAACCGCATCGGCGCTGGAGAGACCGAACGTGCCCGGGTTTTCGCGCGCCGCTCGATCTGGCTTGCCCTGGCAGGTGGCATACTGGTTGGCCTGTTGATCCTGGCTGCTTCCACCTTCATCCCAGGTCTCTACCGCGTTTCTCCGTCCGCCAGCTTGTACGTGCGTAACATTTTGATCATCATGGGTTGTTGCCTGTGGATCCGCACGATCAATATGATCTCGATCATTGGCGTGCTGCGCAGCGGCGGTGATACCCGCTTTGCTTTCCTGATGGATGCCGGTACCGTTTGGGGTATCGGCGTGCCACTGGCGCTGGTAGGCGCCTTCGTACTGCAACTGAGCGTTTACTGGGTGATCTTGCTGGTCTACGTCGAGGAATTTGTCAAAATGATCGTCGCCCTGTTACGCGTTCGCTCAGGTCGATGGCTACGCGACCTCACTCAGGCTACATAATATCCGATTGTGTTTCCTTTTTTCTGTAAATTGTGGGCGATGCCCTACATTTTTCAAAAAATAAATTACACAAGCGATTATCCCACTCTTCCTCAGGTATAATTCGCTCAGGAGCCGGCATTGACCCAACCAGCCGAAACAGGCGACGCACCACATCGACCCACATGGACCCATTGGGTTAAGCGGCATCCGTTACCGGCTTTTTTCTGCCTGGCCTTTGCTTTTTCTTGGCTGTTCTGGTTGGCGCCGTATATTGCCGGCGTGCAAGATCAGGCGATCTTCCGGCACCTGGTGACCATCGGCGCATTTGGCCCAGCCCTGGCGGGACTGCTGGTCACCGCCGCCCTGCAGGATACGGACCCCATTCTATTGCGTAAACCCACCATGGAGCAAGTCGCTCTGGCCTTCCTCGCCACGGCGGCGGTTTATTTCATCTGTTTACCATATGCCTCATCACAGACGTTTGCCACGTCGATCGGCGGTTGGATTGTGCGTGGGGCCTTGTTCCTGACCGGCGCCCTGGTGATCGCGTCATTGCTGGCCGGCACCCCGCCAGCACGCCGCCTTTTGCTCACAAACTCAGCATCGCGCACACCCATTTTCTGGTATGCAGCCGCTTTTCTGGTCTACCCGCTCTTGCTGGTCGCCGGGCTGGTGATCTCGAGCGGTTTCAACGCTCCGGTCGAGTCCGGCTTGTCCGACACCGGTTGGCCGCGACTCTGGCTCCAGGTGATTGCTTCCTTCATCTATATCTTGTTTTTCGGAGGTCCGTTAAGCGAAGAACCCGGTTGGCGTGGGTTTGCCCTACCCCGTCTGCAACGCGTCACCTCACCCTTGATCGCTTCTTTGGTCATCGGGTTCGTCTGGGGTATCTGGCATTTTCCGATGCACATTAACGGCTTTTATCCCTCAGCAGGGATGAGTGCGCTGCCGACCGAGTTGGCGTTGCGCGTGTTATCGACCATACTGGTTTCTGTTTTGTACACCTGGTTTTTCAACAAAACCGGTGGAAACGTCCTCGTTTGCATCCTTTTGCACGCCAGTTTCAATACCGCCTCCATCTTCATCGCTGGCACTTCGTCTACCATCGCGTTAATGGCTGTGCTGGCCGCCATCCTGGCGCTCGAAAGCAAAATGTGGCAGAAAGCCGCCCCTCCACCCGGACCTGCCTGAAATCTCCGTGGCTGGGGTGTTGCGCCTTCAATGGCCTTTTGGGTTGGGCTCAGATAGAGCCGCTAAGCAATTTCGTTTTCGAGGGCGTCTGCCAGCGCAAGGTATTTCTCGTGCACGCCTTCGCCGGTCTCCTCATGCTCCACTTTTTCGAATCCCTCCTCGACCTGGTCGTGTTGATCCGCCGGGATAACGCGGTCGGCCAGTGGAAACAGCACGTTGTCCTCTTTCAGGATATGCTGTTGCAGCAACCCGGCGTACATTCGGGCGTTTTGCACGACCTGGCTCACCGCTTCCTGATCACCCATTTTCATTCTGGCAACAGCTTCACGCAACTGGCGGATCAGGTTCCGCCCCTGCTCATGCTCGAACAGCATCGCCCCCACAGGCCCCTGTTGTTCCGAGAGCCCGTGAGCCACCAATGTTTTGAACAGGACCTGCTCTTCCTTGAAATGGTGGCATCCATCGGCAAAACCCTTGACAAAATCGGCGGCTTCTTCAAAGAACTCCGCGCGCACCATCTCGCCCAATTCCAGGCGCTCTGCCGCCCGATTCAACGCAGCGATCACTCGCTCAATCACGCGGTGTTCTGACATTAAAATTTCGGTAGCCTTCATTTTCACCAGCCTTTCAAAGATAATCTGACAATCGGATTATTTAGATATAATTTAGCTAATTTTTCCACTGGTGTCTTTGCGCCCGGTCAAATAATCGAGCGAGCTTTACAGCGACCGCCGATCATGCTACCCTACGCTTGAACTCTCACCACAGAAAGGAACGCACCCGTGTCTCTCGTCATCAACCTGCAAGGCAAGCGTGCCCTGGTGACCGGTGGCAATACCGGCATCGGAGCGGAAATTGCGCGCGCGCTGGCTGCCGCCGGCGCCCGCGTGGCCATCGATTACGTGATCCTTCCCGAGCGGGCCAGGGCGCTGGCTGCCGATCTGAACGATCAGTACGGCGAGGGGAGCGCGGTGCTGGTCGAAGGCAGCATCGCAGCCGAGGACAGCGCGGAAAAACTGGTGGCCGAATCCACCGAAAAACTGGGTGGGTTGGATATCCTGGTGAACAACGCAGCGCTTGAGAGCGTCGCCCCGGCGCTCGACATGCCGATGGAAGAATTTGATCGCATCCTCAACGTCAATTTGCGTGGGACGTTCATGGTCTCGCGCAGCGCGGCGCGGCGCATGATCGCCCAGGGCAGCGGTGGGGTGATCGTCAACATCCAATCGATTCACGACACCATCGCGCGCAAAGGTGCGGTGCACTACTGCGTGTCGAAAGCCGGCATCGCCATGCTGACCAAGATGCTCGCCCTGGAATGGGCGGAGAACGGCATCCGCGTCGTCGGCGTCTCACCGGGTGCCATCGCCGCCAACCGAGGCACCAGCGCCGGACCGCTCCCACCCAACGTGGATGAGCTGCTCGCCCAGTTCAACGATTGGATCCCGGAAGGTCGCTTTGGTCGCCCGGAAGAAGTGGCCCAGACGGTCGCTTTCCTGGCTTCCGACCTGGCGTCCTACATCACGGGCACCACCGTCTATGCGGACGGCGCCTATTCAATCAACCTGGTTCGTTACGACCAAAGAAAATGGCTGTGAAATCCATCGCTAGAAAAGGTACATCACCAGGCTGACCAGCGCCAAAGACAGAATCACGGCGAACATGACCACGACCGGCCAGGTTCGTTTTTCGGCAAAGTATCCCGCGCTGACGATCACGGTGTAAATCAACATGCCCAGCGCCACCGGGTAGAGCATCATCGCCCAGGCCGCCTGAGCCAGCATGCCGATCCCGCATGCCACCAGCGCAGCGGCGGTGAGCAGCTCGTCGGCGATATGAAAGCGGATGCGAATTGGCTCGGTCTTTATCTCGGGCACTTTTCCAGTCGCCAGGAAAAATCCCCACTGCGCGAACATCAGAACGCCAACCGCCAACGCAAAAACGGCTGAAAAAGTCATTCGCTCCTCCAAAAAGCCTACCGAATCGGTGATTTTTCTCACCCGGCCAACCCACTCGTCCACCGCACATGTCTTCCCGACCTCGCCGGGCTAATATAAAAATTATACGACCAGGAGGGCCAACAAGTTGCCGAATGCCTTCAGCAGCGCAACCTATCGCCCTCTACTCCGACTTGTGATTCAGGGATATAATCATCGGTTGCTCACACCATCGCCTCATCGACAAAGCCAGGTCTTATGAAACGCGCCATCCTGTTCCCTTTTCTCTTCATCCTGTACGCCATTCTCAACGCCGTGTACACCAACCTGGGGCAGATCGACCCGCTCCAGGCATTGCGACCCCTGCTGGTGTTATCCGCCCTGGCCGGGCTTTCGATCCTTTGCCTGGGCGCGCTCCTCAAAGACCGCCACTACGCGGGTTATCTCAGTTTCCTGTTCCTGGCGTATGTCATCCTCTTCGGGCACCTTCACAACCTGCTGCGCAACTGGCCCCCGCTCAAAGAAAAAGCCGTCCCATGGCTGATGCTGGTCGTCTGGAGCATACTGTTCATCATTCTATCTGCCAGGAAACTCTGGACTCGCTTCGGCGGAGCCAGACGGGTCACCCCGGCGCTAAACCTGGTCCTGGCCCTGGCGCTGTTGATCCAATTCGTCGCCACGCTCATCCAGTACGGACCCGCCGCCCCTCTGCAGATCGTTTACGCCGGCGAAGACCCCGCCCCCGAAACCGTTGAGGAGCTGACCCTGGATTGCACGACCACCCCGGACATCTACTACATCGTTCTGGATGGCTACGGGCGCCAGGACGTGCTCGATAAGCAGTATGGCGTGGACACCCGTTCTTTCCTCAGCAGCCTTGAGCAAAAAGGCTTTGACGTCGCCGGAGAGAGCCATTCCAACTATATCCAGACGGTCTATTCGCTGGCTTCTTCGCTTAATTTCCGCTTCATCAACCCTGAGCCGCAAGGCACGAGCGGATTTCAGTATTTCTCCGACCTCGTATCAGATAACCGGGTCACCGCTTTGCTCGAGCAGTGCGGCTACCAGACCATCGCGTTCGAGTCGGGCTTCTTTTTCACCGAGCGCCCGGATGTCGACACCTACCTGACCGACGACGGATTTGGTCTGAGCGGCATCGAGAACCTGCTGCTGGCGGGCACTCCGCTGGAAATGCTGGCGAATGCGCTCAAGGCCAGCCCACCCGATTTCAGCTACGAAGCCCACCGCGAGCGCATTTTATTCGCTTTCGACGAATTGCAGCGCATCCCGCAGGAGCCCCAGCCCACCTTTGTTTTTGCTCACATCATCTCGCCTCACCCGCCCTTTGTCTTCGATGCGCAGGGCAACTCCGTGGAGCCGAATTTCCGCTATTCGCTCAACGACGGCGACGACTACCACGGCACGAATCGGGAATACCGCAAAGGCTATGCCGCCCAGGTGCAGTTTATCAATCAGAAACTGCTCGAAGCGGTCGACGCCATCCTCGCCACCTCGGAGACTCCCCCGGTGATCATCTTGCAGGGCGACCACGGCCCCGGACGGCTGCTGGACTGGTACTCGCCAGCTCGCTCCTGCCTGTGGGAGCGCACCACCATCCTCAACGCATACTACCTGCCCGGCGAAAGCGTGCCGTACCTGCCTGAGAGCATCACCCCGGTCAACACTTTCCGCGTCGTGCTCAACACTTACTTCGGCACCGACCTTGAGCTACTCGCCGACAAGACCTACTTCACCTCGCACCGCCTCCCGCGCAAGATGTTCGACATCACCCCCCGGCGCGACTCGCCGGCGAACTGTAAATAAACTCGTCTCAATTCCGCGGAGCCCTCCAGCCGGCTGCCACGGCTTCTTCCGCCGTGCAGAACCAGCGCTCACCCTTGGACGGGTTGATAACCGTCGCATCGTAAAACGGGCTGGAAAAATCGTGGTATATCTTGACCCCCTCGCTGTTGATGTTCCCCTTGATATCACACCCAGGCAGGTGCTCGACGCAGCCGCCGGGGCACGCCAACCCCTGCGCCGGAGCGCGTTGGGCAACCGCGGTATCCGTCGGTGCTTGAGCCTCCGGCGACCACAAGCCCAAGCCGGCGGCGATGGCTTCCGCCTGCGCCCGGGCCAACTGCTCGCTGCAGGCGGAGTCGGGCGGGTAATCCTTCGCCTGGGCATACCCCATCTTCACCAGGGCATCATTCACAAAGACTTCCCCAGCGACCACGTAGCGCAGCAGCCTGCCAAACGAGTCTGTCTCAGATGTGTCGCGGTACAGCCGCACCGCTTTGCCAGAGACCAGCGCACTGTTCGCCCGGGCAGCCTCGGCCGCGAGCGCGTCCCGGTCGAAGGTCCGCTCCGGCGTGTCGATGCCGATGTAGCGCAGGGGATATTCCTGCCCGTCGATTCGCACGCGAATGGTGTCGCCGTCGACCACCTCGGTGACCCACCCAGTCTGGAATTCATCCGGATGGGGAAGGCAGGCCGGCACGCTCCAGGCCGGGGTGGAGGTTGCTGTCTCGACCGATTGCGTGAGGGTTGGCGGCAACGTCGCAGGGGGATGTGCAAAGGTCGGCGCTGGCGTATCTCGTGCCGCTTTCGACACGGGAAGGGCTTGCGGGGTCGCCGCCAACGGTGGTAGCCCAAATGTGAGCAGCGCCACCACAAGGAACAAACACCAGAGCGTCGCAAGGAGCACGACGCTCCCCAGGAGGATGCCCTTTTGCGGGCCGGGCAAGGTTAAAAACCATCGCTTGAGATTCATGCCCTGGATATTAAATGGTTTCAATCACGCCCATGAGCCGCCGGAGTTCCAAGCGACTTCATTTAAATAACGAAAACCCAATGCCATGCGTTGTTCGGCTTCAGACCGGCCCGCATAATCGAGCGCGAAGCCGGTGTAAGCCAGGGCAATCAGCCCGGCCAACTTTTGGATGCGGTGAGGATCGATGACAAGAGAGCCTGACTGGTAACCATGGAGAAAGGCCGTGAAGACTTCAGGCCGGGTTTCCTGGAACGCATAGCAGACATAACCGAGATCCTGGTAGCGCGAGCCCATGCCAATCCCTTCGAAATCGATGAACACGATCGAGCCATCTTTCCTTTCGATCACCTGGACCGGCTCGCTGTGGATAAGGGCGTCCACCGCATAGCCTTCGGTGAAAGCAGCGGAGATGCGTTGGGGCTGGTTCATTCGGTTTAAGTTTTCATTCGCCATGTCGACCAGCCATTCCAGGCCCGTCATGCAGGGGTGCGGATATCCGCGCTGCTCGTGAAGCGACCGCAGGGCTTTTCCGGTTTGCCCCGCGTTGTGGATGGTCAGACCTTCCTTACCTTCGATAAACTCCATGGTGATGGTGCCACGGACAATGCGCTCAATAGTAGGCAGCACCGCAAGCTGTCGCGAAAGCGCCAGCAAATCCCTCTGCCTTGCCCGGCTATGCAGAAAACTCTGGTCGCTGCTGGCTTTCTCCACCAGGTTGCCTTTGCGTTGGACGCTTGAACCGCTGTAGCCTTGTTCCATGGTGTGCCTGTTATGGGCGAATGTTCGATGGGTGAATTATATATCCCATTCGAAACAGCCCAGGCTGATGGAAAAGCGGTCAGCCTTCAGCGATTAGCTATGAGATGCCGCGGAGGGACTCGAATATCATCCCCCTGCGGGACCCCCGACCTCGACCAACAAAAAAGCCGACAGCAGAAAGCCGTCAGCTTCGTGTGGGCGCGGAGGGACTCGAATATCATCCCCCTGCGGGACCCCCGACCTCGGCCAACACAAAAGCTGACAGCAGAAAGCCCTCAGCTTCGTGTGGGCGCGGAGGGACTCGAATATCATCCCCCTGCGGGACCCCC
>JARKOV010000008.1 GCA_029975965.1 Anaerolinea sp. | reverse complement strand
GCTGGATATCCTCAATGACGAACAACTCCGCCCCGAGCGGCAGGGTTTCTTTGGCCTGTTATCGGTCGGTTTTGTGGCGCTGGCTTTCCTGACCGTGTTGGGCTTCCTGCTCTACGCGCTCTTCTCCTTCCGGCGGCGCTTCATCGAGCTAGGCATGCTGCGCGCCATCGGCCTTTCCGCAGGTCAGATGCTGGTCTTCCTGGCCGCCGAGCTGGCCTTCCTCTTCCTGTCTGGGCTGGCCGCCGGCACCGGCATGGGGGTGTGGGTGAGCAACTTCTTCATCCCACATCTGCAAGTCGGCAACGATATGGCCGCGCGCATCCCGCCCTTCCTGGTGCAGATCGACTGGCCCTCGGTTTTCCAGGTTTACATCCTGTTCGCAGTCTTATTCGTGATTGCTCTGGTGGTGCTGGGCCTGCTTTTGATGCGCATGAAGATTTTCCAGGCCATCAAATTGGGCGAGGCGGTGTAATCGTATGGACGATGAGAATTTCATCATTTGCGACGGTCTGGTAAAAATTTACAAGGTCGCCAACCTCGAAGTGGTCGCGCTGCAAGGCCTGGACCTGTTGGTGCACCGCGGTGAGCTGTTGGGCGTCGTCGGAGCCAGCGGCAGCGGCAAATCAACCCTGATGAATATCCTCGGCGGGCTCGACCGGCCTTCCGCCGGGCGCGTTTTCGTCGACGGGCGCGACCTGCTCAAGATGAGCGATGCAGAATTGAACACCTACCGCAGCACGCGGGTGGGCTTCGTCTGGCAGCAGGGCGCGCGCAATCTGATCCCTTACCTTTCCGCGCTGGAAAACGTCAAGCTGCCGATCACCATCGCCGGGCAGGTCAACCGTGAGTCTGGCAAGCGCGCCGAAATGCTCCTCGACGCGGTCGGGTTGGGCGAGCGAAAATTCCACCGCCTGATCGAGATGTCGGGCGGCGAGCAGCAGCGCGTGGCGATTGCCGTGGCCCTATCCAACAACCCGTCGCTCTTGCTGGCCGACGAGCCCACCGGCGAGGTGGACACCGCCACCGCTAACCAGATTTTCGGCATCTTCAAAGACCTCAACCGCGAGTTCGGCCTCACCACCATCATCGTCAGCCACGACCAGGCCATTGCCCGGCATGTCAACCGCGTGGTGGCCATCCGCGACGGCAAGACCTCCAGCGAGACGGTGCGCCAGACGGTCGCCGTGCCGGTTCCCGCGGCAGCGGGCGAGGGCGAAGCCGCCCAGCCTGGTGCGGCGGCCGGCGAAGCCCACCACGAAGAGATGACCTTCGAGGAGGTGGTCTTGCTCGATTCCGCCGGTCGGCTGCAGGTGCCGCGCGACTACCTCGAGCAGTTCAACATCAAGCGCCGCGTCTTCGTCGAGATGACCGAGGAGGGCATCTTGATCCGTCCCGCTCCGCCCACCGAGCGCGAGCAGGCGCTGGTCAACGCCACCGGCGGCAACGCCCAGGTGCTGGAGAAAGAGAGCGGACTGCGCCGCCTGCTCAACCGCCTGCGCAAACCTGACTCGAGCCGGAGGCAGCCATGACCGTCGAAGCCCCTGCCATCCCCTACGTCATCGAGACCGAGGACGTCTGGCGCATTTACAAGTCCGGCACGCGCGAGGTGCAGGCGCTGCGCGGGATCAATCTGCAAATTCCCTCCGGGCGCTTTATCGCCCTGAAAGGTCGTTCGGGCAGCGGCAAGACCACTTTGCTCAACTGCCTGGGCGGTCTCGACCGGCCCGACCGGGGCTCGGTGCGCATCTTTGGGCGCGACCTATCCAAAATGGACGAAAAAGCCCTCACCCGCTGGCGGCGGAAAGAGGTCGGTTTCATCTTCCAATCCTTCGGGCTGCTGCCCACGCTCTCGGCTTACGAGAACATCGAGCTGATGCTGCGCATCGCCGAAGCCTCGCGCAAGGAAAAGAAACAGCGCACCCTGGAGGTGCTGGAGCTGGTCGGGCTGACCAAGTGGATGCACCACCGCCCTTACGAGCTCTCCGGCGGGCAGCAACAGCGCGTGGCAATCGCCCGCGCGCTGGCCAACAGCCCGCGCCTGATCCTCGCCGACGAGCCCACCGGCGAGCTCGACAGCACCACGGCGCGCGATATCCTCACCCTGTTCCACCAAATCGTCGAAAAAGAAGGGCTGACCGTGTTGATGTCCTCGCACGACCCGCTGGTGGATGGTTACGTCGACGAAATTTGCCAGATGCGCGACGGTCAGATCGTCAGTTCCTGATTGTGTAATTTAATTTCTGTAGAAATGTGGGCATGGCCCACATTTCTACAGAAAAATTGAAACACAATCCAGTTCCTGACCGTAGTTTCGCGCGAGGCGTGGTAAGATACACTACATCATTTGCAGCACAACTTAACAGTCGGGATGGTGAACTGGTCGTATGGCGAGACCCCCAGTAAAAAAAGAGGTTGATTTCCAAAGACCGAATGTCGTTTTCCAACCCCGGGCGCGGCGCGGCATGCAGCGTGGCATCGATATCATCGCCAACGCAATCCGCCCCACCCTGGGGCCGTTCCCCCGCAAAGTGGCCCTCGAGCATACCGCTCAGCGCGAAAAATTGCCCGAAATACTGGACAGCGGCGGCACGATCGCCCGGCGCATCATCCAGATTCAGGGGCGCGACGCAGATGTGGGTGCCATGTTCCTCCGCCACGTCTTGTGGGAGCTCCAGGAGAAAGCCGGAGACGGCACCGCCACGGCGGCGGTCATGTTCCAATCCATCTTCAACCAGGGCGCCCAGTACATTGTCACCGGCGGCGGCAACGCCATGCGCATGCGCACTTACTTCGACCGCTGCGTGCCGCTCATTCACGCCGAGCTGGACCGCATGACCGCGCGCCTGCAGGGCAAAGAGCAACTGGCTCGCCTAGCGGGCACCATCATCAACGACCCGCCGCTGGCGAAAATGCTCGGCGAGGTCTTCGATGTGATCGGCGAGTACGGCCGCCTGGAAATCCGCTCAGGTCGTTCGCGCGACCTGGAGCGCGAGTACGTTGAAGGCATGTATTGGGATAGCGGTTGGTTTTCCCGCGAGATGATGAACAACACCGAGACGTTCCGCGCCGAGCTGGAGGACGCCGCGCTGCTCATCTCCGACCTGGAGATCAACGAGCCGGCCGACCTGCTGCCCCTGCTGAGCATGGCCGCCGCCAACCAGGTCAAGCGGCTGGTCATCATCGCTTCGGTGTTCTCTGACCGCGCCATGTCGCTGCTGGCGGTCAACAAGGACAAAATCAGCGTGGTGGGAGTCAAGTCGCCGGAGATCTCGTCCACCAAGCGCCAGGCCGCCCTGCAAGACCTGGCCATCCTGACCGGCGGGACGGCCCTCTTCAAAGCTGCGGGCGAATCGCTCAGCGATGTCACGCCCGACCAGTTGGGGCGCGCGCGGCGGATTTGGGCCAACAGCGAGTTCTTCGGCGTGATCGGCGGGCGCGGCGATCCCCGCCGGCTGCGCCAGCATATCGCCGAGTTGCGCAAGACCTATGCTCACGCCACGGAGAAGGACGCCCGCGACCTGCTCCTGGCGCGCATCGGTCGCCTGATGGGCGGCTCGGCCACCTTGTGGGTCGGCGATTTCAGCCCCACTGCCATTGAGCAGCGCAAGGAGCTGGCCGCTCGCGCCGGAGAAGCCATGCGCGGCGCGATGCGCGAAGGCGTGGTGCCGGGCGGGGGTGCGGCGCTCTTGCAGTGCCGCGAAGCGCTCCGCCCGTTAGTGGCGCAGGCCGGCGATCCGGACGAGAAAATGGCTTACCGCATCCTGATCAGCGCGTTGGAAGAACCGGCGCGGGCCATCTGGCAGAATGCCGGCTTCAACGACATCGAGATTATGGCCGACCTGCGCGGTGCTGCCCCCGGCACGGCCTTCGACGTGGTCGAGCGCAAAATCGCCCACATGGGCGAGGCCGGCATCTGGGATGCGGCCAGCGTGGTCAAAGCCGCCGTGCACAGCGCGGTTGCCAGCGCCGGATTGGCGCTCACCACCGACGTCGTCATTCACCGCAAGCGGCCGCCCGAGTCACTCGACACCGCCTAGGGAGGGATCATCGTGGCTAAACTCACTGCGCAACCCAATCCCGATGAATTTGTCTATGCCCTGGCCGAGTCCGGTGGCACGCTGCTGGCAGCCAGCACGAGCGGCTTGTTCCGCTCAGAGGATGCGGGAGACTCCTGGAGCCTGGCGACCGCGTCGCTAAACCTGGCGGAGCCGGTGCCCTCCACCGCGGTGGTCTTCTCGCCCGATTTTGCCAGCGACCGCACGATCGTAGCCGGCATGGCGGGCGGCATCTTGCGCTCCGGCGACGGCGGGGCAGCCTGGACGCTCGCTTACACCCCCCAACCTCCGCCAACCGTCACGGCTTTGGTCATTTCGCCGGGGTTCGTCGAGGACGGCGTGCTGCTCGCCGGCACCATGGAAGACGGCGTGTTGCGCTCAGCCGATCGCGGCTACCGCTGGTCTTCCTGGAACTTCGGTCTGCTCGACCTGTCGATCTTCAGCATGGCCATTTCACCCGACTTCCACGCCGACGAGACGGTGTTCGCCGGCACCGAGTCGGGGATCTTCCGCAGCACCAACGGCGGGCGCGCCTGGCGCGAGGTTGACCTGCCGGTCGGCTTCGAGACGGTGCTCAGCCTGGCCATTTCGCCCGATTTCAAGACCGACGGCACGCTCTTCGCTGGCACCGAGACAAAAGGCTTGCTCGTGTCGCACGACGCTGGCTCAAGCTGGCGCCAACTGGGTTTCAACGTGTTCGATGGCCCGGTCAACACGGTGGTCGTTTCCCCCGATTATGCGAAGCGCAAAGAATTGGTCGTCTTGTGCAGCGGCTCGGCCTGGCTCTCGCAGGATGGCGGCATTAGCTGGTCTGGCCTGTGGTCGGAGATCGGCGCCGATAAAGAGATCTCCGCGCTTCTCGCGCCGCGCGGCTTCGCCCCCGGCGCTCCAATCTGGGCGGGTTTCGCCGGCGGGGAAGTGCTCAAGCTGGCATAAAAACATGACTCACCCCGAACTTTAATATCGGGAGGAGTCATGTATTTTACGAGCCGTTCACGCGCGGCCAATCCAGCAAAATCACTTCCGCCAACAAACGCGGGTTGACGTTGGCGTCCAGTCGCGCCAGGCCGCGTTCCAGCGCTCGCACACAGCGGCGCGCGCCTTCCACCCCCACTTCGCCTGCCAGGCGTTGAATTTTGAGCGCGTGATCCGGGTTGGTCAATGGCAGCGCCGGGTTGGCCGCCGCCAGCAGCACATCTCGCCAGGCGGACAGCCAAACCGGGAACGCTTCGCGCAAGTTGCCCCGCGCTTTCTCCGGCGCGCCCCGGGTGAGATCCTCCGCGTGGGCAAACCGCTCCGCGCGGTTGGCAGCCAGCAGGCGCAACCAATCCGCGATCAATTCCTGCCGTTTTTCTTGCACGGACTCGTCCTGTTCGATGCGCAGCGCCTGCCCAAGCCGCCCCCCGGACAGGTGCGCCAGCAGTTGGGCCCGCTCTGCCGGGATTCCGCGCGTCTGGAGCGCGCCTTCCAACCGGTCCACCGCCAGCGGGCGCAGGCGCAGCACCTCGCAGCGCGAGACGATCGTCGGCAGCAGCACGTCCGGCGAGTCGGCGGTCAGCAGCAGAATGACGCGAGAGGGGGCTTCTTCGAGAGTCTTCAACAGGGCGTTCTGCGCGTTGGCATTGGCCTCGTGGAAGCGCAACAGCAGCGCGATGCGGAATGGTGCTTCGTAGGGCAGCAGCGCGATCGATTTGTGCAGCTCGCGCACCTGCTCCACCTTGAGCGTGCCGCCCTCGCGCTCGGCCTGCACCACGCTCAGGTCGATGTGCTGCAAGCGCTCGATTTGCGCGCAGGTGCGGCAGGTCCGGCAGGGCTGCCCCGGCTCGAGCGGCTGCGGGCAGTTGAGCGCCTGGGCAAAGCGCACAGCCAGCGTGCGCCGGCCCACGCCCGGCGGGCCGCAGAACAGGTAGGCGTGGCGCACCTCACCGCGCGCGATATGCCCGGAGAGCAGGTGCTCTGCCCACTCGTGTCCGACGACATCCCAAGACATAGTCTGATTCTACCAGACGAATGGCGGTCCAACGCGCCGGGTGAGGTCCCTCTCCTCCCCGCCCTACACCTGGAACCAAATTCCACCCTCCTTCGTCTTACCGGTAGAATCCCGTTCGTTCCACCAGGGAGGAGAAGCCCCCATGTCGCGCAAAACCATTCTGACCATTTCCCTCATCGCCGTGTTATTGGTCGGGGTCGCGGGCTTGATTGCCGCGACCCTTTACGTTTCGCGCCTGCCTGAACGCCTCAGTCAGCACGAGACGATTCTGCTCGGCCAGAACCGCCTGGTGCCGGGCAGCCAGGCTGCGCTGCGCCTGCTGGTGCGCGACAGCAAAGACGGCTCGCCGCTGGAAGGCGCCCAGATCAATGTGGCGCTCAAGCCGCAGGCTGGCGGAGAGCCGCTCACCCTCTTCAGCGGCACGACCAACGCATCCGGCACCGCCGAGGTGAGTTTCAGTGTGCCAGACGGACTCGACCCCGCCCAGACACTGGTCATCGAGACCCGCTCGCGCCTGGGCAGCGACTCGATCGAGCGCGCCGTCACCGTCGCCCGCGACTACCGCGTCTTGCTCAGCACCGACAAACCCATTTACCAGCCGGGGCAGGTCATCCACCTGCGCGCGCTGGCTTTGAGCGCTTTCGACCTCATCCCCGCCGCCGGGCAAGACGTGGAAATCACCATCGCCGACGGCAAGGGCAACAAGGTCTTCCGCCAGACGGTGACCACTTCCGACTTTGGCGCCGCCTGGACCGATTTCCAGCTCGCCGGCGAGGTCAACACCGGGGCGTATAAAATCACCGCCTTGATGGGCAACACTTCGTCCGAGAAGACCGTCACCGTCGAGCATTACGTGCTGCCCAAGTTCAACGTCGACCTGCAGACCGAGCGCAGTTTTTACCTGCCCGGGCAGCGCGTCAACGGCAGCCTGCAAGCCGACTACTTCTTCGGCAAACCGGTTGAAAATGCCGCGATCACCATCGAAGGCTACACCTTCGACGTGCAGCGCAACGTGGTCTTCTCTCTGCAAGGCGAGACCGACGCCTCGGGCAACTTCACCTTCGAATTTGACCTGCCGGGCTACCTGGCGGGCAGCGAGTTCGAGGGCGGGATGGGCCGTTTCTACCTGCAGGCCACCGTCACCGACCAGGCTCAGCACAGCGAGACCAGCAACCTTTCACTGCCGGTCTCGGCCAGCGCGCTGGTCATCGAGGCCGTGCCTGAAGGCGGCGTGCCGCGCCAGGGCGTCGAAAACATCCTCTACATCTTGACCAGCTACCCCGACGGCACCCCGTCGGCCGCCCAACTCTCATTAACCTTCGGCGACACGGGGCAGCAGGTGAGCGTCTCCACCGACGAGTATGGCCTGGCGGAGGTGCGCTACACCCCGCAGGCCCCCTGGCTGCAGTTCGGCATCGATGCGCGCGACACCCAGGGCAACGCCGCCCACCAGGATTTCGTCTTCGAAGGCCAGTGGAGCGAAGAGACCGTGCTCCTGCGCCCCGAACGACCGGTCTACCGCGTGGGCGACGCGATGAAGCTGGCGATTTTCACCACCCAGCCGCAGGGCACCGCCTACCTCGACATCGTCCGCGACGGGCAGACGGTCAGCACGCGCAGCGTGGAGGTGAGCGGCGGCAAGGCCGAGCTGGTGGTTGACCTGACCCCCGACCTGTACGGCACGCTCGAGCTGCACGCCTACAAGGTGCTCCCCTCCGGGAGCATCGCCCGCGATACGCGCCTGGTGGTGGTCGACCGCTCCGCCGACCTGAGCCTGGACATCTCCGCCGGCCAGGACACGTACCGCCCGGGCGACACCGCCGCGCTCAATATTGCCGTGAGCGGGCAAGACGGCCAGGGCACGCTGGCGGCGCTGGGCCTGGCGATCGTGGACGAATCGGTGTTTGCCCTCGCCGAGCAAGACCCCGGCTTTGCCAAGCTGTATTTCATGCTCGAGAGCGAGATTCTCACCCCGCACTACGACCTGCACGGGTTCAGCGTCCCTGACCTCATCACCGGCCTGCCGGAGGGCGACACGCCGCTGCAAAACGCCGTCAATGACGCCGCGCGCGCCTCGCTGGCGGCAGCGGCAGGCAAGATCGGCTCGGGCTTCAGCCTGACGGCCAACTCGCACCAGGATGCGCTCAACCGCGCCTACCAGTTGCGATCGAAGTATGCCGGCTGGATGCGCAACGGCAGCTTTTACACCTTCTTGCTGCTCTCCCTGGGCATCTTGCTCAGCGTCGCGCTGCCCCTCGGGCGGGCACGCCTGCTCGGCCGCAGCCTGCTGGCTGCCCTGGGCGTGCTCTCTTTCCTGGTGGTGGTCTTCCTGCTCGTGCCGCTCGGTCCCAATTACGCCTGGGCCACCTCGCCCGGCGACCGGTTGAGCGTGCTGGTGGAATGGCTGAGCTACCGCGCCGAGTTTGCCCTCGGCCTGCTGGCGCTGTTCAGCCTGGTGGGTTACCTGGCACTGGCCGGCGTGGCTATCGCGCGCAAGGAGCCTGGCCTGGGCTGGACGCTCGGCCTGCTCCCGGCCTTCGGAGTGGCGCTGGTGGTGCTCTTTTACTTCTCAAGCACCGCCGGCGGCGATATCAATGACAGGGCGATCATCGCCGGTTTCGTCGCCTTCCTGCTGGCGCCCTTCGCCCTGTGGGTGCGCGTGACCGGTTTTCTCTACCAGCGCCGCGCCTTGCCCGCCCTGGCGGCGCTCCCGCTGGCTTTCTTTATGCTGGTTGGATTGCTGCCGGCGCTGAGCCTCGGTGCAAAGAGCGCTGCGCTTCCCGCCATGGCCAACGGGCGCGACTTCGCCGATGGCGTGCAGTTTGGCATGGTCGTCGAAGAGGCCATGCCCATGGCAGCCCCGGTCCCCACCCAGATCGCCATGGCCCAGGACGTCGCCAAAGGCGCGGAAGGCGAAGCCTCGGCATCGACCTCCGCTGCCGAGCCGCCGCGCCTGCGCCAGTACTTCCCTGAGACGATGCTCTGGCTGCCCGATGCGGTGACCGGCGAGGACGGGCGCCTGGCGCTCGAGGTGCCGGTGGCCGACAGCATCACCACCTGGCGCATCACCGCCCTGGCATCCAGCCGCGACGGCCGGCTCGGCTCGGTGGACGCCCCGCTGCGCGTTTTCCAGGATTTCTTCATCGACCTCGACCTGCCCCTCTCGCTGACGGTCGGGGATGAAGTGGCGGTGCCGGTGGGCATCTTTAATTACCTGACCGAGCCGCAGACCGTGCGCCTGGAGCTCGAACGATCCGGTTGGTTCGAGCTGTTGGATGAGCCGGTGAAAGAGGTGGAGATCGGCGCGAACGACATCAGCGTGGTTTACTTCCGCGTGCGCGCCCTGCAATTTGGCATGCAGCCCTTCAAAGTGACCGCCCTCGGCTCCAGGCTCTCCGACGCGATCCTCAAGCAGGTGCGCGTCTACCCCGACGGCAAGCAGATGCGCAGCACTTCCTCAGACCGCCTGCAGCCGGGCGAGCCGGTGAAACAGCCGGTCTTCATCCCCGCCGAGGCCATCCCCGGCACACAGAGCCTGACGGTCAAGATTTACCCCGGCGTGCTCAGCCAGGTGGTCGAGGGCCTCGACAGCATCCTGCGCATGCCCTTCGGCTGCTTCGAGCAGACCTCGTCCACCACCTACCCCAACGTGCTGGTGCTGGACTACCTCAAGACGACCAACCAGGCCGCGCCGGAAGTCCAGCTCAAGGCCGAGGAATACATCAACCTGGGCTACCAGCGCCTGACCACCTTCGAGGTGCAGTCGAGCGGCGGCTTCTCGCTCTTTGGCGACGCCCCCGCCGACCGCATGCTGACCGCTTACGGCCTGCAGGAGTTCGCCGACATGAGCCGCGTCCACCCGGTAGACCCGGCGTTGATCGAGCGCGCCGCCAACTGGTTGATGAGCCAGCAGTCCGCCGACGGCTCGTGGGAGAACGACCGCGGGCTGGTGCACGAAAACACCTGGTCTTCGCTGGGCAACGACCGCCTGCCGGTGACGGCTTACATCGTCTGGAGCCTGGTCGACGCCGGCTTCGGTGACGAGGCCGCCACCCAAAAAGGCCTGGACTACCTGCGCGAGAACTTCCGCGACGCCGAGGACGCCTACGTGGTGGCGCTGCTGGCCAACGCCCTGGTCGCCGGCGACCTGGCCGAGGGCGCCCAACTCAGCTCCACCACCAACGCCGTCCTCGAGACCCTCGCCGGGCTGGCCCAGCGCGACGGACAAAAAGCCTTCTGGCAGAGCGGCGTGGCCACCTTCATGGGCTCGGAGGGCCAGACCGGCTCGATCGAAACCACCGCGCTGGCGGCCTACGCGCTGCTGCGCGCAGGGGTCAACCCTGACCTGGCTAACGCCGCGCTGGCCTACCTGGTCGGGCAGAAAGACAGCTTCGGCACCTGGTACAGCACGCAGGCCACCGTGCTCTCGCTCAAAGCGCTGATCCAGAGCGTGCGGGCGGGCGGCGAGCGCGCCGACGCCACGGTGACCCTGCGCCTGAACGGCAGCCAGGAGCGCACCCTGCGCGTCACGCCGGAAAATTTCGACGTGGTGCAGCAGGTCACCTTTGACGACGTCAACCTGGGCGGCGACAACAGCGTGGAAATCGAGGTCGCCGGCGAAGGCAACCTGATGTACCAGGTGACCGGCAGCTATTACCTGCCCTGGGACAAGCTCAGCCTGTATCCCGAGTTGGTCCCGCAGCAAGACCTGGTGACCATCGACGTGGCGTATGACCGGGCTGAGCTGGCGGTCAACGACACGGTCAACGTCAACGTGACCGTCAGCCTCAACGAGCCGGGTGGAAAGGCCGAATCGGCGCTGATCGACCTGGGCCTGCCGCCGGGCTTCGCCGTCCAGGCCGAAGACCTCGCGGCGCTGGTGGCGCGCTACAACGATACCCCGCCCGACTACGCATTTGCCAGGATCGAGCGCTACGAGCTGACCGGTCGCCAGATCCTGATCTACCTGAGCAACCTGAGCAACGGCAAGCCGATCGAGTTCAGCTTCCGCCTCACCGCGCGCTTCCCGCTGCGCGTGCAGACCCCCGCCAGCACGGCCTACGATTACTACAACCCCGACGTGCAGGGCCAGCGGGCTCCGCAGACGCTGGTGGTGAATCCTTAAGAAACCTGCGATCAGTCCCCGTTTTCGGATGAAGGTGGGCGCGTCCGCGCCCACCTTCATCCGACACAATTCACCCGCAACGATCAATTCTGGGATGGGATGCGGGCTGTTTTTACACTCTCCGGATGTGCCAGATGACCACCCCCTGCACATCGCTGGGGTGGACCGGGCCGAAGGCGCGGCTGTCGGTCGACCCTTCGCCGCTGCCAGCCACGAACAGCCGCCCGCACGGCTCGATGCGTTCGACGCGCTTGATCAAGCGGCCGTAGCCCGGCTGGTGGAACACCACCACGTCGCCTGGGCGCAGGCGGCGTAAAAAGATGGGGACCGTGGAGGTCACCACGAAGTCCCCATCGGCGAAATCGGGGGCCAGGCTGGCCCCGCGCACCTTGATGACCTTCAGGATCACAGCACCGGGTAGACGATCTCTTCTTCGGGCTTGTAGGGTGCCTTGACCTTTTTGGTCGCCACCCCCTTGATCTCCCAGAAAATCTCGGCGAAGCGGTTGACCAGGCTGAGCAGCGCCAGCGCGTCGTCGCGGCTGGCCGACTGGCGCGCCTTCGAGCCGGCCTGCATGATCTTGTGGAAGAGCGTCGGCAGCTCAGGGTATTTGTCGACGTGCTCCTTCTTGAGGAAATCGCCAAAAATGACGCGCACCTCGCGCTTGCACAGCTCGGCGTGCTCTTCTTTCACCGCGATGTAGCGCGACATGCTGTTGTGGAACGCCAGGTTGTCTTTCGGATCCCCCTTGACCAGGTCGCTCATCAGGTCGACCATGCGAATGACGGTCAGTGCGGCCACCTGGGCCTGGTGCGGGTCGTAAATGCCACACGGGATATCGCAGTGCGCCTTGGCTTCGTCGAAGTGGAAGACACGGTCGAGTGTTTGGAAAACGTGATGCAGCATAACAACCTCCCTTTCGAATGGTGAGTCTGGGTACGGGTTCGTCTGCTTTGATGATAGTATCTTGCAAGACGCGAGTCAAGTTTTAAGGAGGGTCTCGGGGAAGGGCGCCTATGGTATACTTTCTGCCAGCGCATCCTCCTCCCCGAAACCGGCATGAAACTGATCATCCAGATCCCCTGCTACAACGAAGCCGACGTGATCGGCGACACCATCCGCCAGCTTCCACGCCAGATCGAAGGCGTGGACGAGGTGGAGGTGCTGGTGATCGATGACGGCAGCCAGGACGCCACCGTCCAGGCCGCCCAGGAGGCCGGAGCCGACCACGTGCTGCGCCTGACCCACAAGGGGCTGGCGCGCGCCTTCGCCGCCGGGCTGGATGCCTGCTTGCGCCTCGGCGCGGACGTCATCGTCAACACCGACGCCGACAACCAGTACCAGGCCGCCGACATCCCGGCGCTGCTCGCCCCGCTGCTGGCGGGCCAGGCCGAGCTGGTCGTGGGCGACCGCGGCGTGGCCCAACTGGAGCATTTTGCCCCCGTCAAGCGGCGGCTGCAGGTTTGGGGCAGCGGGGTGGTCTCGCGCGCCGCCGGCGTCGATATTCCCGACGCCACCAGCGGGTTCCGCGCTCTCACCCGCGAAGCCGCCCTGCGCACCCTGGTGTTGAGCGACTATTCCTACACCCTCGAGACGCTCATCCAGGCCGGCAACAGCCGCATCACGGTCGCCTCGGTGCCGGTGCGCACCAACCCGCCCACGCGGCCCTCGCGCCTCATCCGCTCACTCGGCTCTTACCTGCGCAACTCCACCGTCACCATCCTGCGCTCCTACTCCATGTACCGGCCCCTGCGCGTCTTCAGCGTCATCGGCGGGCTGCTCATCCTGGGCGGCGTCGCCATCGGCGCGCGCTTCGTCATCATGCGCTACGTGCTGGGATTGGAAGTCAACCAGCTCCAGTCGCTCATCCTCGCCGCGGTGCTCTCCATCGTCGGCTTCCAGACGCTGATGATTGGCCTCGTCGCCGACCTGATCGCGTTCAACCGCAAGATGATCGAAGAGGTGCTGTATAGGGTCCGCAATGAAGAGTTAAAACAGTAATGGCGTTGGCTTCGTTATCGGCAAGTATCCGCAAGTATCGAGAGTTTTTCGCTCTTTTGCGAGTCGCCAGCCGGCGCAGTTTAAGCCATTCGCACTACGCCGCTTTCCAGGAGCGGCAGGCCCAATTATTGGTCAATTATTTCATCGAACAGCGTGTAGAAATTAAGGGCAAACGATTACTTGACCTCGCCTGCGGTCTGGGCGGATACTCCATCCTGCTCAGGAAGTACGGTGCTGATGTCACCGCATTGGATCTTGACAGCCTACCGGTAGACACCTCGTTGAAGTTTCTTCGTAGCAACGCCCTCAACCAACCTTTTGCATCAAGCCAGTTCGATATCATCCTGTGCGCAAGTTTGATTGAGCATATCGAACGTCCTGAACTTTTAATTTCCGAGCTGGAACGAGTCGTCAAGCCCGGTGGCTTTGTTTACCTGAGTTTTCCCCCGTTTTATTCTCTGACGGGCGGTCATCAGTTTGCTCCGTTTCATTATCTCGGTGAGAAGGTATCGAGCGAGCTGGCCTATTTTAGAGACCGTCTATTTCAAAGAAAATGGTTTGGCAAGATTTTAGATCGCAGCAGCAAACATGCCGAAGCATTCGGCAGTTGGGGTTTATATAAGCTAACCATCCGTCGCGCCAACCGATTGCTCAAGAAGAGCCGATTCCGAATCCGCAATCGTTCAACACGCTGGCTTCCTTTTGATCTTTCCGGCGTGCCAGTTATGGGTGAGGTATTAACCTGGCATGTTCAGTATCTCCTGGAATATCCCGGGGAGGATGGGTGAAATGAACATCCTGATCCTCGCAAGTTCATACCCAAGATTTCCCGGAGATGGGACAGCCCCTTTTATCCAATCCATTGCAAAAAGCTTGCACGAGTTAGGGAATAAGGTGTTCGTGGTGGCTCCTTACGACTCTGAAGTGCAGCCATCTCAGGATAAAACCGTCGAGGTCATCCGCTTTAAGTACATTTATCCCGATCGTTGGCACATCATGGGCCATGCACGGTCGCTCAAGTCCGACGTGGCTTTGCGGCCGTTCACCTTCCTCTTGCTTCCATTATTTTTATTGTCGGCTTTTATCGCCCTGATGAAAGTGACGAAGTCGCACAAAATCGAGGTGATCCACGCCAACTGGGTGCTCCCAAACGGTCCTGTCGCCATGTTGGTATCCATGTTCCGGAAAATCCCCTACGTGGTCAGCCTGCACGGTTCGGATATTTTCATTGCCAGGAAAAACCCTGTGTTCGGGTGGGTGGCCGGAAAGGTGCTGAAGAGAGCTTCCTCCATCACTGCCTGTAGTGCCGAATTGAGGGATGGCGCGCTGCAGCTAGGAGCGGATCCACAAAAGACAGGGCTTTTGGCCTGGGGAGCGGATGCGACGATCTTTACGCCGGAAAAGGGAGAGACTTTACGGGCCGAATTGCTCGGCGAAAAAGAGATCCTGGTCACGGCATTGGGCAGGCTGGTGGATAAAAAGGGCTTTGGCCACTTAATCAATGCCTGGAGGGAAATTAGCCAGGATTGCCCCACAGCGCTGTTGCTTATCGGAGGCGACGGCCCCCTGCGCAGCCGGTTGGACCAGATGATCGACCAACACCGGCTCCAGGAGCATATCCGGCTATTGGGAAGGGTGGCATGGGATCAGGTTCCTGCGTTTCTGGCGGCGAGCGATATTTTCGTGTTGCCTTCGGTTAAAGATGCCCACGGCAACGTGGACGGTCTGCCGACCGTTCTTTTAGAAGCCATGTCAAGCGAAACAGCCGTGGTCGCAAGTTCAATCGGTGGTGTAGAATTAGTCGTTCAACATGATCAAAATGGCTTAATCGTCGCGCCGGGCGATGAAAAAGACCTGGCCAACAAGATTCGCTTTTTAATCAACCATCCATCGCAGCGACAGCGGCTCGCCGCTGAAGCGCGTCGCTCGGTACTGGATCAATTCAATTGGAGAAATGTTGGACTTCATCTCCAAAATCTGTTCGAGCTGGCTGTAAATGAACTGGCTAAGAAATAACCGGCGAAATCTTGACCTGGAGCTGTTAAATTCGCCGTGGCGGCGGTTCATCAGCCCTGCCTACTATTCCCAGTACAAGGTAACCCTCCCGCTGGTCGTCCAAAATGCGAGAGGAATGTTTATCGACCTTGGCTGTGGTGATATGCCGTACAGGCGGGATGTCGAACCCGGCGTGGAGACATATCACTCGCTGGACTACATCCCTCGGGCAGCCAATGTAGATTTTATCGGTGATATTCAATCCATGGCGCAAATTCCTGATAACACATACGACTCAGCGATGTGTCTCGAGGTGCTCGAGCATATCCCCCAGCCCCAGCAAGCTCTGAACGAGGCGTTTCGCATTTTAAAACCCGGCGGCAGCTTGGTCCTGTCCGTCCCCCACTTGAGCCGGCTCCATGAGATGCCCAACGATTACTACCGGTTTACCCGCTACGGGCTTGACTATATGCTTAAGAAATCGGGCTTCTCGGTTCAGGCTATTTACGAACGAGGCGGATTGCTTTGCTTCCTGGGTCACCAGGTAGCGCTATTCATTTATTCCGTTGTTTGGAGCATTCCAGGAATCAAACACTTCGCCTTCATATTAAATGCTTTGATAAACACCATTCCCGCTTTTTATCTCGATCGTTGGCTCAAATTTGACCGGTTATTCCCTATGGGTTACAGCGCGATTGCATTAAAAGAGATCAAAAATTCGAGGAAAGAATGACACTGGATACTGAGAAATTTTGGGAGACTCGTCTTTCAAACGATTTAAGCCTGCGGGGTACCGGGCATCGAGCGTTTGACTTGAATTACAATCGTTGGCTGTATCGCTCTCAGTTTGACACACTCGATTTGATCCTTGAGAAACGACAGATAAATTTAAATGGAAAATCCTTACTTGATGTAGGAAGCGGTGGAGGCGTTTTCATTAACTACTTTTCCAACAAAGGCTGCAACCCGATTGTTGGAGTAGATATCACCAAAGCAAGCATAGAGCACTTAAGAAACCAGTTTCCAGACAAGACATTTTTTCATGCAGATATCGCTTCACCTGCTCTACCTATAGACGGCACATTCAATATAGTCACAGCGATCAGCGTCATGTACCATATCGTGTCTGACGAAAAATTTAACCGGGCGCTAATGAACATGGTCAGTTTATTATCCCCAGGGGGATATATCATTGTCTGTGACCAGTTTAGGCCCACCCGATTAATCGAGCCGAAACATGTCCGGATGCGTCCAATTGCTGCTTATCGAAATATTTTCGAAAATACCAGCATTAAAATTTTAGATATGCTGCCGATATATTACTTTCTCAACCGAACGTATATCCCTTTCATCGGTCCCCGATTCATTAACCGGTTTAAATTGGGTGAATTTTTTTATCAAATGGACCGCAGATTAAGGAATTTGGGGTGGAATTTTCTTTCAGGTATGAAATTCATGATCGCGAAAAAAACGGATTGAGATTTATCAAATGACCCAATCCACTCCAGATTTCTATAATGACACCTGGGAAAAATGGGAGCTGATCAAAGAAGCAGCTCCAACTGCCAGGCATACCCGTAGGCTGATCCAGAGTCTTTTACGAACCGTTCATTTTGAATCAGTGTTGGATGTTGGGTGCGGAGATGGTTTGGTTTTATCGCAGCTAAGAAAGGACTATCCCGGAGTCAGGTTAGCTGGAACAGAATTTTCAAGTGTGGCTGTTGAAATGACGAAAAGTAGAAATCCTGACGTGGAGATTTTCCAATTGGATTTATCGCTGGGCTTTCTTGACGACCCGTTTGATCTTGTTCTTTGCATCGATGTGTTGGAACACATCCCTGACGATCTTACTGCGTTGAAGCATCTCCAACGGATGACATCTAAGTATCTGTTATTAGCTGTTCCACTTGGCCCATTATTCCCGCAGGAAAAAATCCTTTTAGGCCATGTTCACGGATATTCACGCCAAGAGGTCGATCAAAAAATTGGCGATGCCGGATTTCGCATTGTGCAAAAAATCCAATGGGGAACTCCCTTTTATAATATCGTGCGCAGGTTGACCCAGAAATCGGATCCGGGCGGAACGAGTAAACCAATGACCGCGATGAAACGTTTCTTATTCGGATTCTTGTACTATCTGTATTTTCTCAACCTGCCGTTTGCCGGAGAACGATATTTCGTGCTTGCTTCACCTATTACCAAATAAGGACACCAACAACCTCACGTGAACAAGCGGAGTGTTCTCTATAAAATCGGTCTCCTCCTGGGTGGAGGGCTTTTTCTTTATCAAATTGTCAAAGCAATATTGGAGACCATAAAAAATGGTTTCACCATTCTCGCGCCAATCTATCTTCTGGTAGCGTTTGGCTTGGTATTGCTATCTACACCGCTCCAGATCGTGACGTGGAAAATACTCATGAGCGGAGGCGGATATTCCCTCAAGTTTGTTTCATTTGTCGAGGGGTTCACACTGTCCTTTCTACCTCGTTATATCCCAGGATCAGTTTGGGGATTCATCAGCCGGGGCGAATGGTTATTTCAAAAGCACAAAATACCCTACCGGGCGACAGGCCTGGTGTCCATTTTAGAGATATTGGTTGCTCTGGTTTCAGCTGTCATTTGGATTGGGCTGCCCCTTGGTAAGAGCATCTCCCTCTTCTTGTGGTTGGGAACCAGCGTAACTTTAGTTTTGGCAATCTGGTTAATTTTTCGATACGGTGGAAAGACACCTCTCCAGAAATTTACGAGTTTTCCTAACGGCCAACCGATAACCCTGTCCTGCTGGACCGGAGGGGTAGTCTCTTTTTTCCTGCAATGGGCAATCTTGGGGATGGTGGTCTTTTTTATCTTGCGATCGATCAACCCCATGATGGTTCAACCAGATCCCCTGCAAATTTCGTTGGTCGCCATTAAAGATTATGTCATCGCATGGGTGGTTGGATTTATTATCATTTTCGTTCCTGCCGGTTTCGGTTTTCGCGAAGGTGTCCTGACCTTCCTGTTGACCACCACGCTCAATGTCGATGCGCAAACTGCTGTGATCGTAGCCATCTTGAGCCGGCTATGGATTTCGCTGGCAGAATTGGCTTGGCTTGGGACAGGTATGGTGATCAATCGATTATTACTCCGGAATAATCCATAAGGGTTATTGCGGTATTTTCTTTTAGGTATTAAAGTAATAATGAAATCCGTTCAAGGGAAAGGTGAATTATGAAATACCTAAGGCTCATTTTCTCTATTTTCGTTGTGGTAGGTGTTATTGCCATCACCTCAGGGGGATCAGCCCTTGCCGCATCGACGACCAAATCACTCAGCACCAATTTCACTTTGGTTAACCTGGGCGATTCCGTTGCGACCGTATCGGTTGATTACCTGAAATCGGATGGGTCAGTCTGGACAGCAAACGCGGATTACACCAGTTTTACTGTTCCAGCAGATGGTGGTCAAAAAATCTTGCGGCAATACGATGCTGCCAGCGGGATGAGTTCAGGACAAGGCTCGGTTGTCGTGAGTTCCGATCAACCTCTTGGCGCTGTCGTGCAAATTCAAGCGCGCAGCCCGCAGGTATCTACCTTAGGCGCTTACAACGGTGCTTCGCTTGGAAGCAATCTGGTTTACCTGCCGTTACTGTTCCGCCAGCTATCCAGCGGTAGTGGTTTAGTGAACAGCCAGGTCATTGTTCAGAACACCGACACGGTTGCGCGCGACGTTACCATCACCCTGACCAAAGATGACGGCTCCACATTCGTCAAGAATGTTCCAGGTCTTGCTGCAGGTGTCTCTTACTACTACGATCTTGCGGATGAGGCCGGAATCTCAACGAACTGGCTAGGCTCGGCTGTGGTCACCGCGAGCGGTGGTGGAAAAGTCACCGCAGTTGGCAATATCTTCGTCGGCGCGCACGGCCTGATGAGCTACGGCGGATTTGCAGACGAAACGAAGACCAGTGAATGGTCCATTCCGTTGTTGACATCTCGCTTGAGCAACGGTCAAAGCACCTCGGTGTCCATTCAGAACCTGAGCGGCGGTACGCTCGGGGTGGGTGACATTGAATTGAAATGCACCAAAGACCCGAGCTTTGCTGGACCGGATACCATTACTGTGCTCAGCACGAGTGCCGTCAGCAATAAGGGCGCCTACAACTTCAATACGGTTGTCGACACGACCAACTTCCCGGCTGATTGGCTTGGCGCATGCACCGTTCGATCGATCAGCGGTGGAAACATCGTAGCATTCGCGCAGGTGCGCTACACCAACGGCAAGTCGGATGCCGCCGCCTATGAGGGCATTCCTACGTCATCAACCAAAACCACCCTGTATGTTCCGCTGGTGATGAAACGCTTGGCCAACGGCGCGGCGACGTCAGTGACCATCGCCAACCTGGATAAGGTGAATGGCGCCACCGTCACATTGAATTACATTCCTTCACCAGATTACGTTGCAGCCGGTGGTAGTGCCACCCCGGTTGTAATTCCTGGTGTTGCGATTGCTGCTGGCGGAAGCGTGGTTCGCAATCACCGTCTTGTTTCAGGGGCTCAAGCCGAAACCGCACTGCCCAATGGTTGGTACGGCACCTTGAAAGTCACATCCAATCGGCCGATTCAGTCTTACATTGCGATCACCAATATCAATCCCTTGGCCGGTGATTGGTTGATGGCTCACATCGGTTTCACCAAGTAAACAAAAGCCAGATCTTCTGGTAAGATTACCTGGGTTGGATAGTTATCCAACCCAGGTTTGCTAATACATCATCTTCACACCGAGGAAATCATGCGTCTACGGGTCTTTACAATCACCGCCATTTTACTCGCCCTTCTGCTTGTCTCATGCGCCTCTCAAACGTTGAACACGCCCATCCCCAATGCAAACGGCGCGGATGAAACGGGAAACGTCGCAACTCCCGCGATGGAGACAGGCAACCCGGAAACAGGTTATTTTGCCCCACAAAACGGTTCGTCGCCTGCCGAGGGATACTTGCCCCCGCAGAGTGACTTAGTGCCTGATGCGCCCAAAGATGCACCGGTGCCTCAGCCAGGAAAAGCCGCCATCAGTGGTTCGCTCGTTCTGCTGAACAGCGGATCGGCTCTGCCAGGGGTTGCCTTCTACCTGACGCCCGCGGTTGGCGACCTTAAAAATGAGGTTCCACCTTTACTGCTTGGCCCAAATCCAAATTCCGGCGACGTTGTTGGTTTATCCGATGAAAAAGGAAATTTCCGCCTGGACAATATCCCCCCGGGGAATTACTTCCTCGTGATCAATTTTTTCAACTCGTTGCCGCTGGCCCAATCGACGACAGAAGACGCGACCCCGTTGTTTATCATGCTGAACGAGGGGCAGAGTCTGGCGTTAGGCGCGGTGTACGTGCCTGAAAACTAACTTTTTCCCCCTACCCGCCCCCCTCGGTGAACTCGACCCGCCAGCCGCCGCCGCAGCTCGGCGTGGATAACCCGCCCACCGCTTCGCTGGCTTCGCCCACCTTGAGCGTGTAACTGATCCCGGCGGTCATCTGGAAATCGGCGTAGCCCGGGCTGATCTCGGGCGCCAGGCCGGTGTAAAAGGTCGAGGATTCCCCGTCGCCCCACGTCACCAGAATCGGCACGCCCGCCAGGGGCTGCCCGTCGCGCCCGGTCACCAGCACCACCAGCCGCCCGGCGGGCAGCGAGCCGTCGCACACCTGCACCCGGTTGGTCAGGATGAACGGCGCGTCCAGCACGCGCGGCGGCGTGGCGCTTGGGCGCGGCGTGAAGGTCGGCAGCGGCGTGCTGGTCGGGCGCGGCAGCGTGGGCGTCTGGATGGCGGCGTTGGCCAGCTCGGTCGCCCCGGGCGGGGGCGTCTCGCCGCTCGGTGGCGGCGGGGTGACCTCGCCGCCAGGTGGCGGGCTCGCCGTGGCTTGATCCACCGGAGCCTCGAAGCCACTCAGCACCGCCGCCAGGGCAGCCAGCGCGCGCGCATCATCCGGCGAGCCCCCCTCGCCCAGCATGCGCTGCGCCTGGGCCGCCAGCGCCCGGCTGGGCTCGCCCTCCTGCAACAGCTCCAGGCGGCCGCGGGCGCGCGGGATATTCCCATTGGCCTGGTAAGCCAGCGCCACGAGCTGGCGATACTCGCTCTTGTAGCGTTCCGCCAGCACCGCGGGCTGGCTGTCGACGTACGTCACCGGGCTGAGCACCAGGGATACCAACAGCCCGGCGACCACCCCCAGAATCACCCCGGTTAACAGGTACCAGTGACCGCGTCGCTCCTCGTTCATGGCGTGCCCTCCGGCGCCAGCGGGGTGAACTCGGCTGCCGGGACCTCGGCGCCGCCGGTCACCTGCACCGCCTGCGCCAAATTCGAGAGCGTCTCCAGGTCGATCGGGTCATATTCCAGGTCGCGCGCGGTGAGCAGCGCCTCGGCCACGATGCGCGCCGGGGGCAGGTCCGGCGACAACACCGAAAGCCTCCGCACCGCCAGCGCCAGGTTGCCGTCTTCGCGGTAAATCTCGGCCACCATCAGCACGTAATCGGCCTTGTAGTCGGCGCTCAACGTGTCGGGCGGCAAGTCGCGGTACGGCGGCGGGTTGAACACCCAGCCGTACGCCAGCCCGGCGCCCAGCCCGACCAGCACGCTCAGCAGGAAGAGGAGAAAACGTCCCGCGCGCATATCAATCCAACAGCGGGATCTTCACCCCGCGCTCTTTGGCCGCCGCGATCGCTTCTGGATAGCCCGCATCGGCATGGCGCACCACGCCCATGCCCGGGTCGCTGGTCAGCACTCGCTCCAGGCGCTTCGCCGCGGCCGGCGTACCGTCTGCCACAATGACCATCCCGGCGTGCTGGCTGAACCCGATCCCCACCCCACCGCCGTGGTGGAAAGAAACCCAGGTGGCCCCATTGGCGGTGTTGATCAGCGCGTTTAAAATCGGCCAGTCGCTCACCGCGTCAGTGCCGTCGCGCATGCCCTCCGTCTCGCGGTTCGGAGAGGCCACCGAGCCTGCGTCCAGGTGGTCGCGACCGATGACGATTGGCGCCTTGAGCACTCCCTGGGCGACCATCTCGTTGAACTTCAGCCCGGCTTTGGCGCGCTCGCCGTAACCCAGCCAGCAGATACGGCTGGGCAGCCCCTGGAAGGGCACCTTCTCGCGCGCCATGCGCAGCCAGCGCTGCAGGTGCTCATCTTGCGGGAACAACGCCATCACCGCCTCATCGGTGCGGTAGATGTCCTCTGGGTCGCCGGAGAGGGCCACCCAGCGGAACGGCCCCTTGCCCTCGCAGAACAAAGGTCGAATGTAAGCCGGGACGAAACCCGGGAAATCGAACGCGTCGCGCACACCCTGGTCGAAAGCCCGCTGGCGCAGGTTGTTGCCGTCATCGAACACCTCGCTGCCGCGGCGCTGGAACTCCAGCATGGCCTCGATATGCCGGGCCATTGAGCCCAGCGAGCGCTTCTGGTAATCAGCGGGATCCTCCAGGCGCAGCGCCTCGGCCTGCTCCACGCTCAACCCGGCCGGCACGTAGCTGAGCACGTCGTGCGCCGGGGTCTGGTCGGTCACCACGTCCGGCACCACGCCGCGCATCACCAGCTCAGGATAAACCTCTGCCGCGTTGCCGATCAGCCCAATCGAGCGCGGGCGTTGCTGCTCTTTCGCCTCCTCCACCAGCGTCATCGCTTCTTCCAACGAGTCGACCACCACGTCCACGTAGCCGATCTCCTGGCGGCGGCGCGCCCGCGCCGGGTCCACCTCGACGATCAGCCCGACCCCCTCGTTCATGGTGATCGCCAGGGGTTGGGCGCCGCCCATGCCGCCCAGACCGGCGGTCAAGACAAAGCGCCCGCGCAGCGAGCCCCAGCCGCGCTGGCGGGCCAGCGCGCCGAGCGTCTCGTAGGTGCCCTGCAGAATGCCCTGCGTGCCGATGTAGATCCAAGAGCCCGCCGTCATCTGCCCGTACATGATCAAGCCTTTGCGCGCCAGCTCGTCGAAATGCTCCTGCGTGGCCCAGTGCGGCACCAGGTTGCTGTTGGCGATCAACACGCGCGGCGCGTCGGCGTGGCTCTTGAACACCGCCACCGGCTTGCCCGATTGCACCAGCAGCGTTTCGTCGTCATCCAGCGCGCGCAGCGATGCCAGGATGGCGTCGAACGCCTCCCACGAGCGCGCCGCCTGCCCGCGCCCGCCATAGACGACGAGGTTTTCGGGCTTTTCAGCCACCTCCGGGTCGAGGTTGTTCTGGATCATTCGATAGGCGGCTTCGGTCAGCCAGGACTTGCACGTGAGTTGGGTGCCGCGCGGGGCGCGCACAACGCGAGGACCGGGCATAGGCGGACTCCTTGGTGTCTGGGCTTGCCTGAATTATAACCTGAGTGCGAAAAGTGGAGACTGCGGCGTGCGACTCCTCATTGTTCACGCCCGGCTTGAGCGGCATCCCTTCAATCGTCGGCGCGTTCCCTTTTCCTCATCACTCGTTGACCCTTCACCCTTCGACTTCCATTCCACTTTTCCACTTCATGGTAAACTTCACTCCGGCATGGACGAGAAGACCCTGTTGACCCTGGAATACCCCAAGGTGCTCGAGCGCCTGTCGCGCTACGCAGCCTTCAGCGCATCGGCCGAGCTGGCGCGCAACCTTCACCCGGCCAACCGCCTGGAAGAAGCCCAGCACCTGCAAAAGATCACCAGCGAGGCGCGGCTGCTGCTCAGCCTGAACGCCGACGTCACCGTCGGCGGGGCGACCGACGTGCGCCCGCTGGTCGAACGCGCCGCCCGCCGCGGGGTGCTCGACCCGTCCGAGCTGCTGGCGATCAAAGACACCCTCATCTCGGGGCGCAACCTGGCGCGCTACTTCGAGCGCGCCGCCGCGCAGTACCCCGCATTGGGCGAGATCGCCCAGGCCTTCCCGCCCCCGCCCGGCGTGATCGAGCTGATTTCGCGTGCCATCTCCGAGCGCGGCGAGATCCTCGACCAGGCCTCCGAAAAGCTGGCGCGCATCCGTCACGACGTGCGCATCGCCTACGAGCGGCTGATCGCCCGCCTGCAAAAGATGATCACCGACCCCAAGATCACGCCCATGCTGCAAGAGGCGCTGGTCACCCAGCGCAACGGGCGCTACGTCATCCCGCTGCGCTCCGAATTCAAGGGCCAGGTGCGCTCGATCGTCCATGACCAGTCCTCGTCGGGCGCCACCCTGTTCGTCGAGCCGCTGGTCATCGTGGACATGAACAACGAGTGGCACAGCCTGCAGCTCGCCGAGCGCGACGAAGAGCGGCGCATCCTGGCCGAGCTGAGCGACCTGGTCGGGGACAATTACGAGATCATCAAGCGCATGGTCGACGGCATGGCGCACTTCGACTTTGCCCTCGCCTGCGCCAAGTACGCCGAGGACCTGCGCGCCTGTGAGCCGGTGCTGGTGAAATACCGCCACGCCTCGCACCAGGAGCACCCCGGCAGCACGATCAAGCTGGCCCAGGCGCGCCACCCGTTGCTCGATCCCGCCACGGTGGTGCCCATCGACGTCGAGCTCGACGAGCAGACGTTCTGCGTGGTCATCACCGGCCCCAACACCGGCGGAAAAACCGTCACGCTCAAGACGGTCGGCCTGCTGGCGCTCATGGCGCAATCTGGACTGCACATTCCCGCCCGCTCGGGCGCCGAGTTGAGCGTGTTCACCAACATCTACGCCGACATCGGCGACGAGCAATCCATCGAGCAGTCGCTCTCCACGTTCTCCGGGCACATCAAGAACATCGTGCGCGTGCTGCGCCGCGCCGACCAGCGCACCCTGGTGCTGTTCGACGAGCTGGGCGCCGGCACCGACCCTCAGGAAGGCGCCGCGCTGGCGCGCGCCATCCTCGCCCACATGGTGGAGCGGCGCATCCCCTGCCTGGTCGCTACCCACTACCCCGAGCTGAAGATCTACGCTCACAACACGCCCGGCGTGACCAACGCCAGCATGGAATTCGACCTGCACACTTTGCGCCCCACCTATCGCCTGACCCTCGGGCTGCCGGGGCGCTCCAACGCCCTCGCCATTGCCGCGCGGCTGGGCCTGGATAAGCAAATCGTCGAGGTCGCGCGCAGCGAGATCAGCCCGGAGGAATTGCGCGCCGAGAGCCTGCTCAACGAAATCCACCGCCAGCGCGAGCTGGCCCGCCAGGCGCGCGAAAAGGCCGACCGCGACCAGCGCGAGTCGGAACGCATGAAGGCCGACCTGGCCCAGCGGCTGGAGAAGATCGAAGACGAGCGCCGCGCCGTCCTCGAAAAAGCGCGCTCCCAGGCCGAAGACGAAGCCGACGCCCTGCATCGCGAGATGGATGAGGTGCGCCGCCTGTTGCAGCGCGCCCGCCAGCCGCTCGAAGCGATCAAGCCGGTTCAAGAGCGGGTAGAAGAAATCGAGGGGAAAACCCAGCGCGTGGTGGCCCGCCAGGTCGTGCGGGAGGGCAGCGAAAAACGCCCCCTGCGCCCGGGCGACAAAGTGCGCGTGCGGTCGATCAAGGCCGACGGGGTGATCACCGCGGTTGGCGAAAGCGACGTCGAGGTTCAAGTCGGCAACCTGCGCGTGCGCGCCCGCCTGGGCGACCTGCTGCGCCAGGGCGAGGAAGAACCGCCGAAAACGCTGGAAAGCAAACCCGCCGCGCCAACCGGCAAGACCACCCTGAGCAGCGCGGCCATTCACAGCGCCACCCCCTATTACGACTCGCCGGGCATGGAGATCGACCTGCGCGGTCAGCGCGCCGAAGACGCCCTGGATATGCTGTCGCGCTACCTCGAATCGGCCTACCTGGCCGGGCTGCCCTTCGTGCGCATCATCCACGGCAAAGGCACCGGCCGGCTGCGCCAGGTCATCCGCGAAGCGATGGCCGGCTCACCCCACGTCAAACGCTGGGAAAACGGCGCCGATAAAGAGGGTGGCGACGGGGTCACCGTCGCGCACCTGGCCACAGATTGAAAAAAAAGCCGATCGTGTCAACCCCCTGTCACGATCGGCTTTCTTGCACGGATCCCCTGCGATTCCATGCCCCATTCACTTGTTTGATGCTGTGATGATCATAACGGGCAGGCGTTGACACAGCGTTGACAAAGGGGCGTTTTCGAGCCGTCAAACCTCATTAATTACGAAATTGCAAGGATTGTGGATTTTGTTTTGTGAACAATGTGGGTCAAAGCTCACATTGTTCATCAATTTTGAGGCGCGCTCATTGCAAAGATTCGACGAATCGCTCAAAAGCCGGGCGCAGCGCGGGCAGGCGCGTTTGCCGGTCGAACAGGGCGATGAGCTCGCTCATGCGCTCAGAGGATTTACCGGGCGGCCTGCCGAGTGCGCGGTTCGCCCGCAGCACCAGGTGCGTCGCGCGCAGCTCCAGCAGCGGGTCGATCGTGTTGCCAGCCTGGTGCAGGATGGCAAGGGCTTTCAGGCGAGCCTCGCCGGGCTGGTGATTGGCGAGCAAACCTTCTGCCAAAACCAGGTAAGCCATCGCGCACAACGGCGCCATTTTGCGTTGCGAGGCTCTCGCCGCCACCTGGAAAGCCAGCCGGTTGGCTTCTTCGGTGCGGTTGAGCAGCAGCAATCCCCAGGCTTTCGAATTCAACGCCAGCAATTCGACCAGTCCCAGCCCGGTCGTGTGGCAAAAATCCACCGACCGCTCGATCCGGCGCAGCCCCTCATCTTCGCGCCCGCAATGCAGCATCGCCAACCCCAGGCGGTGCTCGATGTCGGCTGAGACGTAGGTGTAGGCTTGATCATCCTGGCTGCGCAGCAGCAATTCCAATGCGCGATCGTAGCTCCTCAACAGCGAATGGATTTCGGCCATCGTCACCAGGGCATAACCGCGTGCCCGGTTAGACCCCCCCGCCCCCACCTGCTCGAGCGCAGCCTCCGCGTGCTGCCAGGCGCTGTCTAGCTGACCCAATGCCAGCTCGGCTTCGGCCAGTTTTGCCAGCACCGAAGCGCTCAGGCGTGGATTCTTCATCGGCGTCATCATGCGCAGCGCCATCTCGCCGTGATCGCGCGCCAGTTGGTGCAGGCCAAGGTAACCCTCCGCCATCGCCAGCACCGCCGCACCGCGCACCGCGCCGGCATGGCTGAATACCTGTCGGCTTTCTTCCAGCGCCACCTCAGCCTCTTGGGCGGCCCTGGCAGGCCAACCAGATAACAGGTAAGCCAGGCCCAGGCGATAGCGGACCTGGGCGCGGCCCTCCACGATTGCCGGAATGCGTGAAGATTCCATCCACCGCAAGGATCGCTCTAGCTCCTCCACCGCCTCCGCAAAGCGATTGGACAGGATGAAGAACCCGCCCCGTCCAAAGTGATACTGCGCCCATGGAACCGGCTCCTCGTGCTGCTCAAGATAGGGCAATGCCCGGTCGAGGGCACGTAACCCTCCTTCGGCGTCGTCGCGCAGGTCAGCCGCGACCGCCAGCCCGATTAAGCCCTTTTCAATCAGCCGGTTGCTCTGCCGGATTTCCCCCTGTTGCAGCAGCGACTCGGCGGCGTGTCGCACATCGTCTGGCCTGAGAAAGTTGAAACCAAATTCTCCCCAGGTCACGTACAGCTCAAACACGTCCGTATCCGGAACACGAAGGCCCAATGCATCCAGCAGCTTTTCCGCCCGCTTGAAGGCGGTCACGGTTTCTGAAATGGAGAACAACCGGTGCGCATGGCGAGCCGCCTTCAGCCAACCGGTGAAGGCAGCGTACAACTCGCCCGCCTCCTCGTAATGGTAGGCCAACAAGGCCGGCTGCCCGCCATCCGCCGGGCTGGGACCGCTTTTTAACGCATCGGCCGCGCGCAGGTGGTAAACCCGGCGCCGAGCCGGGCTGAGCTCCTGTCGCATGATCTCGCGCACGCGGTCATGGATGAAGCGATAGCCTGGCGGGTTGCGATCGGCAGCCGGGAGGATCAGGTGTTTGCGCTCGAGCTCTTCGAGCGCCGCCGCCAACGGCTCGCCGCTCAGATTACTGACCTTTTCCAGCAGCTCCAGGCCAAACTCGCCCCCAATGACCGCCGCTGCCGTCAGCGCTTGCAAGGCTTCGGGCGAAAGCCGCTGCACCCGTTGCCTCACCAGGGCGTGCACATTGCTCGAGAAAGGCAACTGAACCAGATCGTCTTCCCCGCGAAACTCCAGCGGCAATTCGAGCAACGCGCGCAGGGCTTCGAGCAGGAATAACGGGTTCCCGCCCGTATCCTGGCGGAGACGCTCTACCAGCGGAGTGGGCAGCTCCTTCCCAATGACGAATTCGGCAAAACGAGCCACATCATCTGGACTCAGCGGTGCCAGGTGCATCATTTGCAGCCCGCGGACCTCGTTCAGGCCCTCCATGAACCGTTCTAATGAAGGATGCACCTCTTCGATGCGGCAAGCCAGGATGAGCACGGCGTGCTGGTCGAAAAATCCGTGCTCGAACAGGTAAGCCAGCGTATCGAGGGTGGATTCGTCGCACCACTGCGCGTTATCGACGAAGAGAATCAGGCGGCGCGCGCCGCTCAATTGAACAAACAACCGGTGCAGCGCCTCATAGATCAGCGAGGGAGTGAGGGAGGTCGAAATGGGCGCCGGAGATAAGCCGGGCACCGCCACCGCCAGCTCAGGCAACAGCAACGAAATCGCGCCCTGCCAGGTCTTGGGCAGGTTGCGTATCTCATCGGCGGTCACCTGCGTGCGCAGCATGTCGATCAGCGGCTGGTAAGGCAGGTTCGCCTGGAGCGGACGTGCCTGGCCTGCCAGCAGGCGAGGCGGCGGGTCAATCGAGCGGTAGAGCTCCTGAACCAGGCGCGTTTTACCGGAGCCGGTTTCGCCACATACCATGACGACCCCGCCTTTGAGATAAGAAGTGCGCAGCCCGGTCAATTCGGCCTGCCGGCCGAACAAGGGAATCTGGGAAGCCCGCTGCCCGGGCCAGAAGAAAGGCTGGTCATCGCGCGGCAAGGTCATGCCTTCGCGCAAGCGGCGTTCGATTTGAGCCAGGTTGCCGGGCAGCGCAGGCATCCCTTCGCGGGTGTATTGGTTGCGCACCTGTCGCAAATATGCCAGCGCGTCTGCGTACCAGCCGTGGCGCTCGTAGAGCGACAATTTTCGCTCGTGCAGCGTCTCATTCAACGGATCGACGGCCAGCGCCGTTTGCAGCCAGGCGGCTGCCTGGTCCAGGTTGCCGGTTGCCAGGTCGTGATCGACCAGCCGCTGAAGCATGTGCAGCAGGGAGGTCTCCAGGTTCTGGCTGACGCGCCTGGCCCAATCTTCCAGCCCGACTTCGCCGGGCAAGCGCGCCCCGGCCAAAAAAGCCGGAGAGCGCCAGAGCTGGACCGCGCCGGAAATTTTTTGGTAGGTCGGCTGGGGAAGTGGCACGCTGGGCGGAAGCTGCGCCAACGTGCGGGCAACCTCGTCAACCGCGCTTTGAAAATCCAAGATGTCTGCGCTGAACTGCTCTGGGTCGAGGCCAACTTGCTCGGCGTTGACCACCAACAAATCATCCACCGGCAGGGCTTTTTTCAAGCGGGCCAGGATCTCACGCAGCCGCTTGCGGGCGCTTTCCTCGGCCATAGCCGGCCAGAAGAGCTCGATCAAGGCGTCGCGCGAGATGGGAGCCCGCTGGCAGGCCAGCAAGTAGAGCAGGGCGCGCACCTCGCGCCGTGGGAGCTCGACCGGTCTGCCCTCTGCGAGCACCACCGGCGGCCCAAGCAGGAGGATGCGGACCGGCTTTGCCATACCTCAGGCCTGGTTGATCTGGCTGGCGCGCTTGCGCGCCGAAGTGAGTGTTTCGCGGGCGGCGGTGCGGTTGGCCTCGCTCAGGCTGCCGAGCATCAGCGCCAGCTCCTCGAGCCGGCTGGGGTCATCCAGCGAGCGAACCTGGGTCACCGTTCGGCCGCCGTGGACCTGTTTGCGCACGCTGAAGTGCTGGTCGCCAAAAGCCGCCAGTTGCGGCAGGTGAGTCACGCACAGCACCTCGTGCCGCCGGCCGAGCCGCCACAGTTTTTCTCCCACCACCACTCCCACCCGGCCGCCGATGCCCTGGTCGATCTCGTCGAAGATGAGGGTCGGGATGAAATCGGCGCGCGCCAGCACGTTTTTCAGAGCCAGCATCAAGCGCGAGGTCTCGCCCCCCGAGGCGATTTTCACCAGCGGCTTGAGACCCTCGCCCGGGTTGGGGGCGATCAAAAACTCAACTTTGTCGTAGCCAAGCGCGTCAAAAGCCACCCGCTCGCCGCCGTCCACATGCAAGCCGTGCGGATCGGGCTCGGTGCGGAAATCCACCGCGAAGCGCGCGCCGGCCATGCTTAAATCGACCAGCTCGCTCTCGACGCCCTCTTCCAGGCGGACGGCCGCCGCCTTGCGCTGAGTCGAAAGCTCACCCGCCGCCTTAGACAGCTCCGCCAGCAAATCGGTCTCTTTTTGTTCCAACTCAGCGATGCGCTCGGTGGCGTGGGCGATCGTCTCCAGGTCTTCGCGCGCCTTTTCGGCAAAAGCCAGCGCCGCCTCGATCGACCCGCCGTACTTGCGCTGCATCTTGAGCAGCAGGTCGATGCGCTCCTCCACCTGCTCGAGCCGCCGGGGGTTGAACTCGATGCCTTCCAGGTAGGTGCGCAGCTCGCGCGCCAGGTCGCTGGCCAACTCGGCCACCGTGCCAGCCTGCTCCGATAAACCCGATTGGCTCGGATCGATGCGGCTGATCGAGCCGAGCAATTGAACCACCTGCCCGGCCAGGTCGCTGAGGGCGGGCGCGTCGGAGTCGCTTTCGTCCAGCAACGCCAGCGCCTGCTGCGCGTTCGAGGCGAGATGCTCGGCATTTGCCAGGCGATCGCGCTCCTGGCGCAAAACCGCCTCTTCGCCCACCTTGAGCTGCGCGGCGTCGATCTCGTTCAACTGGTAAGTCAAAAGGTCGGTGCGCCGCTCGGCGTCTTGCTCGGCCTGGCGCAGTTTTTCCAGCTCGCGGCGCACATCTTGCAGACGGTGATAAAGCGTGCGATAAGCCTCGAGGGCCGGCTGGCAAGCGGCGTATCGGTCCAGCAGGTGGATGTGCTGGCGGACGTTGAGCAGCGAGAGGTGCTCCGACTGCCCGTGAATATCCACCAGGTAGGCGCCTACCTCGCGCGCCAGCCCCACGCTCGCCACCCGCCCGTTGATGCGCGCCACGTGACGACCTTCGCGGCGGATCTCGCGGCTGAGGGTGAGCGCATCGGGCTCGTCGAGCAGTTCCTCGCGCTCGAGAATTTCACGCACCGCCGCCTGGCTTTCGGGCGGCAGGCGGAAACTGGCTTCCACCAACGCCCGCTCGGCTCCCGCGCGAATCAGCGTGGCGTCGGCCTTACCGCCGATCACCGCCGCAATGGCGTCCAAAATGATCGACTTCCCCGCGCCGGTCTCCCCGGTGAAAGTGATCAATCCCGGCTGGAAATGCAGTTCGAGCTGGTCGATGATGGCAAAGTTTTCGATGCGCAGTTCGGTCAACATAGGCAGGTCAACGTAATTGGATTCCGCTCAAACGGTAGAAAGTGGTGCTGGTGACCAGGAAGGCGTACACGCCAATCCATAACAGCCCCCACAGGCTGCCCAACCCGCCCCCCGCGCTGAGCGCCGCCACCACGCCGATCAGGCGAATGGCCAGCAACGGGAGCGCCCCAAGCGCGGCGCCCGCCGCCGCCAGGCGGAAGAGCGGCAGCGACCGGCGCTTGCCCACCGCCCAGCGCACCACCTCTGCGATGACCAGCCCGCCCAGGGGAGCGATGAAAATCGTGAAAAAGCCCAGCGCGCCGGCGACGAAGCTGCCCGCGAAAGAAATGCCTGCCGCCAGGATGAAGGCCACCGGGTAATCGCGCGTCAGGGCGGTCTCGAAGGCTTTTTGCTGCCCGCGGATGCAGTCTTTACAACGGTAACCCGTGGGGGTGAGCACGGCGCATTCGGTGCAAATCGGCCGCTCGCATCGCGAGCAGCGCAGCATCGTTTCGCGGTCAGGATGGCGGTAACAGGCAAGCGGCGCCGGACCGGCCGGATTTTCAACCATTAACGGACTCCTGCAGAGGGGTTTTGTTCCATATAGGCCGAGATATTGCGGTAGAAATATCCCGGGTCTTGAAAACGGACGAAGCGCACCGGCAGATCGCTGGCTTCCACGCGCACCTCGTCCTCCTCGAGCAGCGGGAGGGGCGGGTGACCGTCGATGCTCATCACGGCTTCGTGGTCAGTGTAGGTGGTGAAGGCCACGCGCGAGCCTTCCGAAAGGATGATTGCGCGATCCATGGTGAGGTGCGCCGCGACCGGGATGATGAGAATATTGCGCAGGTCGGGCGGCATGATCGGCCCACCGGCTGCCAGCGCATAGGCGGTCGAGCCGGTGGCGGTGGCGGCGATCACCCCATCCGCGACGTAATTGGTCAGGGTGTAGCCGTTGATGCACGCCTTGACGCGGATGGGGCGCACGATCTGCCCGCGGCACAGAACCACCTCATTGATCACCAGCCAGCTCCCCAGAACCTGATCGCGGCGCACGTGCTCTGCGCGCAGCAGCATGCGCTCCTCGATGCGGTATTCTCCCTTGACCAGGCGCGACAGCCCCGACTGCCATTCCCCTTTTTGAATCTCGGTTAAAAAGCCAAAGCGGCCCAGGTTGATGCCCAGCAACGGGATTCCCAGCGGCGCGCTCAGGTGTCCGGCGCGCAGCATGGTGCCATCGCCGCCCAGGGCGACGATCAGCTCGAACTCGCCCGCCTCGACCCGTTGCAGCACGGGCCTGTCCAGAAAGCTGCCTGAAACCACCTCCGCGACGCCCGAATGGCGCAGGAAGGCGGCAATGGAGTTCGCCTGCTCCGGCCCATCCTGAGTGCCAGGGTAAGCCAGCACGACGATACGCTGCAAAGGTGCGTGCGGGGTTTGCATATTGATGCTAATTATACTGGCAATGACCCTCGATTTAATCTGCTAGGCTTCTTTTAAAATTCTTGTTAATAGAACTCTCCTTCGTCAGAATTTACGAAAAAGTGTAATTACTCAGCCAGAGGTGCAAGCAACCAGCTGAATTACGAAAAAGGATTGTTCATAATATATATGCGCACCCGATTTAGATCTTCGTCGTCACGAATGACATGTTCATAATAATTGCGCTGCCATAATCTTCCACAAAAGGGTTCCCAACCTGCTCGCTTCACCTCTCGAATATATTCGTTGGTGGTCATGGTTTTCCACCACTGTACGATTCGCGAAATTGGCGCACGTTGGGGCGCACCTGTGTGTGCGCCCCAACCCTCGTTAACCTCAACGGGGCAGACACGCCGGTCTGCCCTACCGAATGGATGATGACGATACCATGAAAATGATCGGGCATCACGATGTATTCATCTAATCCCACGTGTTGAAATTTGTTGGGCAATTCTTTCCACCACCGCTCGATCATCCGCCCGGCATCGTTCAATTCAACCATCGCATCGTGCCGTTGGCCAAATAATCGAAGCCGATCCTGAAGGACTGCGGTTATGTAGTAAGCGCCAGGTGATGAATAATCATATCCTTTTAACCGTATCGATCGGCGACGAATGCTTTGATCACCCATCACAGCCTCCGGTAAACGGCGATCCTTTAAACCATGAATTGCTCCGCGAAGTGGCAGGCGACCCAGTGGTTCGGGCGCAGCTCGCGCTGTTCCGGTTCCACGGCTGAGCATTCCGGCCGGGCAAACGGGCAGCGCGGATGAAATCGGCAACCCGGCGGTGGGTTGATCGGGTTGGGAATCTCCCCTTCGGGCATCAGCGTGGTGCGGCGCTCGTGCGGGTCTGGCACCGGCACAGCCGCCAACAGCGCCTGGGTGTAGGGATGCAGCGGGTGAGCGTACACCTCGCGCAGGTCGCCCACTTCCACCAGCCGCCCCAGGTAAAGGATGCCGATACGGTCACAGATATACTTGGCCGTCGCCAGGTCGTGGGTGATGAACAGGTAGGTCAGGTTAAATTCCTTCTTCAACTGCACCATCAAATCCAGCAGCAGGGCGCGCACCGAGACATCGGCCATGGCGATCGGCTCGTCGGCCAGGACCAGCTCGGGGTTGGTGACCAGCGCGCGGGCGATCACCACCCGCTGGCGCTGCCCGCCCGAAATTTGGTGGGGATACTTATTGAAAAAGAACTGCGCCGGCGCCAGGCCGACCCGCTCCATCACCTTCACTACGATATCGCGGTGGGTGGCGGGCGCATCGGGATAATGGATGCGCAGCCCCTGCACCACGGCTTCCCCCAACGACATGCGCGGGTTGAGCGAGGCCATCGGGTCCTGAAAGATGACCTGCATGCGCGAGCGCATGCGCCGCAGGGACTCCCGGTCGAGCGAGGCCAGGTTGATCCCATCGAAGATAACCTCGCCGCTGGTCGGCTTTTCCAGGCCAATCGCCAGCCGGCCAATCGTGGACTTCCCGCTGCCGCTTTCACCGGCCAGCCCAAACGCTTCTCCGCGGCGAATGGTAAAAGTCACCCCATCCACCGCGCGCACGTAATCCACGCGCCCAGCCAGGAACTGGTCGAGGATGTTCTTCTGGACGGGAAAATACTTCTTCAGGTTGCGAATCTCAACCAGGGCTTCGCCCGGCGATGGATGGGACGCTTCGCTCATTCTGTCACCTCGAGGGTGGGCGCTTCTTTATCGGGATGATCCTGGTAAAGCCAGCAATGAACCCAATGCCCGGGCGCAACCTGGCGCAGCTCCGGCTGAACAGCGGAACAAATCGCCATTGCCTGCGGACAGCGCGGGTGGAAGCGGCAACCGGAAGGCGGGTGGGTGAGGTTCGGCGGTTCCCCGGCCATTTTGTACAACTCTTCTGTGTCGTCCAGCTTGATGCTCGGCACCGCGCGCAGCAGACCCTGGGTGTAGGGGTGGGCCGGGTGATCGAAAATCTGGTAGACCGATCCCAACTCGACGATATGCCCGGCGTACATCACCGCCACCCGGTCGGCGATCTCCGCCACCAGGGCAATATTATGGGTGACCGCCAGGATGCTGACGCCATACTGGTCGCGGATTTCGCGCAACTGGTCGACCAGCTTGGCTTCGACAATCACATCGAGAGAGGTGGTGGCTTCGTCGGCGATGATCAGGTTGGCGTTCAAAACCAGTCCCAGGCCGATCATCACGCGCTGGCGCATCCCACCAGAGAGCTGGTGCGGGTAATCGGAAACACGCCGCTTTTGGATGCCCAGGCGCTCGATCAGCGTGAGCACCCGTTCGCGAACCGAGGTCTTGTCGGCTTTTCGTTCGTGCACCTCGACGGCTTCTACCATGTGCTCTTCGACGCGCTGCATCGGGTTGAGCGAGGTCATCGGGTCCTGGAAGATCATGCTGGCCTGGCGCCCGCGGAATTCGCGCATCCGTCGCTCGTCGTACTGGAGGATGTCCTCACCATCAAACAGGATCTGCCCGCTGCTGATCTCGGCCGGCGGGACGATCATGCGCAACAGGGCCTTGCCCAGCGTGCTCTTGCCGCAGCCGCTCTCCCCGACCAGGCCGAGGATTTCGCCCCGGCGGATGTCGAAGGAAATGTGATCGACGGCGCTGACCGGCCCCAGGCGGGTGTGATAAGTGACGCTCAGGTCGCGAACTTTCACCAGGATGTCGGGATCGTCCATGTCTACAGCTCCGCCAGGCGAGGATTGAGAATTTCGGAGAGGCTTTCACCCAGCATCGAGAAGGCCAGCGTGACCAGGGTGACCATCAGGCCGGGGAAAGTGATCAACCACCAGGCGCGCTGCAGGTAATCCTTGCCGCGCGAGAGATCGATGCCCCAATCGGGGGTGTCGGGCGGCAAACCCAGCCCAAGGAAGCTCAAGCCCGCCTCGGTGAGAATGGCGTCGGCCACGTTCACCGAGAAGATGATCACCACCGAAGGGATGACGTTGGGGAAGATATACTTCCAAAGGATATCCCACGGGCGCGTGCCCAGGCTGCGCGCTGCTTCGATGTACAGCTCTTGCTTGACCGAGAGAGTCTGCCCGCGCACGATGCGAAAATAAGTCGGGATATATAAGACCGCAATCGAGATGATGATATTGCCAATCCCGGGTCCCAGCACGGCGGCAATCGAGATGGCCAGGATCAGCCCCGGGAAGGAATACAGGCTGTCCATCAACAGGGTCAGCACGCGGTCGATCGGCCCGCTGATGAACCCGCTGATCAAGCCGAGCGGAACGCCGATGACGAAAGCCACGATCGCCGAGCTCAAGCCGACAATCAAGGCGATGCGCGTGCCCCAAATGATGCGCGAGAGGATGTCTTGACCGATCTGGTTGGTGCCGAGCACGAAGCCTTTCGTCTTCGCCTCGACCAGCCCGCCCTCCAGCGCCAGAACGTTGGGATACTGGCCCAACAAGCCTTCGATCTCGTCTGGGGTGGCGATGAAACCGTCGAGGTTGCCGGCGTTCAGGTCGGTCAGGCCTTCTTCGAGCGACTGGTAACGGCGCGGGCGCGGCTGGTAACGCGTGCCCGCGGCGATGGCTTCCTCGGATTTATTCAAGGTATCCAGCGCTTCGCGCAGCGCCTGGCTGGCCGGGCTGCCGACCACGTAGCCGAGGGTGTTGGCGGCCGTCCCGACATCTTTCAACGATTCCACGCCGCTGCCCTGCTGGACGACCAGCACAAAAGCTGCCGGCACCTCACCGGGGGCAAGCAGCGAAGGTCCCACCTCTGCTTTTGGGTCATGCGGGGCAAACAGGCCGGGAAAAGCGCCGACGATGATCACGAACAGCAGCAGAATAGCACTGACCAACACGAACCACCAGTCTCCGCCATACCACTTGCGCGCCAGGAACAGGCGGCGCACAAAACCCACCTGATCGAGGTCCAATTGCCATTGAGGCACCGTCTTCGGATCGGAATTTGCAGCTAGAGGGGGCTGATCATTTTGTTCC
>JARKOV010000174.1 GCA_029975965.1 Anaerolinea sp. | reverse complement strand
GGTGGAGTTCGATTTTCATGCGCTGGGGCGCAGCCAGCATATGGCCGAAATGGTGATCGACAGCCTGGTTACCCTGCGGGCCGGCAGCCCTCGCCTGGAAATTGAGACAAAGGTACACAATACCATTAAGGATCACCGGCTGCGCGTGCTCTTTCCCAGCGGGGCGCAGGCGCAGACCTACCTGGCCGATTCTCCTTTTGATGTCGTCGAACGCCCCATCGCGCTGCGCAGGGACAATCACCTGTACCGCGAGCCGGAGATCGAGCCGAAACCGATGCAAAGTTTTGCGGCAGTGTTTGATCATGAGCGCGGCTTGAGCGTGGTGAGCAGTGGTTTGATGGAAAGCGGTGTGATCGATCAGCCGGGTCGCAGCCTGGCGTTGACCCTCTTCCGCGCCACCGGCAAGACGGTGGGCACCCTGGGCGAGCCGGGGGGGCAAATGCAGGGTGAGTTGCGGTTCCGTTACTGGATCGTCCCGTTGCAAGGTGAAGCCGATCGCGCCAGTTTGCTGGCAAAGGGCCAGCAGTTGGCGGGCGGCCAGAAGGTGGTGTGCCTCTCTGCCAGTGACCTGGCATTCTACCGCGGTGAGCGACGCCTCCCCCCTGAGGGGGGCCTGTGCCAGGTGGAAGGGCCGGTGGTGGTCACCAGCGTCAGGCAGACGCAGGCCGGGCTGGAAGCGCGGTTGTTCAACCCGAATCCCGCACCGGTCAAGGCAACCCTCGATTTTTCGGGTTTGCCCGATGGAGCGAAAAGGCTTGTTAAAGCCCGTCAAGTCAATTTCGAGCACCAACCGCTTGCAGTCGAGTATCTGCTACCAAAAGGCAGGTTGCAGGTGTCGCTCCAGCCGAAGGAAATTCTGACCCTGGCCTTCGAACAGGTGAATGATGGGTAACCATTGGATCGGATGAGATGAATATATCACGCGCATTTGAAGAGATGATGATCTTGTTGAACGAAGCGGACGAGGTCGCAGTTGCTCGCCAGGATGTTCCAGCCGGGATGGGCCTTGTCACCCCGGATGAGCATATCATCGAGGTGCGGCGCGAGATCCCGGCCGGGCACAAAATGGCGCTCCGCCGAATCCAGCCAGGCGAAGCGATCCATCGCTATGGCCAACGGATCGGCCAGGCCAGCCAGCCTATCGAAGCAGGGGACTGGGTGCACAGCCACAATCTGGAAGTCGGGGAAATTGGCCGGCAGTTGACCTGGCGGGTGGTAGCCCCGGCGCAGGTCCAACCCACTGGGCGAACCTTCCTGGGCTTTCATCGCGCCGATGGGCAGGTGGGCACCCGGAATTTCATCGCCGTGATTTCAACCGTCAACTGCGCCGCATCGGTGGCCGGGCGCATCGCCGCTTATTTCACACCAGAGCGCCTGGCGGCGTACCCGAACGTGGATGGTGTGGCGCCGGTGTTGCATTCCTCCGGTTGTAGTGTGGCGCCTGACTCTCTGTCATTGCTTTACCTGCGCCGAACGCTCGACAACCTGGCTCACAATCCAAATGTGGGCGGGGTGGTTTTTGTGGGGCTCGGCTGCGAAGTCAACCAGTTGGAAGGTTGTCTGCCGGTATTTTCACCGGCGGAGATCACCCGGCTGGCTGGTCCGGGTTTGGTGATCCAGGAGCAAGGCGGTTTTACGAGCACTGTGCGGGCAGGAATCGGCGCGGTGGAAAACCTGTTGGCCGAGGTCAACCGTTTCCAGCGTGAGCCCGCGCCGCTTTCTGGCCTAAAATTGGCGCTGCAATGCGGCGGGAGTGACAGTTGGTCCGGAGTGACCGCGAATCCGTTGCTGGGTCGGGTGGTGGACCGCCTGGTAAAGGAGGGCGGCAGTGCCGTGCTTGGCGAGACAACCGAGATATTCGGCGCCGAGCAGCTCCTGCTTGGGAGGGTCGTTTCGGATGCGGTGGGCGCGAAGCTGGTCGAGCGTATCGAGTGGTGGCTGGAATATGCCCGCCGCCATGCGTTCAGCATCGACAACAACCCGACACCCGGCAATAAAGCCGGCGGCCTGACCACCATTTTTGAGAAGTCTCTCGGCGCGGTGGCTAAGGGCGGCAGCTCGCCGTTGGCAGGGGTGTACGAATATACCGAACGGGTGCGGGCGACCGGCTTATCCATCATGGACACGCCCGGTAATGACCCGGTCTCCGTCACAGGTCAACTGGCCGGCGGCTGCAACGTGGTCCTCTTCACTACCGGTCGCGGATCGGTGTTTGGGAGCAACCTGGCTCCTTGCATTAAAATCGCCAGCAACAGCGCGCTGTACCGGCGCATGGCAGAAGATATGGATTTCGATGCCGGGCGAGTGTTGGCGCACAGTCGGGATGCCTGGGCAACTGCTGAAAGCGACTTATTCGACATGATCGTTGCTGTTGCCTCCGGAAAGAAAACTGCCAGCGAGGAATACTTCCCCAGGGAAAACGAATTCGTGCCTTGGCAGCCAGACGCCGTTTTGTAGGCAGATTTGGATGAGGAAATGCACCTTCGAAGGTGCCAATGCTCCTAATTTCTCCTCGGATATCCGATTTCTCATATATAATTAATCGTGTTGCCGTGAAGCACGCGCATATCTCACCAATTTAATATTTTTAAAACCTGTCTGTGAGTCGGGTGCAATATTTTTCTTACCCATGGAGACACCGCATATGTCCAACCTAGATTTGAGATTTAAGGCACATGCGCTGCGCATCGGATTTGCCTTTGCGCTGGCATTGATCGCCTTGCTCGCCCGCCAGGGGGCGCCGGTCCTTGCGGCCACATTCCCGCAAGAGGGGCAACCCGGCAATGCCGTCTGCCTGGGGTGCCACCAGCAACCCGGTCAGGCGATGACCCTGGAAAGTGGGGAGCAACTGTATATATCGGTTGAACCGGGACAATACGGTAGCTCGGTGCATTCGAAAGCTGGGATCGCCTGCGCGGTGTGCCACACGGACATCTTCGGGTATCCTCACAACCCGGTGACTGCGAAGACCCTGCGAGAATATTCTCTCGGTTATCAAGATACCTGCAAATTGTGCCATGAAGCTCAATACGAACTCGACAGCGTCCACCGGCAGGCCTTCGAATCGGGAAATGAGTATGCGCCTATCTGCACCGACTGCCACAATCCGCATACGCAGGCGCAGGTCAAAGACGAACAGGGCAACTTGATCCCGGCGGAGTTGGGAAAGTCGCCCGAGGTGTGCGCGCAATGCCACAACGCCATCTACGAGGAGTACATCCAGACGGTGCATGGCGAGGCGGCATTGGCCGGGAATACCGATGTCCCCGTGTGCATTTCCTGCCACGGCCTGCACCAAATCGAGGATCCGACCACCACGCAATTCCGCCTGGCGTCGCCAAAACTGTGCGGAGAGTGCCACAGCGACGAAACGATCATGGCAAAGTACGGTTTATCGACCAACGTGTACGATACCTACGTGTCCGACTTCCACGGCACGACGGTGACGTTGTTTGCGAAAACCTCGCCAGACCAGGAGACGAACAAAGCCGTCTGCTACGATTGCCACGGCGTGCACAGCATCCGCCGCGTCGATGATCCACAGGCGGGGTTGGAAATCAAAGAGAACATGCTGCGGGCTTGCCAGAAATGCCACCCGAACGCGAGCGAGAATTTCCCGGATTCCTGGTTGAGCCATTACGATCCCAGCCCGACCAAGTACCCGGTCGTTTACTACGTCAACCTTTTCTACAAGTTCTTCATCCCAGCCGTGCTGGGGGTGATGGGGATTCTGGTCCTGAGCGATGTTGGTCGCAGGGTGGCGCGCGCCGTCAGGCCACAAAAGCGACAGGAAAGCCAGGAAAAGAAGGAGGACCAGTAAGATGAGCGAGAAAACCAAGCGTTACCTGCGCTTTGACGTTGCCCAACGCATCGAACACCTGGTGCTGATCATCTCATTCACCTTGCTGGCGCTGACTGGGTTGCCGCAAAAGTATTCGCTTTCACCCATCTCCCAGGCGTTAATCACCGGAATGGGTGGGATCGAAACGGTGCGCGTCATCCACCGCATCGCGGCGATCGTCTTCGTTCTCGAAGCAATTTACCACCTGGTGGTTGTGGGATATAAAATTTTCGTCCTTCGCCGCAGTGCCAGCATGGTGCCGGGCATTAAAGACGGGAAGGATATGGTGGAGTGGTTCCTTTACAACCTGGGATTGCGCAAGCAGCACCCCAAAATGCCGCGCTACAACTTCACCGAAAAAATGGAATATTGGGCGATGTTGTGGGGATTGATCTTGATGGCCTTGACCGGCTTCATGCTGTGGAATCCTCTGCTGGTGGCCCGCCTGTTACCCGGTCAATTCATCCCGGCTGCAAAAGCGGCGCATGGGGCGGAAGCCGTCCTGGCGGTGCTGGCGATTATCCTTTGGCATTTCTACAACGTGCACCTCAAGCGCTGGAACTGGTCGATGATCAAGGGCAGCTTAAGCCATGAGGAAATGGAAGAGGAACACGGCCACGAGCTCGAACAGATTGAAAAGGGGTTGGTGCCTGCCTTACCTGAACACGGAGAACGCAAAAAGCGGATGACCATTTTCGCTCCGGTCGCCGGCGTGGTCTCCATCGTGCTGGTCCTGCTGGTGGTGCGCATCGTCACCGCAGAGGAGACGTCGATCATCACCCTGCCCCCGGAGGAGCGCGTTGAGGTGATCGTGCAGCGATCGCCGACACCTTTGCCCACCCAGGCGCCCACCGCGACCCCCGCCCCAACCGAGGAGGGCGCCAGCCTGCCGACCACCTGGGACAGCGGCATCAACAAGGTTTTTGAAAAATGCGCCGGTTGCCACGGCGCTGCCGGTGGGTTGAGCGTGAAGACGTATGCCGACCTGCTCAAAGGTGGAGGCAGCGGGCCGGGAATCGTCCCCGGCGACCCCGACCAGAGCCAGGTGGTGATCGTGATGCAAGGACCGCACCCGGTGAAATTCAACGATGCCGACCTGAGCCTGGTGATTGATTGGATTAAGGCGGGCGCGCAAGAAAAGTAGCTTGGGTTGCCTGAAAAAACCCCAAAACGGTGACAAGGCCGTTTTGGGTTTTTTTTAGAAGCCGTTGGAGGAGTAATCACCCCCCCTTGGCCTGAGCAGTCAGGCAGGTTAACTCGTCACTTGCGCAGTTTTGTGCCGCAGATCCGGCAGAACACGTCTCCAGGAGCGGCGCGTTTGCCACATTGGTGGCAAAAGACAGCCTGTGTATCCTCTGCCGTCGCGCTGCGCGCCTCTGAGGCGGGCTTGTGCCGGCGGGTCTGCGTGGGAAGCGGCTGGCGACCGGTGCGAATATACCAGATGGTGCCGATCCCAATCAGCAGGACTCCCAAACCACCAAGCACCCAGGGGATGACCTGGTTTAATGTCACGCGTCCGGGGGTCGAGCGGTTGACCGGCGCGGCGGGCGTGACCGCTTCGAAGGCTTGCGACTGGGTCAGGATGTTATCCGTTTTCACATACGTCACCTGAAGATCGAACGTGCTGCCTTCACTCACGTCTCCCACGGGCACGTTGAAGTAGGTCAGGCCATCGTTGCCCGGGCCGCTGACGCCGGTGTTGGGCAGCAGGCGCATGCTGGTCGCCGTGCGCGGCTGCTGGACGATGATGGACATGTTCTCCACCGGGTAATCACCCGGCCAGCGATACACATAATTGCGCGAGTCGCCTTCCTGCAGCAGGTTGGGATCGTAATATTCCAGTTGAATTTGCGGAAGCGTGGTGGTGAAACTGAACAACAACCAATCGCCTTCTTCGCCGGCTGCCGAATAGGATAAATTGAACAGCCCATTGGCGGTCTGTTCGGCGATAGCGCTGGGGACGCCGGCGGAGCGAGGAATGCGCACCACCATCTCCGCCGGCAGCTTGGTCTGCGGAGAGAGCGTGATCCGGTAAATGACCAGTACGCTGGGTTGGTCGTATTCAGGCCAGATGTCGACTTCGAGGGTCTGGATGGTAACCGGGTCCTTCGCCTGAGCGGGGTTCGATATGGTAAATGTGATAAGAATTGCCAGCACAATGAGCCAACGGCGCATGAAACCTCCCAAGAGATGGCTGAGCCTTGCGCAGCCTGTTCAGGTCGCCCTAATTATACCGGATTGTCGGCATCCGGGCTTTGAGGTTGTCCTCTTTGCGCAACGGGGGAAGGGCTTGTGGGCAAGGTATAATACACTCACCCGGAGGTTATCATGCGATCGATCACCCGCGCTGCAATCCTCGTCGTTGTTTCATGTGTTCTGTTCCTGATTAGCCCGACGCCGTATTCCAGGGTGGTGGCTCAAACCGATGTTCCCCGGATCGAGCGAGCGGACTGCATGTTCACCCTTCCGGAAGGGATCGTGGATGGGGTGGATGTGGCCTGTGGATACCTGGTGGTGCCCGAACGATACGAGAACCCCGACGGCCCCACCCTCCGCCTGGCGGTCGCGGTGATCAGCAGCGAGTCGATCAATCCTCGGCCGGACCCCATCGTTTTTAACCAGGGTGGGCCGGGCGGCTCGACCATCGATTACTTCACCCAGGTTCTATTTGACAGCCCATTGCGCAAGAACCGCGAGCTGGTGCTTTTCGACCAGCGTGGCACGCTCTATTCGAAGCCGGCCTTGATGTGCCCGGAATTCCTGGAAGAAACGATCAAGGTGCTGGATAAAGATCTAAGCGATGAGGAAAACAACCGGCTTTTCGCAGAGGCTGCGAAGGCCTGCCGCGATCGCCTGATGGAGGACGGGATCAACCTCTCGGCATTTAACAGTCTTGAGAATGCGCGCGATATAGAAAGCCTGCGCCTGGCGCTGGGTTACGAAAAGATCAACCTGTACGGCGTGTCTTATGGCACGCTGCTCGCGCTGCACACGATGCGAGATTACCCCCAGGGATTGCGCAGCGTGATCCTGGACGCGGTTGTGCCCACCCAGGTGGATTTCAACCCTGAGGGCGTGCGCACGATGGATCGCTCTTTCAAGGAGCTCTTTGCGGCATGCGCGGCAGACTCCGAGTGCGCTGCGGAATATCCAGACCTGGAAAGCGTGTTTTTTGAGCAGGTTGAGCGCCTGGACGCCGATCCGGTGATGGTCAGGCTCACCGATGTTTCCAGCGGTCAATCGTACCCGGCGTTGATCAACGGCGATGCGCTGATCCAAACGTTGTTCCAGACTTTATACTCTACCGAGCTGTTGCCTCTCCTGCCCAAAATGATCTACGATGTGAAGGCCGGGCGGTTTACCTTCATGGAGCGCATCCTTTCGATTATCACCTTCGACCAGACGGTGGCGGAAGGGATGTATTACTCGGTGATCTGCGCAGACGACAGCGATTTTGACCCGGACGCGATCGATTACGCTGGCATCCCCCCTCGCCTGGTGGAAGGCGAGCGAGCGGCCAACGAGGCCTTCATCCAGGTCTGCCGCGACTGGAACGTTGATCAACTCGATGACAGCGTGGACGATCCGGTGGCCAGTGACATACCGACCCTGTTACTCAATGGGCGCTTTGACCCGATCACGCCGGAGTCGTACGGCAGCCTCGCTGCTCAAACGCTCTCTAACAGCTACATATTCACTTTTAACAACACCGGGCACGGCGCGATCGGCGATGAGTGCGCCGACCAGGTGATGAAGGCGTTCGTGGATGATCCCAGCCGACCTCCGGATGGTCGTTGTGCGGGCGAGGGCCGGATCGATTACATTACCGGCAGGGATGTGATCGATTTTCCGGTGCTGATCAAGGCGCTAAACCTGGATGCGCTGTCGCTGGCTCAACTGGGCCTGCTCATTTTAAGCGTGTTGTTCCTGTTGACTGCCTGGCTGGTTTTCCCGTTAGCCTGGATCGTGCGCCTGGTGAGCGGTAAAGAAGGCCGTTCGACGCCATTCTACGGTCACCTTGCGCCGTGGGTCTCCCTATTCTTAGGCTTGCTTGGACTGGTCTTCGTCGTCGGTCTGACGATCGCGGGTAGCCGGATGGTGTCAGAAAACGACATCTTGATCCTGATGGGCGTTTCGACCACCTATCGCTGGGTGTTCTTCTTTCCGCTCCTGTTCGCGCTGACCTGGCTGGTTTTCTTCCTGCAATGGCTGGGCGGGTTAGCGGGGAGGTATTGGGCCGGGTGGCGCAAGGTCTATTACACCCTCTTAATGGTGGCCGGGCTGGCTTGCCTGGTGGTGTTCCTGGTTAGCGGAGCGCTGGTGGGCTGGCTGGCATAAACAGGACATCCAGGCTGGAGAAGGTTCGATGCCGAAAGATGTCGAGCAAAATAGCGAGCGTGTGCTGGCTTACCTGGGCTCCATCTACCCACGCGGGACGGGCAGTCACGAGATCGCGTCTGCGTTGCGCCTGTCCACCCCACTCGCGGCTGCCAGGGCAGCCCGCCAGTTGATAAAAGAAGGGAAAATTCGTGCTGAGCGGATCAAGACACGCAAAGGTGTGGTCTGGATGTACTACGCTTTTCATGCGGTCATGGTCCAGCCGGCGGAGGTTAACCCGGCCCGTATCGCTGCAGGTGATGTGGCTGAACCGGGTGCAGAGGCGGTCGTGGCGATTTCACCCGCCCAGAGCCGGTTCAAGCATCTCGCCCGATCGGCTCTGAGCGCTTTGTATGCCTGCGAATTGGCCCCTAAAGCGCCGCATGGACCACCACGGATTTACGACCTGGTTTCTGAGGATGGCTCTTTTGTCGGCGAATCGGTTTACTTTGAGCCCTGTGAGTCTGCGCGAGTAGCCCCCGAGCGCTTTTCGTTGCTGGCAGAAAGAGTCTGGTTATTGGAGAAAGCGCAAGCGAAAAACCGCTTCCTGGTCACAGGTGGAGATCGCCGCCCGCTGTCCGAATGGGTCAGGTGCTATGGCAAATTCGCCGGTGAGATTGCGTTTTACTACCTGGATGTACAGGGGCGCCTGGAGAAAATCGAGTGTTGAGCAAGCCAACAACTAAATTCCTCCTCATGCGTAGATAGAATGGAAAGAGGCGTGAATGAACGCCAGGTTTATGCATATGGCGAACACCAGGAGTAAAAATGACTGAAAATCCGAATGTGAACAATGAGACTGGAAAGCACAATGCCGAGGAGAGCTGGCAGGAGGTCGGCCGGCAGTTCGAAACCCTCGGGTCGACGTTGGCCCAGGCTTTTCGCACGACATGGAACAATGTGGAGACCAGCACAGAAGCGCAGCAGGTCAAGCAAGGTTTAGAGTCGATGCTGCGACAGGTCGGGCAGGCGGTGGAAGACGCGGCCAAGACCCCGGACGCTCAGAAAGTGAAAGAAGAGACCAAGAAGGCGGTCGAATCGTTGCGTGTAGCCGGAGAGCAGACGGTCGAAGAGGCCCGCCCGCAGATCCTCAACGCGTTGCGCAAAATGAACGAGGAGCTGCAGAAGTTCATCGAGCGGATGGACAGCAAGTAAAGACCCTGCGGCGTGGCAGATGCCCGATATAAACCGGCTGGCCCGACAGGTTCGCTGTGGCATCTATTCGCGCAGATGAGCTGAAAATGCTGGGCGAAGCGGCTGGTCTGGAGACGCGGGAAATGCGCGGCTTGCAGGGCTAGTCCTCGGGTTTGATTGCCTCGACCCACAGGATGTGCTTGGCGGTATCAACCACCGCCGAATACATCCTGTGGGTTGGGCGTAAAGCGAGACCGGAGGGAATTTGACTTTGGAGTTTTTCAGCAATATAATGTGACTAATCCAATACACCACTGGTCGGGAGTAGTAAGCCAACCGGCGAACTGTCAGAGAAGGAGGAGCAGGTGCGAACCTCCACAGGCGTCCGGGGCTGAAGTCGCCCGGCAGGTTTGCCGAAGAAACCGGAGACGGGAGTAGACCGGCACGGGTAAGCCCGTTAGCGCAGAATCCGGATGTTGGTCCGGAGAGAGTGTGCCGGGTTTCGACCTGGCGAACTGAGGTGGTACCGCGGAAGCAGCCCTTTCGTCCTCACAGGATGGAAGGGATTTTTATTTTATGAATGATGGGTGCTGAATGTTGGATTGGAGCTGAAGAATGAGGTGCCAGGGGTAGGGTAGAAGCGGTTACCTCGCTCCATACCGACGAACCTTCTTCGTTGACCAGAAAAAACCGCCAAACGGCGGGAGCTGAGTGATGACCTGGAGGTGAACGATGGAAAAACATTACCTTCCGAGCGACGTGGAAATCCGCTTGATGCAGGAATGGCAGGCGGCCGGTATTTACCGGTTCGATCCTGCGTCGACAAGACCCGTCTACTCGATCGACACCCCGCCGCCAACCGTTTCGGGTCACCTGCACCTGGGGCACGTGTACTCTTACAGCCACGCCGATTTCATGGCGCGTTTCTTTCGCATGCGCGGTTACAACGTGTTCTACCCGATGGGCTTTGATGACAACGGCCTGCCCACGGAGCGCCTGGTCGAAAAACGGCACGGGGTGCGCGTGGAGCAGGTGGGGAGGGAGGCGTTCATCGAAACCTGCCTGAAGGTCAGTGAGGAGGCCGAGAAGGATTACCGATCGTTGTGGCAACGCCTGGGGCTGTCGATTGATTGGCGCTATACCTACCGCACCATCGATGCCGCATCGCGGCGAGCCGCGCAACGCTCCTTTATCGAGCTGTATCGCGCCGGGCGGGCCTACCGCCGCTCTGCGCCGTCGATCTGGTGTCCCGAATGCCGCACGGCGATCGCCCAGGCGGAGCAAAACGACCTGGAGCGGGACAGCCAGTTTGTCGAGCTTCCTTTTTTGGGCGCGGACGGGCGGCCTCTGTGGATCGCCACAACCCGCCCGGAATTGCTGGCGGCCTGCGTGGCGGTGTTCGTCCACCCGGGCGACGGCAGGTTCCAGGAATGGGTGGGACAACAGGTAGAGGTGCCGTTTTACGGGCAGCGCGTGCCGGTGCTGGCGGATGATGGAGCCGACCCGGCAAAGGGCACCGGCGTGGTGATGTGCTGCACCTTTGGCGACCAGTCGGACCTGGACTGGTGGCGACGTTACCAATTGCCGCTGGTCGAGGCGATCGATCCACAGGGGCGCATGACCGAGGCCACGGGTCCGCTCCGTGGTAAGACCATCCTGGAGGCGCGGGAGGCGATCATAGAGCTGTTGGACGTGCAGGCGCTCATCCGTGCGCGCCAACCCACCCGGCAGACCGTGCGCGTGCACGAGCGGTGCGATACCCCGGTCGAGATCATCCACTCGCCGCAGTGGTTTGTGCGCGTGCTGGATATCAAGCGTGAGTTGCTGGATTTCGGCGAGCGGATCCGCTGGCATCCCGAGCATATGCAGTCGCGTTACCGGGCCTGGGTGGAAAACCTCAACTGGGATTGGGCGGTTTCTCGCCAGCGTGCGTTTGGGGTGCCTTTCCCTGTCTGGTATTGCGCCGGGTGCGGGGAGGTCATGCTGGCTGGATTGGATGATCTGCCGGTGGACCCCTTATCGCAACAACCTGGGCAGTCCTGTGCCTGTGGGAGCACGACCTTTGAGCCCGACCGGGACGTGATGGATACCTGGGCGACTTCCTCGCTCTCGCCGCAGATCGTCGGCGGATGGTTGGAAGATCCGGACCTTTACGCCAAGGTTTTCCCGTTCACTCTACGACCGCAAGCACACGAGATCATCCGAACCTGGGCGTTTTACACCATCGTGAAATCGCAGTTCCACTTTGCGACTCCGCCCTGGAGCGATGTGTTCATCTCGGGTTGGGGTCTGGCGGGTGAGGGAATGGGGAAGATCAGCAAAAGCCGCGGCGGCGGGCCGATGTCTCCGGTGGAGATGATCGAAAACACTTCTGCCGATGCGGTGCGCTATTGGGCCGCCAGCACCGGGCCGGGCAAAGATGCCGTGATCAGCCTGGAGAAGATCCAGATGGGCGGCAAGTTGGCGACCAAGCTGTGGAATGTGGCGCGTTTCAGCCAGCCTTTCCTGGCTGGAGCAGTTGGGGTGCAACCACCGGAGCGCTTCAGCCCGGCAGACCGCTGGATCCTGGCGCGCGCGCAGACCCTCATTCGCCGGGTGACCCAGGCATTCGAGGACTACGATTACGCCTCGGCGAAAGTGGAGATTGAGGCCTTTTTCTGGTCCGACCTGGCCGATAACTACATCGAAATGGCCAAGCAGCGCCTGTATGCGCCGGACCATCCGCTTCACCGGGCTGCCTGTTACTCGCTTCATTCGGTTTTACACACGCTCCTGCGCTTGCTCGCCCCGCTGATGCCCTACATCACAGACGCCGTGTACCGCGAGCTGTTCTCCGCCGAGGGTGGGGAAGCTTCGGTGCACCTAACCCCCTGGCCGGAAGTCGACCAGGCATGGATCGACGAAAGAGCAGAAGATGTGGGAGCTGTGCTGGTGGCGATTGCGACGGCTGCCCGGCGGTACAAGAGCGAGCACAACCTGGGTCTGGGCACCGAGCTCAAGCGGCTGCAAGTCAGCGCCCGGGTACCTCAACTGCCCGAAGCTTTGGCCGATTTAACCAGTGTGACTCGCGCGCGGGTCATCGAGTTCGTGGATGATCTCGCTCCTGACGTGCAAGAAATGCCTGTTGATGGAAATTTCCGCGTCGGAGTGGGGTAAAATAGTGGTTGCGTGTGTGTAATGCCATAGCTTGCGGCTGGGTGGCTTGATTCGCCGCAGGCGCAGAGGAGAACAATGCCCGAAAGCTCATTGCCCAAGACCTACGATTTTACATCGGTTGAAGAACGGATTTACGCAATGTGGGAGGAAAGCGGGTACTTCAAACCTGCGAATGACCCGCAACATCCGGATTTCGATCCAACGCGCAAGCCGTTTGTCATCTCCATCCCTCCGCCCAACGTGACCGGAGAGCTTCACCTGGGTCATGCGATGTTCGTGGCGATGGAAGACCTGATGATTCGCTACCAGCGCATGAAAGGAGTCCCCACCCTGTGGGTGCCCGGTTCCGACCACGCCGGAATCGCCACGCAGCTCCAGGTGGAGAAAGCGCTCGCTAAAGAAGGTCTTTCCCGCGACCAGTTAGGGCGCGAGGAATTCATCCGGCGGGCGTGGGAGTGGAAGCACACCTACGGAGGCATCATCACGCGCCAGATTCGCCGGCTGGGCGCTTCTTGTGATTGGACGCGCGAGCGTTTCACCCTGGACGACGGGCTATCCAAAGCGGTCCGTGAGGCATTTGTCCGCCTGTATGAAAAAGGCTTGATCTATCGCGGTCCGCGCATGATCAACTGGTCGCCCGGTCTGCGCACCGCCGTCTCCGACCTGGAAGTGGAGTACTCGCAAGAACAGGGCAAATTATATTTCTTCAAGTACATGCTGGATGATGGCAGCGGCGAGTACATCCCGGTCGCAACCACCCGGCCGGAGACCATTCTCGGCGATACGGCAGTGGCCGTCCACCCAGATGACGAACGCTACCAGCGTTTCATCGGCAAAAAAGCCATCGTGCCGATTCTGGGTCGTGCAATCCCGGTGATTGCGGATGAATACGTCGACCGGTCTTTTGGCACCGGCGGGTTAAAGGTGACCCCAGGCCATGACCCGAATGACTACCTTATCGGGCAACGCCACGGCCTGGAATTGGTCAGCGTGATGGACGAAGCGGCGCGGATCAACCAGAACGGCGGTCCGTATGCCGGGCTGGACCGCTTCGAATGCCGTACGCGCATTTGGGCGGATATGGAAGCCGCGGGCCTGACGCTCAAGACAGAGCCTTACCTGATGTCGGTGCCTCGATCGCAACGCGGTGGTGAGCTGATCGAGCCGATGATCTCAACCCAATGGTTCGTGGCCATCAAACCGATGGCGGAAGCTGCGATGGAAGCCGTGCGCGATGGACGAATCAAGATCGTCCCAGAGCGCTTCACCAAGGTATATTTCAACTGGCTGGAGGGCATCCAAGACTGGTGCATCAGCCGCCAGTTATGGTGGGGGCACCGTATCCCGGTGTGGTATTGCGCCGATTGCGAGCAGATGACGGTTACCCGCGAGGATCCGACCCATTGTGCGCACTGCGGCAGCGCGCGCATCGAGCAAGATCCCGATGTGCTGGACACCTGGTTCTCATCGGGCTTGTGGCCCTTTTCCACCCTCGGCTGGCCCGAACAGACGCCCGACCTGGCATACTTCTATCCCACTTCGGTGCTGGAAACCGGATACGATATCCTTTTCTTCTGGGTTTGCCGCATGGTGATGGCTGGTCTGGAATTCACCGGCCAGGTGCCGTTCGACACGGTCTACCTGCATGGCTTGATTCGGGACGAGCACGGCCAGAAAATGAGCAAGAGCAAAGGGAACGTGGTCGACCCATTGGAAGTGATGAACGACATGGGCACCGACGCGCTGCGTTTCACCTTGCTGGTCGGCTCGACTCCTGGCAACGACGTCAACCTCAGCTTGAAGAAGGTCGAATCGAACCGCAATTTTGCCAATAAGCTGTGGAACATCGGGCGCTTCGTGCTCGGAGCGCTCGAGCAGGCTCCCGATACGCCCAGCCGCGAGCCGATCTGGACGCTGGCCGATTCCTGGATTTGGGCGCGTTTCCAGGAGCTGGTGCGCAACGTGGAGCGCTTGTTCGCCAATTACCAGTTCGGTGAGGCGGGACGCCAGATTTACGAGTTCATCTGGGGTGAATTCGCCGACTGGTACGTCGAAATTGCGAAAATGCAATTGACCGAAGGCGGTGACCGCGCCTTCTGGACCGGGTACACCCTGGCGCGCGTGTTCGATATGTGCCTGCGGATGCTGCATCCCTTTACTCCGTTCGTCACCGAAGAATTGTGGGGCTACGTAAAACAGGCCTGCCAGGCGAAATCGGTGGCATTCACTCCGAAGCAGGGTTGGGAAGATGCCTTGATCGTCGCCCGCTATCCACAACCGCGAGAACCGGAAGGCTGGGAAGAGCAAAAGGTCGCTGATTTTAACCTGGTGCAAGAGATCATCCGTGGGATCCGCAACTTGCGAACAGAAAAGAAGGTTCCCCCGAGCAAGCGTATTCCGGCGGTGCTGGCCTGCGGAGACCGGTTGACCATTCTCAAAGGGCAGGCGTCGACCATTGCCCACCTGGCGATGCTCGATCCGGATCAGCTCGGTTTTGAGCACGTATTGGAGGAAAAACCCAGCCCAGCGGTGTCCTTCGTGGTCTCAGGGGTCGAAATTTATCTACCGCTGGCCGGTCTGGTGGACGCGAATGAAGAGCGCGCGCGGATCGAAAAGGAGTTGGCGGAAACGACGAGTCAGATCGAACGGCTCGAAACGCTGCTTGGCGGTTCGTTTGCGCAGAAAGCTCCCGCGTCGGTTGTGGAGAAAGAGCGCCAGAAACTGGCTACGTACAAGGAAACAGCGACCCGCCTGCAAAGCCAGCTCAACGCTCTATGAGCCCCGACGCTTCCATGTTGCACTGGCCTTCCTTTCCATCGCCTTGATGGCGCTTGGGTTGGGGGGTTGCACCGTCGAAGAAATCGTCACGGCTTCCGCTTTCACAGCGGTGCCCAGCGTTACGCCTGCGCCTTTAATCACCGCTAGCCCCGAGCCGAGCCAGACGCCGACGCGGGTGACGATTGTCTTGCCAACCTTCCCGCCGACGCGCACCTACCTGCCGACCAAGTCGCCGACCATCACACCCACGCCGGGACCACCGCGCGCGGAGATGGAGCTGATCTTCGCAGATGAATTCGACGGGGATGTGTTGGACGAAACCAAGTGGATGCCGTGCTATCCGTGGAACGACCGTGGCTGCACCAATTCGGGCAACAACGAGCTGGAGTGGTACCTGCCTGAAAATGTGGAAGTGTCCGGCGGGTTGTTGCGCCTGCGTGCCGATAAACGGTTGATCAGCGCCGCAGATGGCAAGCAGTATCCCTACACATCGGGGATGGTCAGCTCTTATCAGCGCTTCGACGTCACCTATGCTTACATCGAAATGAGCGCGCGCGTGCCCAAGGGACGCGGCCTTTGGCCGGCTTTTTGGACGCTGCCCTCCACCCTCGAGTGGCCGCCAGAGATCGATGTGATGGAAATTCTCGGCCATGAAACCACCGTGGTGTACACCACCCTGCACTACAAGCTGCCCGAAGCGGCGCATCGATCGACCGGCGATTCGTTTCAGAGCGGCGATTTCGCGGATGGTTTTCACATCTATGCCGTGGATTGGCGACCGGATGAAATTGTCTGGTATGTGGATGGAAACCCGGTCTTTTCGACCCGCGACAATGTTCCGCAGCAGCCGATGTATCTCCTGGCGAACCTGGCGGTGGGGGGCAACTGGCCCGGCTCTCCGGATGCCGATACTGTTTTCCCATCCTATTACGAGATCGATTACATTCGCGTCTACCGCGATGCGGGACTCTCATTCACCCCTGCGCCCTGACGAGCCTGGACGCCTGAGTATCCATTTTCGTTATTGCTCCTGATCAACCCGAGAGTTCACAAGTGGGTGTGCGTTTTACCGTATAGTGTGATACAATGATACAATGTTCTTTTGGGAGGGTATATGGAAAACAAAATTGACCTGAGACGCGTCTCGATTTTTCTGGCGTTTGCTTTTGGCATCGCGTGGGCTGTTTCACTGGTGATCTACCTGGTTTCCGGTCAACTGAACACTTCATTTGGCGCGAGCTCGGGCCAGTTGGTCATCACCCTGGCGATCGGGTTTGGCGTGATGTGGGCTCCCACACTGGCAAATATTCTCACCCGCGCCATCACCAAAGAGGGTTGGGCGAATGCTTACCTGCGCCCGAATTTCCGGAAAGGTTGGGGATTCTGGCTGATCGCCTGGCTTTTACCCGTGGTGTTAACGATCCTCGGCATGGTGATCTATTTCACGCTCTTCCCGCAGCACTACGATCCGGGCATGCCGTATATCCAGCAGCAATTAAAGGCGGCCGGCATCGAAATCGATATGCCGAGTTGGCTCTACGGATTGCTCCAGCTCCCCAATGTGTTGCTGGTCGGTCTGGTGGTGAACAGCTTCTTTACCTTCGGTGAGGAATTTGGCTGGCGAGCTTATCTGCTGCAAAAGCTGTTGCCCATGGGGGCGCGAAAAGCCGTTCTATTGAGCGGGGTGATCTGGGGCGTCTGGCACTGGCCGCTGATCGCCATGGGTCACAACTACGGGCTGGATTATGCCGGCGCGCCGTGGCTGGGCATGCTGGCGATGGTCTGGCTAACCCTTGGCCTGGGGATTATCTTCTCGTGGATGGTGCTTCGCGCGGGCAGCGTGTGGCCGGCGGTGATCGGTCATGCCATTGTCAACGCGGTGGCCGGTTTGGGCATTATTTATATGACGGGTTCGCCAAATATGCTGCTTGGACCCACCGCAGCGGGCCTTGTGGGCGGTGCAGGCTATGCCTTGTTGGCGTTGATCTTGCTGCTCTCGCCAAAAGCGCTCCAGCCGCCGGTCCAACCTGCCCCGGAGCCGGTGGTCGAAGTCCCGACACCCTAACCCTCAGGATTGAGCAGCGCTCGTAGCAGGTGAAGGATGGGTTTATACACGAGCCCGATCCCAACCGCCACGAAGATCAAAGGGAAGAATATCCACAGCCCGGCGCTGTTGCTGACGTTCAAGGTGGGCAACTCGCCGGCTGCGAACCGGTTGATCTGGTCTGCCGCGTTTTGCTTACCCGTATAACCCGATGAGTAGGCCGAGCCTAAGGGTAACACATCATCGTTGGTGCGGATGGAAACCCGATAGGTGCAGCCCTCGTCGTCGCAGTTTTCTTCCACGGTCGCTGAACGCACTTCCTGGATGCCGCGCTGGTTGAGATTGACCCATCCGAGCCAGGTCGTCCGCAGGATGCAATCTTGCCGAGCATCCCGCCAGGCGCATTCCAGTGTGGTCTGCCGGCCGAGAAGATAGGTGAAAAGCAGCCCCATGCCGACAAAGACCACCGAAAGGAGCAAGGTCGGGAATTCGATGATTTCCAGCAGGCTGGTCCGAGTTGTCATGCGCATCACCCCTTAGCATTGTGCCCGGTATGCAAAATCCCTGCCGATGCAGGGATTTTGCGGTTATCGAATCTGGTTTTATTCGGCGACAGTGACCCTGGTCATCGCATCGCCCTGTTTGATCGCGTCTACCACATCCAGGCCTTTGACCACTTTCCCGAACACGGTGTGCTTGCCGTTCAAATGCGGCTGCGGCGAGTGGGTGATGAAAAACTGGCTGCCGTTGGTGCCCGGACCGGCGTTCGCCATCGAGATCACCCCCCGCTCGTGTTTGAGCGGGTTGTTCTTGACCTCATCCTCGAAGCGATACCCCGGCCCACCTGAGCCGGTCCCAGTCGGGTCGCCGCCCTGGATGACGAAGTTGGCGATCACGCGGTGGAATTTCACGCCATCATAAAAGCCTTCCTTGGCGAGGAAAACAAAATTGTTCACCGTTTTCGGGGCATGCTCCGGGTAGAGCTCTAGCTCGATCTCGCCGCGGGGGGTGTCAATGGTCACGCGGTAAGTTTTCTGAGGATCGATGGTCATCGGAGGTGGTGTTTTCCACTGCTTCACGTTGTTGCTCCTTATATGCAGATTGGGATCGAATATGGCCTATTATACCTGTTTGTCGGGCCCGGCTCCACTGGCTGGTGCGGAGAAAACCGGTCTGTCAGGGCTTGCGAGCCAGTATGGAGAATGTGTGAGGGATTTTAACCAGCAAATTGGGAGGGAGATTTGGAAATTGCTCCCAATACGGATCTGGGTGCTCACCCAGGTGAACCACGACCAGCCCGGCGCGTGTCAAGGCGGTGAAGATCTGTGCGAGAGTCCACAGACAGTTGTAGGTACGGGTTTGCTCTTCGAGCGGGACACCGATATCGCCGATGTAGGTCGTCGGCCAACCCGCTCCGGATTCGCAAGTGTTAAAGTAATCTGCGCCGCTGCATTTCAACTCGCTGGCCTGGGTATCGAATAACCAGGTCACCGGATGCTCGTCGAAGATGGACACCCATCCTCCCGGCTTGAGCAGGCGAAAGATGACGGCCGCCCACCCGTCCAGCTCTTGCAGCCAGCACAGCGCGCCGCGACCGGTGTAAACCAGGTCTGCGCTCCCGTCCAGCTCGTGCGGGGTATCGAGCAAATCACAGCGGTACCAGTCCGCCGGAGCGTTCAAGGCGGCGCTGGTTTGGCGCGCATTTTGGATGTGGACGTCGGAGATATCCACGCCAATCACCCGCTTGACCCCTTCGTTGAGCAGGGAGAGGGTATCTTTCCCAGAGGCGCATTGCAGGTGGATTGCCAGGTCGCAGCGGGGCAGAATGTCTGCCAGGTAGGTGCGCTCAACGGGGTGCAGGTTGCTCTTGCCATCGCGGATGAATTGAATGGTCTGTACGACTTGATGAGAATATCCCGCAGCCGCGCCTTCGTTCCAGCCCTGGCGGTTTGCTTCGTGGCGGTCGCGAATTTCACCCGCGGATTGGGCAAATTTCTCCGGTCTTTCCAGGCCAAAAGTGTTACTCACAGAATCGCTCATCGGTTCCTCGTTTCATCCTCTCGCATCTTGCGGCGGGTGTAACTCACCATGCGCAGGAAGCGACCAACATGTTTCAATGGGCTGATGTGGCTTTTTTCGCCCGCGTAAATCGTGCGGATAGGCACCCAATCGAGGCGAAATTTCTTTTTCAGGCAGGTGACAATCATATCGATCTCGAACTCGAAACCTCCCACCGGGCTATCCAGCACGGCTTCGATCAGCCGGCGGCTGATCAAACGATACCCCGACTGGTTATCGCGGACGGGTTGGCCGGCAGCCCAGGATATTAACCAACGGCCGGATGTATTGGCGAAGCGCCGCGAAAAAGGCATCTGCGAGAAATCGCGCGCGCCGACGATCAGATCGCTACCGCGCTGTTGATAAGCTTCGAGAAAAGACGGAATTTCCTCCGGGTCATGTTGGCCGTCTGCATCCAGGGTGAGCACAGCAAGACAACCCAGCTCGAGCGCGCGGCGGAATCCGGCCTTTAACGCAGCGCCTTTGCCCTGGTTGGGCTGCTGCTGAAGCACCTGTGCCCCGGCCTGGCTGGCCACCAGCGCGGTGCGGTCGGTCGAGCCATCATCCACTACCAGCACCGGCAGGTAAAGCAAGGTGCGCTCCACCACCGCCTGGATGCGCTCGGCCTCATTGAAAGCCGGGATGATGGCGAAGATGGAGGGTTCGTTGCCTGCGGAGGGGTGAAGGGTCATCTCAGTTCATCCGGAGTGGAGCATGCGGACAATTATATCAGCCGGAATTGTCTTTTAAACGAGAAGACGATCCTATCTCCAACCTGTCGCGCCTTTCTTATATTTTTCCTACATTTTTCAGATCATCTTTTAACATGGGGGAAATAGACTGAGGTCGATAAAACGTACGAACCCGTGCGTACCCAAATTGGACAACCCTTTCAACCAGGAGGTTAGGATGATTTACCGCAAGTATTCTGTCCCGAGCGTGTTCGAAGAGATGAGCCGAATGCAGCGCGAAATGGACCGGCTGATGAGCGCCTTTTCGCCGAGCCGCAATCGCGTGGTGTCGGTTTTCCCGGCGGTCAACGCCTGGACGAACGATGAGGAAGAGATCGTCACCGCCGAGATACCGGGGGTCGAGCCATCTGATATCGACCTTAGCCTGGTCAATGACGTGTTGACGATCAGCGGCGAGCGAAAACCGGTGGATGCCCCGGAAGGAATGCGCTACCATCGTCGCGAGCGACTGTGTGGTGAATTTTCGCGCAGCATCCAACTGGCATTCCCTGTCGACAGCAACAAGGTGACCGCGACATTCGAGAACGGCTTGCTCAAGGTGGTGCTGCCCCGCGCCGAAGCCGACAAGCCGCGCAAGATCAGCGTGAAATCTTCGTAAGAGCGCTTTAACCAGGAGGTATGACGATGTCTGACGAGGCCAAAACCATTGAGATTAAAAATGAAACCGCACTGGCGGAAGAGCAAACCGAGGCCATCCGCGACCGGCGTGTCTTTGTCCCGCGCAGCGATATTTATGAGACGCAGGACGAGTTGGTGCTGGTGATGGATTTGCCCGGCAGCGATGAAAAGGGTGTTGACATTGTGCTCGAAAAGAACGTGCTCACGGTGAGTGCAATGCCCGTTTTTGAACGACCAGAGGGCTTTACCCTGGCGTATGCCGAGTACAGCGAGGGCGATTTCAAGCGCAGTTTTGCCCTCTCCAACGAGGTGGATCGAGACCGCATCGAGGCCAAGGTGAAAAATGGCGTGCTGTACTTGAGGCTGCCCAAGTCTGGGGCTGCGAAGCCGACTAAAATCTCGGTCAAATCTGGATAAGGAGATTGTTACGATAGAGTTGTTGAAAAGGAGGTGGATCTATGCCGATCACGGATCTTATTCCCTGGAAACGGAATGAAGGACGTGGATTGACGGTTCGACGGCGTGAAGATCCCATCCTGGCGATACAGGAAGAGATGAACCGTCTGTTCGATGACTTCATCACCGATCCTTTTGCATTGAATCCCTCGCGGGCGCTCCGAACCTTTGGCGGCTCGTTTATTCCGTCGATCGATGTGAGCGAGAGCGAGAAAGAGGTAACCGTCACCGCGGAGATCCCTGGGATGGATGAGAATGACATCCAGGTGAGCTTCAACCAGGGGACTCTCTCCATCTACGGAGAAAAGCGGGAGGAAAAGGAAGAAAAAGACCGGCGGTTTCACCGGGTGGAGCGCAGCTTTGGATCGTTCCGGCGCGAGGTTGCCATGCCTTGCGAAGTGGAGGAGGACAAGATCACGGCGACTTTTAAGAAGGGGGTATTGACGGTCGTTTTGCCCAAATCCAGCCGGAGCGAGGTGCTTGGCAAGCGCATCCAGGTGACGCGCGGATAGTGAAAAACCGGCAGGCAGCTCAAACGAGACGCCTGCCGGTTCTTTTTATGTTTTGACAAAATCTTAATATCAGGCCTGTTTGATTTGACACATCCTCAACACGCGATCCGTTATAATTTCAGCCATGGTTGCTTCGACAGCGGCGACTCTGACCTGCACCCAGTGCGGCGGGGAGCTCCATCCCGACGAGGGACAGCTTTTTCTCACCTGCCCATTCTGCAGCGCGACTGTATATGTTGATAAATCGCGCACGGTCTTCCACTGGTATGTTGCGCCCACCCTGGACGCCCGGCAGGCGCAGGCGGCCTTGCAGCGCTGGATGTCGGGCAACGATACGGTGAAAGATCTTGATCAAAAGTCACAGGTAAGCGGGCAGGCTTTTCGTTATTTTCCCGTCTGGTACATTCGCTGGAGAAACGGCAAGGACGAACGGATCGACCTGGAACCGGCGGCAGCGACTTCGGTCACCGAATTGACCCGTCTAAACCTGCCCGCAGGCGATTTGCGCCGATACGACCCGGCGCTGGATGCCGACTCCGATCCGCCCAGCGTGCCGCTAGAGGCCGGGATGGAGTGGTTCCGGCAGAACCACCCCAGCGCTCAAATCGTCGAGATCGCGCTGGTTCACGTGCCGATCTTCCTGTTCAAATATGTCTATCGCGGGACAACCTATACAGCCGTTGTCGATGCGGCCAGCGGGGGTGTGCTGGCGAATATCTACCCTGCCAAAGCCGAAATGCCCTATCGCACGGTCGGCGGAGTGGCGGCCTTTGTTTTCCTTTGCCTGGCGACGTTTCCAGTCATCGGCGCGATTTCGGGCGGCGATGGCGGCACAATGACCGGTCTGTTGATCTGCTCGGGTGGCGGTCTGATTGCTGCCCCTTTGATCCTGGCCTGGGCAGCCTGGGTGGCGGCGCGCGTATGAGCGAAAAAGGTCTGCTCGGCCTCACCTGCCCGCGCTGCGGCGGCACGGTAGCCATCCCAGAAGGTCAGGCATTGGTGATCTGTCCGTACTGTGAACTGCGCTCGGTGGTGAGCGGCGAGCGCGGCGTGCGGCGATACCAGGTGCCACAGCGGATAGACGTGGAGCGCGCGCGCAGCGCTGTGCGCTCATTCCTGGGTAGCCACATGGCCATTGCTAGGGACGCGACCGCGAAAGCCGAGATCACGGATGTTCTCCTGGTGCACTTGCCGTTTTGGTCCGCCTGGGGTCGCGGGGTAGCATGGGCATTCGGCCAGCAAAAGGTTGGCAGCGGAGACAACTCGCGCTACGAGCCGCGCGAGAAACGCGCCGTGAGCGACTTGAGCTGGAACGGCGTAGCCTGCGACGTGGGCGAATTTGGCGTGCGCCGCATCTCATTGGAAGGACGCCCGTTAGAGCCCTTCCATAGCGACCAACTTCATCACAGCGGGATGGTTTTCGAGCCGGTCGGCTCGGAAGAAGAAGCGCTCGAGACAGCCCGTCAAACCTTTGAGCAATCGGTGAGCGAGCGCGTCAGGCTCAGCCGCACATCTCAACTTTTTACCCGCATTTTCAGCCCCCAGCTCGGGTTGGTCTATTACCCGGTATGGGTGGTGCGATATCAAGTGCGCGGACGCGCTTTTCAGGTGGTCGTCGATGGCTTTGACGGTGAGGTGCTCTACGGCAAGGCCCCGGGCAATGTGCTTTACCGGGCGGCGATGCTGGTGGGGGGAATGGCGATTGGAGCGGTGCTGGCAATCGACGTGCCGGCTTTGATCCTCTCTGCGGCCGACGACGGTGACATCATTTTCGCAGCGCTGATCAGCCTGGTCGCCGGCCTGGGGTTGATGTTCGCCGGCTGGCGGCGCTTTCGCTACGGCGAGCACTATGAATATCACCGCTTCAAAGATAAAAGCGCACCGATCCTGCAAAAGGGATTCGACCTGGCCCAGGTCGAAGATATCGTCCACGAGGTGCGGAGGCTGGCAGGATGAGCGAAGCCGTGCGCCTGATCCCTCTACAATGTCCGCGCTGTTCCATGGCGGTACCGGCCCAGGTCGATGAGGTGGCCTGGGTGTGCGCGCAATGCGGGCAGGGGATGTTGCTGTCTTCCAGCGAAGGGACGCTGGAACTGGACGTATTTTTCTCGGCTGCCATCTCTCCTGGCGCGACCGGACGACCCTACTGGGTGGCGCGCGGCGTTGTGAACCCACTCGACCGGTTAACCTACCGGGGCAATGTCTCAGAGGAAATGAAACAATTTTGGTCGGTGCCTCGGCTATTTTACGTCCCGGCATACCAACTGCCAATCGAGGAAATTGTCGCGCTGGGCTTGCGTTTGCTGCGCCAACCGGTGCGTATGGACCGGGGGAATCCGACGCGTTTCTTGCCGGTTGTTCTATCACCAGAAAACATCCGCCCGGTGTCTGAGTTCATCGTCATGAGCGCCGAAGCTGAGCGAAAGGACGCCCTGCGCGAGTTGAAATTTGACATTCGCCTGGACCCTCCCCAATTGTGGATCCTTCCTTCCTGACAAGACCATGCGCAATCGATTAGCCGGGGTGCCTGTTCTCTTTTGCACCTTACTCCTCGTTGCATGCCAGTTTCCTGGGCTTCCCGATGGGCCAACCGTTGTTACGCCTGAAGGAAGTTCGAGCGCCATAGCGGTGTACTTCACTGCACCCGGTGAACGTAACCAACCCGCGAGCCTGGAGCGCGATCTGATTCGGGCGATCAACTCCGCCGAATCTACAATCGATGTGGCTATGTACAACTTCAGCCTGCAATCGGTGGAAAGAGCGCTGGTCGCAGCGCAGCGGCGCGGCGTGACGGTGCGCGTTTTGGTGGACAGCGACGCTTTGGACAACCGCGCCGTTCAACGCTTGCTGGCTTCCGGTACTGGCGTGGTCACTGACCGGCGAGAAGGGCTGATGCATCATAAGTTCGTGGTGATCGATCGGCAGATCGTCTGGACAGGGTCGTTGAACCTGACGCCAAGCGGGTTGTCAAAAGACGATAACCTCATGCTGCGTCTCGAATCGGCTCAACTGGCGCAGATTTTCACGGCGGAGTTTGAGGAGATGTTCGTCTTCGATCGGTTTGGTGAGGGCGACCCGCTGAGTAATGGGGAAGGCGAAGTCCGGGTAGGTGAAATTCCCCTGGAAGTGTTGTTTGCGCCGGAAGACAGGCCATCGCGCCGCATTTTGGATTTGATTCGCTCGGCCGACACCAGCGTGAGCTTTCTGGCTTATAACCTGACCCAAAACGACCTGCGCGATGCGTTGATCGCAGCCGAACAAGCCGGGGTGATGGTGCGCGGGGTGTTCGATGCCGACCAGATCACCTCGACGGGCAGCGACTACGAGGCTTTGCTCCGGGCCGGTCTCGACGTGCGCCTGGACGGGATCGATGGGTTGATGCACCACAAGGTCATTGTGATCGACGGCGAGATTGTGATCACCGGTTCGTACAATTTCACGCGCAGCGCGGACGAGGTCAACGACGAGTGTGTTCTCATCCTGTATGATCCGGCTCTGGCGCTTGAATTTCAGCGCGAATTTGAAAGAATCTACAACTTATCTCAAAAATAGCAGATCAGGGGGTGTATTGCAGCGGTACAACCGCTGCAATACACCCCTAAACCTAGTTTTAGCGATATCTTCTACTCACTCGCCCAATGAGATGAGGTGGGCAAGTCGCACACCTGCCAGGGAGGGGAACACCCTGTCGGCATGGCCGACCCGTTCTCGCGGCCCCAGGCCGATGGTGAGCATACCGGCGGCTTTCCCGGCATCGATACCGGCTGCCGCATCTTCAACGACTACGCATTGGTGCGGGGGGAGTCCCAGCTTTTCAGCAGCCAGGAGGAACAGATCCGGGGCCGGCTTGCTGGCTGCCGGGGCATTGCCGTCCACGACGGCATCCACCAGCTCCCCAATCTGCAGGCGCTCGAGCACAACCGGGGTGTTCTTGCTGGAGGAGACGATGGCGGTGAGGTAACCTGCCTGGCGCAATTCCTTCAGAAGCTCCAGCGCTCCGGGCAGCATGTCGCCGGGGGTCATCTGGTGGATGTAATCCACGTAGTAGCGATTTTTGCGCTCCATCCATTCGGCTAACTGCTCCTCGCTGGCCGGATGACCCTTGAGCAGCAAAAGGAGCGATTCGCGACGCGACACGCCGCGCAAGGCCTCGTTGTCTTGCCGGTCAAAGGGCACGCCCAGTTCATCGGCCAGGCGCTTCCAGCCAAGATAATGGAATTCGGATGTGTCGGTCAGAACGCCGTCAAGGTCAAAAAGAAAAGCGCGGATGGTCATGGCTGCTCCGAAGAGAATGGTCCCTGGTCGGGTAGATCGATCTGGTATGACCGGTTGCGCCAGGTGAAATGGAACTTCAGGCGCTTCCAGTGATGAGGAAGGCGCGGTTGGATGGTCCAACCGCTGTTGGTGATGTGCAGACCGCCGAATCCGAAAACGACCGCCTGCCAGACCCCCCCCGCAGATGCGCCGTGGATGCCGTCTCCGGCGTTTCCGCGCACATCGCGCAGGTCGGCCCGGGCCGCGCGCAGAAAGTGCTCGTAAGCGTCTTCCTGCTTGCCCAGTCGGCAGGCCATGATGGCCTGGATCGAAGGCCCGAGCGACGAGCCGTAGGTGTGATCGGTGCGGGGGGTGTAGTAATTGTAATTCGCTACCAGGCTGCGCTCATCAAACAAATCGGGGAGAAGGTAAGCCAGCATGAGCACATCCGGTTGCTTGAGCACCTGGGTCAGGTTAGCCCCCTCGATGCCAAAGATGACCTGGATCGATTCGGTGCGTGGCTCCATCGCCTCCAGATTAACCTCGCGGCGCTGGTAATAGCCCTCAAATTGCTCCACCAACCCGGTTTGATCATCGTATGCGTAATAAATCAGGTCTGCGACCTGTTTCCAACGAGTTCTCTCCTCATCTTTCAAGTGCAGCCGGTTGCGGTAATCCTGCGCGACGGCGGGGTGGTTCTTCTCCAGCCAATCATAGAACCGGCCGGCGGACTGGAGCGTCCAGCGCGCAAAGGCGTTGGTGAAGGCGTTGTTGTGCACGTGATCGTGATATTCGTCCGGACCGATGACATCCCGAAATTCGTACCGTTCTTTTTCTTTGTTCCACTCCGCCCGGCTGGCCCAGAAACGGGCAACTTCGAAGAATATTTCCGCGCCGCGCTGGAGCATGAAGTCGTCGTCACCGGTCGCCAGCCAGTACTGGCAGACCGCGAAACAAACCATCGCGGAGATATGGATCTCGATATCGCCTGTCCAGATGCGCACCAGCCCGCTTGGCTCAGCAAAAAGGGGCACCCAACTGGGCGTCACCTCGTCTCCGGAGGCGGCGCTTTCCCAGGGGAATTGGGCGCCTTCGAACCCATTGCGATGCGCTTTTCGCCGTGCGCCGTCCAGGTTGTGAAAGCGGTAGGAGAGCAAATTGCGAGCGATGGCCGGCTGGGTATAGGTAAAGAAGGGCAACATGAAAATTTCTGTGTCCCAGAAGGCATGCCCGCGGTAGCCAAACCCGCTGAGGGTTTTCGCTCCGATGCTGACGTGTTCGTCGGTGCGTGGAGCGGCGATGAGGAGCTGGAAAATGCTGAAGCGCACCGCGATCTGAGCTTCGGGATCGCCCTCAATTTCGATGTCGCAGCGCTGCCACTCGTTCTCCCACGCCGGTTGATGAAGCTTCCACACCGCATCCCAGGCGTCTGCCGGGAGTGTGGCAAGATGCTCGTTGGCGCTTGCCATGGGGGTAGCACCGTCCCTCGATGTGTAGATCACGTTTATCTTTTCGACCACCGCGGTCTGTCCCTGATTCAAAAAGCAACGCCGCACGAGGGTCGGATGGTTGTGAACGTCCCAGGCATCTTTTTCTACCACGGCGGGGCCCGTCAGAGATAGCCGGCTGGCAATGGCCACCTCAACCTGCGATTTGCGCGTGACGGAATGCAGCCAGAGGCTGCCGTTTTTTGCTGCCTGACCGAGCCAGTTCCAATGCTTGTAACCCTCATTTTCCACTTCGCCATTGATGCCGGCGCGCACTTCGACCATGCCCGAAAAATCCTCCGCGGTGACGCGCAAACGGACGAGCGCGACGTGAATGTCGGCCAGCGAAGTGAATCGCTCGAAGCGCAGGCGGACGGTGCGCCCTTGCGGGCTGCGCCAGCGCAGGTCACGAGCCAGCAAACCGGTGCGCAAATCCAGGCTGCGCTCGAATGCGAGCAGCGTGCCCTGGTCTAATTTAAAGCGCTCCCCTTCGATCAAGAGATCCAACTCCATCCAGTCGGGGATATTGGCCAGCTCGGTGAAAAGGATCGGCATATCATCGAAGACGCCGTGCATGAAGGTGGTCCGTTTTTCACGCGGATACCCTTCTTCGAAGGCGCCGCGAGTGCTCAAATAGCCGTTGCCGATGGTGAAGATGGTTTCGGTGTGATGTTGTTTGGCGGGATCGAAATGGTCTTCGGTGATGGTCCAGGCAGGATCATGATTCATCGGAAATTACCTCAGCAATTTCAAGATACGGTTGGTTGACCCGTCAGGGTGGATTCTCGGACGACCAGCTCGGGCGGTAGCAGGCGGCAAACATCCATATCGTTGGTAGACGAATGGAGCACGGCGAGGATTAACTGGATGAGTTGCTGGCCGATCTGCCAGATGGGCTGGCGAATGGTGGTCAGGGCAGGTTGGTGGTAGCGCGCCAGGGGGGTATCATCGAACCCGGAGATGGCCAGGTCATGCCCTGGCGAAAATCCGTGTTCTTGGGCTGCGCGCAGCGCGCCAATGGCCATGTAATCGTTCAAGCAAACCATGGCGGTGGGTCGCAGGGAATGGGGCAGGTGAAGGAGCTGCACCGCCGCCCGGTAGCCCGTTTCGACTTCGCCGGCCGTGCGGATAACCCAGGTTGGGTGCGGATCGATCCCTGCCTGGCGCATGGCCTGGTAATACCCGTCCAGGCGATTGTTGCCGACCCGAGATTGTTCAGGCCAGGCGAGGATGGCAATGCGGGAGTGACCGCGCTCGATCAGGTGGTTCACCACCAGGCTGATGCCTTCGCCGCCGTCGACATCGATGCACGGGAAAGATAATCCCGGGCTCGAACGGCCAAAAGCGGTAAACGGGATGCCGTGCTCCTGCAGAAAACGAATGCGAGGATCGTCATATTCAATGCTGGACAGGATGAAACCATCGATTCGGCCGGTGACGAATAACTCCTGGTATGTGTCCAGATCAGCCGGTTGCGCAAAGCAGAGCAGGTGATAACCTTGTTCCTCGGCAGCCGTTAACATGCTCTGGAGGAGCGTATCGAGGATTTGATTGGGATGATCGGGAGTAGAAGGCCGCCAGGAATAACCGATGGTGCGGCTTTGGCGCAAGCGCAGGCTGCGCGCCGGGTGAAGTGGCCGGTAGTTTAACTCGCGAACGGCGTTCCAGATGCGATCCGCGGTGGCAGGTAAAAGCCTGACCTGACCGTTCAAAAGCTTTGACACGGTTTGGTAACTGACACCAGCCCGTCTGGCCACTTCTTTGATGGTTACCCGGCGGGTTGTTACCATGTTTTGACCATTGGGAGGAGTGAATTCGATCGCTCGTGCGAACGTTCGCATTGATTATATGACGATGCCGCCTGGCCGTCAATAGCCGGCAATGGGTGAATATCGCAACAACGCAGTCGGAGGTATAGGATTGCATCCTTCATCCTCTGAGCGGTTGCAAGATTCCTCGAGAAAAAGTGAATCATTTTCCGCGCTGGATCGTTATTATATATGTATCCCTTGTGTGACAGATCTGTCAATGATTTCCGGATGAAGGGTAAAGCAGGTTAGATCGCGCGATGTTTCGAGCTTGCCGGTAGATGATGGATCGGGTATGATGTAGGTCGCCAGTGGATCGGTGGATTGAGGATGAGCCAAACGATATTAGTAGTCGATGACGATCTGGATACGCAACGTTTCCTGTCCGTATTGCTTGGCAGGCAAGGCTACCGCGTGCTCGGTGCCGGTGGAGGACAGGAAGCCCTCGCATTGGTTGAGAGGGAAAACCCCGACCTGTTCGTCGTAGACGTGATGATGCCGGGTATGGATGGGCTGGCACTGGCTCGCGAATTGCGTCGCAGCCCAAAAACTGCCGAGGCGCCCATTTTGATGTTCTCCGCCCGAACCCAGGAAGAAGACTGGCGGGCAGGTTTCGCTGCCGGCGCGGATGAATACCTGAACAAGCCGGCCAAACCCGCCGAAATCCAGCGGGTGGTCGGCTCCTTGATGGCTGAATCATCCGATGAGGAGGCGAACCACCGGAACGGATTCCTGGTTGGGGTGGTCGGGGTGAGAAGTGGCCTTGGCGTGTCGACCACAGCGCTCAACCTGGCGGCTGCTTTCGCCCGTAAAAACAAGGGAAACGTGGCTGCCGTCGAGATGCAAGCCGGGGCGAGCAACTGGCGTTCTGAATTAAACATTAACCAATCAACCACCCTTGCCGACCTTTTCGAAAAGCGTGCGATCAGCACCGGCATTCTCGACCGCGCGTTTAACCGGACGGCGTTTGGCTTGCGGGTGCTGCTGGCGGGTGAGCAGGCTTCACCTGTAGAAAGCGCCAAAGCGCCGGCTTTGTATGCGACCCTGCTAAAGAAGCTGCGCCGGACGACGGATTTTGCTGTGCTCGATATGGGCGTGCCGCGCCTGCCTGAATTTCCGGTGATCCTCGAACAAATGGATGAATTGCTGGTGGTGACCTCACCAGATGATGAAACGCTGTCAAACACCGCCCACTTGATCGAATACCTGCGCGGGATGGGTATCGGCAACCGCTGCCCGATGATGGTGATCGTCAATCGGGTTGGCCAGGCCGAAGGACCAGCCAGCCACTATCAAACGGGGGCGGCTGAAGCCCTGCTGCTGCATTCGATCGCTTATGAGCTGCCGATGGCGAACGAATTGATGCTGTGGGGCAAGGCGAATTTTCGCCCGGTCTACCTGGAGCAACCGGATGCGGGCTTCTCACGGCGATTCGATGAGATCTATCGCCGGATCCAGGCGCACATCGAAGCCAGAACCAGCCGTTGACCAATTCCACTTAATATAATAACGGCGCGTCCACCCGCGCCGTTTTGTGTTTATTAAAAATCGAGATCCGATTGTGATTTTTTATCTGTTAAATGTGGGGCTAACCCCACATTTAACAGATAAATGAGACTCAAACCCAAATTAGAGCACTTGCAGCACTTGCATCCAGCC
>JARKOV010000173.1 GCA_029975965.1 Anaerolinea sp. | reverse complement strand
AGCGCCAGCCGCCCGGCCCCCATTCGATCCCCCCAAAGCCGAGCCAGTCATCCTCCCCACCGTCGAACCACAGGATGTCGATCTTGCCGTATTGGGTCATCAGCTCGCGCACCTGCTGGTAGGTTTGCTGCTTCATCTCTTCGGCGCTCTCGCGGTACAGGTCGGGGAAGAAAAAGCCGGGGAAGCGCCAGTCGAGCGGCGAATAGTACAGGCCGACCCCCAGGCCGGCCTCGCGGCAAGCCTGCACGTATTCGGCCACGAAATCGCGCCGGGCGGCGGTTTTCACGCTGGTGAAATCGCTCGCCTGGCTGTCGAACAGGCAAAAACCGTCGTGATGCTTGGCGGTCAACACCATGTAGCGCATCCCGGCAGCGCGAGCCGCCTCGGCCCAGGCGCGCGGGTTGAACTTCTTGGGCTTAAACCGGTCGGCCAGCTTGCGGTACTCCGAAAACGGGATGCGCTCGTTCCACATCAGCCATTCGCCGCGCCCGGGGATGGCATAGACACCCCAGTGCAGGAACATGCCAAATTTTGCCTCGCGCCACCACCGCATTTTTTCGGGGGGCAAAGCCAGCCGGCTGGAAATTTCGCGGGTGGATTGCTTCATGCTATCGCCTGTTCCGCTCGTCTTTTTCCTCGTCCTTGTTTAACATGTCGTACATGTACCAGTCGCGCGGGCGGGCAAGGCCAGTAAATGCCGCCATGCGGGTGAGGTCGCGGGGCGGCACCCCTTTGGATATCGCCCATTCGCGCCACTTGCGGGTCGAGAACGACCACCACAGGTAACCCAGCAACACTGCCCCGACCAGCGCCACCCACGAGTCGTCGGGCAAAAAAGCGCCCACCAGGATGAAAAGCACCAGGACGATTAAAAAGAGCGGAAAATTCACCACTAACTGCCCGATGAGCACCGCTTTCAGCGTGCTCATGCGTGGGGGGTTGGTTTGGGGAGTCGGTTCATTCATTCAGATCACCTGACCGTTATACCAATGGTTGTAGGGCGATACCTGCGTTCACCCTCCTATTATAGATACGAACCACCCTCCCTGACAGACTCTCCTGCCAAACTTTCAAAGCTGTAAACTCCCGATCGGGCCGGGTTATAATGAATCGATGGAACTGCTCAGGCCAGTGGAGCCAGGTTTCGAATTTGCGGCTTGCTCCTCCAATGCCTGAGCGGGCGCCAAATGACCCTCTATTCTTTTCTATACCCTACAGGAGGCAGCATGGAATATCGATTCCTCGGCAAGACTGGAATGAAAGTGAGCGAGCTGTGCCTGGGCGCAATGACCTTTGGGCGCGAGACCAGCGAGCCCGACAGCTACACCATGATGGACCGCTTCGCCGACGCGGGCGGGAATTTCATCGACACCGCCAACGTCTACAGCACCGGCCTCTCGGAGACAATCGTCGGCAAATGGTTGAAAGGCAAGCCCCGCCAGGATTGGGTGATCGCCACTAAGGTGCGCTGGCCGATGAGCGACGGGTTGAACGACGTCGGCTTGAGCCGCAAGCACATCCTCGACGCGGTCGAGGGCAGCCTGCGCCGCCTGGGCACCGATTACATCGACCTGTACCAGACCCACGGTTGGGACAGCGCTTCACCCCTCGAAGAAACCCTCAGCACCCTCGACGGGCTGGTCAAAGCCGGCAAGGTGCGCTACATCGGCGCCAGCAACCTGGCTGCCTGGCAGTTGCAAAAAGCGGTCGACCTGAGCAAATTTAACGGCTGGGAGCCGTACCTGTGCTTGCAACCCCTCTACAACCTGCTCGACCGCGAGCTGGAATGGGAGCTGGTGCCGGTCTGCCTCAATGAGGGCATCGGCATCATCCCCTGGAGCCCGCTGCGCGGCGGGTGGCTCTCGGGCAAGTACCAGCGCGGAATGCAGGCGCCGCCGCCCAACACCCGCGTCGAAGAGGCCGCCAGCAAGAATTGGGGCGAAGCCTGGCACATCTACAACAACGAGCGCACCTGGAAAGTGATCGACACGCTCTTGGATGTCTCGCGCCGCATCGGCAAGGAGCCCGCCCAGGTGGCGCTGCGCTGGCTGCTGCACAAGCCCGGCGTGACCGCGCCGATCATCGGCGCGCGCACCCTCCGGCATCTGGAGATCAACCTGGGCACCGCCGGCTGGACGCTCAGCGCCGAAGACCTGGCGCTGCTGGACCAGGTTTCGTTGAAAGACCTGCCCTACCCGGTCGCCATCGCCAACAGCATCCGGAGGTAGAGTTTTCGCTCATCTCCGCTAAAAACGGGGGGGTTTAAATTTTCGATCAATGTGGGGCAAAGCCCACATTGACCGAAATTAACATGCGAGATCCAAAGCTCCACATGAATCATCCCGAATTTAATGTTCGGGGTGATTCATGTCGAAGAACCCCATCCCCCGTCCCCTTCCCCGAACGATTGTTATCTATGTATCCGGTCTATACAACGGTGAAGGGGAGAGGATCGTGAAAAACAGGCAAATGGGGCGCGAACGCGTCCCATTTGCCTGTTTTTCACCAGATTTCCCCCGCCTTGGGGCGGGGGATTACAGGGGGTGGGGATTATTCGACTCAACGCGCTTATGAAAGATTAAATTCGGGGCGAGGCATGTGTGTTTTCGGCTCTGTGAGTCATTCGCCGGCCTTCGGGAGGGGAATGGAGAGGGAAGGCTCAGCTATCCAGCCGCCGCCACTTGCCTTGCGGATCCAGCACCTGCGCGTTGCCCTCCTCGTCCCACACCACCAGCTCGCGGCGCTGGTGGATCAGCGCAGCGCGGGTGCGCGCCACTTTCTCGTCGGTGGTCGAGCTGTTCAAGCCCCAGGCGGTGTAGATCTGCCCGTTGGTGCGGCTGACCGCACGGGCGTCGTGGTAGCCCAGGCGCGCGGCGATTTGCTCGTTGGTCAGCCCCTGCGCCAGCAGCGCCGCCACCGCGCGCTCGTTGGGCTCCAGAAGCTCGAGGGGGTCGTTGGCGTCCTTGTGGCGCACTGCCTGCACGCGCGCGGCGATCTCCGGGTCGATGAAGCTGCCCCCGGAGCGCGCCTCGCGCAATAAGGGCAGGATGCTCTCCGGCAACAGGTAGTTGCTCTTGCGCACATAGGCGTAATGGCTGAGGATGCCGCTGCGCAGGAACGCCCGGTAGAAATCTTCATCGTCCTGGATCGAATAAAACACCACCGGCAGGCGCGGGAATTCCTTGCGCAACGCCACCGCGGTCTGGATGCCGTTCAGGCTTCCAGCGAGCTGCACATCCATCAAAACGGCTTCCGGGGGCTCGGCGGGGCTCTGCGCCAACACCTCCTCCCCGCGCGCGAATACGCCGCTCACCTGCGCGCCGCCGGCTTCCAACCCACTCTTCAGCGCCCGGCTCAGCGCCGCGTTGTCCTCCACGATCCAGATCTGCATGCGGTCTCCCTGCCTGTTACACCGATCACCATCACCAATTCTCCCGCCGCTCGCCGCGCCTGTCAAGCACCCGAGTCCATTGGGTCCATTTGATTCTGATGCAAGCCAGGACCATCTGGTTTCTGGCGTTGGCGTTCAAGACCAATGTGTGGTGGGGTGTGGGTTGCCTGTTATTCCCGCCGGTCCAATGGGTTTACCTGGTGACGCACTTCGAGCGGTCGGCACCCGCCTTCATCCTCAGCCTGGCTGGGGTGGTCGTCGGCGTGCTGGTCGCCGGGCCTGCGGTGCAGACCACGCTCCTGCAACTGGTGCGTTGATTTATAGGATACCCAGGCTCTCCTCGTCCAACCAGGCCAGCGCCTGGGCCATGTGTTCCAGGCGCTCCGCGGCCAAAGCCTGGGCGGCCGGCAGGCTGAGGCGCTCGCCGATCCCTTCACGCCGCCCGAGAATGCGCTTCAAGCACACCTGCAGGTCGTTCGGCCCCCAGGCGAACTCGCGCGCCATGCCGATCACCCCCAGCAAATCCAGGCAGTCGGCCTCGCGCAGCACCAGCGTCTCCGGCGTCTCAGCCGGGCGCGGGTCGCGGTAATCGTGCAGCTCGATGGCAGCCAGGATGCGTAGCCGGACTTCGCCATCCAGGCCGCACTGCGGCAGGATTTCGCTCTCCGCCACCTGGCGCGAGCGCAGCGGATGCGCCACCCCCGGCTGGGCGTAACGCTGGAAGGCTCCCCAATCGTGCAGGTAAGCCGCGTATTCCACCGCCAGCCAATCGGGTTGGAGCCCGCCGGCGATGCGCTGCGCCAGCGCAAAGACGCGCCGCGCGTGGGGCAGCGCCCAACCTGGCCCGTATTCACCGGTCAGGCGCGCGATTTCAGGCAGGCTCAACGGCATGCGAATTCCTTTCTCTGCGCAGTGTCCCGACCACCGCCCCGGCGACGATCAGCGCCATCGCCGCGCCGCTCAGCGGCGAAAGCGGCCGCCCGGCCAGCAGCACCAGATTGAGCGTCGAGAGCAGCGGGGTGAGGTAAGCCAGCGAGCCGATCACGCGCGGGTCGCCGCGCTTGAGGGCCGCGTCCCACAGAAAAAAGGCCGCGCCCATCGGACCCAGGCCAATCAATGCCAGCAGCAGCCACTCGCGCGAAGTCAGGCTGCCCAGCGCGACGAACGACCCGGCCGTCAATGCATGGAACCCGAAGGCCAGCAGGCTGCCCAGGGCGCAAAACGCCGCCACCGCATCGGTCGGGAAGGGCGGCAGGCGCTTGGTGAGCAGCGAGTACACCGCCCAGGTCAGCGCCGCGGCGGCGGCGAACAGGTAGCCGGGCAGGTGGCGGGTATCTGGATTGAACTTTCCCCCGCTGACGATCAGCGCCGCCCCAACCAGCCCCAGCAGCGCCCCCAAGATGTGCTGGGCGCGCAAGCGGTAGCCGGGGAGCAGCAGCGGCGAGAGCGCCACGATCAGCAGCGGCCAGAGGTAATTGATCAGGTTGGCTTCCACCGCCGGGGCCAGGGCAAAGGCGCGAAAGTAAAAGAAATGGTAGCCGAAGATGCCGCCCACCCCCACCGCCAGCGTATGCAGCGGCACCCGCCAGGCTCGCGGCCGGAATAAGCCGATCAGCCCGCTCAATCCCAGCGCGACGCCGAGCAACAAGAAGGGCGGCAGGTGAGCCAACTGCGACCCGAGCAGCGCCAGCGTGCTCCACAAGGCGATGGCGAAAAGAGCCAGGAGGATTGTGTAATTTATTTTCAGCAAAATGTGGGCTTTGCCCCATCTCCGATAACCCGCACCTGTTTCACCGCGCAAACGCCCGGAAGGGGTTGTCGGCGGTCAGGCGGTGGATGAGCGGGTCGTCCAGGCCGGCGGTGCGCAACTTGGGCAGGAACGTCTCGCTCAGGTAGGTGAACGGTTGGACGTTCTCGCCGCCCGGTTGGGCCGGGTCGTACCAGCCGCGGTCCATGCTCAGCATCACCTGCTCGCCATGCCCGGCGGCCAGCATGCTCAAAACGCGCTGGATGTAGCGCTCGTCGTCGTCGCCCCAGCCGATGCCGTCATAAGAAATCCACGCCCCGCGCCGCGCCACCTCCAGGTTGAGCGCAAAGTCCTCCTCCGCCTGCGCGTGGATCGAGATGAAACGCCGCGGGTCGAACCCGCAGCTCTCCAGGATGTCCAACTGCTCGAGGACCACCCGCCCGCGGATGGTGTGGCTGCCGATCGCCGCGCCGGTCAGCGCCCCGGCGCGCCCGGCTGCGCGCAGGATCTTCTTTTCGGTCTCGGTCAGGCCGTCATCCCCGGCGCTGAGCTTGATGAACCCGGCACGCACGCCCGTCTGGCCGATGCCGGTCTCCAGCTCGCCCAGCATCCAACCCTGCAAGATGTCCCCCGGCGCGACCCGCGCCCAATCTGGCACCCACGGCTCGCGGTAGATGCCGGTAGCGACGACCACCGGCATACCCGCCGCCCGCGAGACCGCCTGCACCAGGTCCACCCGCCGCCCCACCCCTTCGGGCGTGCACTCGACCAGGGCAGACACGCCCACCGAGCGAGCACGCTCGAGCTGGGGCGCCATGCACGCCACCACCTGCTCTGCCTCGGCCTGACCGTGACCGGGCACGTCCGGCGTGCGCAGGTCCACGAAAATGTGCTCGTGGGGCAAGATCATGCCCAACTGCGAGGCGTCCAGCGCCCCAAGGGTGGTGTAAAGCAGGGTCATCGCAAGCCTCCTTTGGCTCCTCGCCAGATACACGTCGATCTAAAATGGATCTCCCGCCAGATAGTCCAGCTCTTCCTTGAACGTCTCGCGCAGCGGGATGGGTCGTTGCGCCGGGCGCAGGCAACTGCCTTCCTCCGCCAGCAATGCGGAGGTTTCGTCCAGCGTGATGCGCCCCTGCTCGTCCAGGTCCAGCGGGTGCAGCACGCAGTAAAAAGGCTTGAATCGCCAGGGATGCAGCCCGGCTGCCTGCCCCGCCACCTGCAGCGCGCATTTGTAATCCTCGCGCAGGAACACGCAGGCCGTCCCGCCGTAGTGCGCCGCGTCGGGCAGCACGTTGCTGTGCACCACCGCGCCGCTCGGCGCGAACTCATCCGCTTCCTGGCGACCGTCGAACCAGGCTGCCGGATCGCGCAATGCCGGCGGCAGGTGCGGCGCGATCAACCCGGCGTGCGCCAGCAGGTCGTCTCGCTCGGCCAGGTCGATCCACACGCCGTGCAGGCAGCAGGCGCCCCGGCACTCGCTCAAACGGCAGCGCTGCACCCGCTCGGATTCGAGCAGGCGCGGGTTAATCGCGCGCGGGTTGAGCGGCCTGGCTGGCATGGTGGCTCGATTCTAGCACAATCCGCCATCCATCAGCCCATCTCCCCGTGGGAGAAGGGTTGGGATGCGGGCGCTTTGGCAAGATGTAAGGTAAAATCATGGCAAAGATACGCTCACAAGCGAACTAAACAACGCATGGAGGAGGCTCTGTATGAGTGGGTGGAAAATTCTCATTACCGACGGGTTGGACGCCAAAGGCAAGGCCCTGCTGAGCGAGATCGGCGATGTCGCCGACCGCAACGGATTGTCGGCGGAGGACTTGCTCAAGGAAATCGGCCAGTACGACGCGCTGATCGTGCGCAGCCGCACCAAGGTGACCCCCGCCGTCTTCGACGCAGGCACCGCGCTCAAGGTGGTCGGGCGCGCTGGCATCGGCGTGGACAACATCGACCTCAACTCGGCCAAGGCGCACGGCGTGCGCGTGGTCAATTCGCCGCTGGCGACCACGGTCACCGTCGCCGAGCTGACCCTCGGCCTGATGCTCAGCCTGGTGCGCGAAATCCCGCGCGCCGACGGCTCGATGAAATCCGGCAAATGGTTGAAAAAGGAGCTCGAAGGCGCCGAGCTGTACGGCAAGACGCTCGGCATCATCGGCTTTGGGCGCATTGGCTCGGCGGTCGCCGACCGCGCGAAGGCCTTCGGCATGAACATCGTCGCCTACGACCGCCTGAAAGCCGCCGAGAGCATCCTCGAGCGCGGCGGGCAGCCGGTCTCCTTCGAGCAGCTCCTGGCCGAATCCGATTTCATCTCGCTCCACCTGCCGCTGACCAACGAGACCAAGAACATGCTCGATGCAGCCGCCTTCAGCAAGATGAAGACGGGCGTTTACCTGGTGGACGCCGCGCGCGGTGGAATCGTCGATGAAGAAGCCCTGCTGGCTGCGCTCGAGTCCGGCAAGGTGGCCGGGGCGGCCCTGGACGTGTTCGCCGCCGAGCCGCCGGGGGAATCGCCCCTGGTCAACCACCCGCGGGTGATCTGCACGCCGCATATCGGCGCGCAGACGCAGGAGGCCCAGGCGCGCGCCGGGTATGACATCGCCACCGAGATCATCGCCGCGCTAAAGGGCGAACCGCTGCGCTGGCGAGTGATTTAATCAACCCATCGACCGCCACGCGACGGCCGCACCTTCGACGAAAAGGATGAGGTATGCAGGAAAAATTGACCCGTTTCAAGGCCATCCTGGCCGAAATCGACGATTTGTTTCACGCCCAGGCCGTTCTCGGCTGGGACCAGCAGACGCAAATGCCGCCGGGCGGCGCAGAAGACCGCGGCAACCAGCTCGCCACCCTGGCGCGCCTCGAGCATGAGCGCTGGACTTCTCCGGAAATGGGAGAGCTCCTGGCGGATCTCGAAGCGCAGGCCGCCCAGCTTCCCCCCGACGACCAGACCGCGGCGCTGCTGCGCGTCACCCGCCGCCAGTATGACAAACGCGTGCGCGTGCCGTCGCGCTGGGTGGACGAGTTCGCCCAACAAACCACCCTCGGGCAAGAAGCCTGGATCAAAGCGCGCAAGGCCAACGATTTCCCCCTCTTCCAACCCCACCTGGAAAAGATCATCGCACTGCGCCGCGAATACTCGACCTTCTTTGCCCCCTACGACCATGTTTACGATCCACAACTGGACGACTTCGAGCCGGGTATGAAGACCGCCGAAGTGCAGGCTATTTTTGCCCAGGTGCGCCCGGTACAGGTCGAGCTGGTCAAGGCGATCGCCGCCCGCCCGCAGGTTGATTCGAGCTTCCTGCACCAGGAGTTCCCCGAGCAGGACCAGTGGGACTTCGGCGTCGAGGTGATCACCCGTTTCGGCTACGACTGGCAGCGCGGCCGGCAGGATAAATCCGCCCACCCCTTCACCACCTCCTTCGGCGCGGGCGACGTGCGCATCACCACGCGGGTCGATCCCAACTTCCTCAACACGATGCTCTTTGGCACGATGCACGAGTGCGGTCATGCCCTCTACGACCTGGGCCTCGACCCGGCGCTGCGCCGCACCCCGCTGGCCAACGGCGCTTCGATGGCGGTGCACGAATCCCAGTCGCGCATGTGGGAGAACCTGGTCGGGCGCTCGCTGCCCTTCTGGCGGCACTTCTACCCGCGGCTGCGCGAGCGCTTCCCCACCCAGCTCGCCAACGTCAGCCTGGAGGCTTTCTACAAGGCGATCAACCGCGTCCAGCCTTCGCTCATCCGCGTGGAGGCAGACGAGGCCACCTACAACCTGCACATCATGCTGCGCCTCGAGCTGGAGATCGCCCTGATGGAGGGCAGCCTGGAGGTCAAAGACCTGCCCGCCGCCTGGAACGCGCGCATGCAGGATTACCTCGGCCTGACCCCGCCCAACGACGCGCAGGGCGTGCTGCAAGATGTGCACTGGTCTAGCGGGTACATCGGTTACTTCCCCACCTACGCCCTGGGCAACCTGGTCTCGGTGCAACTGTGGGAGAAAATCCAGAAAGACCTGCCCAACCTCGAACAGCAGACCGAGAGCGGTGAGTTCGCGGAGCTGCTCGGTTGGCTGCGCCAGAATATTCACCGCTACGGCGCGATTTACGAGCCGCAAGTGCTGGTGCAAAAAGTGACCGGCTCCAAGATCGACCCGCAGCCTTTCCTGCGCTACCTGAAAGCCAAGTACAGCCAGATTTACGGGCTGTAATCTACCTGCCGGGGGCATACGGGCGCAAGCGCTCGTATGCCCCCGCCTCACCACCTCATGAAATTCGGCATCATCCTCCCCAATTACGGACCACAAGCCGGTCGGCTGGCCGTGCTGGACACCGCGCTGGCCGCTGAAAGCCTGGGCTTCGATTCGGTCTGGACCACCGACCATATGGTGCAGCCCGAAAGCGACGGCGCCACCTACACGCCGATCCTGGAAGCCGTCACCACCCTCGCCTATCTGGCAGCCAGCACCGGCAGCATCCGCCTGGGGGTCTCGGCGCTCATCCTGCCGCAGCGCAACCCGGTCGAGATGGCCAAGGTGCTCGCCACGCTGGACGTGCTCTCCGGCGGGCGGGTGGTGCTGGCGCTTGGCATCGGCTGGTCGAAGGGCGAGTACGCCAACCTGGGCTACGAGTTCACCAACCGCGGCAAGCGCATGGACGAAGCCATCATGGTGCTGCGCACGCTCTGGCGCGGCGGGCGAATCATCTCGTACCAGGGGCAGCACTACCGCTTCGAGCGCGCCCAGTTTGCCCCCGGGCCGGTGCAATCTGGCGGGCCTCCGCTGTGGACGGCGGGCAACTCGCCGCGCGCGCTGCGCCGCGCCGCCCTGCTCACCGACGGCTGGCACCCGACCGGCATCGCCCCCGAGCAGATCGCCGCCATGCTGCGCGTCATTCGCCCCTTGCTGGCCGGACGCCCCTTCGAGGTGGCCCCGCGCATCTCCGTCGCGCTGGATGGCGAGGCGCGCGAAAACGTCCAGCTCGCCGGCAACCCCGACGAGGTAGCCGCCGGCTTGCAGGCCTTTAACCAGGCCGGCGCCGGCTACGCCGCGCTGCACTTCATCGCCGAGAGCCAACCCGAGCGCGAGCGGGCCATGCGTCGGTTCATGCGCGAGGTCGCCCCCCGCCTGGCCGGTTGAGATGAGATCCAGCGACGGGAGACGGGTGCTTCTCCTCGCGCTGCTGGCTCTGCTGCTGGCGGGCTGCGGCGGGCCGGTCTCGCTCGCCAATTTGCTCACCGCCACGCCCTCGCCGCTGCCGACCGAGACGGGCACCCTGCCCCCCGTGCCGACCCTCACCGCCTCGATCACCCCCGTCCCGCTCACCCCCACCCGCGGCCCGACCCACACCGCCGAAGCCAGCGACACCCCCACCGCCACGCCGCCTCCGACCGATACGCCCACCCCGGGTCCCAGCCCGACTCCCACCCGCACCTTCACCCCCACCCGCACCCCCACGCGCACGCGCATCCCCACCCTCACGCGCACGCCCAGCCGAACGCCGACCATCACGCGCACGCCGACCATCACCAACACGCCCACCCCGCCGCCGCCGGTGCTCTACATCGACCGGCCGGGGCTGCTCTCGCGCGTCGTATCGCCGGTGCAGGCCGAGATTTACGCCGTGCCCGGCGAGGATGGCTTCGTCCGCCTGGAGCTGCTCGGCGAGGATGGGCGCACGCTCTACCGCGCGGACAACAACTACACCCAGTACCTCGGGCGCTCGATTGCCTTCTACCCCGAAGTGACCTTCCAGATCACCTCGATGGCCGAAACCGGGCGGCTGCAGGTCTCCACCCGCGACCGCTACGGGCGCATCATCTACCTGACCTCGGTGGAACTGGTGCTGCTGCGGGTGGGGCGCGCCGAAATCTTCGCCCCCGACCTGACCCAGGAGCCCTACATCGTGCGTTTCCCCCAGGGGCAGCAGATCGTGCGCGGCGGGTCGCTGTTGATCAGCGGGCTGGCGCGCCCGGTCAACAATTCGCCGGTCATCGTGGAATTGATCGCCGAGAACGGGCGGCTGGTAGCCGCGCAGAGCTTCCAGGTCGAGCCGCCCGGCGGCGACCAGAGCCACACGCCTTTCCTGGTCGAGGTTCCCTACCAGGTCGATGCGCCCACACCGGTGCGCCTGACCCTGCGCCAGGAGGGCAGCCGCATCCCCGGCAACGTGGCGCTCTCCTCGCTGCTCATCGTCCTCGAACCGTAAAACAACGGGCCGTCGCCATCCTTTCGGGCTTCTCGGGCCTCTGGCTCTTGAGCAATTTCAAATTCCTTTCCAAAGCTGATACAATAGTCTCTAGTGCTGTGTAAAATGGATTTTGATGGGTTATTTTGGGGGCTTCGCCCCCAAAATAACCCATCAAAATCAACCTGACCGACCACTAGCTCATCCGGCATTCAATTTTCATCATCCATTATTTGCTCATGGACAAACCCACCCCCACCTTCTGGCGTATCCTGGACACCGACTATCTCTCCACCTTCTGTGCCACCACCATCGGCACGCTGTGGGGCATCTTCCTGCTCTTCAAGATCTTCAACTGGAGCTTCCGCGACGAGCAGTTTTACCTGATCCTGGCCGGGGCGGTGACCCTGGTGGCGCTGGGACTGGTGCTGTGGCGTTTCTTGCGCATCCGCCAGATTTTCGAGGGCGGGCAGGAGGTGCGCGGCAAGGTGGTCAAATCCTCCTTTTACCGCGACCGCGGGCAGGTGGTGGTGGAGTACGGCATCAAAAAGGATAAGCTGCGCTCGGTCAACCACCTGCACACCAACCGCCGCACCCGCAAGATCAAAGAAGGCGACTGGGTGGTGCTGCTGGTCAACCCGGACCGGCCCAAAGACACCGCCGTCAAAGAAGCCTACCTGGATAGCTGATCCCCCATTTGCAACCCGATGGCGCGCCATAAATTCCACGGCGACCCGGCCCGCTTTGAGGTGCTGGCAGATTTCATCGCCGGGCGCTACTGGGGGCGCGTGCGCTACATCGCCGATGTGGCTGGCGGTCAGGGCATGCTGGCGCGAATCCTGGCGAAGAAATACCATTTTGCAGCGGAGGTGATCGACCCGCGCGGCCACGTGCTCACCGGGGTGCGCAACCGCGCCGAAGAATACACCGCCCGCCTTGCCTCTATTTATGACCTGGTCGTCGGGCTGCACTGTGACGAGGCGCTGCGCGAGGTCGCCGCCAGCGCGCTGACGCGCCCGGTGATCCTGGTGCCGTGCTGCAATTTTTGGTCGGAAGAGAAGCTGGGGCAGTACGAGCTGCTCGACGCCATCGAGCAGTATTACCGCGCCCACGCGGTGCCCTTCGAGCGGGTCACGCTGGGCTTCCGCGGCCCGAAGAACCTCGCCCTCGTTTCAGAACCGCCGGCGCCCCGCCCAAACAGATGACATTTATCCGCCAGAATTGCACATAAATTATCCTATTGATCGTGTTACAGTTCGCGTATAATAGATGCATTGGATGCCAGGAGAAATAATTTTTTATGGATAACGTCCTTCTCGCCGCGCTGATTACCGGTATCACCACCGGCGGCTTGAGCTGCATGCTCGTCCAGGGCGGGTTGATCACCACCTCCCTTGCCAATCAACTGGAAGCCCAGTTGCAACAGAAACAGACCTCCGGCAGCGGGAAGAAAGCCAGAGGAGCCACAGTCGCGCCGCCCCAAAAAGCCGAGCTGGCGCAGCCCATCTTGCTCTTCCTGCTCGCCAAGCTGGTCGCTTACACCTTGTTGGGATTCATGCTCGGCGCGCTCGGCTCGGTGCTTTCGCTCACGCCGCTCATGCGCGGTATCCTGCAGGCCGCTATCGGCATCTTCATGCTGGGCAACGCCCTGCGCATGCTCAACGTGCACCCCATCTTCCGCTACTTCACCTTCGAGCCGCCATCGCGGGTCACCCGCTACATCCGGCGCAGCTCGAAAAAATCCGGCGCGCTCACCCCGCTCTTGCTCGGCGCGCTGACCGTGCTCATCCCCTGCGGGGTGACCCAGTCGATGATGGCGCTGGCGGTGGGCACCGCCAACCCGCTGATGGGCGCGGCGATCCTCTTCGCCTTCACCCTGGGCACCAGCCCGGTCTTCTTCGGCCTCACCTACCTGGCGACGCGCCTGGGCGGGCTGCTGGAGAAGAACTTCAACCGCGTCGCCGCGGTGGCGCTGATCCTCCTGGGCATCTGGACCTTCGACACCGGCCTGGCGCTGATGGGCTCGCCCGTCACGCTCTCGCGCATCCCGCAAGCCATCGCGGGCGCGCTCTCGCCGGATAAGCGCCTCGAGACCTTCGCCCCGCCCGGCGTCGACGCCTTCACCCAGCAGGATGCCACGCCGCTCTCCGCCGACACCATCACCATCGAGGCGGGCGATTACGGCTACACCCCCAACCGGGTGCGCGCCCCGGCCAATACGACCCTGACGCTCAACCTGGTGACCAAAGGCACCTACTCGTGCGCGCGCGCCTTCATCATCCCCGGTCTCGACCTCTCCGCCTTACTGCCGGCTACCGGCGTCGAGACGCTGGAGATCCCACCCCAAAAAGCCGGCACGCGGATGCAGTTCACCTGCTCGATGGGCATGTTCACCGGCGAGATCATCTTCCAATAATGGCGAAAACCACCTTTTCCATTCCCGACATGCACTGCGCGAATTGCGTGATGCGCCTCGAGGGCATCGAGGACGAGTTGGACGGCATCCGCCGCATCCGAGGCAGCTACCACCGGCAGACCCTGGAGGTCGAATACGACGAGGGGCAGGTCAGCATAGACGACCTGCGCGCGGCGATCGCCGCCCTGGGATATACTGCGGCAGAAACGGGAAATTGAATATTGTAAATTTACGATTTTCGTTGCCCAATCACCGCTCCCCATCGATCATTCCTCATTCTTCATTCTTCATTCTTCATTCTTCAATTCTTCAATTCTTCACTCCTCATTCTTCAATTCTTTAAGACTCCCCTCCGCCCGCCTCAGGTATAATGAGTCCTTCAAGCTCCGGCGCGGATCACCCGTGAAATCACCCATTTTCTTAGAAAGCCGCCGGGCATAAATTGCTATAATAATCGTGTCAGGGGGCGCTCCCCTCCCACAATCGCCTCACGCCGGCGTCCGGCGCACATTCGCCACCGACCGCCAACTTCCGAAACTCGACTGCCAACCGCCTATGTCCTTTGTCCACCTCCACGTCCACTCGCAGTACTCGCTGCTCGACGGCTTCTCGGATGTCAAGAAGCTCACCGCGCGGGCCAAAGAGCTGGGCATGCCGGCGGTGGCTCTCACCGACCACGGCACCATGTTCGGCGCGATTGAATTCTTCAATGCCGCCCACGCCAACGGAGTCAAGCCGATCATCGGTCTCGAAGCCTACCTGGCTGCGCGCGGGATGAAGGACAAAGACGTCAAGCTGGATAAGCAGTCTTTCCACCTCTTGCTGCTGGCGGAGAACCAGACCGGCTACCAGAACCTGCTCCAGATCGCCAGCGCGGCGCAACTGGACGGTTTCTACTACTATCCGCGCATCGACCATGAATTCCTCGCCGCCCACTCCGAGGGCTTGATCTGTTCCACCGGCTGCATGTCGTCTGAGGTGCCACGCACCCTGCGCGAAAAAGGCCCCGAGGCGGCGGCGAAGCTGCTCGACTTTTACTACGAGGTCTTTGGCCCCGATCGCTACTTCTTCGAGTTGCAAGAGCACCAGATCGCCGAATTGCAGGAAGTGAACCGTGGGTTGCTGCAGCTTGGCAAGCGCTACAACGCGCGATACATCGCCACCAACGACGTGCACTACATCCAACCCGAAGACGCCCGCCTGCAAGACATCCTGCTCTGCATCCAGACCGGCAACCTGCTCACCGAGCCGAACCGCTTCAGGATGAGCGTGGACTCCTTCTACCTGCGCTCGCCGGAGGAGATGGGCCGCCTGTTCGCCGAGATCCCCGAGGCGCTCAGCAACACCCTGCTCATCGCCGAGCGCTGCGAGGTCGACCTTTCGCCCAAAGGCTACCACCTGCCCCGTTTCGAAGTCCCCGATGGGCACACCCCCGAAACCTACTTGCGCGCCTTGTGCGAAGAGGGCCTGCAGCGTCGTTATGGCGCGCGCAGTGCAGACCCTGAAGTGCGCCAGCGCCTTGAGTACGAGCTGGGCATCATCCACCAGATGGGCTTCGACGCCTACTTCCTCATCGTCTGGGACCTGTGCCGCGAGGCGCGGGATCGCGGCATCTGGTACAACGCGCGCGGCTCGGCGGCCGGCTCGATGGTCGCCTACACCCTCGATATCACCCTGATCGAGCCGCTCGTCCACGGGCTCATCTTCGAGCGCTTCCTCAACCCGGGGCGCATCTCCATGCCCGATATCGACATGGATTTCCAGGACGACCGCCGCTCCGAGCTGATGGCCTACTGCTCCGACCGCTACGGCGCGGACCGCGTGGCGCAGATCATCACCTTTGGCACGCTCGGCGCGCGCGCCGCCATCCGCGATGTGGGGCGTGTGATGGACATTCCCCTGGCTGAGGTCGACCGGGTCAGCAAACTGATCCCCAACATCCCCGGAAAACCGGTCACCGTGCAAGAAGCCCTCGAGCAGGTGCCCGATTTAAAACATGCCTACGACGAGCAGGAATACCTGCGCGAGCTGATCGACACCGCCGGACGCATGGAGGGCGCCGTGCGCAACGCCGGCACCCACGCCGCGGGGGTGGTGATCAGCGACGAGCCGATGATTCGTTACGTGCCGCTCAGCCGGCCGACTTCCGGCGCGGAAGACAGCCCGATCAAGACGGTCACCCAATTCGAGATGTCGATCATCGATTCGCTCGGCCTGCTCAAGGTAGATTTCCTCGGGCTGGCCTCGCTGACCGTCATGCAGCGCGCCTGCGACCTGATCGAGGAGCGCCACGGCGTGCGCTTCAACCTCAACAACATCCCCCTCGACGACCCGCAGACCTTCGAATTTCTCAGCCAGGGTCACACCGCTGGCGTCTTCCAGTTGGAAGGCACGGGGATGACGCGCTTCCTGGTGCAGATGCGCCCGCGCAACCTGGACAACGTCATCGCCATGGTCGCGCTCTACCGTCCCGGCCCGTTGGAGTTCATCCCCAAGTACATCCGGCGCATGCACGGCGAGGAACCGGTCGAGTACATTCACGAAAAATTGGAGCCGATCTTCTGCGAGACCTTCGGCATCCCGGTCTACCAGGAGCAGATCATGCGCGCCGCGGTCAACCTGGCGGGTTACACCGCTTCGGAGGCCGACGAGCTGCGCAAGTCGATCGCCAAGAAAAAGGCCGACGTGCTGCTCAAGCACCGCGAGAAATTCATCGCCGGGGCGCAGGCCAACGGCATCCCCGCAGAGACCGCCACGGCCATCTTCGACGATTGGGAGAACTTCGCTCGCTACGGCTTCCCCAAGGCTCATGCCGCCGATTACGGCGTGATCGCCGTGCAGACCGCTTACCTCAAGGCGCATTATACCGTCGAGTACATGACCGCCCTGCTCTCGGCTTCCAAAGGCGACTCGGACAAGGTGGCCCTCTACACCGCCGACTGCCGCGCCATGGGCGTCGCCGTCCTCCCGCCCGACATCAACACCAGCGAATACGATTTCAGCATCGAAGACCTGCCGGATGGGACGGCCGCCATCCGGTTTGGCATGGGCGCGGTCAAAAATGTCGGCCAGGCTCCTGCGGAGATGATCCTGCAGGCGCGCAGAGAAAAAGGCCCTTTCACCAGCATCAACGACTTCGCCTCGCGGGTCGACCTGCGCGCGCTGGGCAAGCGACCGCTGGAATGCCTGGTCAAAGTGGGCGCGCTGGACGCTTTTGGCGCGCGGCGCTCGCTGCTCGAGGTGCTCGACCACGTGCTCTCCGTCAGCGCCAGCCATTTCCGCGCGGTGCAGAGCGGGCAGTTGAGCTTCTTCGGCAGCATCGCCGGCGTCGAGGACAGCATCGTTTTGCCTTACACGCCCGGCATGGACTCGCGCGAGCAGTTGGAATGGGAGCGCGAGCTGCTCGGCTTGTACGTCTCTGATCACCCGCTCAGCCCCTACCTGCCCTACCTGAAACGCAAGGTGTCGCATTTTTCGGGCCAGCTCCACGAGGTGCGCGACCGCGCCCAGGTGACGGTTGCCGGAATGGTCACGCGCTACCGCAACCACCAGACCAAGAAGGGCGATGCGATGGGCTTCGTCACCCTGGAAGACATCCAGGGCAACCTCGATCTGGTGATCTTCCCCAAAGCCTGGGACAGGTACCACCTGCTCGTCCAGGCCGACGCCGTGTTGATCGCCGAGGGCAAGGTCGATAACCAGGGCGGCGACCCAAAGGTGCTGGTCGACCGGCTGGTCGAGGTGTCGCTGGAAGACGCCATGCAGGAAGCCAGCTCCGGCGCAGATTTTGCCGCAGCCGAGGCGCCCTTTGGCGAGGATTACCTGCCGTCGGACGAAGAAGAAGGCCTGGCGTACGTCCCGGCGCCCGGTGAAGCTCGCCGCGTTGCCGAAGGACTGCTCAACCACGCCCCCCGACCCGTCCAACAAGCCCCCGTCTATGCCCCGGCCGCACCGCAGGCGCAGTCGCCCGAGTCCGTCGCGCAACCGGCCAGGCCGTCTACCTCTGCCGACGCGCCCGGGGAGCTTGTCCCACCTGAGGAGCCCCCCGACTGGGACCAGCACGTGCCGGAGTGGCTGGCAGCCGCCGATGCGGCGCAAGAGGTGGATCTGCCGCCAGATGCCGCACCCGGCGCGACCCCTGTGCCCGAGTCGCGCCTGGAGCCCGAGGACCTGCCCGCCGCCGCCCCGCAGCGCGCCGCGACCGCCGCCGGGCTGCCGGTGCCCCCCGCTCCCTTCTTCGTCTCGCCGCTGCTGCAGCACGCCTCTCAAGAGAGCAACGACCCGCGCATCGTGACCGTCATCCTGCGCTCGACCGGCGACCGCGAGCGGGATGTCCGCCGCCTGCGCATGGTCTATGGGCGGTTGCGCTCCTTCCCCGGGCACGACCGCTTTGCCTTCCTGATTTTTGAGGGCAGCCGCCAATTCCAGTTGGAATTTCCCAACGATCCCACCGGCATTTCGCCCCAGCTCATCCAGAAACTGGTCGAGCTGGTGGGAGAAGAAAACCTCCGTATCGAGCCCTTACGCATTCACTAATCTTTCTGGCGAGGGAAGCCTATGTTTCGCTCAAACATTCGTACGATCGGCGTGATGACTTCCGGCGGCGACGCGCCCGGCATGAATCCGGGCATCCGCGCGGTGGTCCGGACGGGCCTGGCCAACGGTCTGCGCGTGGTCGGCATCGATGACGGTTACGAAGGGTTGTTGAACGGGCGCTTTCGCGAGCTAGGCCCGCGCGACGTGGGCGGCATCTTGCAGCGCGGGGGCACCATCCTGCGCACGGCGCGCAGCATGGAGTTTAAAACGCCGGAAGGTCAGCGCAAGGCCATCCGCAACCTCAACAACGGCAGCATCGATGCGCTGGTGATCCTCGGCGGCGACGGCTCGCTCAACGGGGGCATGGCGCTCATGGCGCAAGGGGTGCCGGTGGTCGGCGTGCCGGCCTCCATCGACAACGACATTTACGGCACCGACATGTGCATCGGGGTGGACACCGCCCTGAACACCATCGTCGACGCCATCGACAAGCTGCGCGACACTGCCTCCTCTCACAACCGCGCCTTCCTGGTCGAAACGATGGGGCGCGCCTGCGGTTACCTCGCCATCCAGGCCGGCATCATCACCGGCGCCGAGCTGGTCATCATCCCCGAGACCGAGACGCCCTTCGACGAAGTGGTCACCACGGTGGATGACGCCTACAAGCGCGGCAAATCGCACTGCATCATCGTCGTGGCAGAGGGTGCAGCCTTGAACGCCAGCGCGCTGGCGCAAAAGATCGAGGAATTGAACCTGGGGTTCAGCACGCGGGTCACCGTGCTGGGACACGTGCAGCGCGGCGGCAAGCCGACCGCGTTCGATCGCTTCCTCGCCACCCGCTTTGGCGTCCGCGCGGTCGAATTCCTGCTCGCCGGTCAAACGGGGGTGATGACCGCCCTGGTCGGGCGCGAGATCGAACCCCTGCCGCTCTCGCAGGTCGTCTCGCACCAGAAAACGATCAGCCAGGAATACATCAAGATGGCGCGCATGCTGGCGCGCTGACGCAATACCGATGGTGGGATTTATTTTCGATTGCGTTTCTTTTATTCTGTAAAATGTGGGGCACAGCCCACATTTTACAGAGCATAAATTACACAATCTTATTTTCATTCCGATGTGGGGCAAAGCCCACATCGGAATGAATCCTTGGAACACAATCTGCCTATTCCACGTCGCGCAGGTGCGGGAAGAGGATCACCTCGCGGATAGTGTGTTGGTCGGTGAGCAGCATCGCCAGGCGGTCTACGCCCATCCCGAACCCGCCCTGCGGGGGCATGCCGTATGACATGGCGCGCAGGTAGTCCTCGTCCATCGGGTGGCGCTCCTCGTCCCCGGTCTCGTAATCCCGTCCCATTTCCAGGAAGCGCTGCTCCTGGTCGAGCGGATCGTTCAGCTCGCTGAAGGCGTTGCACAGCTCCATCCCGGCCACGTACCCTTCGAAGCGCTCGGTGATCTGCGGATTACCCGGCAGCGATTTAGCCAGCGGCGAGATGTCGCGCGGGTAGTTGTAGAGGAAGGTCGGCTGGACGATCGCCGGCTCGAGGTAGTCGCCCAGCAAGGAATCGATCAGCTTGCCGCGCGAATATCCCGCTCTGGGCTGCATGCCTTTCTCGCGCATCGCCGCCGCCAGCGACTCGCCGTCGGGGTGCGCGTCGATGTCGATCCCGGTCACTTCCAGGAGCCCCTGGCGCAGTTCCAGCCGCCGCCAGGGCGGGTTGAAATCCACCTGGTTGCCTTTGTACGTCACCACCCGGCTGCCGGTCACCTGCTCAGCCACGTAGGCGATCATGTTTTCGGTGATCTCCATGATCTTGAGATAATCGGCATAGGCCATGTAAAACTCGATCTGGGTGAACTCCGGGTTGTGCTTGTACGACACGCCCTCGTTGCGGAAATCGCGCCCGATCTCATAGACCCGGTCGAGCATGCCCACGATCAACCGTTTCAGGTAGAGCTCAAAGGAGATGCGCAGGTAGAGGTCTTGTTTGAGCTGGTTGTGGTGAGTGATGAACGGGCGCGCCGCAGCCCCGCCGTAGAGCGGCTGCAAGATGGGCGTCTCCACTTCCAGGAAGCCCAGCCCGTCCAGGTAATCGCGCAGGGCTTTGACCGTTCGCGCCCGGGCGCGGAACACCTCGCGCACGTCCGGGTTGACCGCTAGGTCGGCGTAGCGCTGGCGGTAGCGCGTCTCGGGGTCGGTGAGCGCCGCGTGGCGCACCACCTCTCCCTCGACCACCTCATCCTTGGCGGCAGGCAGCGGGGTGATCGCTTTGGCGAGCATTTTAAAGCTGCGCACGTGCAGGGTCACCTCACCCGAGCGGGTGCGGAACATCGCTCCGCTGGCCTGGATGAAGTCGCCCAGATCGAAGTATTCGCGGAATTGCTCCATGCCGGCTTCACCCACGTCGTTGACGCGGAAAAAGAGCTGCAGCCGCCCGTGCCCGTCCTCGATGTGCGCGAAGTAGACCTTGCCCATCAACCGCATCGAGCGCAAACGCCCGCCAACCGTCACCTCCACCGGCGCCGGCTCGCTGCCGGCGGCCTCTTCGGCGGCGAGAAAGCGCTGGATGCTCTCGGCGGTGGTGTGGCTCACCTCGCTGCGCGTCGGGTAAGGCTCGATCCCGGCGGCCCGCATGCGCTCGATTTTTTCAACCCGGATTTTTTCGAGATCAGAAAGGTTCATGTAGAAATCCTCAATCCCATCAGCCAATGGGGCATCAAGCCGAAAAGTCAACCGGGCGGTCGCCCACCCCTCTCTAAAAAAAAGCCCGCCCAGACGTGGAAATCCGGGCGGGGCCTGAAACCATGGACCCCTTGGTCATTCCACCTTCAAAATTTCCACCTCGAACGAGCCCTGGGGGGCTTCCACCAGGACGCTGTCGTTGGGCTTCTTGTTCAGCAGCGCCTTGCCGAGCGGCGATTCGTTCGAGATGCGCCCCTGGCTGGGGTTGGCTTCCGCGGCGCCGACGATGGTATAGACCTCCGGCTCGCCGCCTTTTTCGCAAATGGTCACCGTCGAGCCAACCTGTACGGTACCGCTGTTCTGCTTTTTATCATCGATCACGCGTGCAGTCGCCAGAAGAACCTCGAGCTCCTTGATCCGCCCTTCGACGAAGGCCTGTTCGTTCTTGGCGGCTTCGTACTCGGCGTTCTCGATCAGCTCGCCGCCTTCCATGGCTTCATGCAGGCGCTCAGCGATCTCCTCGCGCTTTTTCGTGCGCAGGTAATCGAGTTCCTCTTGTAGTTTAACGTAACCTTCACGCGTCAAGAATGAGGTGGGCATTTCCAATCCTTGTGAGTTGCTTTATTGGTGATGGCACGAGCCTTAAAAGATAAAAAACACTCCCTAGCGGAGCGATTTTGGATTCCACCTTTAAAGCCATGCGTCCTTCCCCTGGAGGACGCCTATATCTTAGCACAGATTCCCCCAGATCGCAAGGAGAAGGCGGGGGTTGTAAAGCAGCTGTCAGGCCGCGGAAAGGCTATTTGGGCGGGCTACTCGCGCGGAAAATCGCACAGGCTGCGGCGACCAAGGACAAGCGCAGCCCGCTCCCTTGATCAGGCGGCGGGCTGCGAAAACAACGAGCAGATGCGATTGTCAGCGGCTGGCGCTCGGCTGGCTCAGCGCCTGGAAGGCCAGCAGCTCCGCCTGGCGGGCGAGGTCGGTTGCGGCGGCGAGGATGCGCAGCGCCTCCTGCGAATTATGGAAGCCCATGCTGTTTTCCGCGGCGATGAAATCCCAGCGCAACTGCGCCGCCCGGTGCAGCTTGCGCGCCTCCTCGATCCTGGTCGCGTCGGCTCCCGTGGCTGCCGCCGCCTTTTGAATCGCCTCGATCGCCGCCACCAGGGCGGTCTCGGTGGCCATCATCGTGTCGTATACGCTCTTCTGGATGATGTTTACGCGCGCCACCACGTACTCGACGTCCGTGTGGCAGGTTCCGCAGGCGGGCGCCGGGTCCAGCAGCGGGCTGTGCACGTTGTGGCTGGAGAATTTTGCCGCCCCATCCCGCATGTACGGCATGTGGCAGTCGGCGCACGAGACCCCGGCGTTGTAATGCGTGCTGTTAGCGGTGTACAGCTCGTAATCGGGGTGCTGCATCTTGATCGTCGGCGCGCCCGAATCGGCGTGCGTCCAGTCGGTGAACCCGATTTCGTCGTAATACGCCTCGATCTCCTCGACGGTCGTGCCGTTTTCCCACGGGAAGGTCAGGTAGCTGCCCTCCGTGGTGAAGTAATATTCCACGTGGCAGTTGGCGCACACCGTGGTGCGCATTTCCTGGCGGGTGAACGTGCGCCAATCTTTTCCCTGGGCTTTGAGTGCCTCATCCAGCGCCGGGTTGGTCACGATCAGGCGCATGGTGCCCGCCTCGTGGCAGTTGGCGCAGCCGATGGGGTATTCGATCTTCTCGCCCATCTGCTTGAAGGACAGAGCGTCGTACGCCGCCATGCCCATCTCAGCCCACAGCGCCGGGTTGTTCGAGCTCTTGCACGAATAACACGTCGCGGGGGTCTTATCCGAAAGGCGCGGCGTATTGCGCACGTCGGTCAGCGAGTTCAAATGCCCACGGTCCTCGCTGTAGCCTTTCTCGAACGAATACCCGGCAAACAGGGTGACCAGCATCGGGTCGACTTCCAGCTTTTCCACCGGGTCCGAGCCACCATAAACCGTGCTGGTGGCGTTGGTTTCGGTCTTGAGCAGCGTGCTGTACTGGTTGGGGTAGTTTTGACCCCAGATCGAGCTGTCGGCCTCCATGGCTTTCACCGCCACGATGGGCGCCACGCCGCGCGGAGCGGTGGGTTGGTTGCGAAGGAACAAGATCACGCCGACCAGGATAACCGCCAGTACGAGGATGATGCCGGTCAGGATCAGGGTGACTCCAGAAAATTTCTTCATACTGCTCCTCTCAATTCTTTGGAATGTCCTTTGTTCTGCCTCTGGGTGAACGTAGCCCATAGCCGGCCAGCTCCACCCGGTCAGATCGCCCGCAGCCCGTTACGGTTTCTCAGCGCTCCAGGTGCCTTTGTCCTGGTAGGGAAGGATCGAAATGCCGCGCTGCCCGTGGGCCGTGTCGCGGTGGCACTCGAAGCAATAGCGCCCGGAGTCCATTGCGCCGTCCGCGATGGCCGACACGGCTTCCTCGTGGCAATGAATGCAATTGGCCTGGATGATTTTGCGCGTCGATTCCTTGGCGCGCAGCGGTTCGGGGATATGCCCCAAGGTGAACATGGTGACATGGTTCATGCCCGAAGTCGCCTTGATGATATATTTTGGTATCAACTGGTGGGGGGTATGGCAGTCGTTGCAGGCGGCCCACTGCTGGTGATTGGAGTGAAACCAGCCCTCGTACACCGCGTCCATCACGTGACAGTTGTTGCAGGCGGTCGGGTCGTTGCCCAGGTACACGGCGAAGTTGCTGGCGTACATCAAAACGCCGAGGACCGCTGCCAGGGCGAGCAAGCTGACGAGTACGGGTAACTTCATACACCTCCTCTGTGATTAAAGTGATGTGCCAGGGCAATTTGATCCCGCATTGATTGTAATTAGTAGGATAAAAAATTATTTGATTAAAGTCAAATTAAAAATTGGATAAAACCGTCCTTTTAAATAAAAAAAGGGCCGGCGCTTCGCTCGCCGGCCCGATTGGGTTGACGACGGCTTAGCTCACCACTTGCGCCACGTACTCCGCGCCTTTGCGCAGGCACTGGTAGTTGAGCGGCAACAGGCGGTGGTGGCGCGCCGGCAGGTGGGCTTCCAGCGCCCGCTCGACCGCCTCCAGCGGCAGGATCGGCAGGTTCGCCAGCAGCGCGCCCAGCAGCACCATGTTGGTCATGCGCCGGTCACCCGCCGCTTCGGCGATCTCGTTGCCCGGCACCATCACCTTGCGCAGATCCGCGCGCACCGGAGCCCGGTTGACGATCGAAGCGTTGACCACCAGCAAGCCGCCCGGCACCATGCTTTCCTCGTACTTATCCAACGAAGGCAAATTCATCGCGATGACCGCCGAAGGATGCTTGACCAGCGGCGAGCCGATCTCCTGGTCGGAGATGATCACGGTGCAGTTGGCCGTGCCGCCGCGCATCTCGGGTCCGTAAGAAGGAATCCAGGTGACGTGGTGCCCCTCATCCATGGCGGCGTAAGCCAGCAACTGCCCGGCAAACAGCACGCCCTGACCGCCAAATCCGGAGATGATGATCTCTGTCTGCATCCCGCCTCCTCAGATCTTGATTTCCGCCACAGCCGGACTGACCTTGTAATCGCCCAGCGGGTAATACGGAATCATCTTTTCGGCCAGCCACTGGGTGGCCTGGTTCGGGTTCATCCCCCAGTTGGTCGGGCAGACCGAAAGCATCTCGATCATCGAGAAGCCCATCCCGCGCCGTTGCACCTCAAACGCCATCCGAACGGCTTTCTTCGCCAAGCGGATGTTCTTGGGGTCGTGCAGGCTGCGGCGGACGATGTAAGCCGCTCCGTCCAGCGTGGAAAGCAGCTCGCTGGCGCGGATTGGGTAGCCGGTCAATTCCACGTCGCGCCCGTGGGGCGAGGAGGTGGTCTTTTGACCCGGCAGGGTGGTGGGGGCCATCTGCCCGCCGGTCATGCCGTAATTGGCGTTATTGATGAAGAATACGGTGATGTTCTCACCCCGCGCCGCCGCATGCACCACTTCAGCCATCCCGATCGAGGCCATGTCGCCGTCGCCCTGGTAGGTGAAGACCAGGCGGTCGGTCAGCACGCGCTTGACGCCGGTCGCCATGGCCGGAGCGCGACCGTGCGGCGATTGCACCCAGTCGAAATTGAAGTAATTGTAGGCAAACACGGAGCAGCCCACCGAGGCCACGCCAATCGTCTGCTCGCGCAGGCCCATCTCGTCGATCACCTCGGCGATGATACGGTGCGCCACCCCGTGCGTGCAGCCGGGGCAGTAGTGCGTGGCGCACTCCACCAGCGAGGCAGGCCGCTGGTAGACGATCTCTTCAGGAACTACCTGTTCAACAACCATGTTTTTTTCCTCATCCCACCTAGTTGGCACTGGCAAGGGCACTGGTCAGGCGTTGCAGCCAGCGGTCGCGCGGGTGTCCTTCCAGCGTGGCTTCACCCGCCGCAAGCCGGCGAATCTCGCCCAGGATTTCATCCGGGAAGGGCATCACGCCACCCATCCGCCCGTAGAACTCCACCGGTCGGCGCCCATTGACCGCCATGCGCACGTCTTCCAGCATCTGACCGGTGTTCATCTCCACCACCAGGAAGGCCTCGGTGCGCTCGCACAAGCGCGAGATTGCCTGGCTCGGATACGGGTTGACCGTGACCGGGCGCAGCAGCCCCACCGGGATACCCTCGGCGCGCGCCTGGCGCACCGCCGAGAGCGCCATCCGACCGCCTGAGCCGAAGCCCACCACCACGAAGCGCGCGTCTTCCATGAAATACTCTTTGTAACGCACTTCGTTGGCTTCCACCTCTTGCCAGCGCTTGAGCAGGCGGATGTTGGTTTCCTCCTCGTCCGGCGGGTTGAGGTAGATGGAAGTGTGGATGATGCGCTCGCGCCCCGCCGCGCCAGTCGCCGCCCAGGCAGGGAAGGTGGTGCGCACCGGGCGCATGGGGGGCAGCTCGGCCGGTTCCATCATCTGCCCCAGGCTGCCGTCGATCAACACCACCGCGATCGAGCGGTATTTTTCGGCCAGGTCGAAGGCCTCCACGGTCAGGTCGATGGCCTCCTGCACGGTGGCGGGGGCGAGCACGATCGGGTGGTAATCGCCGTGACCGCCGCCGTGAACGATCTGGTTGTAATCGGATTGGGCCGGGGCAATGTTGCCCAGCCCGGGGCCGCCGCGCATCACGTCCACCAGCACCATCGGCACCTCGGTGCCCGCAATGTACGACAACCCTTCCATCATTAAACTGATACCGGGGCTGGATGAGGATGTCATCACTCTTGCCCCGGTACACGCCGCCCCGTAGACCATGTTGATCGCCCCTAGCTCGCTTTCGGCCTGTACGAAGGCCCTCCCGAGCTCAGGCATGCGGTGCGACATCCATTCCAGGAGCTCCGTCTGGGGAGTAATCGGGTAGCCAAAATATGCCTGGAGACCGGCTCGAATGGCGGCCTCAGCGATGGCCTCGTTTCCTTTCAGCAATTCTTTTGCCATAGCGTTCCCCTTATGCTTCCACGCCCGCGCGCCTGCGCAACGATTGGCGGTAAACGACGATGGCGGCTTCTGGGCAGACCACCGCGCAAATGCCGCAGCCGGTGCACGCATCGTTGGCCAGCTCGGCCGGGTGATAGCCCTTGGCGGTGATGCGCTCGGCAGACAAACGCAGCGCATTCTGCGGGCAGGCGCCCACACATAACTCGCAACCCTTACAGTACAGTTCGCTGACAACCACTCGTCCCTGAACGGGCATGCGGTTCCTCCTTATAGGATAAATCAGGCAAAATCAGTGCGAATTGCTCGCACTCTTTCATTATGTATCAACCGCATGTCAGAGGGTAGTGATAACTTTCCCCTGCACAAGGTACAAGTATCCTGTCTGACAAGTGGCACAAACTCGCCGGGAGAACCGCCTCATCGGAGCAATTCGGCGGCACGCCGTCACTTGCTAGACCGCGCGCCGCCGGCGCCTGCAGAAACGGAGCTTAACCAGCCGGTTTACATCTGGCGAAAGCGCCGCGCCAGCAAAGACAACTGCTGCAGGAAGGGCAGCATATCCTCCGGCACCGCCTCTTCGTCCATCTCCACCGTGTGGCGCTCGCCATGGGATTGCACGCTCAACGCGTAATGGAAGCGGTCTGCACCGGGCCGGCTGCTGGTCAATTCGGGCGGCAGGTCGAAAAAGCCGATCGATTCGATCATCTCCTCCAAGGTCCGCTGCTCCTCCGGTTCGAGCAGGTCCGAGTCGATCACCGCCCGCAGGGAAATTCCGGCGAACCCGCCGGTGCGTTCGAAATGGATGATCATTTTGCCTCCGCCGTCTGCCCCGCGGGTCTGGCTGCCGCGCGCCTGGATGAGCCGGGCGCTGCGCCTGCGACCCGCCGGAGTCATGTTTCGCTCAAGAGCGGATGCCAAGGAAGCGCAGCAGGCTGGTGACACAGCCCGGGCTCTCGCCGCCGCCCGTGTCGCCGCCCACGCTGATGCCCACGCCCGCCCAGCCGTTCTTGACCGCCTGCTGTTCGAGGCTGTTTACCCCGAAAAGCTCGCCGGCCACCGTGTGGGTCAGGTCGGCTGCCGCCTGGAAGTTCGAGGTCGACTGGATGCGGTCGCGCAGCGTGACGTACCAGATCTGGCCGGCCTTTTCCCAGGCGAATCCGCCCAGCTCCATCGCCGTCAGGTAGAAGGCGCGGTTGGGAATGCCCGAATTAATGTGCACGCCTCCGTTGTCGCTGGTCGTGTTGACGTAGTTGTCCATATGCCCCGGCTGCGGGTCTTTGCCCAACACGGGGTCGTTGTAAGCCGTGCCGGGCTCTTTCATCGAGCGCAGCGCCACCCCGTTGACGTTCGGGGTGATCAGACCCGCGCCGATCAACCAGTCGGCCTGATCGACGGTCTGGCTCAAATTGCGCTGTTTGACCAGGCTGCCAAACACATCCGAGAAGGATTCGTTCAACGCGCCAGGCTGGTTGAAGTAAACCAGGTTGCCGGTGTACTGCGTCACCCCGTGAGTCAACTCGTGACCGATCACGTCGATGGCGATGGTGAAGCGGTTGAACAGGCGCTGGCTGGCCGGCAGGTCCTCATCGCCGTCGCCGTAGACCATTTGCTGCCCGTTCCAAAAAGCGTTGTCGTAGCCGCGCTGGTAATGCACCGTCGAATCCAGGCGCAGCCCCGCCCCGTCGATCGAGTTGCGCTTGTAGACGTCCCAATACAGGTCATACGTGGCTCCCGATCCGTCGTATGCTTCATCCACCGCCAGGTCGCCGGTCGGCGGCGCGCCTTCGGCGCGCACCAATTGCCCCGGCAGGGTGGAGCCAAAGTTGGCGGTGTACACCGCGCGCTGCTTGGCCGCCTGTGCCATCGGCGCGCGCGGCACGACCCCACGCGCCGCCGTTTCGGTGCGCTCTGCCCGGAACATCGCGGAGGTTTGCGCGGTCGCTGCCGCCTTTTCACGCTGTTCGGCTGTCCCGTTTTGCGCAATCTGGTCAAGCATGTACGGAGGGAGAATGCAAGAGATCGAGCCGTGTTTCATCGGGTTGTTTACCTCATTTCTTGTCATGGCATAGATTCGCACTTCACAGTACCAGTGTAATTTCTTTGACCATTCAAGTCAAGATTGTATGGTTATCAGGGTACGGTTTTCTCAAAGTATTGTCGGACAACCCCTCCCCCTGCCCTTTCCCCAAAAATGGGGAGGGGAAAAACGGAGTTTTGAGGTTGTTTTCGCCGCTATCCGGCGGCGAAAACAACCTCAATCTTCAAGCTTCGCCCCCTTCCTCAAAGGAAGGGGGTTGGGGGGATGGGTGTTTTGATCGCTTATCAAGCGACCATGAGAAGATCATGGTTATCAGGGTATGAAGCCGATGCGCGC
>JARKOV010000167.1 GCA_029975965.1 Anaerolinea sp. | reverse complement strand
AACGGTTGATGATCACCCAACCATTAAATAACCGAACCTGTGTGGCGCGTGGCTCGCACAGGTTCGGTTGACTCATCCGGGCCGTCCCAACCGGTTAAGAAGTCACCGGTTGCTCTTCACCTGCCTTGCGGAACACCACCTTATCGTCCTCGATATCCACCAGGACCTTCTCTCCGGTGTGAAACTCGCCGGAAAGCAGGCTGACCGAGAGCGGGCTTTCCACGTACTTCTGCAACGCCCGGCGCAACGGTCGCGCGCCAAAACTGGGGTCATAACCCACTTTTGCCAGCCAACTTCTGGCAGCTTCGGTCAGCGCGACCTCCAAACCGTGCTCCTCCAGGCGCGTAGCGACCTCTTTCATCTGGAGGTCGACGATATCCAGCATCTGCTCATCCGTGAGCGGCGAGAAGATGATGATCTCATCGATGCGGTTGAGGAACTCAGGCCGGAAGGTTGTTTTGAGCGCTTTTTCGATCTTGTCGTGCACCTGGCGATCTTCGGCGCTATCGGTGGCTTGTAAGAAGCCCAACGTGCCGCCTTTGCGCACGAACTCGGTGCCCAGGTTGCTGGTCATGATCAAGACGGTGTTGCGGAAATCGACCACGCGCCCCTGGCCATCGGTCAGGCGACCGTCGTCCAGTATTTGCAGCAGCGCGTTCCAGACCTCAGGATGCGCCTTTTCGATCTCGTCAAAGAGGATCACCCGGTAGGGACGGCGGCGAACTGCCTCGGTCAATTGCCCGCCTTCTTCATAACCCACATATCCGGGCGGAGCGCCAAACAGGCGTGAGACGGTGTGCTGCTCGCGGTACTCGCTCATATCCAGGCGGACCAAGGCATCTTCATCGCTGAACATAAATTCGGCCAGCGCGCGCGCCAGCTCGGTCTTGCCAACGCCGGATGGGCCAATGAAGATAAAAGAGCCGATTGGACGTCGCGGGTCTTTGAGGCCGGAACGGGCGCGGCGGATGGCATCGGAGATCGCATGCACAGCTTCCTCCTGGCCTTTGATGCGCTCGTGCAGGCGATCTTCCATCTTGAGCAAGCGCTCGGCTTCCGATTCGAGCATCTGGCTGACCGGGATTCCCGTCCACTGGGCGATCACCTCGGCGATGTCGTTCTCGTCCACCTGCCCGTCCAACTGGTGCTCACGCTCCCACTCGATGCGCAGCTCGTTGTATTCGCTTTCCAGGCGCAGCCGGTCTGCTTTCTTCAAAGCAGCCCGCTCGTAATCTCGCTCTTGCCCGGCCTGTTCTTCCTCGGCTGCCAGTCGGTCGATCTCGGTTTTCTTGGCTTTGAGATCGGGTGGCAATGAGAAGAGCGCCACACGCAGTTTTGCAGCGGCTTCGTCGATCAGGTCAATCGCTTTATCCGGCAGGTGGCGATCTTGCACGTATTGCGAGGATAAACGCGCCGCCGCGACCAGCGACTCGTCGGAGATTTTTACCTTGTGGTGGGCCTCATACCGGTCGCGCAACCCGCGCAACATCTGAATGGTGTCTTCCACACTCGGCTCATCCACAAACACGGGGGCAAAACGCCGCTCCAACGCCGAATCTTTTTCGATGTACTTCTGGTATTCGTCGAGGGTGGTCGCGCCGACGCACTGCAATTCGCCGCGAGCGAGCGAGGGCTTGAGCATGTTCGAGGCGTCCATCGCGCCCTGCGCGGCTCCTGCGCCGACCACGGTGTGCAGCTCGTCAATGAAGAGCACGATCTCCCCTTCGGAGCGTTGCACTTCTTCGATGGCTGCCTTCAAGCGTTCTTCAAACTCTCCGCGGAAGCGCGAACCGGCGATCATCCCGCCCAGGTCCAGGGCGATGACCCGTTTACCGGCCAGGATTTCCGGCACGTCGTTGGAGGCGATCTTTTGGGCCAGCCCTTCGACGATGGCGGTTTTGCCGACGCCGGCCTCGCCGATGAGAACCGGGTTGTTCTTGGTACGTCGGGAAAGAATTTGCATCACCCGCAGAATTTCCTTGTCGCGCCCAATCACCGGGTCAAGTTTGCCCTCGCGCGCCTGCTGGGTGAGATCGCGCGAATATTTCTCCAGCGTGCGGTAGCGTGTTTCAGCCTGTGGATCGGAAACCCGTTGACCGCCGCGCAACTGAAGGATCGCGTCATTGACGCGCTCGCGGGTAATCCCCGCGCCTTCCAGCAGGCGCGCGGCAGGTGTGTTGCGCTCGCTCAGCACAGCCAGGAAGATGTGCTCCGTGGAGATGTATTCATCCTTCATCCGGTTGGCTTCTTCGTTGGCCAGGTCGATGATCCGCTTGACGCGCGGGGTGATAAAAATTTGGCCGGCGCCGCCTCCGAAAATGCTCGCCTTGGGGCTGGTGCGCAAAATATAATCCAGGCGCTCCGCCAGCATGTTGCCGTCGATCTTAAGCAGCTCCAATAACTGGGGAATCACCCCCTGAGGTTGCTCGATCATCGCCAGGAGGATATGTTCTGTGTCGATCTGGTTATGCCCATAGCGCTGGATGATCTCAGCCGCGCGCTGGGCCGCTTCCTGGGCTCGTTCCGTGAAACGATCAAATCGCATCATAGGCTTCTGTCCTTTTCACAGGCATCCACACCTGTTGATCAAGAATTATAGCATCCTCTCCATTAACATTGAACATTTGTTATATAAGATTCGTGTTAGAACCTCTCCAGCACGGTCGATTTCGCCGGACAACCCGCCTTCTTCTGTTTGTATATTCCCGAATCTCCGATGTAAAATATCTTCGTGCGTTACAACCTTCCCGTCAAAACCAGCCACATCCGCCCGCTCGATTCGCGCCACGACCTTTCCCCAGTCGCCGACCTGATCGAAATCTGTTTTACCCCCACCCTGGATTCCGACGGGCGCGAATACCTGCGCCATATTCGTCGCGCAGCCGCCGACCCCAACCTGGTGCGCTGGACGATTGGGCGAGGAGAGCGTGTTTCCTCTCCCCTCTTCGGATACGTTTGGGAGGAAAATCATCGCATCCTTGGCAACCTCAGCCTGATCCCCATTTACAAAGGCGGGCGTTGGCTGTACATGATCGCCAACGTCGCTGTCCATCCCGACCACCGCCGGCGCGGGATAGCTCGCGAGCTGACCATGCGCGCCATCGATCATATCCGCAAGCGCCGCGTGTCGTCCGCCTGGCTGCAGGTCCGAGACGATAACATCGCGGCCTACAACCTCTACGCTTCGATCGGTTTCACCGAACGGTCGCGCCGTTCGACCTGGGTAAGCGGCGAAATCCCTTCTTTTGCCACGCCCGTCGGCGTGCTGGTGACCGAGCGAGAAAAGCGCGATTGGCCGCTCCAGCGCTGCTGGTTGGACCTGAATTACCCGCTCGAGGCGACCTGGAATATGAGCTTCGATCCGGCTCGTTATCATCCCTCCTTCCTGAATCAGTTGTGGCGATGGATGAACGGCGACTTGCAAACCCACTGGGCAGCCCGTTACCTGGCGTCCGGAGATGATGCCGGGCAGCCCCTCGGGTTTATCACCTGGGAGCCTGTCCGGGGTTCCACCGATATGTTGTGGGTCGCCTCTCCACCCGAAAACGATGAAACCGTGCTGCGCGCGCTGCTACCGCATGCGCTCCACCATATGCGAGACCGCCACCGGCCATTGGGGGTGAATTACCCCGATAAACGGGGCATCGATGCTTTCCAGGCTTGCAACTTCACCCTCCAGAACACGCTCATCTGGATGGAATACCCGTGCAAGTAACGTGCGAACAGGCTGCCAAACGAAATAAGTGCAACCGAAAGCCCATCTCATCGTATATGATATAGATGGTTGAACTCAGCTCAACGGTCACGTCGAACCTTCAGGATGGGGAGACGTCTTTTCGAATCAAATAGCGAAGGGAGTCATTCATGACAAAACTATTGATCCGTCTGGGGATCAACGCCGTTGCCCTGTATGCAGCGATCTACCTGCTTAACGGGCGTGGCATTGATCCACAATTTCAAAACTGGTGGGAGATCATCTGGCTGGCGCTCATCTTTGGGTTAATCAATGCCATCCTCCGCCCACTCCTGACTGTTATCTCCTGCCCTTTGATCATCCTGACACTCGGCCTGGGTTCGCTGCTAATCAATACGCTGCTGTTCTACCTGGCAGGCCTGGTCGGCACCCAATTTGGGGTTGGCTTCACCGTGGATGGTTTTGTTCCCGCCTTCCTGGGAGCGTTGATCGTCAGTGTGGTCGGGTTTATCTTGAGCCTGTTCTTCCACGACGAGTTGCGCGGGGGACCTCGCCGCCATTAACTCACCTGGTCTGAACCGGATGAAAAAGAAGGGCGCGTTTGCTTTGTCGCCCTTCTTTTTATTTTCGTAACAGGTCGATCCAGGCGGTTCGCGTCAGGCCCTTTGCTCAAAAAGGCGCGCTACCTCATCTCGACCTGGTCGCGGGTAAAGGTCACCCTTTGCAATTCGCACCTCTGGAGCGCCGGTTTGTATCTGACCAATCTCAACGCACCGGATGCCGTCGACCTCCAGGGCCTGGCGCACGCCCGCGCAGTCAGCCGGAGAAACCGCCAGCAGCAACGCGCCGGAAGCGATCGAAGCCAGGGGGTCGATGCCCAGCAGCTCGCAAATTCGCCGGGCCAACGGCGGCACCAGGACAGCCTGCGGCTCAAAGAGAATGCCGCAACGGCTGGACTCAGCCAGCTCCCACAGGGCGGCGGCCAGCCCGCCTTCGGTTGGATCGTGCATGGCGTTCACTTTGCCGGCCTGGACGGCGACTCGAGCGTCTCGCACCACGCTGATCCCAGGATGGTAGAGGTAAGCGCGCGCTTCGGCCAACTCCTCCGCCGAGAGGAAAGGCTCCAGCCGCGTCGAAAATTCGCGCGCCAACAACGAAACCGCCTCGACCGGCACGCCTTTGGTGAGCAAGAGCCGGTCGCCAGGACGCGCGCCTCCGGGCATCACCAATTTGCCCCGCTCGACTTCACCGACCAGCGCCGCGCTGATCACCGGGCGGTCGAGACCGTAGGTGACCTCGGTGTGCCCGCCGACCAGGCTAATGCCAGATTCGCGGCAGGCCGCGCCGAGCTGGTCAAAAATTCCTTCCACCAGCTCCGGTGAAGCCTGACCTTCGGGCAACAGCAGGGTGGCCAGCATCCAGCGCGGCGTGCCGCCGGTGGTGGCGATATCATTGGCGTTGACCTGCACCGCATACCAGCCAATCTGGTCGGTCGCAAAAGTGATCGGGTCCGATTTGAACACCAGGTAACGGTCGCCCAGGTCGATCACCGCGCAGTCCAGCCCGCTTCCGGGTCCAACCAGGACGCGCGGGTCGCTGACCGGCGCGCCGGCCAGCAGTCTGGACAGGTATTCGTGTGGAAGTTTTCCCAGGGGGAAAGCCATACCGGGTAATGAACTCACAACACCTTGCTTAAGAACAGCTTGGTGCGTTCTTGCGTGGGAGAATGGAACATCACGCTCGGCGGACCTTCTTCGACGATCAAGCCGTCATCCATGAAGATCACCCGGTCGGCGGCATTGCGCGAAAAACCCATCTCGTGCGAGACGACCACCATGGTCATGCCTTCCTTTGCCAGGGCGAGCATCACGTCCAGCACCTCCTGGATCATCTCGGGGTCCAGGGCGCTGGTCGGCTCGTCGAACAACATGATTTTCGGGTTCATCGCCAGCGCGCGCGCAATGGCCACCCGCTGTTGTTGACCGCCCGAAAGCTGCAGCGGGTAAGCCCTGGCTTTGTCCGGAATGCCCACCTTGTGGAGCAGGTCCATCGCATTCTTTTCGGATGTGGCGACATCGCGCTTGCGCACCACCTTCTGCGCCAGGGAAATGTTATCGAGCACGCTCAGGTGAGGAAAGAGGTTAAATTGCTGGAAAACCATGCCCACCTCGGCGCGCACCGCGTTGATGTTCTCAGCGTTGTCCAGCGGGATGCCATCCACCACGATTTTCCCGCTCTCAAACTCCTCCAGGCGGTTGATGCAGCGCAGCAAGGTCGACTTCCCCGAGCCAGAGGGACCAATGATCACCACCACCTCGCCCCTGCTGACCTGCAGGCTGACGCCTTTCAGGGCATGAACGCGACCAAAGTACTTGTGGATGTTCTCGATCTGGATGATGGATTCCATTCTAGCGCTCCCGGTGAACCCGGGCCTCCAGCAGGCTAATCACCCTGGCTGATAGCAGCGTCATGACCAGGTACATCAAACCGATCATCAGGTAGATATGCAGCGGCAACGGGGTAATGGCTTGAAATTCGCGACCGCGCCGCGTCAGGTCTGAAACCGCCACCGCGGAGACCAGCGAGGAGTCTTTGAGCAGGGTGATAAATTCGTTGCCGACAGGTGGCAAGATCACACGCACCGCTTGCGGAAGGATCACGTAACGCATCGCCTGGAAGTAGGTCATGCCGAGGCTGCGTGCCGCTTCCATCTGCCCTTTTGGGATGCTCTGGATCCCGGCGCGGTACACCTCGGTCATGTAAGCGGCATAACAGATCGTGAGGCCCAGGATCGCCATGAAATATGGGTTGGCAACAAAATCTCGCATTCCGGCAATGTTCCAGGCTTTACCCAGGTCTCTCACGATCGAGGGGAATGCGTAATACCAGAAGTAAAGCTGAACCAGCAAGGGAATGCCGCGCGCCACTTCGACATACACGGTGGCAATCCCGCGCAGCGGCGCAACGCGCGACAGGCGGCCCAACGCGCCGATCATGCCCACCACCAGGATTAAGACAAAGGTTGAAAGAGTGACCAGCACGGTCACCCGCACTCCGTCTAACACGAAGCGGAAAATCCGGTCGAAGGGGTTTCCCACCCACACGATTAACACGAGTAACAGGCCGGCCGCTCCAATCACCAGCAGCCAGCCCGGATCCCACCGTTGCACGTTTTCGTTTCCCCGGATCGTTGGCAGATGCGGGTCGACTTGAGGCCCAGATGGAGTAGCCATAATCACCGCCTTTGGTTAATTATAGCAAAGGGTCCTTCGGGTATCAGTAAAATAATGGGGGCTGTCCTGGCGTGCTATTGGACAGCCCCCATTGTGTCGGTCAAATCACAACCGGGTCTGAGCGGCTTACTGCCCCGCCAGCCACTTCTGTTCCAACTTGCCAATGGTGCCATCGGTCTTCAGGGCTTTCAACGCGTCGTTGATCTTGCCCATCAACTCGGCGGTCTTGTCCTTGCACACGGCGATGCCGTAATTCTCGTCGGTGAAGACCTCGCCCACGACCATCAGCTTGTCGGGGTTGGTCGCCAGGAAAGCCAGCGTGGTCGGGTAATCGGCGATCACCGCGTCGATCTGGCCATTTGCCAGGTCGAGGAAAGCCTGGTCGTAGGCATCGTACGTTTTAACCTCCACGCCCGCGATATTGCCCGCCTCGATTGCGCCGGTGGTGCCGATCTGCGCACCGACCTTCTTGCCGGGCAGGTCATCCTTGCCCTTGATATCGGTGGTTTCCTTGCGCACGGTCACAATCTGCCCCGCGTTGATATAGGGGTCTGAAAAATCCATCGTGGCTTTGCGGTCTTCGGTGATGGTGATGGCAGCAATCGCAGCGTCGTACTGGCATTCAGAAATACCCGCCAGCATCGAATCGAACCCGACGTTGGTCCACTCGACCGTGAAGCCGGCTTTTTCTGCCAGGGCGTTCATCAACTCGACATCGAAACCGGTCAGTTCTTTGGTGGCTTCATCGACCAGCTCGAAGGGTGGGAAAGTGGCATCGGTCGCAACCCGCACCACCGTCTTTTCACCGGTCGAGGCGGCGGGCGCGCAGGCGCCGAGGACTAGCGCCACAAGGATCAAGCCAGACACCAGAATCAAAGTATTGCGCTTCATTTGCTGTTCTTCTCCTTCATTTAGATTTCATTCGTTTCGAGTGATATGGAAATTTTCTCCGATAGAAACATATCGCACATCCGGCCATCGGCGAGGGCCAAGATTATTATATCAAAAGTGCTCCCACTGGCAGCGTGAAAAGTAAATAGCCGGATAAGATCGTCGGTCGCCTGGATGATCCTGATGACCGGCATACCGACATCCAACGAGGCAGGCTCGCCCATCAGAGCGGGCCGGTAAACCATGTTAGAATCATTCCGATGCTGCGCGCGATGTTTGCCACCTTATCCAGGGCCGGTTGGATGCAACGCACGATCACCCGTTGGGGCTTCACCCGGCGAACCGTGGCGCGCTTCGTGGCCGGAGAGACTGCCGACCAGGCGCTGGAGGTCGTCCAGCGTTTGAACCGGGCCGGCATTCAAGCCACCCTCGATCACCTCGGGGAATCCACCACCTCAGTGCAGGACGCCCGTGAAGCAACGCGGGAAATTATCAACTTGTTGGAAAAAATTGCCCATGATCAATTGCGGGCGAATGTCTCGATCAAGCTGAGCCAATTGGGCCTCGGCTTTGATGCCCGGCTGTGCGCCGAAAACCTTCAGGCGATCCTCGATGCCGCGCAAGCACACGAAAATTACGTGCGGATCGATATGGAGGATTCGTCGCTCACTACGCCAACGCTCGATCAGTTCTTCACCGCGCGCGAAAATGGCCATATCAACATCGGCATCGTGCTGCAAGCTTACCTTTACCGCACTGAAGCCGACCTGGAGCGGGTTCTGGCTGCGCAGGGCCGCGTCCGCCTGTGCAAGGGAGCTTACAACGAGCCTGTTACGGTGGCCTTTCCGGGTAAAACCTCCGTCAATGAGAATTTCGACCGGCTTGCGCGTCGCCTTCTCGTGGAAACTCAGCGCAAGGGTTGCCCTCCGTTAAGCGCTGACGGGCGCATCCCACCCATCGGCGCCATCGCCACGCACGATCCGGCTCGAATCGCAGTCGCCCGGGCAATGTTGCGCGAGTTCGGGCTTCCACAACAGTCCGTCGAGTTCCAGATGCTCTACGGCATCCGCCAGGATCTACAAGGGCGCCTGGCAGCTGAAGGTTTCCCGGTGAGGGTGTATGTTCCCTATGGCACGCATTGGTACCCATACTTTATGCGCCGGTTGGGCGAGCGCCCCGCCAATCTCCGATTTTTCCTGACCAATTTGATCCGAAGCCGATGAACCAAACACCCTCTTCTCCCTTCCGCGAAATTGCCCGCATCGCTCACCCCTGGCTCTTGTTGGCTTCGCTGCTCACCTATGCCCTCGGCGCCGGGATAGCCGTTTACCTGGGCGAGCCGGTCAACTGGTCTACCTACATGACCGGTCAGGCAGCCATGCTCATGCTGCTGCTTTCCAGTTACTTCTTGCGCGAATACTTCGACCGCTCCCCGCTGCTCGAGCCAGACCGAAAACCCGGCGATCCGCCGCGACTGATGCGCGCCAACCTGCTTCAGGTCGCATCGACCACCCTCACCATCGGCGCGGCGCTCACCGTTTTGCTTCTGGCACGCGGTACGCTCAATCCATCTGCCTTCGTGTTGCTGGCGATCTCCTTTTTACTCGCCATCGCCTATGCCGTGCCACCCTTGCGTCTCGCCCATTCCGGCTACGGCGAGCTGACCACGTCCATCATCCTGGCCAACTTGACTCCGGCTTTTGCCTTTCTGCTCCAATTCGGCGAGCTGCACCGCTTGCTCGCGTTTCTCACCTTTCCCCTCACCTTCCTGGCGCTGGCTTCCGGGCTGGCGCTACGGCTGCCGTCTTATGCTGCGGACGTGCGAGAAGAGCGAAAAAATATGCTCACCCGGCTGGGCTGGCAGCGCGGAATCAACCTGCACAACTTGCTCATCTTGATCGGTTTTCTGCTGCTGGGCACCGCTGCCCTGGCGGGTCTCCCTTGGGCGCTGACCTGGCCCGGCCTGCTTGGCCTGCCGGTGGGGCTGTTCCAGATTTTCCTGATGACCTCGATCAGCAATGGAGCCAAGCCGCGCTGGGGATTGCTGATCATTGTCGCTGCCGCCACCCTGGTGATCACCACGTACTTTCTTAACCTTGCCCTGTGGACCAGTTGAAAGATGCCCGAGTTCCTCGAGCTGATCTCTCCGCATGACGCTCTGGCGCGTCTCTTACTTCATTTGCCGCCACCTGAAAGTGCACCCGAAACCGTCCCCACCTTTCAGGCATTTGGGCGGGTCGTTGCGCAAGCCGTTCACTCACCCGAGCCGCTGCCGGCATTCACCCGCAGTACCGTGGATGGTTTCGCCGTTCGGGCTGCCGATACCTTCGGTGCAAATGACAGCCTGCCGGCATACCTGACGGTGGCAGGCGAAGTGCCCATGGGCGGGGCGCCGGGCTTCAGCCTCGAGCCGGCCCAGGCCGCCGCGATTCACACCGGCGGGATGCTCCCCGACGGAGCAAACGCCGTCGTCATGCTCGAATACACCCAGGCTGCCCGCCCCGGCGAAGTGGAGATCTTTCGCGCCGTTGCCCCCGGCGAAAATGTCGTCGCGAAAGGCGAGGATGTCCAACCCGGTGATGTCATCCTGCCTGCCGGAGTCCGCTTAAGTCCAGCGCATGTTGGTGGATTGGCTGCATTGGGCATAATGGAAATCCCCGTCGCATCGCGGCCGGTGGTCGGCATTCTCTCAAGTGGTGACGAAATTGTCCCGCCGGAGCAGTTCCCCCTCCTGGGTCAGGTGCGCGACGTGAACAGCCACTCATTGTCAGCGCTGGTCGAGCAGCACGGCGCATATGCCCGGCGTTATGGAATTCTGCCCGACCGTTCATCGGCGATTTACGAATGCCTGCAACGGGCGCTCGCAGAATGCGCCCTGGTGGTGATCACCGCCGGCTCCTCGGCTTCCACGCGCGACCTGACCGCGCAGGTCATTTCACGGGTTGGCGCGCCCGGCGTGCTCGTCCATGGGGTGAACGTCAAACCCGGAAAACCGACTATCCTGGGGGTTTGCTCTGGGAAGGCGGTCATTGGCCTGCCTGGCAACCCGGTCAGCGCCCTCGTCATCGCCCGCCTGTTCGTGGTGCCGGTCATCCATCACCTGCTTGGCCTGCCGCCTCGTCTCCCGGAGGCCTCTCTGGTCGCCACCCTGGCAGCCAATGTGCCCTCACAGGCCGGTCGCGAGGATTACTTCCCCGTGCGGCTGGTCACACAGGGCGAGCAGATCATGGCCCAACCCATCCACTACAAGAGCAACTTGATCTTTAACCTGGCGCGCGCCAACGGATTGGCGCGCATTCCCGCCGACGCAACCGGCCTGGAGGCTGGAGCGCAGGTCGAGGTGCTTTTGTTGTAGCCTTATCCATTGACATAGCCATGTCCGTCTACCTGCGCGACATCCCTTTGCCACAAGCCAAAGCCCTTTTCCAACGAGCGCTGGAACAGGCCGGTTTGTGGGGTGTTTTGGGCGTGGAAAGCATCCCGCTCGATCCGCATGCTCTCGGCCGCACCCTGGCCGAACCGGTCTGGGCGCGCCTCTCCTCGCCTCACTACCACGCCGCCGCCATGGACGGCTACGCCCTGCGCGCTGCCGACACCTCCGCGGCTTCCCCCGCGCGCCCCGCCAGCTTGCTCGCCGGCGAACAGGCCGTGTATGTGGATACCGGCGACCCGCTGCCGGATTGGGCAAACGCCGTCGTGCCAATAGAGTTGGTGGAAGCCCTCGATTCGCAGGGCAATCCCGCGGTAAACGTCCGCCAGCCCGATCGAATCCAGCTTCGCGAGGCCTTGACCCCTTGGACGCATGTCCGCCCGATGGGGGAAGATATTGTTGCCACCGAGCTGGTGCTCCCCGCCGGCTGTGTCTTGCGCCCGGTCGACCTGGGCGCGATCGCCGCGAGCGGTCATCACCAGGTGAGGGTGACGCGCCAGCCGCGGGTGGCGGTGCTGCCCACCGGAAGCGAGTTGGTTCCCATCGGCCAACCAGTCCGGCGCGGGGATATCATCGAATACAACTCGCTCGTTCTGGCAGCCCAGGTGGAGAGTTGGGGCGGTCTCGCAGAGCGCCATCCCATCCTCCCCGACGATCTGGATCGCCTGTGCGCGAGCGTGCAAGAGGCAGCCGACCATTACGACCTGGTCTTGCTCAACGCAGGCTCGTCCGCCGGTGCAGAAGATCATTCAGCGAGCGTCGTTCGCCGTCTCGGCGAATTGCTGGTTCACGGCGTGGCAGTCCGGCCCGGTCATCCGGTGATCTTGGGATTGATTCGGAAAACCCGGGGTGGGTGGACTCCCATCGTGGGCGTCCCCGGTTACCCGGTTTCGGCTGCGTTGACCGGGGAAATCTTCGTCGAACCGTTGCTCGCCACCTGGTTGGGTCGCCCCGCGCGCGAGCCGGTCGAGATCGAAGCCTCCCTCACCCGCAAGGTCACCTCACCGGCGGGAGACGACGATCACTTGCGCGTGGTCGTGGGACGGGTCGGCGGGCGACTGCTGGCGGCGCCCTTATCGCGTGGTGCCGGGGTGATCACCTCGCTGGTGCGCGCCGATGGCATCACGATCATCCCGCGGGGTGTGCAAGGATTGGAAGCCGGAGCGCCGGTGCGGGTTCGCCTGTACCGCCAGCCGGCAGAGATCGAGCGCACCATCTTCGCCATCGGCTCCCATGATCTCACCCTGGATCTGCTCGCACAGGAATTGAGCGGGTTGCAGCGCCGCCTGGTGTCTGCCAATGTCGGCAGCCTGGGCGGAATCCTGGCCTTGAAACGCGGCGAGGCGCACCTGGCGGGCGCTCACCTGCTCGATCCGCCGTCCGGGGAATACAACCTGCCCTACCTGCGCCAATACCTGCCCGGCGAAGCCATTACCCTGGTGCAATGGGTCGGTCGCCAGCAAGGATTGCTCGTCCAAAAAGGCAATCCGAAAAACATCCAGGGACTGCCCGACCTGGTCCGGCCGGATGTCACCATCGTCAACCGCCAACGCGGCGCAGGCACACGCGTGCTGCTGGATTATCACCTCGCCCTGCTGGGGATCTCGCCCGCCCAAGTGCGCGGTTACGACCAGGAGGAATATACTCACCTGGCCGTAGCCGCCGCGATTGCCTCAGGCCGGGCAGATTGCGGCCTGGGGGTGATGGGGGCTGCCCGCGCCCTCGCGCTTGACTTTGTGCCGCTTTTTACCGAGCCATACCAGTTCGTCGTCCCAACACACTACTACGAGGGCGATCTCCTTGCTCCCCTGCGCGGGCTGATGCAAAGCCCATCTTTCCGGGCACTTGTCCAAAGTCTTGACGGTTATGATTCTTCACAAATGGGGTCGATCGTGGCAGAATTGAAGGGCGATTAAGAACAATTGGGTTCCACCATCTCGATCCGATCAAGGAGAATTGCATGCCAATCACAGCCAATCAGCCCGCTCCTGAGTTTACCCTTGCCGACGAGAGCGGCGTCCTGCGCAGCCTGTCGGAGTTCCGCGGTATGCCGGTGGTCTTGTATTTCTACCCCAAAGACGACACGCCCGGCTGCACTACCGAGGCCTGCAACTTCCGCGACGATTACCACGTCTATCAAGAAAACGGTGTGGTGATCCTGGGCGTCAGCCCCGACTCGAGCAAGTCGCACACGAAGTTCAAAGCCAAATACCATTTGCCGTTCACGCTGCTGGCGGATGTCGACCACAAGGTGTGCGAATTGTACGGCGCCTGGGGACGGAAAAAGTTCATGGGCCGGGAATACGACGGGGTCCTGCGCACCACCTTTCTGATCAGCCCGGACGGCGACATCGTCAAAGTTTGGGAGGGCGTCAAGCCCGACGGCCACAGCCAGGAAGTGCTCAAAGCGCTCTCCGCCTGGCAAAATGCTTGACCCAACGAATTCGTGTTCATTGGTTTTAAACGGAGAAAGGGCGGGTACTCACCGCCCTCTCTTCGTTTATGGTTGGGATTCCGTAAAGCCTAATTGTTCCACTTGGTGGTCGAAATTCCGGTGTAAGTAAGCTCCGGGGAGAGCTCAAGACCCTTCGACAATTGCGCCAGGCTGATCGATGCAAGATGCGCAACGAGTTTCTCCTGCAATTCCTCCCAAACGGTACGAGTCGACATACCTTTTCCGTTGCCATTCGGTTCAGGGGTGATGCGCACCGGTCCTTCAAGCGTCTCCACGATCTGCAGCAAAGTGACGCTTTCAGCCGGTTGGTTCAAGCGCAGTCCACCGCGTGGGCCTGGCGTTGCTTTGATTAAGCCGCCTTGTATCAATGACCGACCAATCTGGTGCAAAAAAGGAAGGGGGATGTGCAATCTCTCAGCGAGAGACGCGGTGGCCTGTGAGCGGTTTTGTTCGTCCTGGGCAAGGGCGGTCATAAGTTGGAGGCCGTAATCTAAGCGACGACTGACACGAAACATTTTTCACCTCTAATGGTTTGGGTGTAGATTATTGATGGAAATAATATCGGATTGTGATCGTTCACGGTAGTGACAATTATCAATACTTTAATAGTCATATATCAGAATTATGACCAATAATCTCAACGTAGGCAACCTGCCAACCGACCCTGTAGAACCTTTTTTACTACCCGTTCGAGGAATCTGGCCTTTACGAATAACCCGATTTCGGCAAGACCAAACCCGCAGGTGGCACCCTCTACGGGGATCCGTGAGGCTCTTCCAAAAAAAGGAAAAAAGATTATAATCAACCTTGTGAACAAATTCACCAGAATATGTCGTAATTCAACAGGAGGAATGGAATGAAGAAGACGTTTTGGGTTGCCGTGTCTATGCTTGTCTTGAGTGCCATGTTGCTGGCAGCCTGCGGTGGTGGCGGTGGCGGTTCAGCCGATGTGTACCCCGATCCCCCGTCAGAATTCGCCAGCCTGACCAACCCTGTCGGCGGCGACCAGGCGGCCATCGATGCAGGCAAGACGCTCTACACCCAGAATTGCGAAACCTGCCACGGGACAACTGGACTGGGCGACGGCCCTGCGGGCGCTTCCCTCGATCCCAAGCCGGGCGATTTGCAGAAGGCCTACGCCAACACGTCCGACGGATTCATGTTCTGGGTGTTGAGTGAAGGTGGGTCTGCTGCCGGTCTCAGCGCCTCGATGGCTTCGTACAAAGGCGTCCTCTCCGAGGACGAAATGTGGAAGATCCTGGCATACGTGAAAACGCTCAAGTAGAGTCGGCCCTTAACAGTTTTGGACACGACGGTGGGGATTGAAGCCAAGGCGACAATCCCCACTTTTTATATTAGAATATCCCTATGCCGTTTGACCCGATCATGATCGCCTGGCTGGTTCCCATCATTCTCATCACCGCAGCATCGACCGTTTGGTTCACCCGGAGAAGGGCTGCCGGATATCGGGCAGAAATCACTCGACTCGCCGGCCAGATGGCAGAGACTGAGCAGCGCCTGGTCACCGTGCAGCAGCTCAACCACGAGCTGGCCAACGCGCGGGATGAGAAGGCCCTGGTAGAAGCTGCCTTGTCGACGGTCAAAAACCTTGCAGGGGGATTAGGCGTTTCTTTCGTCCCATTCGACGCCTGGGGAAAGCCGTTGCCGGCCTTCACCTTCGGCGAATTGCCCAGGCCGGTGCTCGAAGGCTGGGCTGAGTACCTTGTGTCGGAACAGGTGCGCAGCCGCTGCAGCCAGTGCCAGGAATTTCATTCCCCTTCTGGAAAAGAGTGCCCGCTCAAGATCGAGCCGCATGACGTGGCGATGAACGTGTATTGTTTTCCGCTCGCCATCTGGGAGCATTCTTTGGGAGTGATCAACCTGTACTTTCCGGCCAACCGGATATTGTCCCGCGAGATGCACGACTTTATCGAAAGCCTACTGGCTGAAGTGGGCCTGGCAGTCGAAACGCTGCGTATGCGCGGCCAGGAAATCGACACACTGCGCCAGCTCCACCAGCTTCAATCTTCGCGCAGCGACCTGGCTAACAGCCTACGCTCCCATTTCGACTCAGTTCGGCTCACCCTCAATCTTAAGGCAATCGTGCTTCAGGTCCGCCCCATGGCCAACGAGCGCCTATCGAGCCTGCGAGTCGTGTCCGGCGAGCTCGACTCGTTGCCCAGCGGAGCGCTGGATGGAATCCTCCAGGCGGCGCAGACCCAGGACCAGCTCACATCGGTCGGGTTGCCCGGCGCCAACATCACCTGGACTTCGTTGCCATTGGTGCTTCCCGAAGGTCAGGTGTTGGGCTCCCTGGTCGTCCTCCTCCCAGAAGCGGAGACTTTGCACCCCCAGCAGAGCCAGGTTTTGCAGACTCTCGCGGCCCAATCGGCGCTGATGATCGAAAACGAGCGCCAGACGCTCAATCTCGAATACGCCATCCTGATGCAAGAACGCAACCGGCTGGCGCGGGAAATTCACGACGGGCTGGCGCAAACCCTGGCGTTCTTGAAATTGCACGCTGCGAAAATGCACACGGCCCTCGGCCAGGGCGATATCGCCCGCCTCAACCACCTGCTGAATGAGAACAAGCAGGTTCTCAACACAGCCTATGAAGAGATCCGCCTGGCGATCGACAACCTGCGCATTCACCCCGAAACGACCATTGAGGCCTGGCTTGAACCCCTCAGCGAAGCTTTCACCAAGAGCACCGGTGTGCCAGTCCAACTCAGCCTGCAGGTTGACCAACTCGACCTGCTGCCGGAATTCCAGGCCCAACTGGTGCGAATTGTCCAGGAGGCGCTGAACAACGTGCGCAAACACGCCGGCGCCGGCCAGGTGAGCATCGTCCTGCGCGGGTGGAGCAACCAGTACATCCTTGAAATAATCGACAACGGGCGAGGGTTCGCCCCCGAAGACATCCCGCTTTCCGCACAGCATGGCTTGCGCGGGATGCGCGAGCGGGCCGAATTGATTGGCGCAGACTTCCAGATCATCAGCCAACCGGAGCGTGGCACTACGGTTCGCGTCGCCATCCCGCAGGAAATTCGCGAGGGGATCGAATGAAAGGCACATCAAACCGCGTTCGCCTGGCAGTCATCGACGACCACGTGCTCTTCCGGCGCGGATTGGTTGGCTTGCTCGCAGATATGCCCGAGTTCGAGGTCGTCGGGCAGGCCAGCGATGGCCTGGAGGCGCTGGCAATGATCGAGTCGGCCCGCCCCGATATCCTTCTGTTGGATGTCAACATGCCCAGGATGGACGGCATTCAGCTCGTCCAGACCCTCCGCCGGCAGAAGAGCGACGTGCGCATCCTCATGCTGACCATCTCTCAGGACGACAATGACCTGCTCGCCGCCATTCGCGCCGGCGCCAACGGGTACATCTTGAAAAACACCGAGCCAGAGGAGCTGCGACAGGCGCTGCTCAACGTGGCTCAAGGCAAAGGAGCGCTATCTCCAGAGATTGTTGGGACGGTCCTGGACGCCGTTTCGCATTCATTGGTCCAACCCCCGGCGGCTTTGCTCAGCGAGCGCGAGCTGGAGGTGATGGTCTGCCTGGCAGACGGTCTCACCACGCAACAGATCGCCACGCGCCTCTTTATCTCCGAGAACACGGTCAAGACCCACATTCGCCACATCCTGAACAAACTCGAAGCCTCAAACCGCACCGAAGCCGTGGGAAAAGCCACCCAACTGGGATTAATCCACAGAAAATAACCGGATGAGCTCACGCAAAGGATTACTGGTTGCCCTTGGGATTTTAATGGTATTGGTGGGCATTGGGCCTGTTCAAGCAGCCGTCCCTGCGCAAGAGCCCCCACCTGAGCTCCCCAACCCATCATTCGAGCCCTTGCCGACCGACCGGATTATCCTCCAATACAACCCCGTTGGCGGTGTTCAACGGTTCGTTGCCGGGCCGCTCCAGGCAGACCAACTGGACGCGCTCAGCCAGGTGGCCGGCATACAGTTGACCTACACCCGCCAGCTCGGTGAAGGGCGGCATGTCCTGCAATTTGAGCAGGCTCTGCCTTACACACAGGTCATGGAGATCGCCCGCGCGCTGACGGCCGACCCCGCCGTGGCATACGCAGAACCGGATGCCATCTTGACCGCTCAGCTCACCCCGAACGATCCGAGTTACCCTTCGCAATGGCATTACGGGCTGGCTGCCAGTAATTACGGCGCCAACCTGCCGCCCGCCTGGGATATCACCACAGGGGTCGAAGGGGTGGTGATCGCCGTGGTTGACGGCGGTTCCCTGCCCCATCCCGACCTGGCGGCGCGCCTGGTACCCGGATACGACTTTGTCTCGCTTGCCTACGACCGCGATCTGACCCCGGGTTGGGATGACGACCCGAGCGACCCAGGCACCTATGGCAGCCAATGCCAGATCACCACCAGTTCCTGGCATGGGTTGCACGTTGCCGGGACCATCGGAGCCAGCTCGAACAACGGCTCCTATGTGGCGGGGGTCACCTGGACCAACCGCATCCTTGCCGTTCGCGCGCTGGGCATTTGTGGCGCAGGGTACCTGTCGGACATCACCTCCGCTGCGCGTTGGGCGGCGGGTTTGAGTGTGCCCGGCGCCCCAGCAAACGCCAACCCGGCACGGGTGATCAACTTGAGCCTGGGTGGGCAGGTCGCCTGCGCCACCACCTTCCAATCCACGATCGACGCAATCCGCACCACCGGAGCCGTGGTCGTCGCTGCCGCAGGCAACAGCAATCTGGATGCCGCCGGTTTTGCGCCTGCCGGTTGCCAGGGCGTGATCACCGTGGCTGCCAGCAACCGGTACGGCAATCGGGCCTATTACAGCAATTTCGGCAGCGCTGTTGAGATCAGCGCACCGGGCGGCGATAGTTATGGCGGCATCCTCTCGCTTGGCAACAGCGGCACGACGGTTCCCGCCACCTACACGATGAGCACGAAGTCGGGCACCAGCATGGCTGCACCTCACGTCAGCGGCGTGGTCGCCCTCATGCTGGGCGTCAATCCGGAGCTGACCCTGGAACGCATCACCTTCTTGCTCCAGAGGCGCTCCACTCCCTTCCCCGCCGGGTCGTCCTGCGCGGTGCTGCAGGATTGCGGCGCGGGTATCTTGAACGCGGGCGAAGCGGTTCGCGAGGCGCGCGACCTGTATTACGTGAAATATCCCAACGAGTTCGAACTGGCCTACGCCGGACAGACAGGAGCGTTGCATCCGATCACCCTTCGCACCTACGATCCCGGCTTAACGCCCACGCCTGGCCTGTACACGGTGACCATCGGGGGAACGCTTGCCAGTGTCACCGCGGTGGTTGACCGGGGAAGCTATTGGGAAGCCACCGTCCAGCCGCCTTCCAAGGCCAGCGGCGTGTACAGCCTCACCGTCACCCTCGGCGGGAACACAACTACGCATCAGCCCGCTGTGCTGTACGGGACCCAGGTTTACTTGCCTGCCGTTCGCAGGTGACGATACAACAGCAAAAACGACGACCACGCATTGCCTGTCTTCGATTATCTAACAGGCAAACAACCTCTCCGATCTCGCCGGGCGCATCCAGGCGCTCGCTTAAGCATCCCCTAGCGCACGATCGTCCAAACCAACCCGCCGGCGGGTGATCGTTGAATCACCCTTTCTCTCCGGCAAGATAACCCGCCTATCTCGCAGCGGTGGATAGGATTCCCTTGTCTGTTTCCGTACAATACAAAGCGGATCATTCCAGTCTTATTCAGATCGGTGCTTTGCAGGCAGGATTTTCTATGGCGGAAAAAGAACCCATCCGGCGAGTGTTAATCGCCTCAGCCAATCCATTGTTTGGCAAGGGACTTCAGAAAATATACGGCGAGCGTTGGGGAAAACATGCCGTTGAATTCAACCTGGCGAGTAGCATGGGGGAAACCCTCGCCATGCTTGAATCCTGGCAACCCGATATGGTGATCGTCGATTACGACGACCGCACCATCCACCGCGAAGAATTTCTCAGCCATTTCATCACCGGCAGCCGCTCGATGCAGGTCGTCCTCGTCTCCCTGCAGGAAAGCGGCGCGGTAGTGGTCTACGACCGGCGCACGCTCACCCCGGCCCAGGCCGAAGACTGGCTGAATTTGTCCTGGCAGAAAGAAGACGAATCTCAATCCCTCCCAAGGAGTGGCGCTATGAAGGGAAATGTTAGACACCTCGTGACCGCGGGACTGCTGGTTGTGGTCTCGACTGCCCTGCTGTATTTCTTGATGACCTCGATCGGCCTTTTGCCGGAAGAGGCCAGCACGCAGGCAGCCACCATCGACCGGCTGTTCAACGCCCATTTCTTCATGATCTCCCTGCTGTTTTCATTAATAGTGGTCTTTGTGCTTTACAGCGTGGTTGTTTTCCGCAGCAAACCAGGGGAGAAAAAGGAAGGCGCGTATTTCAAGGGCAACAATCGCCTCGAAGTGATCTGGACGATCATCCCGCTTGGCACGGTGATCGCCTTCTCGTTTTTCGGGGCGCGCAACCTCGCGGAAACCCGCCAGGCGGAAGCGCAGCCCCTCAATGTGAGGGTGGTCGGTTTCCAGTGGGGCTGGTCGTTTGAGTACACCGATTACGGGGTGACCGCTCGTGAGCTTCACCTGCCGGTCGACCGGCAGGTGCTCCTGAGCCTGACCTCGCGTGATGTGATCCACTCCTTTTGGGTGCCCGAATTCCGCGTCAAGCAAGATGCCCTGCCCGGAGAGAACCTGGTCAAGCAGTTGCGCATCACCCCGACCAAAATCGGCAATTACACCCTGATGTGCGCCGAATTGTGTGGCGGCGCGCACGCCTACATGAACTCCCCGGTCATCGTGAGCAGCAAGGCCGACTTCGACACCTGGATCGGCGAGCAGGTCAGCGCGGTGCTGACCGATCCGGTTGAGCGCGGGAAAAAATGGGCCGAGACTACCGGTTGCCTTTCCTGCCATTCGGTGGACGGCAGCAAGCTGGTCGGCCCAAGCTGGCAGGGACTGTTTGGCGAAACGGTGCGGTTCACCGACGGCACTTCCGCCACCGCCGACGAAGCCTACCTCCGCAGCGCCATCCTGGAACCCAACGTGCAAATCACCGAGGGATATGCCGCCAATGTGATGCCGGCCACGTACCAGACGCTGCTCACCGACGATCAAATCAACGACATCGTCGAATACATCAAGACGATCAAATAGCAGGAGGAATCAGAATGATGAAAAAACTCCTCTCGATTGGCATGGTCCGCGGCGTCCTCGCCCAAATCCTGGGCATGGCCGCCGGGTATGGTTTGGTTTCGGCCATTCAAGCCCTCAGCGGTCAACCCCACAAAGCCGAACCCGCCTGGGTGGTGGGTGGATTCATCAGCGCGCTCAGCTTCCTGGTCGCGCTGGGCGCGTTCACCGACTGGTTTCGCGTGGCGAAGGGCGAGGAGGTCGAGGAACCGGAAGCGGTCGAACCCGAAAAAGGTCAGCGCCGCTTTTGGGGCTTGAGCTACGACCACAAAGTCATCGGCGTGCAATACGCTTTCCTCTCCCTGTTCCTGCTGGTCGCCGGCGGCTCCTTCGCCCTCATTTTCCGCACCGAGCTGGCCCAAACGGGCCTGCAATTCCTCAGCTTTAACCTGTTCAATACCTTCATCGGGCTGCATGGTATGGTGCTGATCGCCTCGATCTTGATGGGCATCTCGGCCATCTCGAATTACACCATCCCCTTGCTGATCGGCGCTCACGATATGGCCTTCCCTCGCTTGAACGCCCTCTCTTTCTGGGCAGCAGTGCCCGGCTCGTTGTTGCTGGTCTTCAGCCTGGCCCTGGGCGGGTTCGAGACCGGCTGGACAGGCTATCCGCCGCTTTCGGTGCGCGGTCCGATGGGCGTTCAGATGTTCTTCTTGGGGGTGTGGTTCGTTGGGTGGTCGTCGATCCTTGGCTCATTGAACCTGATCGTCACCATCTTACGCATGCGCACGACCAAAATGAATTTCTTCCGCATGCCCATCCTGGCCTGGGCAGTGCTCTCCACCTCGATCATTGCCATGACCGCCACCCAGTTGATCGGGCTCTCCTTTCAACTGGTGCTTTTTGAGCGCCTGCTCGGCATGGGTTTCTTCGATCCCGCTGAAGGCGGCAACCCGATCCTCTTCCAGCATCTCTTCTGGTTCTATTCCCATCCGGCGGTGTACATTTTCGTGCTGCCTGGGCTGGGCGTGATCAGTGAGCTCCTTCCGGTGTTTGTGCGCAAGCCCCTCTTTGGGTATCGCTGGGTGGCGATGTCTTCGTTCGGCATCGCCCTGGTCGGTTTCCTGGTGTGGGCGCACCACATGTTTGCCGCCGGCATGGAAGAATACCTGCGCGTGCCCTTTATGTACAGCACCCTACTCGTCGCCGTGCCCACCGGGGTAAAATTTTTCAGTTGGACCGCCACCATCTGGCAGGGGCGCATGCGCCTCCAAACGCCGATGCTCTTCCTGCTCGGCGCGATCGTCATCTTCCTGCTGGGCGGGATCACCGGCCCCATCGCCGGAACCGTTTCGACCAACCTGCACATCACCGACACCTATTACATCGTCGGTCACTTCCACGCCACCATGTTCGGCGGTTATGTCTTCCCCTTCTTTGCCGCGCTCTATTTCTGGTACCCCAAGATCACCGGGCGGCGGATGAACGAGACGCTGGGCAAGTGGCACTTCTGGCTGCTCTTCATCGGCTTCATGGTGATGTCGCTGGGCCAGATGCGCATCGGGCTGCTTGGGATGCGCCGTCGCATCGCCGACTACGATCCCGCGCTGAACTTCGAGATCCCCAACATCATCATCACCATCGCCGGGTTTGCCGTCGCTATCTCGGTGCTGATCCTGCTGATCAACATGTTCCGCAGCGCCAAACGGGGCGAGGTGGCCGAGGGCAACGTCTGGGAATCGCGCTCCCCCGAGTGGCAAATCCCCTCCCCCACGCCTGCCCACAATTACGCGGGCGAGGTGGTCGTGACCGGTGATCCGTATGATTACGGCCTTGAGAACGCGCCCGGTTATGTGAAGATCGAAAAACCCGGAGCCTCGGCCGCTCAGCCGGCTGATTGAACGGAAGGAATTAACATGGAAAATAATCAAGCTTCCCCAAAACAGGATGGACTGCGGCGCGGCGTGCTGGTGTTCATCGCCCTCGCGGTGCTGACGGTCGTCGAATACGTCATCGGAACACAGGAATTGCCAGTCGCATTTCTCTGGCTGGTCGCCCTGGTCAAAGCCGGCCTGGTCTTGTGGTACTTCATGCACCTGAAAAGGGCATTCAGCGACGAAGGAGGTCATTGATGACCGCGCACGCGCCGGTTGCACAAGCCATTCATAACTACGCGCATAAACTGCGCACAAACCGCATCGGATTGTGGCTGTTCATTGTTTCCGACACCTTCATGTTTGCCGGACTGCTGGTGTCGCGGTTCTACTTGCTCGGCAATCGCCGCCCCGATCTGGAGCAATTCGTCGGTCTCATCGTCACTTCGGTGTTACTGGTTTCCAGCTTCTTCATGAACCGCGCCGAAGTGCAAATTTCCAGGGGCAATCGCAAGGGCTTTATCACCAACACCTTGCTCACCATGCTGCTTGGAATCGCCTTCCTGGTCGGCGTGGTAGGCGTCGAGTGGCAACTGGCTCACTTTGGTCCAGGCGATGACGCCCAGGGCGCGGTGTTCTATATGATGACCGGCATGCATGCATTCCATGTTCTGACCGGGATCATTTTCCTGGCGGTGATCTTGCGCAACGGCCTGCGGGGTCACTACACCGCGGAGCGCCATTGGGCGGTCGAAGCCGCAGCCAACTACTGGCACTTCGTCGATGTGGTGTGGATTTTCTTCTATCCCGCCCTCTACTTGATTGGAACGGCCATCTAACCATGAAAAAGTCGTTGCTGCTGCCCGCGATCGGTCTGGTTGCCGGTCTGCTCATGGTGCTCGTTGTCGCCATGGCGCAGCCATACCGGTTGCGCGGCTCGGCGATCGAGCCACCCATCCCGGCTCCCGAGATCGCCCTGGGCGATTTCCGCCTGAGCGAGCAGCAGGGCAAGGCGGTGATCGTGTTCTTCGGTTACACCTACTGCCCAGACGTCTGCCCGGCCACCCTGGGTGAGATCAAGCAGGTCATGAAAGCCCTCGACCGAAGCGCCGATCAGGTCCAACCCGTCTTTATCACGGTGGACCCAAAGCGCGACACGCCCGAAAAGCTGGCTGCGTACACGGCCGCCTTTGATGCGCGTATCGTTGGGCTCACCGGCAGCCAGGCAGAGCTCGAATCTGTCTGGCAGGCTTACTGGGTTTCGCGCACCGAGCAACCCGCGAAAGAGGGCGGCCAATACCTTGTCGACCACACGGCGCGCATCTACCTGATCGACCCGCAAGGCAATCTGCGCGCGACCTACGCGTTCGGCACTCCGGTGGAAGACCTGCTGGCCGACGTCCGCTACATATTGAAGCATTAAGATGAATCTCTCGAGATCCTTCCTCCTGCGAATCGCGATCTCCTTCGCCGTCGGTATGCTGGGCGCCTGGTTGATCAGCGAGGGTTCCTACCTGCTGCTGAAAAACCCAGAGACCCGCGACACCACCCGGCGCATAGAGATTGTCATCCCCCAGGGGGCAGCCGGGCGCATCGCTGCCGGCCAGGAGATTTATTCGATCCCCGCCAATATGACCTTCGTCGAGGGAGACCTGTTGGTGGTGAAGAACGAAGACGACGTCAGCCACCAGCTTGGCCCGGTTTGGGTTCCACCACAGACCAGCGGTGTGCTGGAACTGGGCACCGCCAACCAATACACCTACGACTGTTCTTTCCAGGCCTCGAAGGTGATGGGCATCGAGGTTCTCCCCGCCCTGACCGTTGCCACCCGCATCCAGGGCATTCTGGCAATGGGGTTGCCATCCGGCGTGATGCTGTCGGTCTACTCCTTCCTTGTCTTCCCGCTCAAGCCGCGTGAAGAAAAACCCGCAGAACCTGCTGCATGAGCGCCCGAGCCAACACCTATCCCGCTCGCACCGCCGCGCGCGCTTTTTTCACGCCGCGCTGGCTGCTCACCACGCTGCTGGTCTTGCTGGCTGCGGCCGTTATGGTTCGCCTGGGAATCTGGCAACTAGACCGGCTCGATCAGCGCCGCACGATTAACCGCCAGTATACCCGCGCCATGCAGTTGCCGCCTCTCGATCTCAACCAGCCTTTGCTGGCTGACCTGAGCCAGGAAGTCTACCGAGACGCCGTCGTCACAGGCGAATATGATTATTCGGGCGAGGTTTTGCTGCGCAACCAGGCCTGGGAAGACCGCCCCGGCTACCACCTGCTCACCCCGTTGCGCATCGACGGCAGTGACCGGCTGGTTCTGGTCGACCGCGGTTGGATCCCTTTGGATGACGGAAGCGTCGAACGCCGGGCAGAATACCAGCAGGCGGGTCGCGTCCACGTCACCGGTCGCCTGATGCCAGCGCAGCCAGAGCCAAGGTTCGGCGGACTGACCGACCCCGCCCTGACCCCCGGACAGGCTCGCCTGGATGCGTGGAACTGGGTCAACCTGGGACGGATCGGTCTGCAACTCAACCGGCCGCTTTTGCCGCTTTACCTGATCGCCGCGCCTGAACCCGGTTCGCTGACGCAGCGCAGCCTTCCATCTGTCGACCTGAGCGAAGGATCGCACATGAGCTACGCGCTCCAGTGGTTTGCATTCGCCCTCATTTTGCTCGCAGGATACCCCTTCTATGTCCGCAGACAACTTCACCACCGCCAAACCCGTCCTTAATCGCTTCCGCTACCTGCTCCTGGCTGCCGTTCTTTTCACTTTCCTGTTGATGGTGATGGGCACACTGGTCCGCACCGGTCATGCCGCCCAGGCCTGTCCCGATTGGCCCACCTGTTTCGGCAGCTTCAGATTGCCGGGAAGCGACCAGGCTCGTTTGCAGGTGATCCACCGCGGATTGGCTGGGCTGGCAGCCCTCGCGGTGTGGGCTTCGGCGATGGTAGCCGCGTTTCGCCTGCGGCACGAGAAAGCCGTTCTGTGGCTGGTTCTGGCCGCTGCAGCGGGAATGCTGGGTGAAGTTGTCCTCGGCGCCTTGATCTCACTGGGGATGACGGAGCGGTTCACCTCCGCTTTTCCAATGCACACCTGGCTGGCGATGCTCACCCTCGCCTTGCTATCGGCAGCCACCCGGATCGCTTTCTTGCGCTGGCGCCACCCGGAAGTGAAGGCTCGCTTCGCATTGCGCACCCCGTTCGCCCGGTTATCCGCATGGACGACCCTGACCCTGCTGGCCTTGATGGTCAGCGGATCGCTGGTCACGGCTTTCAACGCAGGCTCTGCCTGCCCAGACTGGCCGCTCTGCGATCCCACTTCCTCCATGGGGTGGCTGGCGATCGGTCACCGGGCTGTCACCATGATTGCCCTGGCGTTGGTGACCGCTCAGTTCTTGCGCGCATGGCGCTCGCAACGCAGCCGCCCGGTTGAGCTGACCGCTGCAACGGCGGCCTTTGTGCTCATCGGTGGGCAGGTGGTCTTGAGCGCGCTCAAGGTGTTGCGCGGTTTTCCCGCCGACCTGGTCATCTTGCACGCCGTTTCGGCGGCCGCTCTGTGGTCGGTGCAAATTCTTGCCACGACCGCCTCCGCGCTCAGCCCGCGCGGCGCAGAAGAGGAATCCATCGAGGCAGCCGAACCCTTGCCGTTCCGGATGCGCCTAAAGGATTTCATCCTGCTCAATAAACCGGTCATCGTCTTGCTTCTGCTCGTCACCACCTACGCCGGCATGGTCGTGGGCGGGAAAAGCCTTCCCTCTCTGCCATTGACCTTCTGGACGTTGTTGGGTGGAGCGCTGGCTGCCGGCGGATCCAGTGCGCTGAACCAGTACATCGACCGCGAGACCGATAAAGCCATGCAGCGCACCGCCAAACGCCCATTGCCCTCCGGACGGATGATGCCGGCCGAAGGCCTGGCGTATGGCACCGGAGCCGTATTGGCCTCCTTTTTCTTGCTGGCCGGGTTCGTCAATCTGCTCGCCGCCTTGCTCTCTCTGGCCGGGATGATTTACTATGTGCTGCTCTATAGCGTATGGCTCAAACATGCCACCGTTCAGAACATCGTCATTGGCGGCGGCGCAGGGGCGATTCCGCCGCTGGTGGGTTGGGCTGCCGCCACCGGGAGCCTGAACATTCCTTCGCTGTTCCTGTTCGCCATTATTTTCTTCTGGACCCCACCCCACTTTTGGGCGCTGGCGCTCGTGCGTCGCAGCGATTACGCGCGCGGCAAGGTACCCATGTTGCCGGTCGTGCGCGGTGAGGTCGAAACTCGCAAACAGGTCTTTATTTACACCCTCGAGCTGGTTGGACTGACCCTGCTGATGCCGTTGCTCAAGCTGGCCGGCAGCGTGTACCTGGTGTCCGCCGTGGTTTTGGGCGCCTGGTTGGTGCTGGTCGCCTGGCGGGTTCTCCGGGCAGGTGGAAACAAAAACGCCTGGACGATGTACCGCGCTTCCAGCATGTACCTGGCGTTCCTCTTTCTGGCGCTGGTCATCGACGTATTGGTGGGATGATCTCTTAAATCCAAAGCGAGCGGGACGCGATCCCGCTCGCTTTGCTTATCTAATCCGTCAAACCTCCTCTTTTTGCAGCGTACCCACCAGGCTCACGATCGTCTGCACCGCCTGGTCGATGCTCAAGCGCCCGGTGTTGAGCACCAGGTGGTACAGGAGCGGGTCGGCCCAGTTAACCCCGTAGTACTGCTTGATGTAATCGGCAGAGGCGTAATCGCGGGTCACAATCTGGTCTTGCGCCTCTCGCCGCAGGGTGATGTCTGCCCGGAAAAGCTTCTGCTCGTCCTTCATGCGCTCTTTCACCCGCTGGATGCGATCTTCCATCGGCGCTTCGATGCGCACGTGCAGCACGTCTGGATAATCTTTGAGGATCATTTGCCCGCCACGCCCCACGATGACCATGTTGCCCACTTCGTAAGCCGCCAGCACCGCCTTGCGCACCAATCCCAGCGCCGTATCGTCGCTGAGGATCACGCTTTCCGGGCTGCGCGCGCCGGTGGCATCCTCTTTCCAGATGCTGACCGTTGCTACCGGGATGGAACGATTGGTCAGCCGCTCGATGAAATTCTTCACCCGGTAGTTTTCCTCGGTATAATCGATGACCTCCTGTGCAGACAGCCCCGCATCCACCGCCGCCTGGGCCAAAAGCCGCTTGTCGAACCGGCGATATCCCAATGCCTCACACAACCGGTCAGCGATCTCATTCCCCCCACTGCCATACTGGCGAGAAATCGTGATCACAGCCATACGCACCTCCCAATGCAATCGGTTTTAAAGCAAATTCCCACCCCTCACCGGGCGGGAATAGAGCACAATCATCCGGCGCATCATCGTTCCACCGCCCTGATCGTCCTGCCGCTCAAACGTGAAAAATATTCTAAGAACAATATAGCATGACTCGTGGGCGGTTACAACAATCATCCGGGAATGAATGGAATAATTTCCTCATTCCCGGATGAAATTAGAGGCGATTGGTTTACTTCTCCCCTTCAGGCTCCATCGCAGGTGCCGCAGGGATGGCAGAGTCCTTCATCTTGCCGAGGTAATCCGGCAACTCGACGCCGACCATCCCTGCCACATCTTGCAGCGGCGGGATGCTCTTGATCAGGCTCGATACGAAGTTGGCCGTTGACGAATTGCCACCGGAGCCCGAATCCCACACAGTTACTTTGTCAATCTTCAGGCGACTGATCGCCTCGACCTGCAACTGCACCAGCTCCTGCATCTTCTCGATCATCAGCAAGGTGGCTGCCGCTTTCGCATCACCGCGGGTCGATTCCACCAGCCTTGCATACCCCGACGCTTTGGCCTCCAGAAGCTTTTTTGTGCCCTCGGCCTCGGCCATGTAACGCATCAAAATGCCGTCGGCTTCACCGCGCGCTTCGCGCCGGATGCGTTCCGCCTCGGCTTCGGCGGCGATTTCGATCTTACGCTTGTCAATCTCTTTCTGCACCACTTCTTGCGCGTTGAGGCGCTCGAGCTCCGCCCGGTATTGCGCCTTCTGGATCTCGACCTCCGCCTCACGGCGGGCGACTTCCGCCTGGCGCTGGGCCTCCGCCTCTTTCACCGCCAGTTGCGCATTGTAACCGGCGATGTTGGCTTTCGAGCGGTTTTCGCCGTCCACTGCTTCCGCTTCGCGTTCCTGGACGAAGATACGCTGGTTAGACATGGCTGACTTGCGGCCTTTTTCGGCTTCCGCCAGATTTTCGGCGACCCGGATTTCGCGCTCGCGGTTGGCTTCCGCCTCGCCGATCGCCCCCGATTTCTCCTGGATGGCAACATCTACCCGGGCCTTGTTGATCGCCTCAGAAGCGGCTTTCTTGCCGATGCTGTCGATGTAGTCTGACTCATCGGTGATGTCGGTGATGTTGACGTTGATCAGGTACAGCCCGATCTTGTTCAGCTCGGGCTCCACGTTCTTGCGCACCGCTTCGAGAAAGCTTTCACGATCCTGGTTGATCTGTTCGATGGTCAGCGAGGCAACCGTGAGACGCAGTTGACCAAAGATGATCTCTTTTGCCATATCCTCGATTTGCTTCTGCTGCAGCTCGAGCAGGCGTTCGGCGGCGTTGGTCATAATCTCCGGCTGCGTGCTGATGCCCACCGTAAAAGTCGAGGGTACGTTGATGCGGATGTTCTGCATCGAAAGCGCCCCCTGGAGCGGGATATTGATCGTCATCGGGGTCAAGCTGAGATACGAATAGTTCTGGATAATCGGCCAGACGATCGACCCGCCGCCGTGCAGACAGCGGCTGGACTTGCCTGCCTCGACTTTGCCGTAGATCACCAGAATTTTATCCGACGGGCAGCGCTTATAGCGCCCGATGAAGTACATCACCGTCGAGAATAGCAGGACGATGAAGGCCGCCAGCGCGATCAGGCCGATAAAAGATGAAAGGTCCATAGGTGCTCCTTATGTGTGTGTTGGGTCCAGCGGCTCGACCACCAGCACGCTGCTGCTGACAACCCGGACCACGTGCACCTTATCCCCAGTTTGGATCCGCCGCCCGTCGCTGGAAACCGCGTCGAACTGGTGCAACCTGCCCTGGACGACCAGGCTGATCTGGCCGGTGCCGTTTTCTGGGATCGTCAGGTAAACGATGCCATCTTTGCCGATGGCGTTGGAGATACGCAGCGTGCCATCCGACTGCAGGCGCTGCATGGAATAAAAGATCCAGGCGATGAGCAGCATCGTCACCGCCCCGGCGAGTACCCCGCCTGCCGCGGACCAAAACACCTGGCTTCCCGCGCGGGAAAGGGCCAGCCCGACCAATCCAAACATGATGAAGAATCCGGTGATGCCCTGGATCGAAAACAATTTGAAGCCGGCGTCACCCGGATGGTCGCCCGAAAGGTCGCCGGCGGGATGTTCGAGACCCTGACCCGCGTCGCCGCCAAAATCCCCTGCGTCGCCGCCAAAAAGGCCAAACCCCAGGCGCACGAGAAAGAGCAAGCCACCGACCACGGCACAGAAGAGGAAAAAATAATCCACCGTTGTGAAGCTACTCAGCATGCGCTCCTCCGTTCGACGATTGACTGCCCGGTCCGCTTAATCCACGATCTGACCGCTGCGAGCGATGCGCCCGAGGAAACGCGCGCTCTCTTTCACCGTTCGCTGCTGGGTGCGCCGGTCGACTGCGATCAAGCCAAACTTGGGACGATAACCCATCATCCACTCGAAATTATCCAAAGCAGACCAATACATATAGCCGCGCACATCCACCCCGTCTGTCAGGCAGCGCTCCACACCTTGCAGCGCCCGGCGGATAAACTCCACCCGCCGCGTGTCATCCTCGCTTGAGAGGCCGTTTTCGGTGACGATCACCGGCTTGCCAGCCTGGGCGACCCGGCGGATGACGCCTTCCAGCGCCTCGGGGTAATACTCGTAATTCATCTGGGTCAACTCGACGCCCGCTTCGTTTGGCAGCGGTCCATCCGGGCCAACGCGCATGCGGGTGTAATTTTGGGCGCCAATGAAATCGTCCCCATCCATGGCGGGCAGGAATTGCTCGAACAATTCCTGCCAGATCTGCCCGGCCAGCCCCTC
>JARKOV010000159.1 GCA_029975965.1 Anaerolinea sp. | reverse complement strand
CCGCGCCGAGCGCTTCAACTGACCGACGGAGAACCGCCATGCAGACCCAGACCGCCCCGCTTCCCGCCGCCTCCCAAGCGCCCGTTCACCCCGCCGTCGATCCGCGTGAAGTGGTGATCGATATTGCCGGGCTGAACAAGTTCTACGGCGCCTTCCACGTATTGCACGACATCGACCTCAAGGTGCGCCAGGGCGAACGCATCGTCCTCTGCGGGCCTTCCGGCTCCGGCAAATCCACCCTGATCCGCTGCATCAACCGCCTGGAAATCGCCGAAAAAGGTCGCATCCTGGTGGACCGCACCGACCTCTCGCAAAACACCCGCGAAGCCGCCCAGGTGCGCAGCCAAGTGGGCATGGTGTTCCAGCACTTCAACCTGTTCCCGCACATGAGCGTGCTGGATAACTGCACCCTGGCACCGATGACCGTGCGCGGGTTATCGCGGAAAAAGGCTGAAGAACTGGCGCGGGGGTTTCTGGCCAAAGTGGGGATTGAGAATCAGGCGGATAAGTATCCGAGCCAGCTTTCTGGCGGGCAGCAACAGCGCGTGGCGATTGCCCGGGCGTTGTGCATGGAGCCGAAGATTATGTTGTTTGATGAACCGACCTCGGCGCTGGACCCGGAGATGGTGAGTGAGGTGTTGGATGTGATGGTGAAGCTGGCGGGGAGTGGGATGACCATGTTGTGCGTGACCCATGAGATGGGGTTTGCGCGGCAGGTGGCGGAGCGGGTGTTGTTTTTGGAGGGGGGGCGCATCGTTGAAGACGCGCCGCCTGAGGAGTTTTTTGGGGCGCCGAAGAGTGAGAGGGCTAAGGCGTTTCTTGCGCAGATTGTGCATTGAGGTTGGGGGGACTGGAATCGATCACTCACCAAGACCTGCTATTGCCAGAAACAGTCGCCCTACATTCAGCAAGGCCCTTTTACCATTTTCAGTGCGGAGTCATTTTATTGTCGAAGCAACTAATATGCCTTAATAATCAGTTAGTTATACTATTAGATCGTCT
>JARKOV010000149.1 GCA_029975965.1 Anaerolinea sp. | reverse complement strand
CTGCAGCAATGCGCTCATGCAGCATGAAAGCGTGGAAATTCGTAATAACCATTTTGGCTTTTCCCAGTTCCGGAGACAGGTCCACCGGAACCAGGTCATGCTGGCGGTAATAGTTGTTCGGGTCAGAGGGTAGCAGAACGCGAAGCCGGTCACGAATGGTGATGCCGGGTGTGCAGATCAGAAAGGCGTCCGAAAAGCGGCCGTCTTGCGGATTGGCGAGTTTGTTCAGCGTCTGCCAGATGATCAGCATGGCAATCACCAGGGTCTTGCCGCTGCCAGTGGCCATCTTAAATGCCATGCGATAAAGCAAAGGGTTGGCTTCCTGGTTGGCTTCTCTCAGGCTGTTTTCGATCCAGGCATCGCCATACTTCCCGGCCACTTCGGTGATATAAATCGCGGTTTCCAGTGCTTCGATCTGGCAAAAGAACAGCTTGTGCTCACGCTGAGGGTTGGTCCAATACTCCAGCAGGCGGCGCGTGACGTTGGTAACGCCCAGATATTTCCCCTGCCGCCAGATGGATACCTGTTCACGAACGTGATTGATGAACTTATTCTCCTCAAGCCGGTCTGCCGTCCATTCTGTATCGAAAGAGAGCTGTTTGGGATTCTTCTTGCGTGGTTGAGGAATGGGAACGAAATAGGAACTGATCCGGCGAGATTCGATGATCTCATCGGTGATTCCATATTCCGAAAAGCGAAAGTGGCGTCGAGGCTCAGCATAGGGCGAATTCAGGATTGGATTCTCGATTACTACTTGTTTCATCAGCTTTTGGCCATCACGAATTTTTCATTCATAAAATTATATAGCAATCTATCCTGCAACAAGATAGTATGTTAAAATAACCCCTACCCGGCGCGCATTGGGGCGTGGTGCAACGGCAGCACACCAGACTTTGGATCTGTGGATCTTGGTTCGAGTCCAGGCGCCCCAGCTCTTGGACCAAAAGGACGGCGACCCCGTCCTTTTTTCGTCTCGAGCGGCACGGTGCGAGATGCCGCTCAAAATAAAATATAATAAGAAGACAATCTTTTTTACAAATGAAGGAGACACCCCCTATGCGCCTGACACCCATCCTCTTAGCCGCCGGCCAGGGCACCCGCATGCGCTCGCGGCTGCCCAAAATGCTCCACCCGCTGGCAGGCAAAGCGCTCGTGCTGCACGCGCTGGAGCTGGTCGCCGGCCTGGGCGACGCCGCGCCGGTGCTGGTGGTCGGTCACGGCGAAGAGGCGGTGCGCGACGCGGTGGGCGATTCGGCCCGCTTCGCCGTCCAGGAGCAGCAGCTCGGCACAGCCCACGCGCTGCAGGCGGCGGAGGAGCTGGTGAAAGGTGAAAGCGAGCTGATCCTGGTCACCTACGGCGACATGCCGCTGCTGCGCCCAGAGACGCTGCGCCGGTTGGTCGACATGCAGCAGGCCAACCCCGGCCCGTTCAGCTTGCTGACCGTCGAATTGAGCGACCCGCACGGCTTCGGGCGGGTGCTGCGCCACTCCGACGGCTCGGTGCGCGCCATCGTTGAGGAGGCCGTCGCCACCCCTGCCGAGCTGGCGGTGCGCGAGCTCAACGTGGGGGCTTACTGCTTCCGCGCGGACTGGCTGTGGCCGGCGCTGCGCCGCGTGCGCGTCTCGCCCAAGGGAGAGTATTACCTGACCGACCTGGTCGAGGTCGCCGTGCAAGACGGCCTGCCCGTGCTGGCACACCAGACCGCCGACCCGGACGAAGCGATCGGGATCAATACCCGCGTGCACCTGGCCGAAGCCGAGGGCGTGCTGCGCAGGCGCATCAACCAGCGCTGGATGCTGGCGGGCGTGACCATCGTCGACCCATCCACCACCTACATCGAGCCGGGCGTGACCATCGGCATGGACACCACCCTGTGGCCCAACACCTACCTGCGCGGCAGCACCTCGGTGGGCGAAGGCTGCAACCTGGGCCCGGACACCATCCTCGAAGACAGCCACCTGGGAAACAACTGCCGCGTGCTGGCCTCTTACCTGGAAAGCGCGACCCTGGAAGATGACGTGAAAATGGGGCCCTTCTGCCACCTGCGCCCCGGCGCACACCTGGCCAGGGGAGTCAAAATGGGCAACTTCGGCGAGGTGAAAGGCTCGTACCTGGGCGAAGGCGTCCACATGGGGCATTTCTCTTACATCGGCGACGCCACGATCGGCGCCCATACCAACATCGGCGCAGGCACGATCACCTGCAATTACGACGGCAAGCATAAATTCAAGACCGAAATTGGCGAGAACGCCTTCATCGGCAGCGACACGATGCTGGTGGCGCCGGTCAAAATCGGCAAACGAGCACGCACCGGCGCGGGAGCGGTCGTCACCCACGACGTAGCCGACGACGAAACGGTGATCGGCGTTCCCGCCCGGACCTACCATAAGAAAGAGCCAGCGTGATCCCTGAAGGATTTTGGGCCGTCCTGGCCCTGTTCATCGCCCTCGACCTGCTCTTTGCCGTGATCCGCGGCAGCCTGCTCAACGCCCGCCTGCCCGCGTTGATGGAGCTCGGCGAGCAATACCCGGACCAGGTCAAGGCCACCATGGTGCTGCTCGAAAAGCCGCGCCTGCGCAGCTCGCTGCGCGTGGGGGTGGTGTTGACCCATTTCCTGGTGGGCGGTATGGCCGCCTGGATCGCGGTGCAGTGGATCCGGGCCTCTGACTTTGGCCTGGGATTGGTCGTAGTGGCCGGTTGCGCCCTATTTTTTCTTTTTATGGAACACCTGGTGGAAGGCATGCTGCTCCCCAAGGCAGAGGCGTGGGCGTTGCGCCTGACCCCGACGGCAAAGGTGATCGACGCCTTGCTAAGCCCGCTATCAGCCCTTTTGGTGCGCCTGCTCGGTTCGCCGGCCGTGTTGGAGCAGCGCCTCGGCCCGGTCACCGAATATGAGCTGCGCAACTGGGTCGACAAAGGCGAGATCGAAGGCGGACTGGAGCAGGGTGAGCGGCGCATGATCTACTCGATCTTCCAATTTGGCGATACCCTGTGCCGCGAGGTGATGGTCCCGCGCATCGATATGCTCGCCATGGAAATCAACACCCCGCTCGAAACCGCCCTGCAGGAGCTCAAGGAATCCGGTCATTCGCGCCTGCCGGTCTACGAAGAGACCGTTGATAACATCGTTGGCTTGCTGTACGCCAAAGACCTGCTGCTGGTGCCACGCGAGGGCCAGACTCTGGCGGCGCTGCGCGAGATGTTGCGCCCGGCTTACTTTGTGCCGGAAGCCAAGAAGGTAGACGAACTGCTCGACGAGATGCAGGCGCGGCGCATCCACATCGCCATCGTGGTCGATGAATACGGCGGTGTAGCCGGACTGGTCACCCTGGAAGACATCGTCGAAGAAATCGTCGGCGAAATCCGCGACGAATACGACCAGGGCGAAGAACAACTCTACACCCCGGTCGCGCCGGGTGAGTACGTGTTCAGCGCACGCATCGACCTGGACGATTTCAATGAGATCATGAGCAGCCACATCGACAAAGACATCGCCGACACGCTCGGCGGCTTGATGTACGGGCTGGTCGGGCGGGTGCCGGTGGGCGGAGAGAAGGTGGAAATCGACGGGCTACAGCTCAAAATCGAGAACGTGGTCGGGCGGAGGATCCGCACCGTCCGCGCCGCTCGGATTGGCACGCCCTCTGCAACGGATGGGATCGAGGAATTGCAGCCAGCCAATGAATGAGGGCGGCAAATCGGGACTCTTGTCCCGTTGAAACAAGGAGAAAACCCATGACGCTGAACGACGAACAGCGCCAGCAGTTGATCGAAGCGGCCTTAGAAGTGCGGAAATGGGCCTATGCACCGTATTCCCATTACGCGGTCGGCGCGGCACTGCTCACCGCCTCGGGCAAGATCTACGATGGCGTCAACGTGGAAAACGCCGCCTATCCATCCGGTATTTGCGCCGAGCGGACGGCTGTTTTCAAAGCCGTGTCGGAGGGAGAGCGCTCGTTCATCGCCATCGCGGTCGCCACTGCCAACGGCGGCACCCCTTGCGGGTCTTGCCGGCAGGTGCTGGCCGAGTTTGGCCTCGACACGCTCGTTTTCATCGTGGATGAAAAAGGCAACGTGACTCAAGAGACCAGCGTGCGCGAGCTGCTCCCAGGCGCATTCACCAGCGAAAGCCTGGTATGAAGGTGAGTGAGGAATGAGAAGTGATGAGTGACGGGTTTCGAGTGAGGATTGACGAGAAGATATCTTAAAAACTAATCCTCAATTTTTGAGATGAGTTAGAGTCGTTTGGCGGACGAATGGATTGCAACGGAGCAGGTGCCAAACAAACCAATCTCATAACGAATCACTCATAACAACTCCCAACATTCTTCATTCTTCATTCTTCATTCTTCATTCTTCATTCTTCATTCCTTCCATGCCCCCCACCCCGCGTACCCTCACCGTAGAAGCGATCGTCCTGCGCCACAGCGACTGGGGCGAGGCGGATCGGTTGCTGGCCCTCTTCACCCGCGAGGCCGGCAAGCTGCGGGCGGTGGCCAAGGGGGTGCGCAAGCTGCGCTCGCGCAAAGCGGGCCACCTGGAGCCTTTCACCCGCGTGCGCCTGTTGCTGGCGCGCGGGCGCGACTTTTGGATCGTCACCCAGGCCGAGACGGTGGATGCCTACCTGCCGCTGCGCGAGGATTTGCTGCGCACCGCCTACGGAGCCTACGTGCTCGAATTGCTCGACCGCTTTTCCTACGACGAGGGCGAGAATCGCTCGCTGTACAACCAGTCCGTCGAAGCTCTCGCGCGCGTTTCCACCCTGGAAGATCCTTTTCTGGCGGTGCGCTACTACGAGATCCGCTTGCTCGAGCTGGTCGGCTTTCGGCCCGAGCTGTTCCGCTGCGTCAGTTGCGGCAACGAGATCCGCGCCGAAGACCAGTTTTTCGACGTGTTTCAAGGTGGGGTGGTTTGCCCGCGCTGCGCACCGCGTTATCCGGCGGCGAGCAAAATTCAAAAAGACACCCTGCGATATATGCGTCACCTGCAGCGCAGCGCCTTCTCCGAGGCGATGCGCGCTCATCCGAACGACGAGCAGCGCGCCGAGATGGAGCACATCCTGCGCCACTACCTCACCTACCATTTGGAACGCCGGCTAAATTCGCCCGAATTCCTCGAGGAAATCCGCCACAGCAACCGCGAGCAACCTGACGAAGAATGAGCCGCCTTTACGGCCAGGGAATCTGAACCGGGTCGGAATAACCGTGCTTCTCGGCTGTATAGAGCAATCCGCTGGATTTCTCGGCGCATACAGGCGGGTCTTCAAAGGTGTACGAGCTGGCATCCGTGTGCACGATGAACGGCAGCACCAACCCATTCTGGCAGATCATGGCCTCGATCAGGTAGCCGCGCCGTTTATCGTCGCTCAGCGGCACGTCGTCCCAGGAAACGATCACGCGATCGCCGTCGCGCACGGCCTGCACGTTGCCCGGCGGTCCGGCAAAGGTGGTGTGCGGGAGGGGAATGTTGACCACCGGCACCGTGCTGATATCGATGCGCTCTTCAAACACGATCTCCGAAGCCCAACAGTTGGCTCCTTCCAGGTTGAACGGGTGAATCCAGTACCAGGTGCCGCTCCAGTTGCGCCCGCGCACGTCGGCTTTGTCTCCGGGGTAAAGCCCCCAGCGATACAGGTAGGCAACACCCGGCCCATAGCGGCAGTTGGCCTGCATGCTCACCGTCACCGGGGGAAATTCGGGGGTGGGGGTGATGGAAGGCGTGGGGGTTGCGGTGGGGCGAGGCGTGCGCGTCGGCGGCGGCGTGTGGGTGAGCGTGAAGGTCCAGGTGGGGGTGAAGGTGAAGGTGGGAGTGCCGGTATGGGTGGGCAGCGGGGTAGCGGAATGGGTGGGTGTCGGCGTCACGCTTGGTTGAAGCCCGTTGCACGCGAAAAGAAGGGCAATCAACGCCAGAACAGGCAGCCGGTAGAAGCGACGACAGGCAGATAACAAGCGTTTCATAGCGCTACTATACCAGCAATCATCCGCAAATTGATGTGAAGTAGTGCTCAGTCAGGTTGATTATCCATTCGACAAAGCGGCAGTGTTTGGAATAGCACAATTCAGACCAAAATGCTCCTTGCATCATGTGCGCTGAAACCGTATAATATAGAACAAAAGTTAAAATTGGAGGTTCCGATGTCCACGACCCGCACGCTCACCTTTTCCCGCACCGTCCATGCCCCGCTCGAGGAGGTTTTCCGCGCTTTCACCCATCCCACGGCGTTGCGCGACTGGCTGAGTGACGCTGCCAGCACCGACCGGCGCAAGGGCGGGCACGTCTTCTTGCAGTGGAACGACGGCTATTACGCCACAGGCTCTTTCACCCAGTACAACCCGCCCCACGACCTGGCTTTCACCTGGGATGCGCTGCAGGAGCCGGGGGTGATGGAGGTGACGGTCAGCTTTATCAAGCAGAACGGCGACACGCTGGTCAAGGTGGACCACGACCGCCTGGGCAGCGGGTCCGAATGGCGCGATACGATCCTTTCCTTTGAACGCGCCTGGCCCGAGTCGCTGGAGAATTTGCAATCTTTTCTCGAAACCGGCATCGACCTGCGCCAGGCCCGCCGCCCGCGGCTGGGTATTTTCATGGACAATTTCAACGCGGAACTCGCCTTGAAGTTGGGCGTTCCGGTAAGTGAGGGCGTTTATATTGCCGGAGCCGCTGAGGGAACCGGCGCGCAGGCCGCCGGCCTGGTGAAGAACGACATCCTGGTCAGTCTGAACGGCGTCCCGCTGACCAATCCGGGCTCGTTCGACCAGGCGCTCAGAGGGTTGAAGGCCGGTGATCGACCGCTGGTGGAGTTCTATCGCGGGGCAGAGAAACACAGCGTGCCGCTCGAGTTGAGCAGCTTTCCGATCCCCAGGCTGCCCGCCAGTCCGGTCGAGTTGGCCGACCAGATTCGCGCCGAGTACCGCGTGGTTCACCAGAAGATCGCCGACGTGGTGAGCGGCCTCAGCGAGGACCAGGCCGGCAAGCGCCCGGCAGAAGGTGAGTGGAGCGTCAAGGAGCTGGTCGGCCATTTTGTGCTGTGCGAGCGCGACTTCCAATCCTGGGTGGCGGACATGCTCCACGACAACGTCATCGAAGACTACCTGGAATACCGCCCGAACAGCACCGAGCGCATCGATGCGTTGATTGCCCGCCTGGGCAGCCTTGGGGCGCTGCTGGACGAATTAGCCCTCGCGCAGGAGGAGTCTTGCGCGTTGATCGCCGCCTTGCCCGAGCATTTCACCACCTGGCGCAAGCACTTTTACCGGCGCCTGGCATTCTGGGAGATGGAGATCGTCGAAGGGCACTTCGACTCGGAGCACGCCGAGCAGTTCAAGGCGGCGATAGAGGCTGCGAAAAGCTAGGAAGAAATAAACCACCAAGACACGAAGGCACCAGGATTTAAGAATCTTGGGATTTTTCAAATTTTTCTGTATAAATTCCACACGCTATCTTGGTGTTCTTGGTGTCCTGGTGGTTTAAGCCTCTATTCGAGCGCGGCGCGGATCATGGCGAAGTAACCTTCATCCGGGACGTAATCGGGCACCGAGTTGCCCGTGCCCAACGCGTACGCCCCCCGACCCTCCGCCCGTTCCAGCATCGCCTTGCTGCGCGCGTACACCGCGACAGGCTCTGACCGGCAGACGAAATCCACATCGATGCCGCCCAAAATGGCGATGCGCCGGTGGTACCGCTCGTAGGCCTCTTCGACCGGCAGGATATTATCTTCGTAGGAATGGCGCGCGTCATAGCCCATGTCGTCGATCACATCGTCGATGATGCGCTCGAAATGCCCGCACGAATGCAAGATAGCCGGCTTCCCTCCGGCATGGATGGCCTGTGCGATGCGCTTGTGCCAGGGAAAGATATGCTTGCGCATACCCGCCGGTGAGAAAAGTGTTTGGGTGCGAAAGCCCCAATCGTCGTTGGAGATGCAGGCCCCCACCGCCGGGTGGCGCGCGGCGATCTGGTAGTAGCGTTCCAACCGGCTGCCGATCTCGCCAAAGATATCCGTCGCCAGCGCCGGGTCATCGGCGATCAATATGCACAGCGCCTCGTAACCCACCAGGTTGATCGCGTTCTCTAGCACCCCGCTCGGTCCGTAAACGATCAGCTTCATCCCGGCGGGCAAACGGGCCTCTAACTGGTCGAGCAGCGCCCAATCCGCCGCCTCTGGATCGAGCCAGGCGTACTGCTCGAACGACCGCCGGTCCCGAATCACCGCGCCCTCGTTCTGGGAGACCGTGCGCTGGTGCGCCACCTCTCCGGCCGGGAATCCAAACCCGGGAAGCTGCACATCGTAGTAATCGTAACCGGCGTTGCGGAAAGCCCACATCTTTTGCAGGTTGATCTCCAGGTCCGAGTGCAGCCCGACCGTGGCAATCCCGGTCAAGGCCTGGTGCAGCCGGTCGTTGAGAAAGAATTCGAACAGGGTCGGTCGGTCGGGGCAGCGGCGTTCCAGGACAGCCAGCAGGTTGTTGAAATCGGGAAGGCGGCCCGGGACAAGGGGTGGATTAGTTTGCATCGATCACTCCAGGGTTGGTTCGATTCTACGGTAGAAGAAGCTGGACTGTGTGGCGGCATCGTCGTAGGTGAACACGGGGTGAGCACGCTTCTCCCACAGGTAAGAGAGCATCGCCCAATCGCCGGCGGCCGAGCTGAAATGCAGCAGGGAGAGCGCCAGCGCAAAGAATCTCAGCGGCTCAGAAAGCCCGGTCAGGATGAGCAGCCCGCCGTTGATCGCCAGGGTTGGCGCCAGCGCCAGCCAGGTGAACTCTCGCCGGTCGACGACGAAAAGGTGGGCAATGGCGTAGGCGTACAGGTTGCGCAGCGAAAAGCCAAAACGGATGTCGCGCGCGCCCAGCAGCCGGTAGACCAGCGCGTGCAGCCCCTCGTGAATTGGGATCAAGACCAGCCAGGCCAGCACCACGCCGCCGCTCTGCACCCACCAGGCAGACGCGCTCATCCCGGCCGCCACCCCTGCCCAAATAGCCCCACAGAGGAACAGCGCCATCCCCACGTAGTGCGAGGCAACCACGCGGTTGCTGCGCTTGAGGTAATAAGCCACCAGGAACGGCGCCAGGTCCAGGTGGTGGAGCGTATCCAGAAGCTGGAAACGTGAGCTGTCCAGCAAATCATCTACAGAAAGGCGCGGCATGGTTTGCTTAATTATAGAATGAAACCGGTCGCGCGCCCGGTTTCGCGTACAATGAAGGATAGAACCAATCGATTCTCTTCCATCCAATAAAATCTTTGGTCGACAGCTAACCACCCAGGAGGATTTTATGCGCCTAAACCGGCTACGCGCCATGCTGCAATCCGGCCGTTTTGCCACCGGGATGATGATACAGGAGGTCCGCTCCCCGGCGATCGCCATCATCCTCGCCCAGGCAGGCTTCGACTTCGCCTTCATCGACATGGAGCACGGGCGCTTCGACCTCGAGTCGACCGCCAACGTCATCCAGGCGCTTCGCCTGGCGGGGCTCACCCCCCTGGTGCGCGTCCCCGACGGAGAATATCATCTCATCGCCCGCGTGCTGGACGCCGGCGCCGAGGGCGTGATGGTGCCGCGCATCGAGACCCGCGAACAGGTAGAGAATTTGGTGCGCAGCGTGCGCTTCCCACCCGAGGGCAAGCGCGGCCTGTCTGCGACCAAGGGGCACAACGAATTTCAACCCGCCGACCCCTGGGAGTTCACCCGTTTCATGAACCGGGAAAACCTGGTCATCCTGCAAATCGAGCGCAAGGAGGCCGTCGAGGACATCGACGCCTTGCTCGACGTGCCGGGCGTGGACGGGGTGGTGATCGGTCCCAATGACCTGTCGCTCTCCCTGGGGGCAAGCAAAGCGGTCGACGACCCTCAGATGCAGCAGGCGATTGGGCGGGTGTTCGAGGCGGCCCAGGCGCGCGGGATGTTCACCGGTATCCACGCCGGCTTGGATTGGATCGCCGCCTGGCGTCCGCGCGGCATGAACCTGCTGGCCTGTTCCACCGACCTGGAAATGCTCAACACGTCTTGCAAGCGACTGGCCGCCGACCTCAAAAAGATCGGAGAACAGGGGTGATCACTTCCGGTTGACCACCACGATCCCCGAGAGGATCATCGCCCCGCCCACCAGCGCCTGCCAGGTGAAGCTTTCCTGTAAGAATAACGCCCCCAGCACCACCCCTACCAGCGGGGGGATGTAGGTCACCATGGTGGTGCGGGTCGACCCGATCGTTTTCAGCAAGCCAAAGTAGAGGATGTAAGCCACGCACGAGCCGAGCAGCCCCAGCCACAGTAAGGCGATCCAGGTGACTGGCAGAACCGGCAGACGCACCGGTCGCTCAACGATCAAGGTGAGGGCCCACATCATGGTTGTCGCGGCGGTCAGTTGCAGCAAGGATTGCATCTGAGGCCCGACTCGCTGGCCCTTGTGGCGCACATAGATGATTCCCGCGGCATAGCACAAGGCCGCCACAAGCATGGCAAGCTGCCCAAGCAACCCGGAATCCATCTTGCCGTTGGCCAGCTCCGGCCAGAACAGCACGACCACCCCGGCAAAACCCACCAGCAGCCCCAGCACCCGGCCGCCCTTCACCGGCTCGTCGCGCAGGATCAAGGCGCTGATCACAAAGGTGAACAAAGGCACGGTGCTGTTGAGGATCGACGCCAGCCCAGATGAAATGTGCTGTTCGCCCCAGGAGATGAGCACAAACGGCAAAGCCACATTGATTAACCCGGCCACGGCGAAGACCCCGGCTTGCTGGCGCAACTCGGCGCGAGGCGGGCCTGCCTGGCGCGTGAACCACAAAACAACCAGCAGCCCAAGCACTCCAAACAGGGTGCGAAAACCGACCAGCACGAAGGGGCTCACCTCGCCGACAGCAATCTTGATCCACAAAAAGGATGTACCCCAGATGAGGCCGAGTACCCAGAAGCGAATCCAATCTTTGGTAGACATAAAGAATCCCTGAAAATAAGCAAACGCCGGTAGAGCAACGCGGAGCCTTGCCTACCGGCGTAAAATCGGCAACGTTAACTGCCGGCCCGCTCGCGCTCGAGCAAGGCCTGTTTCCGCTCCACCCCCCAGCGGTAGCCGCCCAGGCCGCCATCCAGGCGAACCACGCGGTGGCAGGGCGTGACCAACGCCGCAGGGTTGGCGGCACAGGCGTTGGCAACCGCACGAACCGCTTTGGGCTCACCGATTGCCTCAGCCACCTCGGCGTAGGAGCGCGTTTCGCCGTACGGGATGCGGCGCAAGGCTTCCCACACGCGCAACTGGAAAGCCGTAGCGCGCAGGTCCAACGGCAGGTTGAGCTGGACCTTGCCGCCAGCGAGGTAAGCGACCAGCGTCTCTGTCCAACCATGCAATGCACTTTCGTCGCGCGCCAGCGACGCACGCGGAAATTCGCCGCGCAACTCGTCGAGCAGCTCCTGCTCGGTGTCGCCGAAGCGCACCGCGCAGATACCCTGGGCGGTTGCGGCGATCAAGAGGTGACCAAGAGGGCTGCCGACAACCGTAAAGCGGATCTCCATTCCCGCACCCCCCTGGCGGTACTTCCCTGGGGTCATCCCTAACCTGCGGCTCGACACTTCGTAGATCCGGCTGGTCGAGGAATAGCCGGCTTCATACAGCGCGGTTGTGACGCTCGAACCGTTGCGCAATTGCGCCTTCAGGCTCTCGGCGCGCTTACCCGCCAGATACTGGCGTGGGGTCAGGCCGGTGACCGCCTTAAATACCCGGTGAAGATACGTGGGACTGACGTGCAGCCGGTCCGCCAATGCCGCTAACGAAAGCGGTCGATCGAGCTGCGCCAGGATTGCCTGGCAGGCCTGCTCGACCAGGTCGATCCGCGCGTCGGGCCTGAGCTGATCCAGTGGGCGGCAACGCTTGCAGGCGCGGTAACCGGCTGCCTGCGCCATTTGCGCAGTCTCAAAGAATAGCACGTTGACGCGCTTCGGCCGGCGAGAGGAACATGAGGGGCGGCAGAAAATGCCGGTCGAGCGCACCGCGTAGACGAAGCGCCCATCCTGCTCCTCGTCGCGGTTCTGCACCGCCTGCCAGCAGGCATCCTCATCCAATCCATCGGTAACAGGTTTATAGTCCATGATCGTTTCCATGCGTCCATCATACGCCCATATGGAGAGTAATTCTATCCGATTCTTGCACTGCAATTCGATGCTATAATTTGGCGGCCTTTCCTGAGGGGATGAGGCAAAATCGGTTATGATTCGCAACACTCGTTTACACACAGCGTCGCATCGGATCGCGGAGACAGCATGGATCGACCATTGACATTCCAGCAAATCATTCTCACCCTGCAAGACTTCTGGGCGAAGCAGGGTTGCATCATCTGGCAGCCTTATTACACCCAGGTCGGCGCAGGGACTTACAACCCGGCAACCTATCTTCGGGTGCTGGGTCCCGAGCCGTGGAACGTGGCCTACGTTGAGCCTTCCATCCGCCCGGATGATGGTCGCTACGGCGAAAATCCCAACCGGCTGCAGCAGCATTACCAGTTCCAGGTCATCTTAAAGCCCGATCCTGGCAACCCGCAGGAACTCTACCTTCAGTCGCTGGAAGCGCTGGGAATCGATCCCCGCGAGCACGATATCCGCTTCGTGGAAGATAACTGGGAGTCTCCGGCACTCGGCGCATGGGGGCTGGGCTGGGAAGTGTGGCTGGACGGGCAAGAGATCACCCAATTCACCTACTTCCAGCAGGCCGGCGGATTCGCCCTCGACCCGGTTTCGGTGGAGATTACTTACGGGCTGGAGCGCATCGCCATGGGATTGCAGCGCGTGCGCAACTTCCGCGACATCCAATGGAGCCCAGACCGCACCTATGGCGACGTGAACCTGCAAGGCGAGCAGGAACACAGCCGCTACTACTTCGAGGTCGCCAACGTTGAGCGGCTGCGCCAGATGTACGATCTGTTTGAGGCCGAAGCCAACACCGCCCTCGAGATGGGTTTGGTGCTTCCAGCCCATGATTACGTGCTGAAATGCTCGCACACCTTCAACATCCTCGACACCCGCGGCGCCGTCGGCGTGACCGAGCGCCAGGCCATCTTTGCCCGCATGCGCGATCTCGCCCGGCGCGTGGCGGTAGCCTTCCTGGAGCAGCGCCAGCGGATGGAGTTTCCGTGGTTGGAAGAAAGGTCAGCGAGCGACCAGACAACGCGCTCACCATCCCCTTCATCAGCCACCGAGCCAGTCCTTACCGGCCCATCCCTCGTCGACTTTCTTTTGGAAATCGGCACGGAAGAATTGCCCGCCGGAGACCTGGAAAGCGCGTTGGCGCAGTTGCGCGAGCGCGTCCCGGCATTGCTGGATGAGCTGCGCCTGGCCCACGGCGAGGTCAATGTCTTCGGCACGCCGCGCCGCCTGGGTGTGTTTGTGAAAGACCTGGCAGGTGCCCAACCAGACCGCACCACGGTGGTCAAAGGCCCGCCCGCCTCGCGGGCTTTCGACGCTCTCGGAGCGCCAACCAAAGCCGCCGAGGGCTTTGCGCGCAGCCGCGGCCTGGACGTGAGCCAGTTGGCGGTGCAGGAGATTGATGGAGGCAGCTACGCGGTCGCAACGGTGCACGAGCCCGGTCGCCCGGCCCGCGACGTGCTGAGCGAAGCGCTGCCCGCGTTGATCGCCGCGATCAAATTCGACCGGCCCATCCGCTGGAACGCCAGCCAGGTAGCCTTCTCCCGGCCGATCCGCTGGCTGGTCGCGCTGTTGGGAGAAGCGGTGGTGCCGTTCGAATACGCCGGGCTTCGCTCCGGGCGAACGACGCGCGGTTTGCGCTTCCATTCGCCAGCATCGATCGAGCTGGATGCTCCCGCCGCCTATTTCCCGGCGCTGCGATCGCAGGGCATCTTGCTCGACCCGGCTGAGCGCTGCGCCTCGATCGCCGCACAGGTCAGGCGCATCCTATCAGAGATGGGCGCGCTGGAGAAGATCGATGACGCGCTGCTCGAAGAGGTCACCGACCTGGTTGAAGCGCCCACTGCCATGCGCGGCAGCTTCGAGCCAAAGCACCTGCAACTGCCCGGTGAGGTGCTCATCTCGGTGATGAAGAAGCACCAGCGCTACTTCCCCGCCTACACCGCTGACGGCGGCCTGCTGCCGCACTTTGTCGTCGTGCGCAACGGCGACGACCAGGGCGCGGACATCGTCACCGACGGAAACGAGCAGGTCATTCGCGCTCGTTTCGCCGACGCCGCCTTTTTTATCAACGAAGACCTCAAACATCGGCTGGAGGACAATCTCCCCCGCCTGGGAACGCTGACCTTCCAGTTCAAGCTCGGTTCGATGCTGGATAAATCACGCCGGATCGAGGCTCTGGTCGAGAAACTGGCGCCCGCTTTGAGCTTGAGCAACGTAGAGCTCGAGGTGGCGCGTCGCGCCGCCCACCTGTGCAAAGCCGACCTGGTCACGCACATGGTGATCGAGATGACCGCCTTGCAGGGCATCATGGGACGCTATTACGCCCGCCATTCCGGCGAGAGCCAGGCCGTGGCTGACGCAATTTACGAGCATTACCTGCCGCGTTCAGCCGGCGACTCCTTGCCGGTGACCAAACCGGGCTTGCTGCTCAGCCTCGCCGACCGGCTGGACACCCTCACCGGCCTGTTCGCCGCGGGACTGGCTCCCAGCGGCACCAAAGATCCTTTTGCCCAACGCCGCGCCGCCCTTGGTCTGGTTCAGGCGTTGGTCGGCACCCGGACCCGCTTCGACCTGCGCGAAGGGCTTCGCCTCGCGGCGGCCGGCCTGCCGCTGGAAGCCAGCCCAGAAAGCCAGGACGCGGTTTTCGAGTTCATCACCGGTCGCTTGCGCAGCTATTTGCTCGAAGAAGGCGGATTCCGCTACGATATTGTCGACGCGGTGCTGGCCGAGCAGGCGCACGATCCGCTGGGCGCGTGGCGCGCCGCGGCGGAGCTTTCCGCCTGGGTCAACCGGCCGGATTGGTCCGCGATCTTGCCTGCCTACAGCCGCTGCGTGCGGATCACCCGCGACCAGTCGCAGCATTTTGCCGTGGAGCCAGCGAGGTTTGCCGACCCGGCTGAAAGCGCATTGTTCGAGGCCTTGGTGCAGCTCGAAACGGCCCACACCGATCACAGCTCTGTCGACAGCCTGCTGAATGCCTTCTTACCGGCCATCCCGGCGGTCAATCGCTTCTTCGATGCGGTGCTGGTGATGGCCGATGATCCAGCCTTGCGCGCCAACCGCCTGGGGCTTCTGCAGCGCGTCTCCGGCCTGGCGCGCGGCTCGGCCGATTTCTCCAAACTCGAGGGGTTTTAAACAATGAGCGGATCGCTCGCGACCGGTGCGGGCGGTCCGCTTAATTAGCCGGAAACAGCCAGTATTCTGTCTCGTCGCCCTCGGCAGCCCAACCGGTGTAGCCGCCGGTGAGCGTCTCCACTTTCCACCACACCCATCCGTCCACGCAGGCCGGCCCTTCGAGGATCAGCACCGTTTCGCCCGGTTGGATCCAGGCGATGCGCTCGAACTCCGTGCCGGGTTCTTTGCGCAGGCGCTGCGGCACGCCCGGCTCTTTCTGCGTGCGCGCCTTGTCACCCACCTGCAGGCGCGAATAGGGGGCATCTTCGCAGGGTAAGAAGGCACGGATGATGGGGGTGGCGGTCACCGGCTGGGTCGGCAGGACTCGGTCGCCGATTTCCACCTCATGTAAGACGCCTCGCGAGACTGGATCAAAGCGGAACACCTTGCCTTCCAGCGCGCTGACCGCCCAGGCGGCTTCGCCCGACCAGAGGATGTCACTGAATGCCACGCCCAGGTCGGTGGTCGCTGCCACCTGGTTGTTTCCCGTGTCCACCTGGAGCACGCTGCCCCACGGCGACGCCAGCCACAGCCAGCGGTTTGCGGGGCGCAGAGTCGCCGGTCCGATCGGCTTGTGCTGCCCCAGCGAAAGCTCCGCGTACAACTTGCCATCAAAACTGAAACGGTAGAGCCTGCCGTACGACTGGGAAAATACCCATAAGCTGTCATCGGAGGCGGCCAGACTGTCCCCGAGTTGCCAGTCGGGCACCCCTGAGAGCTTTATTTCGACGCTTTTGAGACTGGCGGGATCGACCCGGTTAAGCGGCGCCTCGAACTCTCCCCGCCCGAGCGTCCACAGCACCCCGCGAGAAATCGACAGATCGGCCACAGGGCCGACAGCGGCATAGCCGTTCACCCAGCCGGTCTGCGGGTCGATGCGCACCACCCCACCCTTTTCATGATATTCCTCGCCGGGCAATAAAACGTTGGTCGAGGGTCGCTCGGTGATCGTCACCCAGACGTAACCAGCCCCCACCGCCAGTCTGCCGGTCTCACCCTGAGGGATCAAGACCATCGCTTCGATCGCGAAATCCTCCAGGTTGATGCGCAGCACCCGGTCGGCAGCGCGGTCCAGCGCCCAGGCTGCGCCCTCGCCGACCACCACCTGTTCGGGCTGCATCCCGGTCGGAATAATCACAGCCACCGACCCGCTGAGCGGGTCGATCAACCGAACGTTTCCGTCTGCCGGGTTCGCCAGCCAGAGCATATCGGCCGGGGAGAGTGGAGTGGGTGAAGGCGCCGGTGTTTCGGTCGGCGGGGTCACCACCGCGGAAGCAGTGGCAACGGCGGTCGGCGTCGATTCTGGCATGGCTGCCGGCAATGGGGTGGGCAAGGCCAGTTCGCAGGCTGACAGGCCCAGCAAGAGCACAAGCCAGATCATCGTCAGGTGCAATCTGCGCATGGCGTGATTATAGCGCCGGATGGTTATCCGGAAACCCGCTTCCCCTTTACAGATAGCTTTCAAGCCCCAATCGCACGTATTGCTCGGGTGGTGCGTCGCTTTCCTTCATTGCCCGGATCAGCAACCGGATCATGCGCTCCTCCAGCGCTGCATCCTCCAGGGGGTGTTCCTGCCGTGGATCAATTTCCAGGTCAAACAGCAGGTTGCCATACGAGTGCGAGTTGGTCCAGGCCCGGCTGCGTATCTGCATCAGCGAACAGCCTTTGGTGAAGGAGAACGGCGCGGCCAGGTCGATATGTTGGAGCTCACCGGGTGAAAATGGTGTGCGCATGTGGGTGGGCATCAGAGTGTATTCGTAGAGCGGCTCATTGTTGGGGCTCGCGCCGGCGCGCATGTAGACAAATCGTCCATCGGTGACGTTGACGTGCCCGCCGTGCAAGCCGAACAACCCCGCTGCGCGCACCGGCGAATCGTCCAGCACGGTCTGACGCAAGGCTTTTCCCTGCATATCAGCCGGGATGGGCACACCGAAGAATTCCAGCAGCGTTGGGGCAAGATCGATGGTCTGCACCAGCGCAGAACGGCGCTCGCCCCGTTTCATCCCGCGCGGATCCCAGAGGAAGAGCGGCGTGTGCGCCACCTCGCCGTAGAACGGTTGCACGCATTTTGCCCACCAATCGTGCTCGCCAAGTAAAAATCCATGGTCGGTGTTGACGATCAACAACGTGTCTTTCCACAGGTCCAGCTCGTCCATCAGGGCAAGAATTTTCCCCAGGTGCTCGTCGCACATGCTGAGCAATGCGGCGTAGGTGAGCAGCAAGTGGCGGGCTTGCTCGGGTGTTTCGGTGACCCGTGCGTACTTCGGCCAGTCAAACAGCGGTCCCTCATAATCATGCGGGTAGAGATCTTTGAAGCGTTGCGGCACATAAAACGGCTCGTGCGGGTCGAAAGTTTCGATTTGCAAAAACCAGTTGTCGGCCGCATGGTTGCGACGGATGAAATCCATCCCCATCTGGAAGGTGACCGCCTGGGGAAACTGCGAGTCCTGCTGGACGAATTGCCGGTTGACCCAATCTTGCCGGGCATGCGGCACAGGGTTTGCGTTGATCGACGCCGGCACCTCCGGTTCGGCGACCTGCCCGATCCACGGGTCCCCCTCCTGCCCGCGACTGATCTCCCAGGAGTTGTAACGATTGTGATACGTTGCCCCACCGTCTTCCCAATAATGGTAATGATCGCTGACCAGGTGGGTATATACGCCGTGCTGCTTCAACAATTCGGGCATCGAATCGTCGAACGGCTCGATCGGTCCCCACGAGCGGTGCAAGAAGTTGTAACATCCCGTGTGCAGCTCGCGGCGCGCCGGCATGCAAGGCATGCTGCCCACGTAGCAGTTATCGAACACCACGGTGCGCTCCGCCAGGCGCTGGAAGTTTGGCGCGTGCGTCCAGTCACAACCGTAGGGCGGCAGCAGGTGGCGGTTAAGCGAGTCGAACATGACCATGACGGCTTTCACGATGAAACCCTCCCCGGAAGTGATCTTAAGAGCTAACTGCTCAGGTCAATGGAGTCTGGTCGAATCAATCCGTGTCCATGTTATTATGGCACAGTTATAATGTAGCTATGTCCTCGATCGATGAGATCAAAGCCCGCCTCGACATCGTCGACCTCGTGTCGGAAACGGTCCAGTTGCGCCGGACCGGTAAAAATTACACCGGTTTTTGCCCTTTCCACCCCAACTCGCGCACGCCGGCCTTCGTCGTCTTTCCCGACAGCGGCACCTGGCGCTGCTTTGGCCAGTGCAACGAGGGCGGCGATATCTTCCGCTTCGTGATGAAAAAGGAGGGCTGGGATTTCCCTCAGGCGCTGCAGCACCTCGCCGAAAAGGCCGGCGTGGTGCTCGAGCCGCTCACCCCGCAGCGAGAGGCCGAGAAGGAAGAGCACGAAAAACTCCACACGCTGCTCGAAGAAGCAGTGACATTCTATCGCTACCACCTGCTCGAGACTCGTCCCGGGCAGACCGCCTACGCCTACTTGCAGAAACGCGGGTTGACCCCTGAGACCATCCAGGCATTCGGCTTGGGGTACGCGCCCGACGCCTGGGAAGCTGCGATTCGCCATTTCAGCGACAAAGGCTATTCCCAGGACGACTTGATCCAGGCCGGGCTGGTCACCGAGCGCGATTCGGGCGGCGTGTACGACCGCTTCCGCAACCGCATCACCTTCCCCATCCGCGACGCCACAGGGAAAATGACCGGCTTTGGCGCGCGCGTCCTCAACCCGGAGGACCAGCCCAAGTTCCTCAACTCACCCCAAACGGCCCTCTTCGATAAAGGCCGCCTGCTCTACGGGCTCGACCTGGCACGCAAGGCCATCCGCAGCGAAGACCAGGTGGTGATCGTCGAAGGCTACCTGGACGTGATCGCGCTTCACCAGGCCGGCTTCGCCAACACCGTCTCGCCGATGGGCACCGCTTTAACCGAAGACCAACTGCGCCTCCTCAAGCGGTTTACCCGGCGCATCGTCCTGGCTCTCGACCCCGACGCCGCCGGTCAAAAAGCCACCCTGCGCGGCCTGGAGGTGGCCCGCCAGGCGATGGACCAATCCACCGAGGTCGTCTTCGACGCGCACGGCTTGCTGCGCCACGAAGGACGCTTGCAGGCCGACCTGCGGGTGACCACCCTTCCCGCGGGTCAAGACCCCGACGAAGTGGCCTTGCGCGACCCCCACGAATGGGCCGAGATTGTCGCGGCGGCTAAACCCATCGTCATCCACGTGATGGAAACGCTGGCGACCGGGCAGAACATCGACGACCCCAAGGTCAAGAGCAGCATCGCCGGACAGGTGCTGCCGCTGATCAATGACGTCGCCAGCCCGGTAGAGCGCGAAGATTACCGCCAGCGCCTGGCGCGGTTGATCAAGGTTGACGAGCGGGCCTTGATCGGTGTGCAAACCGGCGGCACGCTCGGCGGGCGGCGCAGCCGGCCAAGCCGCGCCAGGCCAACCGAGAAAGTGGCTCCCGGCCTGCAGCCGGTGGTCAAACCGGGGCGCAGCCTCGAAGCCCACCTGCTGCGCCTGCTGCTGCGTTTCCCCGAATCGCTCTACAATCTCGATCGCCTGCTCCAGCAAAACGGACTGAGCCGCTTTTCCTTCCAGGATTTCGATGACGCCGACCACCAGTTGCTCGCCCGGCAGGTAATGCTCTCATTGGAGCAAGACTCGCTGGACGCCAACCACTTCCTCGCCGAACACATGCCCGAGGAGCTCCGACCAGCCGTCCATGCCTACCTGGAGGCTTTCACCGGCGGCGAGCCCACCCCACAAAAGGCCTTTGAAGACATCGTATACACGCTGCTGCGCCTGCGCGAGAACCGGGTGCGCGAAAACCTGGACCAGATGCGTTTCTTGAGCAGCGACCTTCAGGGTCAGGCCGACTTGCGGGCCAATTTGGACGAGATGACCTTGCAGTACACCCTCACCCTGCAGCGCCTGCAACGCGCCCTCAAACAACCGGTGAATTCAGCTTGAGCGCCGTGTTAAATAGGCACCCTGAATTTCACCGCGCTGTTTTCGCCGGCGAAGGCACCTTCACGCGGTCCGGACCCACTTTTCGCCTTTCTAAACCAATTTGACAATTGTGGTATATTTAACCCATGGTGCGCAAAAAGACCCCATCGTCTCATCCTGCGAATGACAACGGGCCGTCGCGGAAATCCACGGCTGGTGGAAACGACCATCCCGCAAGTCGCTCGGCGCGTTCAAAATCACCCACCAGCCAGGACATGGTCGATGACCCCGACACGATGGGCGACGAAGAACTGGAAAAAGAAGACCCGGAAGAGGTGTCTGCCGTTGTCAATCCAGACGAGTGGAGCGAGATCAACCTGGAAGAGCCGGTTGACCTGCTCGATACGACTGTCGTCGCGCTGGAGCTGTCCGAAGACCCTGTCAGGCTGTACCTGAAAGAAATCGGCCAGATCAACCTGCTGGATGCCGACATCGAATTCAGGTTGGCAGCGCGCATCGAAGCCTTGCGTCACCTTGAGACGCTGCAAAAACACCCCCCGACGCTCAAGAACAAGCCCACCCAGGGGTTGTATCATATGGTGGCGCGCGACCTGATCACTTCCTATACGCGGATGATCGAGGACGCCCACAGCCTGCAACAAGGAGAGGTTCCCGACTTGGGTCTGACCCTGGCGGAAGCGCAAATGCTCCGCCGCCAGTGGCAGGCCGACGAGCCCTCCTACCTGCGCACCTACCTGGACAACGGGCTGTGGGGCAAGGATGCGCTGTGGGACGGCTTTGTCCGTCACGCATTCACCATGTTCATTTGCATGTACCTGCTCCCCCCGCAAATTGCCGAAGCGTTGCTCGTCGAGGTCAAAAACACCGGCACCATCCCAGAGATTGAGTTTTTCACGCAGCGCATGCCGGCCGAAACCGAGCTGGTCAGCGAATTGGAGAGCGCGCGCCGGCGGGCTGAAGAGGCCAACCAGACGCTCATTCGCGCCAACCTGCGCCTGGTGGTCAGCATCGCCAAGCGCTATCTCGGTCGCGGGATCTCCTTCCTCGACCTGATCCAGGAAGGCAACCTCGGTCTGCTGCGTGCGGTGACCAAGTTCGATCCCACGCGCGGCTTCAAGTTCTCCACCTACGCCACATGGTGGATTCGCCAATCGATCAGCCGCTACATCGCCGTGCAGGCGCGCACCATCCGCATCCCCGTCCACCTTTTCGAAGCGATCACGCGACTGCTGCGCGTTCAGCGCACCATGGTGCAGCAGCTTGGGCGCGAGCCGACCGCCGAAGAGCTGGCGCTGGAAGGCGGCCTGCTCTCGGACGAAGACACCAAGGAGATCACCCGCGCCCGCAAAGAAAACCGGCCCATCGATCCCGAAGTGCTGCGCCGTTGGAGCTGGGCTACCGCCAAAGTGCAGCGCATCCTCCAATCGGCCGAGGAGCCGGTTTCTCTCGAGCGCCCGGTCGGCGACGAAGAGAGCAGCCAACTGGGTGATTTCATCGAGGACGACGAAGCCCTCGAACCGATGGACGCCGCGGCGCGCGAGATGCTGCGCGAACAGGTGCAAAACGCCCTGGGCGCTCTTTCCGAGCGCGAGCGCCAGGTGCTGGAGCTGCGCTTCGGCCTGATCGATGGAAAAGACCACACCCTTGAAGAGGTCAGCCGCTACTTCAACGTCACCCGCGAGCGCATCCGCCAGATCGAGGCCAAGGCGCTGCGCAAGCTGCGCCACCCCACCCGCAGCCGCCATCTGCGCGAATACCTTTCCTGAGATAGACCATCCCGAATCCCCCGCCAGCGCGGGGGATTTTCTTTTATAGATTATGTGGAACAGCTCAGTGAGTAAAGGAGAAGTCCCACTCTTGCACCTCTGGCTGAGTAGTTACGGTTGTTTTTTCTATGCAGACAGTCTCCAATTGAAAGGTACTTATAAGGTTGCTCTTATTACCATTCTCTTATAATAAATAAACGGATAACTATCGATATGGCCATCCGAGTTCTTTTGGTGCAAACTGACACGCGCACTGCCCAGCCGCTCGCGCGCTTCTTCAAACAGCGCGGTGACGAAGTCTGGCAGGCCTGGGAGCTGGGGCAAGCGCAGGCACTCCTGGAGCAGGTCAAACCGCATCTCATGCTGATGGACCTGCACTTCTCCAGCCAGGAGTGGTATACCTTCTTGCGCCAGGCCCGCCTTGCGTTCCCGGCTTTGCAGGTCATCATGACCAACAAGTACCCCGACCTGCAGCGCGAGATGAAGGCGCGCGAGCAGGGCGTGCAGGTGTTCCTGCGCCAGCCGTTTGCCCCGCGCTGGATCGACCAGGCCGTCAAGCGCCTGAGCGAGGACACCATCCCGCGCCGCCCGCGCGCGCTGCCCGCAGCCAAACCGGGCGAGGTACGCCTGCCGATGCGGGTTAAGATCACCCTGCCCTACCTGATGCTTGCCATGCTCTTTGCCCTTGCCGGCGCGTACCTGGTGAGCCGCGTGGTGCTCGAATCGATCCAGGACCGCTTCCTCAACCAGTTGGTGAAAACCGGCTTGCAGAGCCAGGACTGGATCGTCCAGGAAGAAAGCCGCCTGCTCGAGACACTTCGCCTTGCCTCCAACACCCAAGGCGTGCCGGAAGCAATCCAGGCCGCCAACCCAGAGGCTTTGCGCGAGCTGCTCCTGCCAGTTGCGGCTAATTCCCAAGAAGAAGAGATCATCATCCTTGACCTGCAGGGAAACCGCCTGCTCACGCTCACCCAGTCCGGGGCTGGTCTTGGCGATTACGAGGCCACCCAGGGTGGCGACGGATGCGCAGGCTGGGAATTTGTTGGCAAGGTGCTGGCGGGCGCAAACGACTCCGCCGGTGATAAATTTGCTGGTCGGGGCGGCAGCGCGCTGGGCGAGATGCTCTACGTCGCCGGGCCGGTTTACTCCCCCACCGGCGAGCGGGTGGGCGCGGCGCTGGTCGGCAAATCGCTCACCACGCTTTCCCGCCAGTTGTCTCAGGACACGCTCAGTGACGTGACCTTTTACGACCTGCAAGGTCGTCCAGTCGCCACCACCTTGCTGGCAGCCATCGACGGGCTGACCCTCGATCAGAACAAGATCCTCGCCACGCTGGCTGGTCAGGATCAGAGCAGCCAGACCCGCGACCTGACCCTCTCGAACCTGCGCTACACCGAGATCTTCGCTCCCTGGGAGGTGCGCGGGGGCAGCGACCTGGGCGTGGTGGGTGTATCCCTCGCGCAGGCCTTCCTGGTGCGCACCAGCCGCGCCACTCAGGTAGAGATTTTCCTGATGGTCGCGGCGGCGATCTTGCTGGTGATCGTCGTCGGCGTGTATGTCTCCGGGTTGATCACCCGACCGTTGATGAAACTGGTAGACGCCTCTTCCGAGGTGGCCAACGGTAACCTGGAAGTGAAAGTGGATGCCGGCGGTGACGACGAGTTATCCATCCTGGCTAAATCGTTCAATTACATGGTCGCCGGCCTGCAGGAAGGGGCGATTTACCGCGATTTGCTCGGTCGCACCGTCTCGCCAGAGGTGCGCGAGCAGCTTCGCCAGACGTTCTCTTCGGGCAGCCTGCGCCTGGAAGGCCAGGAAGCCGTCGCCACCCTGTTGATGACCGACATCCGCGGCTTCACCACCCTGTCCGAAAAAATTGATCCCTCGACGGTGTTCAACTGGCTGAACGAATATTTCAGCCAGATCGTGCCGATCGTCACCAACTACGGCGGCGTGGTCAACCAGTTCGAGGGCGACGCCATGCTGGCGTTCTTCGGCACCCTGCCCCGCCTGCTCAACCCCAAGCAGAGCGCCCTGGCGGCCTGCCAGGCGGCCTCTGAGATGCTGGAGGCAATCGACCGCCTCAACAACCAGCGCCGCGCGCGAGGCGAGCCGCAACTGATCACGGGCATTGGGGTCAACACCGGCGTGGTGCTCGCCGGCGGCCTGGGCACGAGCGACCGTTTGCACTATACTGTGATTGGCGACACCGTCAACACCGCCCAACGCCTGGAGTCATTGACCCGTGGACTTTTCGACTGCTCTGCGATCCTCGTCAGCCATGCCACCTACAGCTCCCTGGCCGAAAACCAGGTTAAGTTCGCCTTCGAGCCGCTCGGCTACCACCAGGTGCGCGGAAAGCTGGAAAAAATCCAGGTTTACCGGCTGCTTCCGCCGCGCAGTTACAACGGCTGGGAGGGCATGCTGTGAGAGCCATGCCGCTCAATCGCGTCCCGCGCTCGCGCCAGCTCTACTGGAGCGCCATCTTTCTCCTGCTCCTGGCGGGCGGCTTATTTGGATTGGGCGCGTTTGTCTTCTCGCCAAACTGGCTGCAAACCACCCGGCTGCTGCCGGTATCGCTCCATTCTTCCCTGCGCGCCGATTACTCCGCCAACCTGCGCGGATTGCGCCCCGTGGCGCTCGGCCTGGGTCTGATCGGCGAGGCCGCCCGCGACCTGGCCCCTCAACCCACCGATCCCTTCCCTGGGCTGGTGGCGCGCCTGCTGACGCCTGTGCCCACGGCGACCCCACTTGCCACCTTGTGGCCCACCCTGCAGCCGTCGCCCCAGCCCTCCACCACGCCCACCCCACCCGCGCTCGCCACCCCGCCGCCCGCCACGCCCACACCCACCGCGTCGTTCACCGCCAGCCTGTCCCCCACGCCGACCCTGACAGCCTCCCCGGGTCGCACGCAGGTGACGATCACCACGCCGACCCGCACCCCGACGCCCACCCGCACGCCGGCAGGCAATGGACCGACTCACACTGCCATGCCGCCTACCCCGACGAGACAGCCCACCGCTACGGCGTCCTTTCCTACGCTTGTGCCCCCGACGGCGACCAATCCGCCACCCACAGCCACCCAACCACCCGCAAACACGCCTTATCCCCCACCCCCAGACCCGACCTTCCCCGCCTATCCGTGAGGATTGTGTTTCAATTTTCCTGTAAAATGTGGGGCAATGCCCGCAAGTTACAGAAAATAAATTACACTGTCTCCGTGAGCTGGAGGGCCACGTGAACCTGGCCCACATCGGCGCAGGGATCATCGTGCTGTTCCTCCCTGGCCTGGCCTGCCTGGCCTGGCTAAAACGGAGAGAATCATTCGCCGATCCGGTCGCGCTCCTGGCGGATGCGGCGGGCCTGAGCGTCTCCCTCACCGCGCTGGCCGGCCTGGTTGGCTTCTTGTTCGGCCTCCGGCCCGGCGCGCTGGGTACCGCCTTCCTCTATGGGGTGTGCCTGGCAACTTTCTTCGCCGCGCTGGTCTACCGCGGGCTTCCGCGCCTGTCTCGCCGAGAATGGTTGGTCAACCTGGGGGCGCTCCTCGCCGCCGGGGTAGGTCTGGCGACCCTGGTCTGGTTTCGCCTGTACCAGGCACGCGACCTGGTTTTGCCCAACTGGGTCGACTCGGTCCACCACACCTTGATTGTGCGGGTGATCCTCGAACACGGTGGGGTGCCCGGCGACCTGCTGCCCTATCTCGACGCCCCCTTCTCTTATCACTACGGCTTCCACCTGATCGCCGCCGCCTTCGCCGCCTGGACCGGCCTGCCCCCCGAACAGACCGTCCTGGTCTTCGGCCAGGCGGTCAACGCGTTGATTGCGCTGTCCATTTACCGCCTGGCCCGGGCTTTGGGGCTGGACTGGAAAGCCGCCGGGGTAGCCGCGTTGCTCACCGGCTTCGTGCTGCACATGCCGGCGTATTACCTCACCTGGGGGCGCTACACCCTCTCCACCGGTCTGGTCGTGCTCTTTCCGGCCATGGCCACCGCCTTGGAACTGTACCGCCAGCCTCTCGACCGGCGCATCGGCGTACAGCTCATGCTGTTGACCGCCGGGGTCTGCTTAAGCCAGTACCTGGCGGTGGTTTTCATCCTCTTGTTCCTCCTGGTGCTGGGAGCAGCCGGATTGGGAAAGCCCATCGCCCAGCGCAATTTTCGTGCATTGCCCTGGCAACTGGCCGGATGGTCGCTGGCCGGCGGAATGCTGGCATTGCCCTGGCTTCTGCGCGCCTTGCAGGACAATCTCAACCAGGCCACCCTGCGCGGAATCAATGTGGCCGTGCAGGCCAGTGATTGGAATTACATCATCAGCCTGACCGGGCCGCGCTACAATCACATCCTCCTGGCCGTCGCGGGAGCCGGGCTGCTTTTCGCATCGCGCAAACGCAGCCTGCACTTTTTCAGCGCCTGGACGCTGCTGATGCTCTTCTTCTCGCAACCTTTTGCGGTTCGCCTGGGGCCGTTTCGCCCCGATTTATACGTCATTGTTTTGTTCGCCCCGGCCGCCATCTACCTGGCCGATCTGCTGGGTAGCGGGGCCGAATTGCTTGGGAGGCGAGCGCGGCCCTGGTTGGGGCAGGCTGGGCTGGCCCTGGTCACTGCTTTGCTGCTGGCCTGGGGCGTGCGGGAAATGCGCTCCATCGTCAACCCCGGCACGGTCATCGCCGATCGGGCCGATTTGGTCGCGCTCGAATGGGCGCGCGCCAACATCCCGGAGACGGCCAGGTTTTATATCAACTCGACATCCTGGCAAGGCTCGATCGAACGCGGAACCGACGGGGGTTACTGGCTGATGCCCTTCGCCGGTTTTTACACCGTCGTCCCGCCCGTCCCTTACATGTGGGAATCCCCGGAAAGCGTGGCCAAGACCAACCGCCTGGCTGACGAGGCGCAGGAACTCTCAGGCTGCACCCCCGCCTTTTGGGACATCGTCCGCGACGCACAGCTAAGCCATGTGTACCTTCACGATGGGAAGGGCAGCCTGCAGGCCTCGGCGCTGGACGGTTGCCCGCGACTGACCCTCTTGTATCGCGAGCAGGGCGTTTCGATTTATTCCATCGAGGGTTTGCAGTGACCGTTGGGGGCGATCATGCGGCAAGGGCGCAGCGGCGCTGCGCCCTCGCCGCAGAGGATGTTGACCGTTCAATTACTCTCGTTGTTCTTTCCCCTGCATCGACTGGCGGATCAGCGCGCCCAGCGTCTCCTTGTCTATAAAAGGGGCCATCTCCACAACGATTTCTGGGCTGATAGCCCCAGTCTCGACGTGTTGGATAAGCTTACGGATCCCCTCGCGGCTGAGAAAGGGAGCCAATTCGACCAGGTGCCCCGCCTCCAACTTGCCTTCCGAAACCTGGTCGACCAGGCGATCGAGGGCTTCTCTACGCAGAAATGGCGCCATGCGCCGCAGCATGTGGACATCCATTTCGCCGGTAGAATTCTCAAATACCAGCCGCTCGAGGGTTTCTTTGCTCAGAAACGGCGCCAGGTCTTCGAGATGGCGCTGATCGAGCGTCCCCTCCTGGATGCGAACGGCAAAACGCTCGAGGGTTTCACTGCGAAGAAAGGGAGCCAGCCGCACCAGAATATCCGCGTCGACTTCGCCGGTCAATGCTTTCTCCACCAGCTTATCAAGCGAATCTTTGCTCAAGAACGGGGCAAGGTCCTCCAACTCGGCGCCGCCGAATCCGCCTTCTTGAACACGATCGACCAGCCCGTCCAGAGTCTGCTTACTTAGAAAGGGCGCCAGCTCGGTGACAAAATCAGCCCCGATCTCCCCGTCGATCGCCCGGTTGACCAGGTGATCCAGCGTCTCACGCGATAAGAATGGGGCGAGATGCCCCAGGTACTCGCGGTCCAGCTTTTCGTCAACCACCTGCTCGACCAGCGAATCCAGCACATCTTCCCCGACAAATGGCGCCAGCCCGACGATTTGCTCCATGCTGAAATGGATGCTCCCCAGGTTTTCCACCACGCGGTCCATGGTGCTTGGGCGGGTCAGCGGTGCGACGTCGATCAATGACTGGAGATCCGCCTTCTTCTCCTGGAGCAGCTTTCCCACGTTTTCCACGTTTCCTCTGGCGATCTCGCTGGCAATGTCTCCCGGGGTTACCCGGCTTCGGTCGCGGAAAATGCTGTCCGGCTGACCGTTGAGCAGGCTGTCCACGCTCACCTGGAAAGCCTGGGCGATCTCCGGTAACAGGGTAATGTCAGGAAACGAATCGCCGGTCTCCCAGCGGGAGACCGCCTGCGGGGTCACATGCAGGCGCTCTGCCAGCTCGCTCTGAGTCCAATCTTTTTGCCTGCGCAGCCTGGAAATGTAGGCTCCCGTTTTTTTCGCGTCGATCATCTCACACTTCCTTTCAAATGACTTGGATTCCGCCGCCTCAGGCTCTACCCCTGCCAGGGCAGCTATACGGCAGCGTTGTTCTTGTGGTAACCACTCAGCCCTGGCTGGGGAGAGCCCGCATTTGGGGCGCTTATTCCTCAACCGCCTGAGCAGAAATATTTTTGTTCATGAACGGTTCCACTCTACCATCTCGACGTGTGAAAGGCAATCAATCGTTGGTTGAGTGGAGTAACCTGTGGCTCAACCGGCGGTTGAGAAGAGCGAAAATGCCCGATACGGTTGGTTATTCCAATAATTTCTATCCTAATTGAAAGATTATATTTGTGAAATTTGCCACCATTTTCAACCTATGATATACTACTTCATCTAGCAAGAGTAATTAGATAAGCTTGGAAGGAATATTGCCATGCTTGACGATTATCTCCCCCTGGTCGTAATCATCGCTTTAGCATTGGTCATCGCCTTCATTGCGGTTTCGCTCGGTTACCTGTTTGGCCCGCGTCGCCCGAGCGGCAAGAAGTCGATGCCCTATGAATCCGGCATGGTTCCCTACGGACCGGGGACGCGGCGCATGAACGTGCGCTATTACCTGATTGCGGTTTTGTTCATCCTGTTCGACATCGAAGTTGTGTTCTTCCTGCCCTGGGCGGTCTCCTTCCGCGAGCTCGGAATGCCCGGGCTGGTGCTCATCATTAGCTTTGTGATCGTTTTAGAGGTGGCGCATTTATATGCCTGGAAGAAAGGAGCACTGGAATGGGAGTAGAACAGAAACTCGGCACCATGGGGGTGTTGACCACCAACCTGGAGCAGGTTGTCAACTGGTCGCGCACCAATTCCATGTGGCCGATGCTTTTTGGGCTGGCCTGCTGCGCGATCGAGATGATGGCGGCGCAAGCCTCGAGTTACGATATGAGCCGTTTTGGCATGGAGCTGATGCGCGCCAGCCCGCGCCAGTCCGATTTAATGATCGTCGCCGGCCGGGTGAGCCGCAAAATGGCCCCCGTGCTGCGCCAGTTGTACGACCAGATGCCCAATCCCAAATGGGTGATCGCCTTAGGCGACTGCGCATCCTGTGGGGGGGTTTTCAACAATTACGCCATCTTGCAAGGTGTGGATGAGATCGTGCCGGTCGAAGTCTACATCGCCGGTTGCCCCCCGCGACCCGAAGGGCTGCTGCACGGCATCATCACCCTCCACGAGAAAGTCAAGCAAGAGAAAATCAACCGCTGGGCGTAGGGGCGCACATGGAAACCAATCTTCAGCCTTCGGTAACCGCCATCCAGGAGCGTTTCAACGCCCGGGTGGAAGAATTTCGCGGCGAGGTCACGTTGTTCGTGACCTCGGAACGCATTGTAGAGGTCTTACAAACTCTGCGCGACGAATTTGGCTTCAACCAGCTTGTCGACATCACCGCCGTCGATTATTTTCCGCAGGAGGCGCCCCGTTTCCATCTCGTTTATCACCTGCGATCCCTCGGCCAGACGCTGATCCTCTGCCTGCGTGTCCCGCTGGATGGAAATGCCCCCCACAGCCCCACCGTTGAAGGGGTTTACCCGGGTGCGAACTGGTTCGAGCGCGAGATCTTCGATATGTTCGGCGTGACCTTCAGCGGTCATTCTGATATGCGCCGCATCATCATGCCATACGATTGGCAGGGTCACCCCCTGCGCAAGGACTACCCGCTGGGTTACGAGGAAGTCCAATACACCTTCAATTTTGACGAAATCAACGTGCGCAAGCCCAAGCCCAAGGAATAATGGAGAGAGCGCATGACTGAAATTCGCGAAGTGTCCGTCGATGAACTACGCCATCTGGTCTCAGACCGCGCGCTGGCGGGCGAGAACATGCTGCTCAACATGGGTCCACAGCACCCCTCCACCCACGGCGTGCTGCGCCTGCTCCTGGAATTGGATGGCGAGATCATCGTGAACTGCGTGCCCGACATCGGCTTCCTGCACACCGGCGTGGAAAAGAACATGGAAGCCAAGACCTACCAGAAGGCAGAGGTGATGACCGACCGGCTCGATTACCTCAACCCGATCGGCAACAACCTGGTCTATTGCATGGCGGTCGAGAAATTGTGCGAGATCGACGTCCCCCCGCGCGCGCAGGCCATCCGCGTGATTCTCGCCGAGCTCACCCGCATCAACTCGCACCTCGTCTGGCTGGGCACCTCCGGCCTGGACCTGGCTGCCATGTCGATCTTTTTATACTGCATGCGCGAGCGCGAGAAGATCCTCGACATCTTCGAGATGGTCTCTGGGCAGCGCATGATGACCACTTACCTGCGACCTGGCGGCCTGTGGCGCGACGTTCCGGTCGAATTCGAAGAGGCTGTTGGGAAATTCATCGACGAGTTTCCTCCCGAGATCGAAAAATACCACGGGCTGCTCGACACCAACGAGCTGTTCATCGACCGCACGAAGGGAATTTCGGTCATCACCAAGGATGAGTGCATCCAGTATTCCGTGACCGGGCCGATCCTGCGCGCCAGCGGCATGGCCTACGACCTGCGCAAAGCGATCCCTTACTCCGGCTATGAGCAGTACGATTTCAACATCCCCACCCGCAACGATGGAGACATCTATGCGCGTTACGAAGTGCGCATGGATGAAATGGAACAATCGTTAAAAATCATCCGCCAGGCACTGAATAAACTACCCTATGGTCCAGTGCGCAGCAACAACCGGAAATACGTTCCCCCTCCCCGCTCGGAGATAGGCGTCAGCATGGAAGCCCTGATCCACCACTTCAAGCTGTGGACCGAGGGATTCTCCCCACCGAAGGGCAGCGTGTATGTTGCCACCGAATCCCCGCGCGGCGAGCTGGGGGTTTTCATGGAGAGCGACGGCGGACCGAAGCCGTACCGCGTGCATTACCGCACGCCTACCTTTGTGAACCTGCAGATCATGCCGATCCTGGCCCGCGGTCATTTCGTCGCCGACGTGGTCGCCGCCATCGGCAGCATTGACATCGTTTTGGGAGACGCTGACCGGTGAACCTATTGCTCTCCAACCATCCCGACCTGGTCCAGCAAATCCTGGACAAATATCCCGAAGACTTCAAGCGCTCCGCGGTGATGCCCTTGCTCCACCTGGCCCAGCGCGACCACAACTACGTGCCGCGCCAGGCCCTGGCGGATATCGCTGAGCTCACCGGCATCTCCACCACCGATGTCGCCTCGATCGTCGGGTTCTACACGCTGTATTACGACGAGCCGGGCGGGCGATACCGCATCCAGGTCTGCAACGACCTGCCTTGTGCGCTGCGCGGCGCCGATCAATTCCTGCATGAGTTGTGCGAGCGACTGGGCATCCAGGAAGGCCAGACGACCGCCGACGGGCTGTTCACCGTGGAAGCGGTGAAATGCCTGGCCGCCTGCCACCGCGCGCCCATGTTCCAGGTACAAGGAGACGGCGACATCGCCTACCATGAAGACCAGACGGTGGATTTGGCGATGGCCTGGATCGAAGAAGTGCGCGCCAGGATCGCATCGGAGAAGGAGGGCAACGCATGAGCCAGGAGCACATCCTCCTTCGACACCGTGACATCCCGGATATCGACCAGCTCGATATTTACCTGACCCATGGCGGCTTCAGCAGCTTCCGCAAGGTCGTCACCCAGATGGAGCCGGTCGACGTGCTCAACGAGGTGAAAGCCTCCGGTCTGCGCGGCAGAGGTGGAGCAGGTTTCCCCACCGGCGTTAAATGGGGCTTTTTACCCAACAACCTTTGGCCGCATTACGTGGTGTGCAACGGCGACGAATCCGAACCGGGCACCTTCAAGGATCGCGAAATCATGGAAGGCAATCCCTTCCAATTCCTCGAAGGGGTGATGATTGCCTGCTACGCGGTGCAGGCTAATCTCTCCTACATCTACTTGCGGGGAGAATTCTGGCAGATCGCCCAAAAACTGGACGCGCAGATCGCCGAGCTGGAAAGCGCCGGCCTGCTTGGCGACAACCTGTTCGGCACCCGTTATTCGCTGCGCTTGCGCACCCACCTCGGAGCTGGCGCGTACATCTGCGGCGAAGAGACGGCGTTACTCGAGTCGCTGGAGGGGAAACTGGGCCAGCCGCGCCTGCGCCCGCCATTCCCGGCGGTATACGGCCTGTACGGCAAGCCAACGGTGATCAATAACGTGGAGACGCTCACCAACCTGCCTCCCATCATCGAAAAAGGAGCCACCTGGTATAAAACCTTGGGCACCGAGCGCAGTCCCGGCGTGAAGATTTTCTCCCTCTCCGGCTGCGTCAACCGCCCAGGCAACTACGAGCTTCCCCTCGGCACCACCTTCCGGGAGCTGATCTACACCCACGGGGGCGGCATTCCGGAGGGGCGCGCCATCAAAGCGATCATGCCTGCCGGTGCGTCCTCGGCGATCATCCACGTCAAGGACGATGCGCTGCTCGACACCCGCATGGATTACGAGGCCGTCGCCGCCGTCGGATCTCAGCTTGGGTCGGCCTCGGTCATCGTCCTCGATGACTCGGTCAACCTGGCCTGGCTGGTGAGCAAGACCGTCAACTTCTTTAAGCACGAATCCTGCGGAAAATGCACCCCTTGCCGGGAAGGCACCTTCTGGATGAACCGCCTGGCGCAGCGCATCGTGAACGGGCAGGGCGCAGAGGAAGACATCCAGCTGCTCGAAAACGTCGCTAACCAGATCGCCGGTAAATGCCTGTGCGCGCTGGGCGAATTTTCAGTCATGGCAGTCACCACCGGAATCCGCCAGTTCCGGGGGGATTTTGAAGAAAAAGTGGCGAAGTGATTCGTAATGAGGAATGGGGTATGAGTGACGCGTGATGGGTGCAGATCCGCTACCCTCTGAGAACCCATAACCGAGAACTCATACCAATCAACAATCGAGGACCTTAATGGCATCTGAAATCACCCTGACCATCGATGGCAAAACCGTCAGCGTGCCGCCCGGCACATTGGTGGTGGACGCAGCGAAAAAGATCGGCATCGACATCCCGGTCTTTTGCTACCACCCGAAAATGGAACCGGTGGGGATGTGCCGCATGTGCCTGGTGGATGTCGGTCGCCCGATGGTTGACCGGGCAACCGGCCAGCCGATGCTGGACGAAAACGGCAACCAGAAAATCCAGTTTGCCCCCAAGCTGGACACAGCCTGCACGACGCCTGTCTCAGAAGGGATGGTGATCGTCACCCAGAGCCAGAAAGTCGCAGATGCCCGCCGCGAGATTGTCGAGTTCATCCTCACCTCGCACCCGCTGGACTGCCCGGTGTGCGACAAAGGCGGGGAATGCCCCCTGCAAAACCTCACCATGGGATTTGGTCCGGGCGAAAGCCGCTTTTTATTCGACGAAAAGATGCACCTCGCCAAGCACGTACCTCTCGGCGAGTTGATTTACCTGGATCGCGAGCGCTGCATCCAGTGTGCGCGCTGCGTGCGTTTCCAATCCGAGCTGGCCGGTGACCCGGTGATCGGTTTCAGCAACCGCGGTCGCTCTCTGGAGATCGTCACCTTCTCCCAACCCGGATTCGATTCCGTGTTCTCCGGCAATACGACTGACATTTGCCCGGTCGGCGCCCTGACCACCGCCGATTTCCGCTTTGGCGCGCGTCCCTGGGAGCTCAAGCCGGTAGCCTCGGTCTGCTCGCACTGCCCGGTCGGCTGCAACCTGACGGTCAATGTGCGCCGTGAAGCCGCCAAGGGCGGCAGGCTCGCGATCAAGCGCATCATGCCACGCCAGAACGAAGCGGTCAATGAGATCTGGATCTGTGATAAGGGCCGCTTTGGCTACCATTACAGCGAGAGCCCTGACCGCCTGACCCAGCCCATGCTGCGCAAAGACGGTGCGCTGACCCCGGTGAGCTGGGATGAAGCCCTCTCCGCGGCAGCCAAGGCAATCTACGCCGCCGGCGAAGAGTTCGTCGCCCTGGCCGGGGGACGGTTGCCCAACGAGGACCTGTTTCACCTGCGCAAGCTGGCCGATGCGCGCGGTGGGAAAGCCTTGCTCTATTCCAACATGGGCGGTGGGGATCTGGTCGCCCAGGTTGGACTCGGTTCTGGCAGCAATCTTGCCTCGCTGGGCAAGGGAGACGCCATCCTGGTCATCGCCGCCGACCTCCACGAGCAGTCGCCCATCTGGTGGCTGCGCGTCAAAGCCGCTGCGAAACGTGGTGTGGCGCTCATCGTTGCCAACGCCCGCCCTACCCGACTCGACCCATTCGCCGCTCAGGTGATCCGCTACCGTTACGGCGAGGAACTCGCCACTGTCCAATCATTACTGGACGGATCGATCAAGGCGTTAAACGAAGCAGGTAACGCGGTGATTTTCTTCGGCGGCGAAGGCCTGGACATGCTCGGAACCAGCGCGCTCGCCCAGGCCTGCACCTCCTGGCTGGTCCAGACCGGCCATACCGGGCGGCCCAACAACGGCCTGGTGCCGGTTTGGATCCACGCCAACACGCAGGGCGCCTGGGATATGGGTTTTCACCCATCCGCAAGCCTGGCGCGCAACCTGGCCTCAGCCGGCGCGTTGTACATCTGCGCCGCCGACCCGGCCGGCGACGACCCCGCGCTGGCGGCAGCCATCGACGAAGCCCGTTTCGTCATCGTCCAAGAGTTGTTCCTGACCGAGACCGCCCGAGCAGCCGACGTCGTATTCCCGGTGCAAACCCACCTGGAGCGAGAAGGCACCTTCACCAACGGCGAGCGCCGCGTGCAGCGTTTCTACCCCGTCATTTACCCACCGGAAGGCACGCGCCCCGATTACGCAGTTTTAGCCCAGGTGGCTCATCTGGCCGGCCTCGAGCTGGACGACCGGGGCCCCTCGCTGGTCTTCAACCAACTCGCTGGCGAAATCACCGCCTACCACGGGCTCAACTACGCCCATTTGGCCGAGGTGACCGAGCAATGGCCGATCGTCGGACGCAACGACCTGTATTACGGCGGGACGACTTACGAAAACAAGCACGGTCTGGGCGTTCAGCTTGCCGCGGCCTCTGAACAGCCCGGTTGGCACGCGCCCGCCGCCTGGAGCGGGCGGCTGCCCGATCACACCTTCGACCTGGCGCAGATGAACGAACAAGGCCTGGTCTGGCTGGTGCCCGTTGTGCGCCTCTATGACCAGGGCACCACGCTGGCAGCCTCAAAATTGCTCGCTGGACGCCTGGCCAGACCGCAGGTCGCCATGCACCCCGCGACCGCAGCGCGCCTGGGCCTCGGTGAAGGGGATGAGGTCCGCTTCCAGGCCGGCACCGATTGGACCGGCGCAGCCGTCACGCTGGATGAGACTCTGCCGCAAGGCGCCGCGTTCGTGCCCCGCAGTTGCGGCGTGGCGTTAACCTCCCCGCGCGGCGCGAAACTCGAGCGCATCCTGGAGGGACAAAACGCATGACCATCAACCGGTTGCTTAGCCGACTAATTGCGTTTGACGCGATAGGGAGGGCGGATTGATCTGGGAATGGATTCTTAAATCGCTCTTTATCTTGCTGGCTCTCACCGGGGGCTTCGCCTACCTGACCCTCTTCGAGCGCAAAATGATCGCCAAATTCCAGGTTCGCATTGGTCCCAATCGCGCCGGACCCTTCGGCAGCCTACAGCCCATTGCGGACGCGGTGAAATTGATCTTCAAAGAGGAGCTGACCCCGGCCAACGCCGACAAAGTGATGTTCGTGCTCGCCCCGTTCATCACCGTGCTTCCCTCCTTGATCGTCACGGCCGTGGTACCTTGGGGCAGCGAGATCACCATTGGCGGGCGCACCATCCCGCTCTACCTCGCCGACATTAACGTTGCGCTGCTCTATATCATGGCGGTCACCTCCATCTCGGTCTACGGTATCGCCCTGGCCGGATGGTCGTCGAACAACAAATACGCCGCGCTTGGCGGCTTGCGCTCCACGGCGCAGATGATCAGCTACGAGATCGCCCTGGGGTTTTGCTTCATCGTCCCGGTCATTTTGAGCGGATCGATGAGCATGGTCGATATCGTCGAAGCGCAGCGGGGGTTGTGGTATGTCTTTTTGCAGCCGGGAGCCGCGATCATCCTCGGGATCACCATGTATGCCGAGGTCAACCGGGCGCCTTTCGACATGCCCGAAGCGGAGCAGGAATTGACCGCCGGGTATCATTCGGAATACTCCGGGATGAAGTTCGCGTTGTTCTTCATGGCCGAATACATCAAGATGATCGCCGTCTCGATGATTTTCGCCACCCTCTTCCTGGGAGGCTACCTCCTGCCATTCCAGGGCTGGTTCGAGTCGTTGCCGGTGATCGGCCCGATCATCCCCTTTATTGGGCCTTTCGTCCTCCTGGGCAAGGTCGTCGCCCTGCTGTTCGGCTTCGTCTGGGTGCGCTCCACGCTGCCACGCATCCGCTATGACCGCTTGATGGCGTTCGGCTGGAAGATCCTCTTCCCGCTATCGCTGCTCAGCGTGCTGGTCACCGCTGTGATCGTCTTACTGGTGAACTGATGGAACGGCGTGCCTGTCTCCGGCAGCCCCGGCCAGGACCGCCAATCCCTCGATAAGGAGCCCGCATGTTCAAAGGCCTCTTGACAACCTTGAAAGAATGGACCTCCCGGCCCATCACCATCCAATATCCTGAGGAAAAGCGCCCGGTGCGCACCCGCTTCAAGGGTCGCCATGTGCTCAAGCGCTACGAGAACGGCCTGGAAAAGTGCATCGGCTGTTCGCTGTGTGCCGCCGCCTGCCCCGCCGACGCGATCTTCGTCGAAGCGGCCGAAAACACCGATGAAGAACGCTATTCACCGGGTGAGCGCTACGCGCGGGTGTACGAGATCAACATGCTGCGCTGCATCTTTTGCGGATTCTGCGAAGACGCCTGCCCCACCGAGGCCATCGTGTTGGGCGATAACTACGAGCTTTCGTACACCGACCGGCATGCCGCGCTGTACCCGAAAGAAATGTTGATCGAGCCCGTCCCCGATGGAGGTCTGCCCACACCCCAGGTCACTCCGCCGGGAATGTTTACCCGCTCGGTGCCGGAGATGGAAGATCCGCAGGACTGATTGAGTGGTCCTGCCTGTGAGGAGGAGAATGCAATGCTGATCGTTTTCATCGTCCTGGCCTTCGTGGCTGTTGGAACTGCCATCAGCATGCTGGTCACGCGCAACGCGATTTACTCGGCGGTGTTCCTGGTGCTCAATTTTGCCACGGTGGCGATCCTGTACCTGATCCTCGGCGCGCCGTTCATCGCCCTCTCTCAGATCACCGTGTACGCTGGCTCGGTGGTGGTGCTGTTCTTGTTCGTCATCATGCTCCTCGGCGCCGAACGGCTGCCCGGCGGCGAGCCGCTGCGCTGGCAGCGTTTTCTCGCCGTGCCGCTCATTTTGCTGCTGGCGGTCGACTTTGCGATCAACACCGACCGCATCTTTGGCACCCTCTCCCCCATCGAGAATCCACCCAAAGGCTACGGCGCCCCAACCGAAATCGGTAAAATTCTCTTTACCCAATATGCGCTGCCTTTTGAGATCACCGCCATCATCCTGCTGGTAGCCGTGGTGGGAGCCGTGCTGCTCGCTAAACCCGAGGTATCGAGCCGGCGAAGAGAGCAATATCAACGCGACACACAGGAGCGGTCATGAACACGGTTCCAGCCGAATACTACCTGGCGTTATCCGCCACCCTCTTCGCTCTTGGCATCCTGGGCGTGCTGTTGCGCCGGAATGCGTTGGTGGTCTTCATGTCGCTTGAGCTGATGTTCAACGCCGGCAACCTGGCTTTCATCACCTTCGCCCGCATGTATGAGACCATCTCGGCCCAGGTGGTGGTGTTTTTCGTGATGACCGTCGCCGCCGCAGAAGTCGCAATCGGTCTGGCGCTGATGGTGGAGATTTTCCGCACCAAGCACAGTATCGATATCGACCAGATGAATTCCTTGAAAGGCTAGGAGGGGGTATGCTCTACTCTCCCGCGCTCCACATCACCCCGACCCTTGCCCTGGTACCCTGGGTGGTTTTCTTGCCGGTCATCGGACTGGTGATCAACCTGCTGGTCGGAAAGCGCTTCGGTGAAACTTTTTCAGGGGTCGTCGCCAGCCTGGCATCCGCTGGCTCCTTCGTTGTGGCCGTTTTAATCGCCCTGGAGCTCTCGCACAATCCAGAACAACTCAGCGTGCCCTTCCTGAACTGGCTCACCATCGGCGATTTCTCCGCGCAGTGGGCTTTCCGCATCGATACCCTCTCGGTGACAATGATGCTGGTCGTGGCGGGAGTCGGCACGCTGATCCACATTTACGCCATCGGCTACATGCACGAGGATGTGCACCATAACGAAGACCCGGGCCGCTTCACTCGCTTCTTTGTCTACCTCAACCTCTTCATCGCTGCGATGATGATCCTGGTCAGCGCCGACAACTTCCTCATGCTCTTTGTGGGCTGGGAAGGGGTGGGGTTGTGTTCTTACCTCCTGATCGGTTTCTGGTTCGAAAAAGGCGCGGGCGGCATCGCCAACGCGCAAGCGGCCAAGAAAGCCTTCATCGTCAACCGCATCGGCGATTTTGGCCTGTTGATCGCGCTCTTTCTGATGTACGCCAACTTTGGCTCCCTCGACTTTGGCATCGTCTTTGCCAGGGCTCCTGAGCTGGCAGCGGTAGCCCCCGGTATTCTACTGGCGATGACGCTCTTCATGCTGTTAGGCGTGACCGGTAAGTCGGCGCAGATCCCGCTGTACGTCTGGCTCCCCGACGCCATGGCCGGCCCGACCCCGGTGTCTGCCTTGATCCATGCCGCGACGATGGTCACGGCGGGCGTATATTTGATCGTGCGCTCCTCACCCATTTTTAGCCTGGTGCCAGCCGCAGAGACCGCCGTCACCTGGGTAGGCGCCCTGACCGCCCTGTTCGCGGCGACGATCGCCGTCGGTCAATTCGACATCAAAAAGGTGCTCGCCTACTCCACCATCAGCCAGCTTGGATTCATGGTCGCGGCAGCCGGGATGGGCGCGCACGTCGCGGCGATGTTCCACCTGGTGACCCACGCCTTCTTTAAAGCGCTGCTCTTCCTCGCAGCCGGATCGGTCATCCTCGGCATCGAAAAAGGCCACGAGCGCGCGCACCTGCACGATGAATCCAACCACGGTCACGCCCATTTCGACCCGCAAGATATGCGCAACATGGGCGGTATGCGCGACCGCATGCCCACCACCTACTGGGTCTACATGATCGGCGCCCTCGCCCTCTGCGGCATCCCCCCGCTGGCGGGTTTCTTCTCCAAAGATGAAATCCTTCACGCTGCCGAAAAAGGCATGTCGCCAGTCTTCTGGGTGCTGCTGGTCACCGCTTTCTTGACCGCCTTTTACATGGGTCGCCAGTTGATCCTGGTCTTTGGAGGCACGGTGCGCACCCGCGCCGCAGGCGCATCGACCGAGAACAAAGCCATCATCACCGTTCCGCTTATCCTGCTGGCGATCCTCTCTTTCTTCGGCGGTCTGCTCAATTTCCCCGGGGTGTGGACCCTGGATCACTGGTTGGAGCACACCCTGGAAGGGTTGAAAGCAGCCGAGTTTGCCCCGCTGACCGCCATCATTTCGGTGCTGGTGGCCCTGGGAGGGCTGGGAACTGCTTACCTCGCTTACCTGGTCACCGGGCAGGTGCTCGAGAGCACGTCCCCCGACCCGCTTGAGCGGCTTGGTTTCTTGTGGAAGGGCATGGCAGCCGGGTGGAAAATTGATGAATTTTATGGCGCCGTCGTCGTGCGCCCTTACCAGTGGCTGGCTCGTACCCTGGCTGGAGCCATCGACATGGGTATCATCGACAATATATCCGCCGGGATAGCCTGGTTAATGCAGTTCTTCGGCGAAATCTTGCGCCGCCTCCAAAACGGTTACGTGCGCGCGTATGCGCTGATCATGCTGATAGGTGTGGTCGCTATCTTGACATACATCGTGCTGGTGCGCTGATCGAGGACACGCCATGAATTATTCGCTTGTCTTGCTCACATTCTTCCCCCTGGCGGGCATGCTGCTGCTCCTTTTGATCAAGGAAGAGCAAAAAAATGCCATCCGCTGGATCGCCCTGATCACCGCACTGGTCACCTTTGGGATTGCGCTGTGGGTGCTGGCCCAGTTCAATCCAGCCGATACCGGCTTACAGCTGGTCATCGACCAGCCATGGATGAACATCGCCGAAGCAGCCCTATCGTTCCAGATGGGAATCGACGGCTTGAGCATACTCATGGTCCTCCTGACCGCTTTCCTAACCCCCCTGGCGATCTTATCCGCCTGGGATTCGGTGACAGAGCGGGTGAAGGGCTTCATGGCCTTCTTTCTGATGCTCGAAACCGGCATGCTGGGCGTTTTCCTCGCCCAGGACCTGGCGTTGTTCTACATATTCTGGGAATTCACCCTCATCCCCATGTACTTCCTGATCGGAATTTGGGGTGGCGCCCGGCGCATTTACGCTGCGGTGAAGTTCTTCCTGTTCACCATGGCCGGTTCAGTGTTGATGCTGCTCGCCCTGCTTTACCTCGGCATCACAGCCGGCAGCTTTTCATTGCCCGAGCTTGTCGCCAGCCGGGGCCAGTTTGCCGGCGCGCAAATCTGGCTCTTCCTGGCCTTTGCGGCGGCATTTGCCATCAAGGTGCCGATGTGGCCCTTGCACACCTGGCTTCCCGACGCCCATGTCGAGGCGCCCACCGCCGGTTCGGTCATCCTGGCGGGTGTGCTGCTCAAAATGGGCTCTTACGGTTTCTTGCGCTTCAACCTGCCGCTCTTTCCGGAGGCCACGCTCAGCCTGGCCCCCTACATGGCCGGCCTGGCGGTGGTCGGGATCATCTACGGCGCGATCGTCTCCTACCAGCAGAAAGACGTCAAGAAGCTGGTCGCCTATTCATCGGTCAGCCACCTGGGCTTTGTCATGCTGGGCGTGTTCGCGCTGACCACCCAGAGCCTCTCGGGCGGCATTTTGCAGATGGTCAACCACGGCTTGAGCACCGGCGCGCTCTTCTTAATTGTTGGCATGCTCTACGACCGCCGTCACACGCGCGAGATGAGCGCTTACGGCGGCATCTGGAAAGCGGTCCCCGTGCTGGGCGCGTTGATGCTCTTCGTCACCCTTTCTTCGGCTGGCCTGCCCGGTTTGAACGGGTTCGTCGGGGAGTTTACCATCTTGCTCGGCTCTTTCGCTTCCCCGGTGCTCGGCAGCCCCTGGTTCACCGGGGTGGCGACTTTGGGTGTGATCCTCGCGGCAGTCTACCTGCTGGTAATGTTCGAAAAAGTATTCCTTGGCCCAATCACACACGAGGAAAACAGAACGCTCAAGGACATCAACCTGCGCGAGGTGCTCGTCTTGCTGCCCATCCTGGTGATGATCTTGTGGATCGGCTTGTATCCCAATTATTTCTTCGGCTTGATCAACCCTTCGGTTGAACGCCTGGCAGCCCTGCTCCAAACGGCTGCCCTGGCCGCCCATTGACGCCGGGGAGGTAACCATGACCTTTGCATCGACAGAATTCCTGACCCTGCTCCCCGCTGCATTCGTTGCGATCTCCGGCGTGCTCCTGTTGGTGGTCGACCTGTTCATTCCCCAGGGGCGCAAGAGTCTAACCGCCTTGCTTTCTGCGGCGGTGCTGGCCGCCGCCTTGGGCATCAACCTTGCGATGATGGACCGCGACCTTCCGGCGGCCTTCAACGGTATGGCGGTGCTGGATGGTTTCGCTGTCTTCGCGAATGCGTTGATCTTGATCGCCGGGCTGGCGGGCATCATGATGGCTTTCCAGTACATGCGCCGCATGAACCTGGAGCGCGGTGAAATCTACTGTCTGATGCTCTTCTCGACTTCAGGCATGTTGCTGCTCAACCAGGCTTACGATCTGATCATCGTGTTCCTGGCGGTGGAGTTGCTTTCCATCCCGCTCTACGTGTTGACCGGACTGGCGCGTGCGCAGAACAATTCGGAAGAATCCGCGCTCAAGTACTTTCTCCTCGGCACGTTTTCCTCGGCCTTTATTTTGTACGGCATCGCCATGGTGTACGGGGCGACAGCCCACACCAACCTGGCGAGCATCGTCGCCGCGGTGGGTAGTGGAACCCACAACCAGATTCTCTTTCTGGTCGGCGCCGCGTTGATCTTGATCGGACTGAGTTTTAAGGTGTCGGCGGTGCCGTTTCACGTCTGGACACCTGATGTCTATCAGGGCGCTCCGACCCCGCTCACCGGCTGGATGGCCGTCAGCGTCAAAGTCTCCGGGTTGGCGGTGCTTCTGCGCCTGTTTGTGATGGTCTTCCCCGGCCTTGCAGCGAGCATCAGCCCAATCCTGGCAGTTTTAGCCGGCCTGACGATGATCGTGGGCAACCTGCTGGCCGTGGTGCAAAAGAACATCAAGCGGTTGCTGGCTTACTCGAGCATCGCCAATGTCGGTTACCTGTTGATGGCGTTCGTGCCTTATGCCGACCCGCAGGTGACCTCTGACTCGATCTCGGCCATGTTGTTTTTCCTGGTGGGTTACGCATTCACCAGCTTCGCCGCCTGGGCGGTGGTGACAGCCGTCGAACAGCAGGAAGGAAAAGGCCTCAACGTGGAGGATTATGCCGGGTTGGGGCGCACCCGACCCTGGCTGGCGCTGGCGATGACGATCGCCATGCTCTCCTTCACCGGGGTTCCACCCACCCTGGGATTTTGGGGTAAGTTTTACCTTTTCCGCACCGCCATCGAAGGCGGAAACCTGACCCTGGCGCTGATCGGTCTGCTTACCTCGCTGCTTTCAGCTTACTACTACCTGCGCGTGGTGGTGGTGATGTACATGAAACCCGGCGAGCCTGAAACAACGAGCGACTCGTGGACCAACCTGCTCGCGGTGGCGTCGGCCATGGTCACCTTGTTGGTCGGCTTTTTCCCCGGACCGTTGCTCGAGCTGGCCTACCGGGCGCTGCTAAAACTGCTCTAACTTCGATTCACAATCGACCGGGAATTTTTCTGAGCGGTTCACCTGACCGCAAGGACCCCCTCTCGCGACAATCACCGGCTTCAGTGATTCGATTCATCGCGCCGGGCGAAAGGGAAAGGTTACCTCTGAGATTGCCGGCCCGGAAATGCCAATCTCATCCAGGCGGTTGGTGCCCATCCCGGCGTCACGCGCCAGATTGAGATGATTTTCACTGCCCATGAATGGGCTGGTACCGGCTTCTGCCAGTGGGTCGAAGCCCATCAGGGCGGTCGCCACCGCATCGGCAGCCACCGGGTCTTTGCCGGCGACCAGCAAGCCGGGCTTTACCTGCGACATGCCGGCGTCCCACGGCCCTGCCCCACCTTCCGCGGTCATTACCCCATCGATCAGGGCTAGCTGAACCGGGCGCGCCTGGTTCAAATCCAGGATCACCCGGGGAACGCGCCGGTCGAAATCGGTCGATTCGTGGAACGCCGAGCGGTGGTTATCTTGCGGGCTTCGGCGATACTCGCTGATCGGCACCAACCCAAACAAATTCTTCAACGAGTGCGTGACGCCCGTGGTGGTGTGGCACTTCATTTTAGCAACCGATATGAACAGGTCCAGGTCGCGCAAGGCATTGTTCATGTAAAAATACTCATACACCCGGGCTTGCGTGCCGACCGGGAAGCGGAAATAGCCATTGAATGGGTCAGGTTTGCACAGGTCGACCAGCTTAACATCCAGCGCAGCGGCCATTTCGGTGTAGCCCCAGGCGGAAAAGCTGGTTTCATCACCCAGCCCGTCCACCACCATTAGCTCTTTCGCACCGGCATCCCGCAGCAGCTCGCACAGCGCCGCGACCACCGCCGGGTGCGTGACGAAATATTCGATCGCCGGAGGTTTGTCGGGCGTATCCCACCACGTGCCACCGGTCAGGTTGACCTTAATGCCCACCCGCGCGCCGGGTTTCACCAGGTCGGCGAGACCTCCCAACCCATCCAGCATGCGCTCCAGCGCCTTTCGCAACGGGGCAGGCTGGTAATCCGTCACTTTCTCAATGGCCACCCTGGCTTTCCACGCTTGTGTGGCGGTGACGGTTGGATCGGGAGACGATGTGGGCAGAGGAGGCGGCGTCTGGGTGGGGACAGCGGATGCCTGAGAATGGAGTACCGGGGACGGTAGCGGCGTAGGGGACGGGGGCGTTTCAGACCGGCAACCGGCTGCCAGCGCCGAGACCCCCAGCAAGGCCGCCAGGCGCAAGAATTTGCGCCGGTTGATCTTGTTTTTCGAGAAAATCATCGAATTCATAATACCCACCACAGCCCAACCGCTAAAAGGGCAGATGAAATTGTGCAGGCCAGGTTAACCAGGTCATTGTTCAGCCAGGGCAAGCCGCGCACGTGGACGGTTCCGCTTCCACAGGTGTGCAACGGGTGGCGCTCGGTCTCCTTCTGGCACGCCGGACAGCGGTAAATCGCCTGGAGGGTCGCGCCGAGGAGCGAATCGACCAGGCTGCCGGTCAACCCACAGGCGGTCAGCACCGCAAACCAGCCCAGGCGCGCGCTGAAGCTAAACTTCACCGGCGATACGCCCAACAACTCGGCCAGGTTGAACGGCACCCCGACCAGCGCCAGCCCGGTTGAGCCGCGCCAAAACAACACCCCGACCAGCGCGATGAAAGCTGCGCCGCCCAAGGCCGCCAGGCTGCCCGTCAAGGTCACGCCTCCGGACGTCCCTGCTTCGACAACCCGGCCGCTGCTGATCAGGCGCGGCGGCTTTCGGCTGAGCGCGCCTAGCTCGGTCGCCCAGGTATCGGCGTTCGCCGCCGCCAGCGCCGCCACGCAGCCGATCCATGGCCAGGCCTGGATGGGAACCAAGGCGTGCAAGAGCACAAACAGGCCCGCCACTCCCCCGTTCGCCAGTACCTGCACGGCGTCGCGTTCGGAGCCTTTGGCGTATTTTTCTTCCAGGCGGCTTTTCCTGCGTCCAAACAGGCGTGAAAGCGCCGACGACGAGATAAAAAAGGCCAGCAACAGCAGCGCCCAGGCCAGCCCTCCGAGTCCGAAGATGATTGTGCCCAGCACAATTGCCGCCAGCGCTCCAGAACGGCTCAAAGCCCTGGCGCGCCGGGCGACCACAGCGATCAACAAGGCAAGGAATAATCCAATTGCGAGATTCACTACCATCGTTTAGAGCAACATGATCGTCGCGGCGAGCAGCAGCAGCGGGGTGAAGATACCCATTGCCCACAAAAGATAAGCTACAAGTTGCCCGTCTGGTTGGCGATAGAAAAACAGTCCACCAAGCAGGTCGATCACGGTGGCGAATGCGCCGAGCACTGCCAACAAGAACAATTGCGCCGCAGGGACCGCCGGCAGAGGAGAGCCATCCGGCGCAAAACCCAAGGAAATCGTTTCGCGACCTGGGATTGCCAGACTCACCCCCACGAAGAGCAGCAAGACCAGGCCAAACCCCAATCCCACCAGCCAGCGCGCCAGCTGATCCTGCCAGATTTGTTGAAGATAGGCTGCCGGCTGGACGGAAACAGAGCTGATCGGCTCGATGCTGCCCAGCTCAATTTTCTCACGAAAAGCCCGCATAAATGCGCGCGGGTCTGCCGGGGAGATCGCATAGACCCGTTGTGGCGTGGCGACCAGCAACAAGGTGTCCTTTTCCGCAGCCAGGTATTCGACCACACCCAGTTCGCGCGCCCGTGCGGTGCCGAGCAGCGCCCCAGGCCAGCTCAGCAACGGGCTGCGCAGCCGGTAACCCGTCTCGCTTGCCGGGCGCACCCACTCCACATCTGGAATGGGGATATCTTCGGCGCGCAACCCCCAGCGCAAGCGCAGGCCGTCGCGCTCGATCAGGTAACGAGCGCGCAACAACGCGTATCCGCGATAGAGAAACAATGAGAACGGCGCAAAGAAAATCAGCGAGAGCAGCATCAACAGGACGAAATAGCCGCCCACCGCTTGCTGCAATCCCAATGCCAGGCTGGCAGCGCACAACAGGCCGAAAACGATCACTCCCGCGACATGCACAATCACCCCTTTGCGGCGCGGCGGGTAAAACAGGCTCTCGGCGGGCATGATCGTCAGAGCGCCCTCTGCAGCGCGCGACAGACCGTTTCGACTTGCTCCTCGGTCATTTTGCCTGAGAACGGCAGCGCCAACCCGCGCGCGCCCAGGTCCTCGGTCACCGGGTAATCGCCCATTCGATAGCCAAAGCGCTCCACCAGGTAGGGTTGCAGGTGAATCGGCAGGAAATAGGGGCGCACCGGGATGCCGACCTCACCCAGGCGCTTCGCTACCGCCTCGCGGTCGATACCCGCCCTCAAGCGAATGACGTAGACAAACCAGCTCACCCGGGTTGTCTCGGCTGCCAGGTAAGGCGCTTCCACCGCCGCGATCTCGCTCAGCCGCTCACCGTACCAGCCTGCCACCCGCTCGCGCGCGGCGAGCAGCTCCTCCAGGCGGGTCATTTGCACCTCGCCGAGGGCAGCGCTCATTTCGTCAAGCCGGTAATTGTAGCCGAGATGCGTGTGCTGCAGCCAGGTGTCGCCGGGCGCACGGCCCTGGTTGCGCAGCGCACGCATCAGGTCTGCCGCCTGGTCGTCGTCGGTGACCACCATTCCGCCTTCACCGGTGGTGATTTGCTTGTTGGGGTAGAAGGCGAAAACGCCGTAATCCGCCAGAGTGCCGGCCGGGCGGCCTTTGTACTGTGCCCCAAGCGACTCGCAGGAGTCTTCGATCAGCACCAGGCCATAACGATCTGCCGTTTCACGGAGCGGGTCCATGTCCGCGGGTTGACCGAAGACATCCACCGCCAGGATGGCTTTGAGCTTCTCGCTATGAGCGGCGTTTTTGCGGGGCAACCAGCGTTGGGCAGCACGCCCACCCTGGGTCAGGTCAGCGACCGCCTCGGCGACCCGTTGAGGATCGAGGTTGCCCGTGCGCGGATCCACATCGACGAACACCGGAACGGCATGCTCGAACAAAACCACATTGGTCGAGGCGACAAAGGAGAAAGGGGTGGTGATCACCAGGTCGCCCGGCTCGATTCCCGCGGCTCTAACGCACAGGTGCAGACCCGCGGTGCCGGAATTAACCCCAATGGCGTGTTTCGCGCCGGTGAAAGCGCACATCGCCTGTTCGAATGCAACGATGCGTGAGCCCATGCTCAGGTTCGGCGTTTGCAGCACAGCCATCACCGCCGCACGCTCGGCGTCGGTCAGGTCAGGCAACGACATCGGTATGATGGGTGAAGTGTTGGGCATGCCTGAATTGTAATGTATTTTCGCTGCCCGGCATCGCCGACGGTGGGGGTCGTTAACGCTTTCCTGTTTTCACACTTCGCTGCGCCAGCAGCGCAGCCTCCACCCGATTACGCACCTGCAACTTCTGCAAGATATTTGTGATGTGGTGTTTGACCGTCTTTTCGGATAGATAGAGCTTTTCCCCAATCTCTTTATTGCTCAGCCCTTTGGCAAGGTGATCAAGAATTTCTCGCTCGCGGGCGGTTAACTCCGCCAACGGGTCTGTGGTGCTTTTTCCAGCCGCCGCCGTTCCCCCCTGCATTCCCATCAGCAAGCCGGCAGCCAGAGCCGGTGGAACGTAGCTTTCTCCAGCAGCCACAGCCCGCACAATGCGCAAGAGATCCCGCGCGCCAACCCCCTTGAGCACGTAAGCGCGCGCGCCGTCTTTCATCGCAGACATCAGATGGTCGTCATCTTGCGAGGCGGTCAGGATCACGATGCGGGTCTCAGGGAATTCGGCGGCGATCCGGCGCAAAGCCTCCAGGCCGCCGCCCGGCATATCGATATCCAGCAGAGCCAGGTCGGGTCTCTGACTGCGCGCGAGTCGAACCGCATCCTCGGCGCTCCCCCCCTGCCCCACCACCTCGATATCTTCTTCGGCGTTTAAAATTGCCGCCAACCCTTCGCGCAAAACGGCGTGGTCGTCCACCACGACCAGGCGCAGTCGCGCCGTTGATCCCTCCGCATCGCTCATGATTCCCCACTTCCTTCGCCAGGATACGGCAGCCGGGCGACGATTTTCGTTCCCTGCCCCAGATGGCTTTCCAGGCTGAACCGACCCTCCATGCTTTCCACTCGTTCGCGCATGCCGCTCAACCCCAGGTGATCTTCCTGACCAGCAACCTGGCTTGCCTCGAAGCCCGGCCCAGAATCGGAGACTTCCACCACCAGTTGGTCTTCCTCACAACCCACGCGAACCTTTTGGCCCATCCCACCGGCGTGCCGGAAGGCGTTGTTCAACCCCTCTTGGATCAGGCGGTACACGGTGATCTTCACCGGTAGGGACGTCTCCCCGGGAATTTCGCCCAGCTCGAGTTCGACCTGCGTGCCAGTCTGGCGCTCGTGGGTCTGTACCACGCGCTCGACCGTCTCGCGGAACCCCATTTGGGCGAGTTGGGGCAGGCTCAAACCGCCGGCGATCCCGCGAATTTCTTTCAGCGCGTTTTGCAGCGAGACCTCAATCTCCTCGATTTGCTCAATAACTTTCGTCCCAGTCAAATTCTCCGGATGATCTTCGATTTTTCCGACCAGCGAGTCGAGCCGCAGCAGTGATAGGCCCAGGTCCTGCGCTGGCCCGTCATGCAGCTCGGAGCCGATCCGGCGCAAGTAGCCTTCATTCAGTAGCGCTACGCTTGCCGACGCCCGGCGCACCCGCTGGTGGAGCGCCCGGTTCTGCGAGAGCAGGTTGGTCAGTTGCACCACTTTCTGAGCCAGGTCCGTCTGTTGGGTGGTGATCGTGTCCGATGTTCTGCGCACGAAACCCGCCAGGAGCAGGTAGATCAAGAATAAGACAACCCCAACCACCAGCCAGGTTCGCTGTTTCAAGACGGCGATCTCACGGTCGAGCTCATCGGTGAGGTGATAATACTCAGCCACCGCAATGACCTGGTCGGTCCCACTCAGCCAGACCGGACTGTACGTCTCCAGCAGGTGATCGTAAAGCGCTCCCAGGGCGGCATTTTCTTCTTCATTGAGCGTGGAGATTTCAGAAACAACCTCGCCCAAGCGGGCGCGCAGCATCCCCTCGTGCATCGGATAAGTCTTTCCGACAACCGAGCGGTCGGTGGTGTAGAGCAGCTTACCGCGGGTGTTCCAAACCTTCAAGGCCACAATCTGTTGACCCATCGGCGTATCTTGAAGCAGCCTGCCCAAGGCAGCCTCATGTTCCGGCGTCAAATCATCCGACTGACCCAGCTCCTGCAGGTAGGGAGAGACAAAACTGTCGACGTACAGCGCGGTCGTCGCACCGGCGCGGTGGATCACCCCCGTCACGATCTGGTGCTCGACCCACGCGCTGATGCCGACCACCCCAAGCAACAGGATCAATAAACTGGCCAACATGAATCGCTGGCTGAGATCGAGGCTCGCGAAGAAATTCCGGATGCGACCTGTGATTTTCTTCATTAATAAAATTATACCTGGAGGATGGTCATCCCGATTGCCCTAAAAGGCCCGGATAAGTATCCGACGAAAGTCTTAATTTGTGTCAGGAAATTGAGACCAAAGCTCGCATCAAGGATCGACTTGCGACGGTTTTAGCACCCGTCCTGAGCAGGTATGATGGACGCAGATCGAAACACGACAACCAACTGGAGGAAACAAAAATGAACCCCAAACAATCGTCCACAATCCGCATCCTCGCCCTGGCATTCGTGCTAGTGGCACTGGTCTTCGGTGGTATCGGCATCACAAGTGTAGCCGCCAAATCCGCCATCCCCGGCGATGCTCTTTACCCGGTGAAAACCTCGATTGAACAGACCCGCCTGAACCTGGCGCAAGATGCCGGAAACCGGGCGCAGCTAAAACTCCAATTTGCCCAGGAGCGGCTGGCGGAAATCAGCAAACTGATCGAGGAAGGGCGCTATACACAGGTCAGCCAGGCCGTCCTGGCCTTTGAAGCCGCGATCAACGGCGCCATTCTGGAGCTCGATACCCTCTCTGCCAATGATCCGGCCCGCGCCGCCCGAATCGCCCAGGAGATCACCGCTGCCCTCACCTCTTACGCGCAGACATTGAGCGTTCTGGCCGCCAATGCCCCGGATGCCGTCCGAACCGCCGTGGCCCGCGCCCTCGACTCGACCCGCACCGCCGGAAGCCTGGAATTGCCCTCCGACAATAGCAACAGCAACGCCAATGCCAACAGCAATGACGACAATGGCAATGACAATGACAACAGCAACGATGACAATGGCAACGACAATGCCAATGCCAATAGCAACGACGACAATGACAATGATGATGACGGCAATAAAAATGCCAACAGCAATGATGACAATGGCAATGATGATGACAAAGGCAATGACAACAAGAGCAAGATTGGCAGCGGCAACTCGAACAGCAATAGCAATGCCAACAGCAATGACGACAACGGCAACGATGACAACGGCAATGACAACAACAGCAACGACGACAACGGCAACGACGACAACGGCAACGACGACAACGGCAACGACGATAACGGCAATGACAACGGCGATGACGACGACGATTAATTCCGTCGTGATTACCGGCTAATCATCACCCCCACGATTTGCAGGCCGGTCATAGTAACCGGCCTGCAAATCCTTGTCAAGGAGAACCCTGATGGAAGAGATGCTCAGCAAAGCCCGATCCTTCCGGATCCGTCCCTGGTGGACGTCCACCGTCCGATCGCTGAACTTGAAGGCGATGCTGCTCAGTGCATGGCGAGAGACTCGCAGCGGTTGGTTGATATGGGCGGTATTCATCCTCTTTCTGGCGCTCGTGCAGTTCGCCAGCTCCGATTTACCCGACAACGACGGCTATTACCATATCAAGCTGGCATACCTGATGCGCACCGAAGGGCTCAAGCCGGAGTTCCCCTGGTTGCCGCTTTCTATCTTGAACCCGCGCGAGTTTTACGACCATCATTTTCTCTTCCACGTCGCCCTGATCCCTTTCACCTTCGGCAACCTGGTAATCGGGGCCAAGCTGGCCGCAGTGACCTTCGCGAGCCTGGCCTTCCTGAGCACCTGGTACGTATTCAAAAATCAGCGCATTCGCCTGGCTCCCTTGTGGGCGTTGGGGCTGGTCGCGATTTCCGAGGCCTTTATTTACCGGATGAGCATCACCCGGGCTCAGTCGCTCTCCCTGGCCGTGTTAATGCTCGGGTTGGATTGGCTGCTGCGCAAGAATTATCTCCACCTGGGGGTGCTCTCCTTCGTTTACGTCTGGCTGTACGATGCATTTCCTTTGCTGGGTATCATCGCCGTGGTCTATGTGATCGCCGCCTGGTTGATCGAGAAGAAGCTCGATCTCAAGCCGCTGCTCTACACCGCGGCAGGGACGTTGTTGGGATTGCTGATCAATCCCTATTTCCCTCACAATGTCGTCTTCGCGTTCCAGCACATCGTGCCGAAGCTGTTCGAGGCGACTGAGATCAGCGTGGGCAACGAATGGTACCCCTACGAAACCGCGCAGTTATTGAAGAATTCACCCCTGGCCCTGTTCGCTTTCGTCAGCGGCGCCTTTGCGCTGGGCTTGAGCGGCAAGCGCATCGACCTGCGCACCGCGGTCAGTTTCATTCTTGCCAGCCTGTTTGGTTTGATGTTGATGCAGTCCAGGCGCTTCATCGAATATTTTCCCCCCTTCGCCCTGGTCTTTGCCGCGTTTGCCTGGTCGGCAGTGTTCTCCTCGCTGGAGACGCCCTCGCCGGATGGCCGCTTGCGCCGGTTCCTGCCGGCGCTGGCCCTGATCCTGGTACTGCTTCCAGGTGCCTGGGTGACCCTGCGCGACGCACAGGCCAGCCTGCAAACCTCCAAACCATCCCAGACTTACGCCGGATCATCCGCCTGGCTGGCAGCCAACACCCCCGCCGGTGCGCGCGTGTTCCAGACCGACTGGGACGATTTTCCCCGCCTGTTCTTCTACAACACCCACAATACCTACCTGATCGGGTTGGATCCCACTTATATGCTGCTGTACGATGCCGACCTTTACCAGGTATGGGTTGAGATCACGCAGGGAGATATCGACGAACCGTCCGCGCTGATTGCCCAGGCGTTCGGCGCCAGCTACGTGTTGACCGACTTGCGCCACAAGGGCTTTCTAGAAACGGCTGCGCAAGACCCCGGTCTGCAAGAAGTGTACCGCGACGGAGACTCGGTGGTTTTTGAGGTACGCCCCGCTTCTCCGTGAGTTGGCTGGAACGCAACACAGGCCGGCATGGTTTGCCGGCCTGTGTTCTGTTTTAGAACGAAATCCTAGATGAAGATAATCTGCGCGCCTTCGGTCATATCCATGAAATCGCCCGCGGTGACGATGTCGATGACGCCGTCGATGAAGTCTTCCTTGGCAAGCCCGAACATATCCACCGACATCTTGCAGGCATACAGTTTCGCCCCGGCGTCCACCAGCATTTGCAGGTATTCGCGCACCGGCGGAACATCGAGCGCTTTCATTTTGTCGTTCATCAGCTTGGTGGCAAAGGCGGTCATGCCAGGCAAGACGCCCATCAGGTTGGGGATACCCAGGTTGCCCGTATTCACGCCCATCAAGCTCATCTTCATGCTGGTGTTGGCCACCGGAGCAATCTCCAGGTGATCCACCCGCATCTTGTTAATTAAATCCATGCCCCAGAAGGTGAAGAAGATGGTCACGTCGATCCCGTTGCCGAGGGCCGCCCAGCCCATCACCAGCGCCGGGTAAGCCATATCCAGGGTGCCCTTGGAGCAAATAAATGCGATCTTGCGGTTCTCGTCAGCCATGCGAAATACCTCCGTTGAATCCAACTTTGCCTTGCTGGCGGCTAGACGCAGCCTTCCGGCTTGCCCAACCCTGAAATGCGCGCCACCTTCTTCGCCGGTCCCTTGGGGAACAGCGTGAACAGGTCCTTGGTCGAGACGCCTGAGCCAGTGGTGATCGTGCGCAACGTCGGCGCTTTTCCGCTGGTGGCGGCGCTCTTGCGGCAGAAATCGATCACCTGCCAGTGCGCTGCGCTCAATTCGGCGATGCCTTCTTCCTTGGCGATCTCCACCGCAATTTCCTTGGTCCACTCCGCCGGGTTGGTCATGAACCCTTCCTCGTTGACCTGAACGGTCTTTCCTGCGATCTCACGTGTTGCCATTGATTCCTCCTGCCAGATTGGTTGAAATAATTTAAGCATTACGATTTTCGTTACCGGCGGCTTGCTCGCCGACCACATGCAAGACGCGCAGGGTCAAAGCGAGGCCGCGCCGGACAGCCGGATCGCGCATCTGGCGCATCAGCCCCATCAGCGAGGTATCGACCGGCTTTTCGACCTCTTTTTCCGCCACAAGCAGCGTGTTGCGCACGAAGTTCATGATCTCCGGCTGGGTCATATCTTTCACCGTGTTAAGGATCAGCACGATGTTGTCGCCCAACCGGTTGACGTCCTCCTCGGTAAAGGATGTCACCACGTTATCTGCGATGCGAGCCCCGCCGCGCGCAAAGGCAAAGTAGCCTTTCTTTTCCAACTCTCCCATCAGGGTGGTCACTTTATCGACGCCCTCTTTGGTGATCGGCTCCATGACTTCCAGCAGGTCGGTGACACTGTCAAGCTGATCCAGCAACATCTCGATCTGAGGCAAGTGCCGGGCCAGTTTCTTCAACAGCCGCACCAGGTCTTCGACCTGAAGGTATTCCTGCACCTCTTCCATTTCATTGGAGACACGCGCCATTGCATCGCGCGCGATGGGCATCACATCTTGCAAGAGCTCGTCACCGGCTTCACGCGAGCGCTCTGCGAGCTGGGCTTGCTCCGCCAGGTAGGCCACCTGGACAGAAAGAGCATCTAGCTTCTGGTTCAGTTCCGCAAGTGCCTGCTCCATCATCCCTCCTAGCTCTTCCACTTGCCGGCCATGCTCATCGTCGCGGATAAGGGCAGCTCCTGACCCTTGAGCAGCAGGTTCCAATACATCCAGCGGAACATCAACTTGCCCCAGTGATTGATCTCGGACTCCTCCAAGAGGGTGAAAGGCCCGATACCCGGCAACGGATAGCGCCCGGGGAGCGGCTCTTGCTCATAGTTGAAGTCGATCAGCAGGCCTTTGCCGAACCCAGACTCGAGGAAGCAGTTGGCGTGCCCGTCGAAGAGCGGGAGCAGCTCGCGCCCTTCCGTGTAGCGCACGAAGTTCTCGCCAAACGTGTCCACGGCAAAATGGGTCACCGATCCGGCCTTGGAGGCGGGAGCATTCGAGGCATCTCCCAACACGAAAATGTTCGCGAACTGGTCGGAGAGGAAGGTATGCTTATTGACCGGAACGTAATTCAACTCATCGCCCAGGCCAGATTTCCCGATCACATCCGCACCTTTATTGAGCGGCACGCTGACCAGTAAATCGTATTCGATCTCTCTCTCGTCGTAGGAGTAAATCTTCTTCTCATCCGGTTCAGCGCGCTCGATCATATACTCGGCCTCGACGTTTATGCCCTTCTGAACCAACAGGTCGCCCAACAATTTTGAGGCAATTGGCTTGGTGAACGCCCCTGGCAACGGGGTCGCATAGACCAGCTCAACCCGGTCACGGATGCCCCGTTCATGGAAGTACCAATCCGCCAGCATGAGGAACTCGAGCGGCGCCACAGGGCACTTAATCGGGTTCTCGACCACGTTGACGACCAACCGCCCGCCTTCCCAGGTGCGCAGTTTGTTCGCCAGGGCAACTGCGCCGTCCAGCGAATAAAAAGTGTGGATCGACTTACCCCATTCATGCTCTGCCAGGCCGGGAGTCTCGGCGGGGTGAATATCAGCTCCGGTGGCGATGATCAGAAAGTCGTAGTCAAGGGTCGTGCCGTTTCCCAACTTCACCCGGTTCGCTTCGGGCTCGATGCCATCGATCGTCGAGAGGATCAACCTGGCCCCACGAGGAACAAAGTGGGTTTTCGGTTTCACCACATCTTTTCGAGCGTACATATCGAAGGGGATCAAGAGATAGCCGGGCTGGTAATAATGCACCGGGTCCTGGTCCACCAGGGTGATCTGCCACTCATCCATGTTGAGCAGCTTGCTCAAGCGGTTGACCACCATCGTGCCGGCCGTGCCGGCCCCAAGAATAACCAGTTTCTTCATTGTTTTCTCCCGGAGAAAGTGAAATTAGATCGATGAATCGAGACCCGATTCGACCAGGGCAGCCTGATTCTTCAACTTGCTGGTCAGCACTGCGCGCAACAGGTCGAGCGCTTCGATAATGCGCGGGTCGGTCAGTGAATTTACCACCGACTGTCCCTCGCGCTGCGAGGTAACAATGCCACGCTCGCGCAGCAGGTTAAGGTGACGGGATGCTGCGGACTGCGAAATGCCCAGCACTTCGGCAAGCGAGCTGACATTGCTGGGCTTTTCGTTCAAGGCATACAAGATCAAGATGCGACTCGGATCCGCCAGCGCCGAGCAAATATTGGCATGCAACGCAGTGATTTCTTGGGTTAAAGTAGGGGTAATCATTAATTTTTTACCATTCCTTATATGCGCATATATGCATACATTGAATTATGAATATCATAGCCTTTCAGCCGCCTGACCGATAGTGATATTAATCACAACTGCGCGGTGACATTTACGATCCTATCACGGGCAGGTGACGAGGGAACCCCTGCGAGGCGTCTCAAAGATCGGGTACAATAGAGAGCAAATCTACCCCATCGAGGAACTATGCGCACCATGTTTGTTGCCGGCAACTGGAAGATGAACAAGACCGCCGAAGAGGCTCGCCTGCTCACCGCCGAGCTTCTCACCGGCTTGCAACCTTTGAGCACCGTCGAGCGGGCAATTTGCCCGCCTTTCCCTTACCTCGTCTCACTCGCCAACATGCTCGCCGGAAGCGGGATCGGCCTGGGCGCGCAAAATATGCACTGGGAATCCTCCGGCGCTTACACCGGCGAGGTGTCACCCAACATGGTGGCAGAATTTTGCCAGTACGTGATCCTCGGCCATTCCGAGCGGCGAGCGTACTTCTCGGAAACCGACGAAATGGTTAACAAAAAAGTCAAAGCCGCCCTGGCTGCCGGGCTGACCCCCATCATGTGCGTCGGTGAAACCCTCAGTGAAAACGAAGCCGGACTGACCGCCGAAGTGGTCACCCGCCAGACTCGCCTCGGCTTGAGTGGCATCAGTCCGCAGCAGGCCGTGTACGTGGTCATCGCCTACGAGCCGGTCTGGGCAATCGGCACCGGTCGAGCCGCCACCTCGCAACAGGCCCAGGATGTGCACGCCGGTGTGATTCGCCCGGTGCTCAAAGATCTTTTCGGCGATTTCACCGCCCAGGCCATGCGCATCCAGTACGGCGGATCGGTCAACGCCAAGAACGCCGCCGAGTTGTTCGCCATGCCCGATATCGACGGCGCGCTGGTCGGTGGAGCCAGCCTGAAAGCTCCCGATTTTATCGCCATCGTCCAGGCCGCCGCCTCGGCGAAAGCCTGACCACCGATCGGCTCCGCGATGCGATTTCTGATTACAGGTGCTGCAGGATTTCTCGGCTCGACCCTGGCCAACCGGCTGGCGCGCGAAGGCCACTCGGTGCGCGGGCTGGACGATTTATCCACCGGCAACCCAGAAGCACTCGTTCCCGAAGTTTTTCTAACCCGCGGGGATGTCAACGACCGTCCCAAGCTTTGGACGCTTCTCCAGGATGTGGACTGCGTTTACCACCTGGCAGCGCGCGTATCGGTGCCGGAATCGGTGCTGTACCCGCGCGAGTATAACACCGTCAACGTCGGGGGCACAGTCACTTTGATGGAAGCCATGCGCGACGTTGGAGTGAGGCGGGTTGTGTTCATTTCCTCGGGCGCAGTGTATGGCGAGCAAACCAGCCAACCTCTGGTAGAAGAAACCCGACCTTTTCCGCAATCGCCTTACGCGGTCTCGAAATTATCGGCTGAGTACTATGTGCGCACGATCGGCATGCTATGGAACATTGAGACAGTCATCTTGCGCGTTTTTAACGCTTATGGTCCGGGTCAGCATCTCCCGCCGGTGCATGCCCCGGTGATCCCTTACTTCCTGCGCCAGGCGGTCAACAACGGCACGCTGGTCGTCCACGGCGACGGCTCCCAGACGCGTGACTACGTGTATGTCGAAGATGCGGTACAGGCGATGATCGCCGCGTCCAGCGCTTCCGGCGTGAACCAGAAGATCATCAACGTGGGCAGCGGCGTAGAGACTCCCATCCGAGAGCTGGTCCGGCTGGTGGTTGAAATCACCGGCGGCTCGCCAGAAGTTGTGTTTAACCCGCGCAACGAGGGCGGGGTGCGGCGGATGTGCGCCAGCCTGGACCTAGCCGGGAAACTGCTCGCGTACAGACCCACCACCACCCTGGAACAAGGCTTGCGCCTGACGTTCGAAAAAGATTCCCGCGTGCGGATCAAGTGATCGCCGATCAACGAACACGGGCGCGTTGCGCCCGTGTTCGTTGATCTATTAACGCCTCGGCTTCAAGACCAGTCGGATTGGGGTGCCGGTAAAGGGGTATTCCTTGCGGAACTCGTTTTCGAGGTAGCGCAGGTAACCGAAATGACCCAGTTTGGGATCGTTGCAGAACAACAAGAACGTCGGCGGATCGCTGCGCACCTGCGTGCCGTAATAAATATGAAGCTGGCGACCCGCGTGCGAGGAAGGCGCGTGACGAGCCTGGGCTTCTTGAATTAACCGGTTGACCTGCCCGGTGCTCAACCGCGCCAGCCGCTCTTCTTGCACGCGCAATGCCAGTGGAAGCACCTGGTCGACGCGCTGTCCTGTCTTGGCCGAAATAAACTGGATGGGCACGTAATCCATGAAGTTCAAATCCTGGCGAATGCGCTGGGTGAACTCCTGCATCGTCTGGTTGTCTTTTTCGACCGCATCCCACTTGTTGACCAGCACCACGGCGCTCTTCCAGGCTTCGAGGATGTATCCGGCGATGTGCGCGTCCTGCGCGGTGATCCCGGTAGTCGCATCGATGAGCAGCAGCGCCACATCGCTGCGCTCGATGGCGCGCATCGAGCGGATCACGCTGTACTTTTCTACCCCCCGCTCGACCTTCCCCCGCCGGCGAATACCCGCCGTGTCGATCAAGGTGATCTCTAGACCCTCAAAAGTGAGGCGGGTGTCGATCGCGTCACGGGTGGTGCCCGGTATCGGGCTGACGATCATGCGCTCCTCACCCACCAGCCGGTTGAGCAGGCTCGATTTGCCCACGTTGGGCTTGCCCACGATGGCAATCTTGATCGATTCATCTTCCACTTCCTCTTCTTGCGGCGGGAAGCGAGCCACCAGGTCGTCGAGCAGGTCGCCGGTGCCCGTGCCGTGCAAAGAAGAGATCGGGTAAGGGTCTCCCATGCCCAGCTCGTAGAACTCGGCGGCATTCTCGCGCAGGCTCTGGCTGTCGGCTTTATTTACGACCAGGAACACCGGCGGCCAGGGTTTGCCGTCCTTTTGAGTTTGCGACTTGCGCAAAATTTGGGCCACCTCGCGATCCGCCGGCGTGACCCCGCTGATCGCATCCACCAGGAACAACACCGCATCGGCTTCCTGGATGGCCAGCTCGGCCTGGGCACGAATGGAATCGATGAAATCCGCCGAGCCGATCGAAAGAGGCTCTTTGCCCGAGCGCCCAGAGGTTGGGTCGATCCCACCGGTATCAACGATGTCGAAATCAATCCCGTTCCATTCCGAGGTCGAGAACAGGCGGTCCCGCGTGGTGCCCGGCGTATCATCGACGATGGCCAACGGCTCGCCCGCCAGGCGATTAAAGAGAGTGCTCTTGCCAACATTCGGTCGCCCAACCAACGCGACGATCGGTTTTAACATGATCAGATCCTTTTCCTGACTGTGATGTCGTCTGTTTTTTGTAATAGGTGGGCAGACCCCACGTTACAAGGAATTTGGAACACACCCCTATTCCTTCACCGCGTGGGAGTCGCCGTTCCGCGTTGAACGGTGACTTCGATGGAACCGGGCAACACCGATTCGTAACGCAATTCCTCCACCAACAGCTCCACCCGCGGAACAAGCTGGTAGGTGCCGATCGCGACCCCGCCCAGGTCAATCACGACCCGCACGTCCGCCATGGTGAGCGCATCCAATAAGGGCAACGGGCCAGAGAGGATAATGTTCACCGTTTCGGGTGAGAGCGAGGCTGATAAACCCGGTTCCAGGTTGATCACCACCACAGGCACGTCGTTCAACGTCAGGCTGCCTTCGATCGCCGAGACACCTACCACCACATTGACCATCTGGTCGCCCACCACCGAGATGCCCTCGGGCAGGTTGAGGTCGACGCGCACGTCCACATCATCGCGCGCACCGCTCAAATTCACCGGGCTGGTCTCAACATACCCCGGCAGGTTTTCCACCAGGCTCGGATTCGATGCGAACACCGTCACCGCCGGTGGAAAGACCGAGATGGTTGTCAGGCGATACCCACTGCTGATCTGCCCAATCGTCACCACCTTTACCACCACATTGCGGTAACCGCCGAGTTGCGTGACCGGCTGCGTGACAGTCACCTCGTTGGGGACGATGGTCAAGCCGCTGATGGACAGCTCGTTAGCATCCAACGCCTGAACCGGCAGCGAGCGTGTAATTGTGTCGTTGGCGCGGGTCAAGTCGAGCACCACCCGTAACTGAGTCACCCGGTCGACGAGGGATTTCGGTCCGCTGACGGTGGCAGATTCCATGTCCAGCTCCGGGACGCCGGCCTCGTATCCCACCGCGGGATCTCCCTTGCGTGCGATCTCAACCGGCAGGCTGACCGTAGCCAGTTCTTCCAGGGTGAGGGTGATCGTCCTCGGCGAGTAAGAAACGACCCGCACCGGGGTGATGTCTAACTGCACCTGCACCGGCACATTGTGGGTCCCTGCCGAGTAACCAGACAGGTCAGCCAGTGCGCGGATCGGCGCAGGCGACGAATTGAGCTGTTCCCATATAGACCTTGGCGCACTTAAGCGCAATGTGACCTGCCGCGATTCACTCGAAGTGAGGATCATCGCCGGGTCCAGACCCACCACTTCGATGGTCACCGGTCGAGTGTAGGTGCGCTCTTCCGTTGGGTCGGTCGAGGTCACCGCAGAAATCCACACCGCCACCGCCAGGGTGAAAGAGAGCAGCAGGGTAGGAATAAAACGCACCAGGTTGCGAAGGGTGTTCAATCGCCCTCCTTGCCTTCCTGGTCACGAGCGCTGCCCCGCCGGAACAGGCCGGTCAGCCAACCGATGATGCCGGAGCCGCGCGCCGCCGTCTGGTAGAAAGTGAGCAGAATATTCTCAAGGCGCTCGCTGTCTAACCGCCGGATCATGCGCCCGTTGTGGGCGATCGAGATCATGCCGGTTTCCTCCGAAACGACCACGGCGATCGCGTCCGAAGCTTCAGAGATTCCCAGGGCGGCGCGGTGGCGCAGCCCCATTTGCCGGTCGGGGGTGCGGTTCAAGATGCCGCTCGCCGACAAGGGCATAACGCAGGCTGCCGCCGCAATCACGTTTCCCACCACGATCACTGCCCCGTCGTGCAGGGGCGTGTTGGGGTAAAAGATCTGCAAGAGCAGCTCCGGCGTAACCCGCGCATTCATCTGCACGCCGGTGCGGATGTAATCTTCCAGGTTGTCCGAGCGCTGCAGGATGATCAACGCGCCGTGTTCGCGTGACGACAGCCGGGCTGCTGCCGTTACGATCGCGGGAATCGTTTCATCCATGTTCACATCGCTCGCCTGGCGCCCCAGGATCTGCGCCGATCCTGCGCGACCGAGACGCTCCAGGCCGCGCCGGATTTCTGGCGCAAAGATCACCGGGATCGCCAGCAACAACGCCGGCAGCGTGGTCTGGATCAGCCAGGAGAAGGCCGGTAGATCGACCAGGCTGGTCAACAGGCTGAGGAAAATCACCAGCAAGATCACCCCACGAAGCAAAACTACAGCCTGCGATTCGCGAAGCAACACCAGCAGGCCGAAGATGATCAGCGTGACCAATGCCAGGTCCAGTGCGCTGAACCAGGTCAGGCGCTGGAACAGGAAGGCAATTTCATTCAGGAGATCAGCCATCCACCATCCGGAACCATCTACCGATCAATAACAGGCTTTCTCTGCTTCACTCGCAACCGAGATTGACCTTCTCGGAAGCCAATTCTGTGCCATGCCTAGATTGGGCGTAAAACACGGTCAACGCGCAATTGCTTGAAAAACAAGGTGCTTCCCGGGCGCATCGATTCGCTGGCAGCTTCCTGCCAGGCGGTCACGCCCAGACTGTGCACCGAGCGTTTTTCATAGCCCAGTTTCTTCCAAAACGCTTCGTTGGCAAGTTCCTTTGGCGCGAAAACCAGCGAGGCTTCACATTGCAGGTTACGCGAAGCGCGTTCCATCTCTTCAACCAGCGAAGGCAGGGCTTCTTCGGGTGGAATGCCCGGGGCGAGCAGGATATCCACCGTGCGAGCGACCAGGTTTTCGACTTGCCAACCCAACAGCCCGCTCAGCTCGTTTCCCACCTTCAACATTAAGAAGGCTTTTTCGCCAAACGCAGCCATCACTTCATCGCGAGACGTGACACGTGGTAGGCTGGCAGCCCGGTTGATCAATGAGGCGATCAGGTCCGAATCGCGCGGTTTTCCACGCTGCACGCTCATTTCGCCTTGCGGGAGGTGCTTTTTTGGCTGTGGAACCGGCTCTGTGACCGGTTCGACCGTTTTGGGCACCAGGCGCTTCCAGGCTACATTCACCTGCCGCCAGGTCTCTTCGAACGAGGAATCGTTGCGAATGACCACGTTCGCAACCGCCAGCTTCTGCTCTTGCGGCGGTTGGGCGGTGATCCGCTGGCGCGCCTCCGATTCGCTCATCTTGCGGTTGGACATCAAGCGAGCCAATTGGATTTCAGGTGGCGTGTAGGTGACCCAAATGCTGTCGCAACCCTTCGCCAGGCTCGATTCGAGCAGCTTGATCGCCTCGACCACGATCACCGCCTGGGTCGAGCGCTTGATCAGCCAGTCCACGCCTTGCTGCACCAGCGGGTGGATGATCCCTTCCAGTTGCGCCAGGGCTTCCTTGTCCGAAAACACCACCCGCGCCAGCTTGCCACGGTCAATATCGCCCTCCGGGGTGAGGATCCAGCGCCCAAATTGGTCGATCACTGCCTGGTACCCGGGAGCGCCTTTAGCGATCGTGCGGTGAGAAAGCGCGTCGGCGTCGATGCCATAGGCCCCCAAATGCCCGAGCATGCGGCGCACCACGCTTTTACCCGTTCCGATATTGCCCGTCAACCCGATGACGTACTTACCCACCCACTTTGACACGCCTTCTCCTCCAATCGATCGAGCCCAGATTCATTTTATCTTTGCCTCCCTGGAATGTCAAATTGACTCGCGAGCCGGTTGGATGTACTGGATGCCACTGCCCGTGTTGAGCAGCAGCACCCGCTCATCCTCACCTACCCAGCCACGCTCCATCAGCAGACCCAGCCCGCTCAACGTGGCGGCTCCTTCCGGCGCAGCAAACACCCCCTCTGCGCTCGCCAACCGAGACTGCCAGTAGCGGATCGAATCCTCGCTGACTGAAAGGGCCGTCCCTCCGCTATCTCGCAGGGTGCGCAAGATCATCCGGTCGGCAAACGGTTTCGGCACGCGCAAGCCGGCAGCGTGGGTATGCGCTTTTTCCCAAAAGGTGCAAGTTTTAGACCCCTGCGCGAAGGCGCGCACCACCGGAGCGCAGCCATCTGCCTGCACCGCCACCATGCGCGGCAGGGTGCTGCCTTCCAGCCAGCCCAGCTCGCGCAATTCGGCGAAGGCCTTCCAGATCCCCACCAACCCCGTTCCCCCGCCCGTCGGGTAGACGATCACATCCGGCAATCGCCAGTCGAACCCCTCGGCGATCTCGTAACCCATCACCTTTTTGCCTTCCAACCGGTAGGGTTCCTTGAAGGTGGACAGGTCGAACCAGCCCTCCTCGCCTGCCCGCTGCGCTGCCAGTCGTCCGGCGTCGCTGATCAGCCCTGCCACCAAGTGAACCTCCGCACCGGTTACCCGGCATTCGGTGATGATCGCGTGGGGGGTGTCTTCTGGAAGATAGACACACGCCCGTAACCCGGCTCGCGCTGCATAGGCTGCCATCGCGCTGCCGGCATTGCCCGCCGAAGGGAGGATCACCTTGCGGATGCCAAGCTCGCGCGCTTTCGAGATGGCGACCGCCAACCCTCGCGCCTTGAAGCTCCCGGTCGGGTTCAGGCCTTCATCCTTAAGGTACAGGGCGCGCAGGCCAAGCTCACGCCCCAACCGCGCAAGTTGCAGCAACGGCGTATTCCCCTCGCCCAGCGTGGTGATGCAAGCCGCATCCCGCACTGGCAGCAGGCTCGACCAGCGCCACATATGAGGAAAGGAGCTCCCTGCGCCACGCTCCAGAACCGGCTTTGCCCGGAGCAGGTCATAGCGGGTCAGCAGTGGCGAAAGACACGCCTGGCAATAGGTTTGCACCTGAGCGGGATCGAAGCGGGCACCGCACTCCGGGCATTCCAGGTGCGAAAGGTAGGTGATCAATTGTCCTGATACCATGAATTAATTATACGGGTGGATTACGTGCCGGCGCCACCCGCAGCCAAGAACAGGGCGGCTCACCCTAACAACACATCAACCAGATCGGCAGTGCTGGATAAGATCAGGTCCGCGCCCGCCCGGCGCAATTCACTTTCCCCACCAAACCCGCACAGCACACCCACCGTCTGCGCGCCGGCGGCTTTCCCGGCGCGAATGTCGACCGTGGTATCGCCCACCATGAGAACCTGGTCGGGTGAAAGGGCCATTTGCTCGGCTGCCCAGCGCACCGGGTGAGGAAAAGGCTTGGTATATTCGCAAGTTTGCGAGGTCGCCACGCTGCGGAATAGACGATCCAGGGCGAAATGGCGCAAGAAGGCAGCGGTTCCCGCTTGATCACGCGCGCTCACCACCGCCATGGGATAACGAGCATGGAGCGCCATTAACATCTCTCTTACGCCGGGGATGAGCAGGTAATGCTTGGGTTGGGCATGCATCCGCCTGCGCGCCATGAAGTTGAAGATTCGCCCCACCTCGTCATCCAATCGGGCCCAATCGAGCATCCAGTAGACCAGGTTACCCGGCGACTCGGCAGCCAGAATCGCCCAACGCGCAAACCTGCTCGGGTCCCTGCGCGGAAAGAAAAAACGCAACGGCATGAGCATCCGCGCCAGACGGTTTGTCCACAGGTCGTCGGTGTCACTCAACGTCCCGTCAACATCAAAACAAATACCGCGGATGCGTTCGCGATCCAATGCCATGCTGAAATTATATCCGACAACTCACCATTGAGGATTTCGACGAATAGTGATGTGGCGCAATATCCCATCAATGCCAGATACGCCGATGAATTCGATCTTCAATTATTATTCACGTAATCGAGAGCGTACTGGGCGTCGATGTAGGTCGAGTTGGCTGCCAGCGCCTGCCAGAAGAGCGCGATCGCCTCGTTCTTCTTGCCCTGGCGGTACAACCCCCAGCCGCGCCACAACATGGCCTCTTCCGAATTCGGGGTGATCTTCAACGCATACTCGGTCAGCGTCAGGAGCTCGTCGGTGCGCAGCGAGTGGAAGTATGCCAGGAACGGCCCAAACTGGTAGCGCAGCATACGCTGCGGCAGGCCGATCTTCCGCGCCTGGTCGTAGGCGGCCGCCGCCTCGTTATCGCGGTCGAAGTAGATCAGGTTGGTGCCCAGGTTAAACCAGGCAAACTTATTGAGTGGATCGGTCTCCGTCTCGAGCCGCGAGCGCTCCAGCGCACGCTGGCGATTGACGTCGCGGTCCCACTCCTCGCCCAGGATGGACTTGACCGTCTCTTCCTGGTCGGGACGGAAGACCAAAATGAACACGCGGTTGAACGCCTGCCAGTTGTGGTCCAAATCGCCATACGAGACGCGGATATTCGGCCCGACGAAAGAATCTTGACCGGTGAACACACCCAGGTCGTCATCATAACCGGTGACCAGCAGGTAGTGACCCGCCCAGCGATCATCGTTCGGCCAGTAGCTCTCAGCCATGATGAAGGTTTCTTCGATCATCACCGGAATACCGGCAGCGATGAAGCGACGCAGCAGTTCGGTGCTGCCTCCCACGCGGTATTCCGTGCGCAGCCAGCCCACCCGGTTGCGGGTGAAATGATCCAGCTCCTCCACGTTCACATTGCGGTCTTCCCTGACCGGTTTAACCATCTCGACGATGTCGGCCTGGGTGCCGTCCCAACCGTAGAAACGCAGGTACATGCTCAGCGTAGCCGGGCCGCAGTTGTTGATATCTTGTTTCTCATAGGCCGGGGCGGGCAGATCCACCTTGGAAGGCAGCGGGGTGGGAGTGGGGGTGATGGTCGGCGTCAGGGTGGGCGGAGCAGGCGTTGGGCTGGCTTCGGGTGTCGAAGGGGTCAAGGTGGGCTGGTCAAGCGTTGGCGTGGCGGTGGGGTTGACCGCCGCCTGCACCACGCGCGGCGTCGGCAGTTCCTCAACCGGATCGATCACACCGCGCACGTAGGCTTGAACCACCATCACCCGCCAGGCCATCCGTTGATGAATAAATGGCACCTGGTACAGCAAAATCGCCAGCAGGACCACACCGATAAAAGCAATCGCGATCCTCCCGACCAGGGGAATTTTCAACTTGGACATAGGCGGAATTTTACCAGAAGACCTTGCTAGAAGATTGGGGATTGATCTGTGAAGATTAAGAAACGTTTAGATTTCATTGACCCGCTGTACCGACCCGCTTGCTCATCAGGATGTCGGGTTTGCCGTACCCATTGGCATCGGGTACTACCCCGGTGATGGTGTACCCCAATTTTTGGTAGAAGACAAACGGATGGCCTTTTTTGGCTCGTACGGTACGGATATGCTCCCAGGTGTTGTCGTACAGGTCAATCCCGGAGAGGGTGGTCATGTCATCTTCATCGTCGGAGCCCAGCAGGACGGTTAACCCTCCGCGCAGGCGAACCTGCCTTTCGAATTCCTGCACCAGGCGCGTCCCGATACCCTGTCTCTGGCGTTCCGGCAGCACCGCCATCGGGTGAAGCTCCCAAACGCGACCGTCGTAATTGCTGATCCCGCCGATCCAGCCGACCAGTTCACCCCCATCGAACGCGGCGAGGATGATCCGCTCCGGATCGAACATCGCCATCACTTCTTCGCGCGCCTCTTCCAGCGTGGCCCACGACTCCTTCCAATGCTCGCGAAACGCCAGGTGAAGCACCTTCGCCGCCGCGAGGACGGCGTCCGTTTCATCCTTTTCAATGGCACGGATGGATAGTTCCATCGCTCAACCCCGCAACAGCCGCCCGACCCGATCATACGAGACCGCATAATGTATGAGCGTGACGATCGCCAACGCGAAACCCCACCCGCTGCGACCGGCTGAGAACAGGCACCAGACCGCTCCGCCAAAGAACACTACCTCTAAAAGTAAGCGCAGAACGCCCGGCACCGCGACGAGCCCTTTGCCATGGTCGCGGGGAGCACGGAATGCGCCCCACATCAGCGCAGCGAGCAACGGGAGACCGATGCTCCACAACAGGCGGAGCGCTCCACTGTGCTCCGTCCAGCCCCAATAGGCGAACGCGCCCAGCGCAGCCAGCTCGAGAAAAAAGCGCAAACCCAGGTTGATCGGATGATTTGCCATGCCTGGCATGATACCCGAAGTCAACGTTTTTGTCGACAAGTTTCCTGCTACTCTGACATATGTAATTAGATCCGTCTGACTGACCACTACTTTACCACTTGAGAATCGGCGCAACACCTCATCGATAAACTTCTGTTGGCTTCTCCTTGCCATTCGCTGAAAGCAGATCTACGGCCACAGCTTCGTTGCGCGCATCTTCATTGTGTGGTATCAATCAACCAGGCAAATTTAACCGGGAGATACCCATGGGATTTCATGGCGGTGGCTGGTGGAGCTACATCCGCTCCAGTGACGAAAAACCCCAGGTCACGCGAGACCTGCTGCGGCGCGTGCTGGGTTATGCGCGACCTTATCGCTTTCAAATCGCCGGCATGCTCGCCCTCATCCTGGTTTCGGCGGGGCTCGGCTTGCTCAATCCGCTCATCCTGCGCAACCTGATCGACCATGCCTTGCCGGAAAAAGATATCAACCGGTTGGTTGGGCTTACCTTCGCGCTGCTTGGCATTCCTGTCGTGAGCGGCCTGGTCAACGTCGTCCAGCGCCGCCTCAACGCTGCAGTTGGCGAAGGTGTCATTTACGACCTTCGCGTGGCGCTCTACAGCCACCTGCAACGCATGTCGCTGCGCTTTTTCACCCACACCCGCGTGGGCGAGTTGATGAGCCGCCTCAACAACGATGTGGTCGGCGCGCAAAATGCGATCAGCAACACCATCGTCAGCATCATCACCAACGTGATCCAATCGGCTGCCGTGCTCGCCGTGATGCTCTCGCTGGAATGGCGTCTTACCCTGATCAGCATCGCCATTCTGCCCCTGTTCATCCTGGCGGCCCGGCGCATGGGTTCGCGCTTGCGAGATATCGCCCGCGAGCAGATGGATACCAACGCCAAGATGAACGCGCTGGCCAATGAAACGCTCAACATCAGCGGGGCGCTGCTGGTCAAGTTGTTTGGCCAACATCGCACCGAGGTGGCGCGCTTCGTCTCGCGGGCGGCCAGCGTGCGCGACCTGGGCATCCGGCGCGCGCTGCTGGGGACGATCTTCTTCATCATCATCGGCCTGCTCAGCACGGCTGGCACCGCGCTGGTCTACGGCCTGGGCGGTTACATGGTCATCCAGGACCAATTCACCATCGGCACCATCGTTGCATTTGGCGCTTACCTATCCAGCCTGTACGGCTCGCTCTCCGGCCTGGCCAGCGCGCCGGTCGATTTTGCTACCTCGGTGGTCAGCTTCGAGCGCGTTTTCGAGGTCATCGATCTGCCGCGTGAGATCGACGATGCCCCCAATGCGATCAGCCTGTCGGGCGTGCGCGGGGAACTGGTCTTCGAGAACGTTTCGTTCAAATACGAAGGGATCCAGACCCCACAACTCAGTGAAGTGCGCCGGTATGGTCAGGTCGACAACGTGACCGCTACCCTCTCGGAAGGCAATAACGGAGGTGAAAGGAAAGAGGCCGAGGGTGAACCGCAGATCCTGCCCAGCCAGGCCCGCGATAGCGCTCTCGAAGAGATCAGCTTTCGCGTCGAGCCGGGGCAGTTGGTTGCGCTGGTCGGCCCCAGCGGAGCCGGGAAAACCACCTTGACCTACCTGATCCCCCGCCTGTATGACCCAACCGGTGGTCGCATCTGCATCGACGGGCACGACTTGCGCGACATCTCGCTGGAATCTCTGAGCGCGCAAATCGGCATGGTCACCCAGGAAACGCATCTTTTCCACGATTCGATCCGCACCAACCTGCTGTATGCGCGCCTGGACGCTACCCAGGCGGAGCTTGAAGAAGCCTGCAAGGCGGCCAACATCCACAATTTCATCACCGGCCTGCCAGACGGCTACAACACGATCGTCGGCGAGCGCGGCTACCGCCTGTCGGGGGGCGAGAAACAGCGCATCGCCCTGGCGCGCGTCATCCTCAAAGATCCGCGCATTTTAATCCTCGATGAAGCCACCAGCCACCTGGACAGCGAATCGGAAACGTTGATCCAGGAGGCGCTCAAACGGGTGATGGCCGGGCGCTCGAGCATCGTCATCGCGCACCGCCTGAGCACCATCCTGGCTGCCGACCAGATCCTGGTCCTCGATCGCGGGCGCATCGTCGAGCAAGGCAACCACGCCCAGTTGCTGGCTGCCGGCGGTTTGTACGCTCACCTGTATGAGACGCAATTCAAAATCACGGTGACCTCGGTGGGGTAACTGCTTCGCCTGTCCCAGGCTGTCGATCCCATGTATCCGATCGGCTCCCTGCACGCCGGAGACCGGGAACCTCCCTCTCGGCCACGGATTAAGCGGAGTGCTATACGCATCTGTAAGGAAACCGTAATGGGCGTCATCGGACAATCCCTGTTATAATTTTGCAGAAGCCCTTTTCATCCAAGTCGAGGCCGCATGGCGTTAAAAGGCAATCTGCGCGATTTTTCCATCACACAATTGCTCAACCTGATCAACCTGGCTCAAAAGACCGGGATGCTGGTCATCGAAGGACCCGGAGAAGATGCCCGCATCACCTTTCGCCAGGGCAAGCTGGCTTATGCGCAGGTCGGCGCCGAAGACGGCAACCTGGCCTATATCCTGCACCAGACGCGCAAGATCTCGCTCAGCCAGTATAAACTGCTCAAAGAACGCACCTCCCATATGACCGATAAGGAGCTGGGGCTGCTGTTAATCAACGCCGGCTATCTCAGCCAGGACGATATCCTCACCAGCCTTCAGACTCATTTCATCGGAATCGTCCGCCGCCTCTTTACCTGGGTCGAGGGTTTCTTCCGCTTTGACGCCGACGCGCTCCCGGGTGACGGGAAAATCACCGTGCGCGTCGACCTCGAGAACCTGATCATCGAGGGCTCGAGACAGCTCCGCGAGTGGGAGCAATTGCAGGAGGAAATCCCCAGCCTGGACATGGCGTTGAAATTCAGCGACCGCCCGGGCACCAACCTGCGCAACATCAACCTGTCGGTGGAAGAATGGCGCGTTGTTTCCTATGTCAATCCAAAGAATGCCATCAAGCAAATCGCCCGCGCCACCAAGATGAACGAGCTGGAAATTCGCCGGGTGGTTTACGGACTGATCCAGGCGGGTTTGGTGGAGATCATCCGCCCGGTCGGCGCTCCCCCACCCCGGCCGGCGGTACCTCAGCCGCGCCAGTTCCCCACCCCAGACAGGAACGAGCAAAAATCGCTGGTCAACCGTTTGATCAGCCGCATCCGGTCTTTATAATCTTCGCTGCGAGGTAGAAAGTTGATGCAAACCGTCAAGATGGTGGTCACAGGCCCATTCAACGCAGGGAAGACTGCTTTTATCCAGTCTGTCAGTGAAATCGACGTGGTCGCCACGGAACGAAAGATCACCTCAGAAGCTGAAAAAGTCAAGGAGACCACCACGGTTGCGATGGACTTCGGCCGGATCACCGTGGACGACGACCTGGTTCTCTACCTGTTCGGCACGCCCGGCCAGAAACGCTTCGATTTCATGTGGGAAATTCTTTCCGAGGGTATGCTCGGCTTCATCGTCATGGTGGACAGCACCCGCCCCGAGACTTTCCGCGAGGCGCGCAGCATTTTACAGACCTTCCGCGCCTACGCCCCCACCCCCTACGTTGTCGCCGCTAACAAGCAGGACATGAACGATGCCTGGGAGCTGGAAGATATGCGCCTTGCGCTGCGCCTGGACCCCAAGGTGAAATTGCTCCCATGCGTCGCGCGCAAGAAGGAGACCGTGAAAACCGTCCTGCTTGAGCTGCTGTATTCCATTTTGGCCGAAATGGAAACGGACGAAGCCTGAGCGCACCCGCCTGAGGGGGGACCTTGTCTTCCATCACCACCGACCAGGGCATCCTTCATTATGAGGTTTTCGGACGGGGTCGTCCAGTCATCCTTCTGCACGGCTGGCTGGGTTCCTGGGGTTTGTGGCAAGAAACGATGACCTTTCTCGGTCGCTTTTACCGGACGTATGCCCTGGATTTTTGGGGTTTTGGCGAATCCGGCACCAAACGCGACACCTACAACGTGCAGGACTTCGTCAGCCTGGTCGACCAGTTCATGGAGCAATTGGGTATCCAGCAGGCCCCGTTGATTGGTCACTCGATGGGCGGTACCGTCAGCCTGTCGATCGCCATCCAGCACCCTCAGCGCACCTCGAAGGTGGTGGTGATCGGCTCTCCGATCACCGGTTCATCACTGGCGCTGATGTTAAAATTCGCCGGATACCGCACGATCGCCTGGTCGCTCTTCACCTTCTTCCCGCTCTTTCGCGCAGGCATGCGGGTTGCATCGCCTTTCATCTGCAAAGACCCGCGCTTCCCCGATATGATGGACCGCGACCTGTCCCGCACCACGCTCGAATCCTTCCTGGTCAGCATTGCCACCCTGCGCCGCACCGACCTGCGACCCAACCTGTGTAAAATCGGCATCCCGGTGATGGGCATGTACGGCGATCACGACAACATCGTGCACCCGCGCCAGTGGCAGCCGCTCCAGGCTGGCGTGCCTCACGCGCGCATCGAGCGCTACCCACATGCCGGTCACTTCATTATGTTAGATGAGCCGCAAGATTGCATGGCAAAAATTAAGGACTTCCTAGATTTACCCGTAGAGACCCATGAACCTCGCACCTGATTCCTCCTTACCAACCAAAGACGCGCAAAAAGTGCTGCTGGAAGGGTTTAAAGAAATCGTCGGGCCAGACAGCGCGCGCGAGTTGTTTTCACGCGCTTGCCGAAGCGAAACTGAGCCCACAATGACCAGCCTGGACGAACTGCAGCGCCTGCTGGTCGATCAATTTGGCCCCTTGGGCGGCTGCGGAGTCGCGCTGCGCAGCGGGCGCGCAGCCTTCCGGCACGGACTGCGCAAATGGGGCGCCGATGCCGGCATCACCGGCAGTGATTACCGTCTGCTGCCGTTGAACAGGCGCATCCTGACCGGCCTGGAACGAATGGCGGTTCTCTTGACCGAGCGTTGTGGCTTGCGCGTCTCCGCCAGCCAGGACGAGACGCATTGGTACTGGCGCATCGATCCCTACCAGGCTGCCGGCGGAAGCACTACTTGCCCGGCCTGCCACCTGGTGATCGGCTTGTTGCAGGAGTATCTCGCCTGGGTTGCCGGTGGACGGAGCTACCCGGTGCGCGAGGTTTCCTGCCAGTGCTCCGGCGCAGACGCATGCCTGTTCCAGATCGATAAAAAAGCGCTCGATTAATCTGAAGGGCAGACAGCGGACTGGATTGACGAGATGTTGAAGATAATCCTGCAATCGAAACGGTCCATCGTTCCGTTCAACGAACCGGCGCGGGATCTGCGCGTGCGCAATCAGCCATTATGGTTGGTGCAGCGCGATGTGCTTGCCCCTTACACCACCCGAGAGGTCGAGCTGCCACCCGGTTCGCCCCTGCCACAGGTCCACGAACCGTGCATCGTGTACCGCGACAACCTGTTCTTCGAAGAAAATTACATGCGCGCCTTCCTGGATGCCGCACGCAAGGCCAACCGTGCAGTGCGCGCCGCTTTTTCCATCACTGATCCGGCTTTTCGCGAGCACATCCTGCCCCTTTCGCTTTCTTACACTCCCGCCGGCGACCTCTACCTTGCCGACCTGTGGTACTATCCGCGCGGCCCTGAACCGGGCGCCGAACCGCTGGTGATCGACCTGCAATCGCGCGAGGTGGGTTATTACCATATCCCGCTCTACATGGCAGCGGCGCACGGTGACCTGGTTTACCAGGTTCCGCTGCGCAGCTTGATCGCGATTGATTCGTGGGTGCACATCTTTATCGCCGACGAAGTGTTTGGCCTGTTTGGGCGCGGCGCGCGTTTTGAAGACCGCCTCAACCGCGACCCTTTCTTCAAGCTCAAGCTCTTCGGCACCGCCCTCTATGAAGGCCGCCAGGTGCTCAAATGCTCGAGCGTCGTCCAGGTCGGGAAGAACTGCGTCATCGACCCAGACGCTGTCATTCACGGGCCGACAACCATCGGCGATAACGTAACCATCGGCGCCAACGCAGTGATCGAGAACTGCATCATTGGCGATAACGTCAACATCTCGCAGGGCTGCCAGGTGATGCTCTCGGTTCTTGGCGACGGCACTTTCTTGCCCTTTCGCGCCTCGCTTTTCATGACCACCGTGATGGACAACTGCCTGATCGCGCAGAACACCTGCCTGCAAATGTGCGTCGTCGGGCGCAACACCTTCATCGGCGCCGGATCGACCTGGACCGATTTCAACCTGCTCTCCGCGCCAATCAAGGCGCGGGATGGCACCGGGCAGCTCCGCCTCTCCAACCGGCCAGTCTTGGGCGGTTGCGTGGGGCATAATTGCCGCCTGGGAGCCGGCATGATCGTCTATCCCGCGCGCATGATCGAAAGCGACGTGGTGCTCTTTGCGACCAAAGACCGGCGGGTCATCGACCGCGATATCTATTACGAGGACAGCGATCACCTGCAACTCAAGCAGGCCCATTTGCATCAGCGCCTGTATCCGCGACCGGGTGAGGAAACCAGCGAAAGTTGGTAATTGCCTGTAAAGCGGTTGCCCTTGCTCATCCCTCCAATGAGTTTTATAATGGCTTTACAGGCAGTTGGCATCGAGACCAACCGCCCTTGAATTGCAGGTAGTTTTTGGAGGTCCGCTTGGAGTCTTACCGCTCCGAATTATTGCCCGATCCTGAGCCAACTCGCCCTGCGCCACGCCGAAATCCAGTTCTCAGCTTCTTGCTGGAAACGCTGCAAACCATCCTCATGGCGTTGGTGCTGTATTTTCTCATCGACCTGGTTCTCGGGCGCGTGCGCGTAGAAAACATCAGCATGGAGCCCACCCTCAAACCGGGCCAGTTTATCCTGGTCAACAAACTGGCCTACCGCCTCGGCGAATTCGACCGCGGCGACGTGGTGATTTTCCATTTCCCGCGCAACCCAAATGAGGATTACATCAAACGCGTCGTTGGTCTGCCCGGTGAAACCGTATCCATTCACGACAATCAGGTGTTTGTCAACAACCAACCCTTAGACGAGCCTTACATCGCCGCTCCGCCCCAATACAGCGGGGAATGGACCGTGCCCGAAGGACAGATTTTTGTTCTCGGCGATAACCGCAACCAATCCTCCGACTCGCACAGTTGGGGCTTTGTGCCCAGTGACCTGGTTATTGGACGAGCGCTGGTGATCTATTGGCCGCTGGATGATCTCAAGATTCTCAACCAGTCGCCCGTGGTTAACGCCGCCAATTAAATGGATGTGGCATCCGAGAGAGTAGAGATCTTATGAACCGATCCGCCGACCCCACCACCATCCCCTGCACCGAGTGCCAGGCCGGGCAGATGCACCGCAACTATGTCACCTACTTCACCTGGCTGGGCGACGAGTTGATCACCGTGCCGGACTTCCCTGCCTGGGTGTGCGACGTGTGCGGGCGGCGCGAGTACGATCCCTATGCGCTCAACCAGCTCACCCTGCTGCTCAACCCCAATGCCGGTAAATCGAGCCAGCGCTCACGCAAGCTGCACAAGCCCCTACCCAGCAAGAAAGGTCCGCGTGCCAGCCGGTTGAAAGAATAGTTTTGACCAAAGGTTCCGTGTTCCAACCCTGAGGGAGTCTACCTCCCTCGGTTTATTTAAAGTATCTGGGCTGGCAATTCGTCCAGTGCGACCACCTGTTTATCCGGTGAGGATCGCCGTTTCACCTCAACCCCGCCCTGGTTGAGCGCCCGCTCGCTGACTGTGATTCGCACCGGCAGGCCGAGTAAATCGGCGTCGTTGAATTTCACCCCGGGGCTGTCCGGCCGGTCGTCTACCAGCACATCCAGTCCTGCGGCGCGCAAGCGGTGCTCCACATCCCTCGCCACTTCGATGACGGCCGGCTTTTTCACATCCAGCAGCACCAGGTGCACGTCGAACGGCGCGACGACCGGCGGGAGAATCAAGCCTTTGTCGTCTCGCGCGTGTTCGGCCAGGCAACCCAGGGCGCGGGTCAGGTTTAACTGGTGTGATTCCACGCCTGCCGGGTGACTGACACCGTTCGCATCCAGGTATTGAACCCCCTGCCCGCCCAGGTAATCGGCATCCAGGCGGCGCGACCCCGCCACCTGCACGCCGGCGCACTCCACCAGCGCCTCGCCGCACTCCGGGCAGGGCAGCCCCGTGCGAGCCAGGGCTATCTCGGCTACTTTCGAGGCGTGGTAGTCTCGCCCATAATTGACATTCAACAGGTGAAAGCCCGCCTCGTTCGCACCCGCCACCAGATTGGGCGAATCCGGGATTTCAACATCCACGATCACCTGCACGTCCCTCAACCCGACCGGCGAGGCATACCCAGGCGATGCGCCAGCCGCGCGCACCTCGTCCTCGGTTGCCGGGCGCAAGCGGTCTGTGCTCAACAAACGGCACAAGGCGGCCTCATTTACCTCCCGGTCGCCGCGAACCACCGCAAAAACCAGGCTCGACTCGTCCGCGGTCATGAAAACCGCCTTGGCGGTGCGCGATTCTGGAACGCCCAGAAACTCCGCCAGCGCCGCGATCGTTTTGCAGCCCGGCGTGGCCACTTTTTGCAGCGCACCCGGAGCTTCGCGGGCGGGTCGGGATCGCTGGAAACGAGCCGCCCCCGGAGCTGCGGAATAACCGCACTGCTCGCACCGCAGCAGGCTCTCATCACCGGGCTCGAGCGGGTAAAGCCAGCTCTGGCCATCCGAATCATGCGTGCCAGGCAGGTCCAGGCCTCCCACCAGCGGCAGGCCCAACTCGGATGCCGTTCCAAGCAGAATCGCGCCGATCTCAGCGGCAAACTGCTCCTGGATATCGTTGCCAGGGCAGACGCTGAATACCTCCAAAACCCTGCTGGTGCGCGCCCCGATTAATCCGCCGCCGCGCCGCGGCATTGGCGCAATATGCCAGGTAAACCGGTACAGCACCGCGGGTAGCTGTCGGTAGGAGCGCAAATGCGCCTGGATCAGCCCAAGCACCTCTGTGAAGCCCATCGCTCCATCCGGATAGCCAATCTCGACCCCACCCAACCCATCCAGGCGTTCCGACAGTCGCTGCTCCAGCCGGTGAAGGGCACGTTGCCCGAGCGGCGGCAACCCACTGAGAGCGCTCCCGGTCACCTCGATGTAGCCCGCGCGAGCCAGCCACTGCTGCCCGGGCAGGTCGAGACCGGAGGGCGCTTCGCGGCGGGTTTGGGTGAACAGGCGGTTAAATTGCATGCCAACACTCGCGGAAGAGGAACTCATCGATCGACACCATCAGGTCGACGACTACACGAATAGATTAAGCCAGATGGAAACCGTACGGTACAGCACCGGCGCCAGCACATGCCCGCATTTGCGCATCAACCAGCCGGTCACCAGACCTTGCGCCAGCGCCAGCCCCAGCCCGACTAGAATCACGGGCAGTGAGTCGCTGCTCAGCAACGAAGGCAGCCTCCAGGCTGCGTACGCCAGGCCGGTCGCCAGCCAGCCGCGGTTTTCACCCAGCCACCACCCCAGGCGCAACTGGATGTAGCCGCGAAAGATCGTCTCTTCCGCCACCGCGATGCCCAGCGCCCCCAGCAGGTACCAGGTCTCCACTGTGCTGATCCCATTCAGGATGTCCGCCACGCGGTTGCGCAGGAAGATGGTCAGCAGGACCAGCGCCAGGCCGACCTGCACACCCGCGCGCAACAGAGGCCGGTTCCAGCCTGCGCTGCGCAAGGGTTGCCCGCGCAAGATCAACGCCGCCACAACGGGGAGAAGCGAGAAAACAGCCAGTGCCAGCGGTCGATCAAGCGCTGCTGCCGCTCCCGGCAAGCGAACCCAGCAGGCGATCAAAACGCCCAGGCCGGTGGTGGAAAAGATGAAAGCGAATACGATCACGGTGAACGCCAGGGCCACGCCCACCAGGCCGTCACGCCGGGCATACTTAAACCCGATCTGAGTCTGGCGGAAACGCGGGCTGAGCGACAGCAGCCAGGCAACGGCGATCACGCCCAGCCATTCCGCCACCTGTGCAATGAGTACATTGATTTCCAAACGGCCCTCTACGATGAATATTTTTTACAGAATGAGCGTGCGTCGTCCACCTGCGCACATTTCTCAAAGAACGCAACAAAACTCATTCTTCCCCGCCCGGCTGGGCTTCTTCGACGACCGGCTCGTCTTCGACGAGGATCTCGATCTTCTCTTCCATGCGCACCTGCCCGCGCAGGAAAGCCCCTTCCTCTGTGGAGAGCGATGAGACCACCACGTCACCCCATACCCGCCCTGTGCCGCGGATCTCGAGCTTCTCAGCGCTGATGCTGCCGTTGACCGTCCCAGCCACGATGACCGTGTTGGCCTGCAAAGTCTGGCAGACCACCCGGCCTGTCTCGCCGACCACTACCAGCCCGCGCAGGGTGATATCACCTTCGAAAGCGCCCTCGATGCGCACCCCACCGCTCCCGCGCAGGTTGCCTTTCCAGAGGATTCCCGGCCCCAACACCGAGGTGACCCGTTCGACGGGGGTGACCGCCGGCGGCGACTGCGGCTGCTGTTTGCGAAACATTCCATCCTCCCATTAAAACGCTGCGAGCGTTTCTACCGTCAAGGGTTGCGCAGCGGCCAAACACTCCCGGCCCAAACGCGCGTGCCGGGTGGAACGTCCGCTTTGACATCCGCGCCATTTCCGACGATGCAGCTACTTCCGATGGTCAGGTTCAAGTTGACCGTGGCATTCATCCCGATCTGGGCAAAATCGTCCACCCGTACCCCGCCCGCCAGCGCCGCCCCCGGCGACAGGTTGGTCACCCGCCCCAGGATGCAGTCGTGCGGAACCACCGCGCCGATGTTGACCACCGAACCGAACCCGACACGCGCGCCGTTGCCCACATAGGCCAGCGGCATGACCTGCACGCCGGCTTCCAGGGTAGCGCTTGGCTCGATCACCGCGGAGGGATGCGCCAGCGCCGGACAGCTAAAGCCCATGTGGGTCAGCAGGTCAAAAATGCGTTCGCGTGCCTGCGGATTACCGATTCCGCCCACGCCGTTGGAGGCCAGCCGCACGCCACGATCGTGCCAGTCTTTTAGGTGGTCGGAGCCACCCAAGACTGGCGCCCCCAACACCTCGCTCCCCACCGGCAGGTTGTCGTCGATCACTCCCACCAGACGGAACACTCGAACGGCGCGGATCAGCTCGATCACGGCTTTTCCGTGCCCGCCTCCGCCGTACACCAGGATGGAAGTCGGGTCGAGTGCCGCTTGTTCCACGTAAGGAGCCAGGCTGCCGGTCGGCTTGCCGGCTGCCAGGGTCGCCTTTTCAGACAGGTAGCACAGCACTTCTCCCGGCGAAGCGGTTTGCCCGGGCCGTGCGTGCAGGCCGGCGATGAAACCCGCCTGCTCGGCATGAATTTCCAGGCTGCCCATGCGGCTTTCCAGGCGAGCCAACAACTGCCCGGTTTCAACCGGCTGCCCTTCGCGAATCGCCAGGCTGGCGATCCATAAGAGACCGCCATACCCCAGGTCTGGGATCACCACTGCAATCGCCTTCATATTATCTTTATACCATAATTGTTAAGAAACGCGATCTACTCTACCGCCTCACCTGGGGAAACGCTTCTCAGGCTTCAGATGGATTGTCCTACCCCCTCACCCGGAATCGCCATGGAATCGACAGCCAGGGCTCGGGTGTGCTGCCGAGCCCCACCCGCGGCCCACAGATCACCTGCTCCTCGGCGAAGCTGACCGCCGGTTCGATCCACAAGCCGTTTTCCTGGGCGGTCAGGTTCGCGCCGTTCAACGCCCGGTCGATACCGAACGCCTGGCACAGTTTGGCTGGTCCGTCGGTCCAATGCGCCGAAGGCACCGATCCGCGCCGCAGGGCTACCACATCCTGCCCCTCTTGAACCTGCACGGCGCGCAACAGCACCGCCGCCGGGAATCCTTCCGGCTCGGTGACGCAATTGAGCATCCAGTGCATGCCATATGTGAAATACACGTATGCCCGCCCTGGCGAGCCGTACATCACCTGGGTGCGCGTCGTCCGACCCGACCGGGCATGGCAGGCTTGATCTTCTTCCCCCCGGTACGCCTCAGCCTCGACGATCAACCCGCTCAAGCGCCTTCCGTTCAACATCCGCACCAGGCGTGCGCCAAGCAGGTCACGCGCCACCTCAACCGTGTTGCGCTCATAAAAGGAGACGGGCAGCGGCAAAGGCATCAAATCGCCTGGTTATCCCTTAGGGCACGATCGAAAAAGTGAATTTCCACACGCCCTCGGGCAGTTGCTCCACTTTCGAAGAAGCGCCGATCACCTCGAACCAGGTCTGCCCCGGCTTAAAGGGGAACGGGGTGCCATCGCTGTTCAGCAGCGTGACCGGAGCATCGCGCAGTGCTCGCTTGTAAGTCACTTTAAACACCTGCCCGTCGCGCGCCACCCAGGCCGGCCCACTGCCGCCGTCATACACCTGCCCGTCACAGGCCGTGTAGCGCCCGGCGTTGGGATCCAGCAAGATTTCGACCACCTCGATCTCCTCGGAGCGGAAAAAATACTGGTGGGGCACGCACATCGTCACCACGTTGTCGGCCGCAATCGGTTGGTTGGTCAACTGGTCTGTAAGCTGTACGTACACCTCGTTGTTTCGGTTGACGTCGTTCTGCGCATCCACAAAACGCAGGTAGCGCCCGCTGCCAGCGTCATAATCCCAGCGGTTATAAATCGCGCCTGAATAGCGAACGAACACCTGGTTGCCATCTCCACCGCCCTCTGGCAGTCGCGCCTGGAAGTGCATTCCATCCAAAACCTGGCGGGTGTTGTCGATAGCGCGCGCCTTGATCAACGCGTTCATCTCAAAGGTGTTGGCCATCAGAAAGTTACGCTGGTTCGGCTCGAAGCGGCACAGCGCCGGGCAAGAAACGTTGGTCTCCAGGATCAACCGGTTGGCGAAGTCAGAGTTGACAAAGCGGTTCCATACCGCCGAATAAGCCGAGCCAAAAACGAACACCGCCCGGTACATCTGCACGATCATCGAATCGAAGAAGCGCCCGGAGCGGATCGGTCCCACCTTTTCCGCGTTCGTCCCGTAATACACCGCCGCAAAACGGGTTCCTCCCTGCTCGGTGTAATACTCATACACCAGGTCGGCGAGTGAAAGACCAAATTGCGGCCGGTCATCGCGGGGCAGGTTTTCAACCTTGATCACCAACGGCCGGCGATCCAGCGTCGCCGGGTCTGCCACTTTGAGCCCGGTCAGCGGATTGACGTCTGCCGGGAAACCAGTCGGTCCGTATCCTTCGGCAGGGTAGTCCAACGTCGGCACGCTGGTGGGTGTCGGTTCCGGCGTTGCGCTGGGCGCCAGCGTGGAGGTCGGCGGGAGCGGGGTCGCGGACGGCTGCACGCGGGTTGGCGCGGCAGTTGGAGTGGGAGGCACAGCCGGAGCTACCAGCCCACAGGCCGATATCAGCACGCACAACAGCAGCGCCAGGACGATGGTTTTCTTCATAAGAGGGATCTCCTTCGATGCGCTAAGAAGTATAACAAAAATATCGTTATTGCTCAGTAGCAAGAGGAAAAGACCTTGAATTTGAGGTTACCCTTTCTCTATCAGCCTGAGAAGTTACAAAAATAATGCCGAAATTCAATTAACAGGATTGCCTATGACCATAACGGTGTGGGAATTAAGAAAGTTCCACCAGGTTGTGAGTATAATCTCTAAATGCTCAAGTCTCCGGCGCTGAAAATCCTGCTGGTCGCCGCCGCGCTGGCGCTCTCCATTGTCTGGTTAATCGAAACCCCTGCCGGACTGCTGGGCAAGGTAGATGCCGTGGGTTATGCCGTTTGCCACCGCGCACCTTTACGCTCGTTTTTCCTCGGAGACCGGCCCGTGCCGCTCTGCGCGCGCTGCACCGGCACGTTTCTCGGCGGGTTGCTTGGCCTGGTGTACGTGATGCGCTTAGGCCGCCGGGGCGAGTTACCCGACCTGAAAACCTCGCTCTTGCTGGGCGTGTTTGGGGTTGCCTTCGGCCTGGACGGAGCGAACTCGCTGGCCCGCGCGCTCCCCGGTGCGCCGGCCGTGTATGAATCCCAAAACTGGCTGCGCCTGCTCACCGGCACCGGCGTGGGATTGGCAATCGGCTCGTTGCTCTCGCCGGTGGTCAACCAGGTGCTCTGGATCGACGTCGACAATCGCAACTCCCTCGGCAGTTGGCGAGAGATCGCCGGCCTGCTGGGTCTTTCTGCCCTGCTCAACCTGGCCATCATCTCGCAAAACCCACTGCTGCTCTACCCGCTCGCTGTTTTGAGCGGTATAGCGGTGCTGGCAATCCTCACCCTCACCTACGCGGTGATCTGGGTACTTTTATCGAGACAAGAAAACAGGTATCATAAGTGGAAGGACGCATGGGTGCCGCTGCTGGCGGGTTTCTTGACCGCCCTGCTGCAGATCACGCTGATGGACGCTGCCCGCCTGTTCCTGACCGGCACCTGGTCGGGTTTCAACCTGCCGGGATAGGCAGGCGGCAGGAACGCTCTTGGAGGAGAAATGGATTTATTGGGCATCTTTTCAGCCTTTGGCCTTTCGGCCAGCGCCGGGCTGAACGCATATATCCCCCTGCTGGTCATCGCTCTGTTGGGCAAGTTCACCGATTTGATCAAGCTGAGCGAGCCGTGGGATGCCCTGACCAGTTGGTGGATCATCGGGCTGCTGGCGGTGCTCTCCTTGATCGAATTTTTCGCCGATAAAATTCCCGCGGTCAACCACGTCAACGATATTATCCAGACGTTCGTGCGCCCGGCCGCCGGCGCGATCGTTTTCGCCGCCAGCGCCAAAGTGATCACCGAGATCAGCCCCATCCTTTCGATCGCCGCGGGAATCCTGGTCGCCGGCGGCGTGCATGCGGTCAAGTCACTGGCGGTGCGTCCGGCTGTCAGCGTCACCACCGCCGGCGCGGGCAACGTGCCGGTCTCCGTCGCCGAAGACCTCGTGTCGACCGTCCTATCCATCCTATCGGTCGTTGTGCCGGTGCTCATCGCCTGCATCCTGGTGCTGGTCACCGCGTACATCGTCTGGTGGATGTATCGTCGCCGCGCAGTTCACGCCCCCTGAACGGTAACCGGCGGGTGGTACATCGCCTGTGCCGGCGGAAACACATAGCTCAATCAACCCCAAGAAGGAGTATTCCATGACCGACGAGATGAAACCCCTGGATGAGAAACCGGAAGAGAGCCAGCCTTACCAGCCAGCGGATGAGTACACCCCGCCCAGCGCTGAACCGCCGGAAGGGATGACCGACACCACCCCCGACGAATCCCTCTTCGCCCCACCGACGATTGACGCGTCCTCCTTCGAAGGCGCCGAGCCGGAACCCGTCGCGCCGCAAGCGGAGCCCGCCCCGACCGATTGGCAGCCCGAGCCGGTGAAACCTTTCGAGCCCGCCCCTGCCGCTGCGCCGTCCAGCAGCTATTCACCGCCGCCCCCAACCAACCGGGCGCCAGCTCCTCCGCCCGCTAAAGGCGGGGTCAAGTGGTGGGTGATCGTGCTGATCATCCTGGCTGTGCTGTGCTGCTGCTGCCTGGTGGTTGCCGCCGTGCTTTGGCAGTATGGCGATCAGTGGTTTGGCGATTGGATCGAGTGGAGCCGGGTGCTGAGTCTCCTGGTGGGGTAGCCCGGCCAGGTTTGGTTGCCCCCTAATCTATCGTAGAGGGCGCGCCGTGCGCGCCCTCTACGCCGTTGAGTTCAATCTCATTTAGAGCCGCACTGGCTCAGCCCGTCCCCAGGCGGAACCCGTCGAGCGGCCTGACCAGCCTCTTTAACTCCTCCAGCGCCTCTAGCGCCGCAGCTCGCGTCGCTGGATCGAGCGGGAGCGCCTGGAATTCATCCTCGTCCAACGCCAGTTGCTGTCCGTCCGGATACACCAGTAAGTCGAGCGCCAGGTCCACGTAGCGGATCTGGTCGCCAGATAATTCCGCCGGGCGGGTGACATTGCAGTACCAGCCTTTGATTTCGCCACTGTCACAGTCGTGCAACTGGAAGACGTTATACCAGCGATCGCTGTAATACGCCTCGATGAATGGATCGCCCCGCCGCAATAAGATCCCGTGGAATGGCACGTCATCGCGGTTGAAGCGCGCTTCAATCAACATGCCTTGCTCAAACCGCTCGAGGAGCCGGCCGCTGTAGCGCCAGGTCTCCTCTCCAGCATGACTGAGTTTAATTACCGTGATCTCATCCATGGCTGTTCCCCGGATAAGCCAGCAAACGCTCCTCCGGCAACATCAAGCCAACCGGCTGTCCGGGGGTTGCCGGTCGATCGACCAGGAACGAAAACACTTCGCCGCTGTGCATCTTGAGATCGACATGGTAGCCGTCCCCGCGAAAAACGAGGTCATCCACCACCCCGCTTAAAGTCGCCTCGCTCGATCCGGCTTCCACCAGCCGCCCCCCACCCGAACGGAACAAGACCCATGCCGGGTCTCCAATGCGCGGTTCGAAACGCGGCCCGGCCTGCGCACGGAAACGCCCCAACCGAGTCTCGATTTCCAACGGCGCAACCGACGCCACCCTCCCCTGGATGAGGTTAGACTGGCCCAAGAAAGAAGCCACCCAGGGTGTAGCCGGGCAATCGAACACGTCAGCCGGGCTCCCCGATTGCTCCACCTTGCCCTCATGAAGCAAAAGCAGGCGATCGGCGAGCTGGAAAGCCTCTTCCTGGTCATGGGTGACGTAAATGGCGGGAATTTCGGTGGTGTGGAGCAGGTGGCGCAATTCGCCGAGGAGCTGCTCGCGCAGGCTGCGATCTAACGCGCCCAGTGGCTCATCCAGCATCAAGAGCTTCGGGCGCGGGGCAAGCGCCCGCGCCAGAGCCACCCGTTGCTGCTCACCTCCAGAAAGGTCGGTCACCTTGCGATGCATAAAAGATTCCAGGTTGACCTGCGCCAGGGCGTCTTGCACCCGGCGGCGAATCTCGTCTCGTGGCAGGTTGAGCATACGCAGGCCGAAGGCCACGTTGTCGGCCACATTGAGGTGCGGGAAAAGTGCGTAATCCTGGAACATCAGGCCAAATCCACGCTTGTGAACCGGCACGCCTGCCAGGTCACGCCCCTGCCACAGCACCTGCCCGCCGTCTGCCGGCTCGATGCCGGCAACGATGCGCAGCAGCGTGCTCTTGCCGCTGCCCGAAGCGCCCAACAGGCAAATGGTCTCACCCGCCGCCAGGGTAAAGGAGATCCCCCTTAACAGCGGCTGACCTTCGTAATTCTTGACCAGTTCCCGCAATTCAAGCATCGCCCATCGTTCTCCGCTTCTATTTTTACCACGATCCTGCCCATCGAGCGTGCCCTATTTTCTGGAGGGGTTGTAAGAGCTGATAGGCTCCCCGCAGCGTATCTTTTCAGTTGAAATTAATACTTAACCTATATACTTCCTTGCACAAAGAAAAAACCTCCTTGACATGGATATCGGCGGAAGATGAAGCTCAGATTAGGCAATCTACGCAGTACCCTGTAATTTCACATCATGCACACCAGGCGCACTCTTTCCTTATTCCGGCGCATTTTCGTAGCCGCCATGCTGGTCGCTGGCGCATCGATTTTGAGCGTAGCCCACGTTGCCGCGGGCGTGCTTGTGCCTGTCGCTTACCTGCCCATCATCCGCAGTGGGGTGGCATTGCCCCCTGCCGACGAAGCTGCCAGCCGCATCAATGTGCCCCCTGGATTTGCCATCCGCATCTACGCCGGCAGCTTGCCAGGTCGCCCGCGGCTGATGGAAATTGGCCCAGACGGGCACCTGTACGTGGCCATGCCCGACCAGGGGCAGGTTGTTCGCCTGCCCGATCGCAATCAAGACGGGTTATCCGACGGCGTTGAGGTCGCCGTCAGCGGCTTGAGCGCCCCGCACAACCTGGAGTGGTTCAACGGGTTCATGTATGTGGCGCAAAACGATAAGGTCCAGCGCTTTACAGACGCCAACGCCGATGGAAGCTACGAACGCGACACCAGCTTCCAGATCAACCTCCCCGGGCCGTTGGGACATTCGACGCGCACGCTGCACTTTGGCCCAGATGGGAAGCTGTACGTCTCGGTCGGATCAAGCTGCAACATCTGCGAAGAAGTCGGTCCATACACCACCGGCAGTTACGACCCGCGCCGGGCGGCCATCCTGCGCTACAACCCCGATGGCAGCATCCCCAATGACAACCCCTGGTTCAACCATGCCGACACCCGCATGCGCCCGCTCTGGGCGTACGGCTTGCGCAACAGCGTCGATTTCGCCTTCACTCCCTCCGGGCTGCTGTGGGCCAGCTCGCACGGTTCAGACAACCTGATCGATGCCAATGGCGACCCCGACACCCTTCCCCCCGAAGAACTGGTCATTCCCGTTCAGGGCGGGCAGAGCCATGGCTGGCCTTACTGCTATACCCCCGTCCAGGGCTTGAACAACCCCACCCAATCCGAGGTGCGCGACACGCGCATGGCACTGCCCGCCGGGTTCGCCTGCAATATGGCCATTCCGGCTTTGTTCACCGGACCGGCGCACGCTGCACCGATCGGGATGGGGTGGGCGCCCGCTGAGCAATGGCCGCTCGAGTACCGGGACGACCTGCTCATCGCCCTGCACGGGTCGTGGAACACCAACAACGTGGCCAATTACCGCGATTGCAAGGTGGAGCGCATTCTCGTTCAGGGTGGGCAGGTCACCGGCAGCGTGGATTTCGCCAATGGATGGCGAGCGCCCGGCAAGAAATGCGGCGATCCCGCCACCTACGGTCGCCCAGCCGACGTGGTCGCCAATACCCAGGGCGAATTGTTCATCTCGGACGACAAGGGCAACCGCATCTACCGCGTGGTCTACATAGGAAATTAAGATTTTGGATCAAAAAAACCACTCGTGCGAGTGGTTTTTTTGATCCGTAAGACTCTTACCTGCGGAGGGTCAGCACCGCGGGGACCCGGTCGAACATCCAGAACCCGGCGGGTTGATTTGACATACGTTATGCTTACGACCTGCGGAGGGTCAGCACCGCGGGGACCCGGTCGAACATCCAGAACCCGATTGGCAAACCGATCACCGTCAGGCAAAGCAGGTACGCCGCTTCCATCCACAGCGCCGAGAGCCACCAGCCGACCAGAATGAAGTACAGCGCCCGCAGCAAGAAATGAACCTGGGGGCGGTCCACGTCCTGCAGCACCATACGTCCATCTTCTCGCCGGATGACGCGAATCTGGCGCTCGGGCTCGCGCAGCGCGATCACCTTAGGCACCATGTTTAACATGGCAATCCCAAGTGGCAGGCCAATGATCGTGATCATCAACACCCACGCCACTACCATCCATGCCTGGCCGAGCCAGATCCCAATGAAGGCGAACCAGAGCAATTGGAGCAGGCATCCAGGGTTGCGCCTGGTCTCTACAACCACATTTTCGTTCGTCATTTCATCCTCTCCTGTGCGTATCTGTTCGAACGCTTTCATTTGAATTTACGATGCAACCCTGCGGAAGTTGCGGGGTTCGGGACAGTTTGACATTTCCTTGACAAGAGCATTATCCACCCGGTTGCTGAGGATGCAGGTGAGAGTCCGACAGAAAAAGGGTGGTGCATTGAGTACAGATGAATTTAAGATCTCTCTTGCGTCAAATCGCCACTTTTACTCCTTCTACTTGAGAGGTGAAATTTTAAGTTTAACGCCGGTTTAATTTCGTTGCCGTAATCGGCGATTTGAGATAAGATAGAGTTGTCGTTGAAGCGACATCCAAATCCTTTCTTTCATGAGGAGAAAAAGGTGAATAAGTTCCGTTTTTCCTACGTCCTGGTGGCCGTTGTGGTCGCGCTTTCCATGCTGCTGGCCGCCTGCCAGCCGGCCGCGACGCCCACCGCCGCGCCCACCGCTGTCCCGACCGAGGTGCCCCCAACCAACACCCCGGTTCCGCCCACCCCAGAGCCGCCCACGGCAACGCCCGAACCGAGCATAGGCTCTGAGGAACACCCCATCAAGGTCTTGTTTGTGCCCTCGGTGGACGCCAATGTGATCGTCACCGGCGGTCAGATCATGGCCGACGCGCTCAAAGCCGCTACCGGCCTCAACTTTGAGGTCAGCGTTCCGACTTCTTACGCCGCCACGATCGAGGAAATGTGCGCCTCCCCCACCGACACGATGGCCTTCATTCCTGCCTTTGGCTACGTGCTGGCCAATGACCTGTGCGGCGTGGATGTTGCATTCAAAGCCGTTCGCCGCGGCTGGGGCGTCTACTGGGCCATGATCGTCGTCGCTCGCGACAGCGACATCCAGAGCATCGAGGACCTGGAAGGCAAGAAATGGGCTTACCCGGATGCCGGTTCGACCTCTGGTTACCTGGTCCCCAAGGTGATGCTGGACGAAGCGGGCGTCACCCCCGGTGAGGTACTCGAGGCCGGCGGTCACCCGCAGGCCGTGCGCGCCGTGGCTGCCGGCGAAGCCGACTTTGGCACCGCCTTCTACAGCCCCTGGGCGGCCCCGGAAGGCGCTGCTGCCTGGAAGCGCGGCGATGACCCCGAGGTTCCCGTCGATCCCACCACTTGCGCACTGAATGAAGACAAGAGCCAGTTGCTGTGCGAAGGCTACCGCGTCCTGGACGCCCGCGCCAATATTCGCGAGGAGTTCCCGGATGTGATCGAGCGCGTGCGCATTTTGGCCCTCTCCCCCGACATCCCCAACGATACGATGTCCTTCAGCCCCGAGTTCCCGGCTGACCTGCGCGCCAAGATCGAGGAATCGCTGGCCGCATTTGCCAAGACCGACGCATGGCTGGAGTCCCTGGGTAGCGAGGATTTCTATGGTTGGTCCGGCCTCGAAGCTGCCACCGACGAAGAGTATGATTTCATTCGCCTGATGGTTCAATCGGCTGGAATCTCCATCGAAACCTTGAAATGAGCGACCGGTAACTGGATACAATTCGGGCAGGGAGAGAACCCCTGCCCGAATTGTTAATCACCTGTGTTCGATTAATCTCCTGACCGCCCAACCAATCGAAGAGACTCTCCATGCTCCAAGTAAAGAATTTGACCAAAATTTACGACGGCGGCGTCAAGGCGCTGGACAATGTCAGTTTCGAGGTGCCCTCGGGCCAGTTCCTGGCCGTGATCGGCCTGAGCGGCTCTGGAAAGTCCACCCTGTTGCGCTGCATCAACCGTCTGGTAGAGCCAACCGAAGGCCAGATTCTCTGGAATGGTGAAGACATCACCGCCGCCTCTCCGGATGAACTGAGGCGTTTCCGCCGCAAAATCGGCATGGTTTTCCAGCACTTCAATCTGGTACACCGCTCACAGGTGATCACCAACGTGCTGGCAGGGCGCCTGGGATACGTGAACCCCGCCTGGAGCCTGTTGAATCGCTTCCCAAAAGAGGACCTGGATAAAGCCATCCGGCAACTTGAGCGAGTTGGCATCGCCGATAAAGCCTACCAGCGCGCCGACGAGTTGAGCGGCGGTCAGCAACAGCGGGTGGGCATCGCTCGGGCGTTGATGCAAGACCCTGAGATGATCCTGGCGGACGAACCGGTTGCCAGCCTCGACCCGGTGCTGGCACACAGCATTATGAAACACCTGGAGGATATCAACAAAAAAGACGGCGTCACCGTGCTGTGCAGCCTGCATTTCCTCGACCTGGTCCACCGCTATGCCGACCGGGTCATTGCGCTCAACCAGGGCCAACTGATGTTCGACGGCCTGCCGATGGAAATCACCGACGAAAAATTCAAAGATATCTACGGGCGCGAAGCCGAGAGGGTGGGGTGACGCAATGAAAAAGAAAGCCTCGCTCTGGAAATCCATACAACTCGGCCTGGGCGTCTTGCTGGTGATGATCGTGTACGCGTATGGCTTCGAGATCACCAAGGTCAACATGACCGAGCTGCGCAGCCCTCAGCGTCAGCAAAGCCTGGTGCGCGTGATGCGCGCGCTGGCCCGCCCAGATATCTTCGCTTACGAGCAAAAAGAAGTGGTGGTCAACGCGCCCATCTATGTGCCATGCCCCGAGAATGCCGGTACCCTCAGCTTGCCCGACGTGGATCGCTCGGGAGCTTTTATCACCTTCAAGGAAACATGCGCCAACCCCGGCGACACGATCGAGGTGGAAGGGTTCAACTTTGCGCCCAACGCCACCGGCCCGCTGCGCTTCGTGCCGGGCAACGACCCAACCTACCAGCTCAGCCTCGGTCGCGACACCGCCACGACCGACGACAGCGGTCACTTTGTCGCCAGCCTGACCATCCCAGACCGGAAGAACGCCGAACCCCAATACGTGCGCGCCACGATCCGCCAGAACGTGGGTGCTCCACAATTGACCAAAACTGCCAAAGACACCTGGGAAAAAATCGTCGAAACCGTCTTCCTGGCGCTCCTGGCGACCACCCTGGGCACCATCCTGGCCATCCCGCTCAGCTTCATCGCCGCGCAAAATTTGATGAAGATGGTCAAAAGTCCGCTGGCCAGCGTGGCGCTGTCCGTCTTGGGCTGGCCCATCGGCATCGCCCTCGGCTTCCTGGTGGTAAAAACCGTCGGCGATTTCACCATCCCGTTATCGACCAACTGGATCACCAACGTGGTGAGCGTGGCGGTCTCACCGGTGGCCTTCCTGGCAGGCATCCGCTTTGCCCTTCCGGCCGAAGAGCTCCAGGCGCCCGGTCTGCTGAAGCGAATTGCTCGTTATGTCGTGCTCTTCCTGGCCATCCTGGTCGCCTTCTTTGGCCTTTACCAGCTTGCCGGGCTGGTCTCTAACATAGGCACAGCCTTGCAGAAATCCCTCGGCGCTTTCGGCTTCCTGGGCGGGTTTCTCTTCCAGTTGAGCGACATCCTGCGCACCATCACGCCAGCCGTCGGCTCATTGGCGGCAGGCGGAGCGGTGGCAAGCTTTTTGGGGCGCATCGGTCAGCGCAGCACCGAGCGGTTCTCCGCGCCCAGGGTGAAAATCATGAACATTGTTCTGGCAATCGCTGCCGGAGCAACCCTGTTCATCTTGCTTGGTCAGTTGGTGGAATGGCTTTACCAAGTTGGGCGACCTCTCTACACCCTCTGGGCTCCCGGAATCGCCGGCGGGCTGTTGGGCCTGACGCTGGCAGCCTTGACCCGCCCCAAGAACCCGTTGCCAATCGGTATTGTCATTTATTTCATCACCCGCACCTTCCTCAACGCACTGCGCTCCGTAGAAGCATTGGTGATGGCGATCGTTTTCGTCATCGCCGTGGGCATCGGCCCGTTTGCCGGCGTGATGGCACTCGGCTTGCACACCATCGTCAGCCTGGCCAAGCTGTATTCCGAACAGGTCGAGAGCATTCTTCCCGGCCCGCTGGAGGCGGTCGAAGCCACCGGCGCTAACCGCTTGCAAACCATTGTTTACGCGGTGATCCCGCAGATCATCCCGCCTTACATCTCTTACACCATGTATCGCTGGGATATCAATGTGCGCATGTCCACGATCATCGGTTTTGTCGGCGGCGGCGGGATCGGCTTCCTGTTACAGCAGAACATCAACCTGCTCAACTACCGGGCTGCCAGCGCCCAAATGCTTGCCATCGCGGTGGTCGTTGCCAGCATGGACTATATCAGCGCAAAATTGCGCGAAAAGATCATCTGATCCCTCATCCGGACAGGTTCGCTTAGTTAATTCCGATAGGTCACCATTTTGCAGGGGCGCTTCGCGAAGCGCCCCTGCTTTGGCATGGTTGGGTGCGCATCCTCCGGACGGAAAAGGACGGATCACCATATCCACAAACATTATACAAATATAAGGTTTTGCTTGTAGAATGCTTCACCATGCTTCATAATACAAACCTATCACAAACCTTCTACTGGTACAAAGGAGAGACGATGAAACGCTTTGGTTT
>JARKOV010000144.1 GCA_029975965.1 Anaerolinea sp. | reverse complement strand
TCGCGCCTGGATGACGTCGTGTACGAGGAATTCAAGGGCACCGGCAACATGGAATTGCACCTTTCACGGCGCTTGCAAGAGCGCCGCATCTACCCCGCCATCGATATCGAGCGCTCCTCCACCCGCAGGGAGGAATTGCTGCTTGGCCCTGACATCTTACAGCGCGTCTGGCTGATGCGGCGCATGTACCTGCAGATGATTGGATCGCCGCCCCAAGGCGCTGGAATGGATCCGTCCGTCGCTACCGAGGCCATTTTGCAGCGGATGATCCGTGCCAAAGACAACCAGGAGTTCCTCGAGAACCTGATGGAGGATATGTGATCCGAAAGAAAAGCGCGGCGGATCAACCTGCGGTTGCCAGACCACCCGCCGCTTCCAGGCCAAATTCGATCTGGATCGGGTTGTCCTGGGCAGGCGCTTTTCTGATGGTCGCCTGGCTCGCGTATGTGATCCTGCTGCGAGCCGGCGTGGTCCAGGCAGCCCAGGAGTCATCGGAGACTCGTTCTCGAATGGCCGAGATCGTCCCGGCCGGTTCGGGGGCTAACGCACCCATGCCCGAGCTTGTCAACGGCGTAACCGTCCAATCCGTCGTACGAGAAGCCGATCTGCACACCATCATCCCCACCCGCCCGCGGACCGCACCGGAGACTTACGTGGTGGAATCGGGCGATTCCGTGTTCGGCATCGCGCTGTCCTATGACCTTGAGCCAGAAACGGTGCTGTGGGCAAATTACGATCTGCTCAACGATAACCCCAACATGCTTTCGATCGGTCAGGAGTTGAAGATTCCTGCAGAAGATGGCGTTCTCTATACAGTCGAGGCCGGTGATACCCTCGAATCGGTCGCCAGGGAATTCGACGCTCTGCCCGAAGACATCGTGGGCTGGCCGGACAATAAAATCGACATCGCCGATCCCCAGCTCGTGGTGGGCAAAGAGATCATGATCCCAGGCGGCAAACGCGAGATGCGCTCGTGGGTGGTGCCCACCATCTGGCGCGCGAATTCCGGCGCAAACCGCTCGATCAACGCCGCGTGCGATACCAGCGGGGCGTTTGCCTATGGCACAGGCTATTTTATGTGGCCTGCCGACAATCGCTCCATATCCGGCAACACCTTCTGGTCCGGCCACCTGGGCATCGACATCGCCGCCGCTACTGGCGCACCGGTGTATGCCTCTGACAGTGGGGTCGTGGTGTACGCGGCCTCCATCGGCGGCGGGTACGGCTTGATGGTGATGATCGACCACGGCAATGGCTTTCATACCCTGTACGCCCACAACAGCCAGATCGTCACGCGCTGCGGGGCGAATGTCTCGAAGGGGCAGGTCATTGCCTATGCGGGGAGCACCGGTAACAGCACCGGCCCGCACCTGCACTTCGAAATCCGCTACATGGGCGCGTTTGTCAACCCGCTCGATTATCTCCAATAACTAAAAATGCCCCAAGAGGGCGTGCATTCCTCACCCTCTGAGGGCGATTAACTTTGAAAATGAAACCCCCGCCTGTGATCGGCGGGGGTTTTTCGTTGAGGGGGTCAGGGGAGTTCCCCCCTCCCAACTTACGGGTTTGGATTTTTCCAGTAAGACATTTCGTCGACCTGGACCAGGAATTTTTCCGTGGGTCCGGAGCCAACAAACACGCCAAAGTATCCACTCGTCCAGGTGCCATCGGTGACTTCGGCCAGCAATTGTCCGTTGGCGTACATCACCATTTTGCTCCCGATCATCATCAGGCCCATGCGGTTGATCTGGTTAGAGCCTTGCTGGATCGCGTCGGAAGAGGTCCAATCTTTCAGGCGGGTCATCTTCCCGTTGGCGCCCTCTTTGCCGTCCCATTTGCGCAGCGAGTAGCGCCCATCGCAGGTGAAAGCGAACAAGTAGCCCTGGTCAGCGTCTCGCAAAACCGGCACGCGAACGATGACGCCGTACTGGTCGTTTCCACTGCATCCGGCTGTTTTAAAGGTAGCTTCCAGGTACAGGTTGCCCAAGTCTGTCCCTTCCGGGTTAGCCAGTCGCCAACCGATTTTCTCAGAAAGGCTGGTCAAATTCATAAAGCCGCCCGAAAAGCTGATCGACGAGAATTCATTCGCGCCTTCAGGCCAGACCCAGGTGGTCGAATCGTTCATCGGATCGGTAGAGCTTGCAGCGCCTTGCCGCCCACGGGGATCACCCGGAACAGCGGTGAACGCCGGCCCGGTCGTGGCGGTTGGAGCCTGGGTGGGCGCCGTCGTCGCGGTCGCCTGGAGCACCTCGGGGGTCAACGTCGGTGCAGGCAGCTGGGTATTGGTAGGCTCGACCGCGCCTGGCGTGGCAGTCACCAACACCGGCCCCGGCGTGTTCGAAGGGATCACCTCGGGCATGTCGGTTTGGGTTGGCATCGCCGTCAGCATCATGGCGAGCTGGGTTTGCATATCGGCGTCGGATAACGTTGGTTGAACAACTTGAGGTTCGGTCGTGCTTACCGGAAGAACACATCCGGTTAAAAGCGCCGCGACCAGCAAAAAAGGCAAGAACTTCTTCATCCCATCTCCTTAAAACAAAACCGCCTGAAATGGATTCATTAATCCTCAGACGCACCGTGCAGTGTAAATGTTCCCGACCCGGTCAGGCGAAATGAAAACGGGCGCCATCCCACCTTTGATCCCGTTGAAAGGAGGTTACTCCCTCAAAGCTTTTTTATTAAAACGCAATTTCAAGTATACCTGAATAATTGAATGCGGGTTACCGTGAAAGGAAGCGATGTTCAGGCTGATCCCGCTTTGTAGCCGATCGCGCGCAGAAAACCCTTGCGCCAGGCGATATCGTCCTCTGCCTCGACGCCTTTTGGACTGGAACCGTCGATGACTCCCAGGATTCCGCGCCCGCCTGCATGCTCGCACAGTACGACCGTGGTGGGATTTGCCGTTGCGCAAAAGATTCGGCACACTTCGGGCACCGCCTGGATGGACTTTAACACGTTGACGGGGTAATAACCTTCGGCCAGGAAAACCATGAAACTGTGCCCAGCGCCGATAGCGAGCGCGTTCTTTTGGGCCAATGCAGTCATCTCCTCATCCGTCCCGCTCCAGCGCACCAGGCACTTTCCGGAAGCCTCGCAGAAAGCCAACCCAAACTTGATCCCCGGCACACTGGTGACCAACGCCTCGTGAACATCTTCCACGGTCTTTATGAAATGCGATTGGCCCAGGATGAAATTTACCGGTTCCGGTTTCTCAATTTGAACGGTCAACAGCTCCATCCATCACCTCCACTCGTCCAGTGATCTCCAGCTTTCATCGCGTTTCAGCCTGATGATCTAGATTTTACATGCATGGCGCGAACCATGCAATCCAACGATTTTTCAACAAAAAAATTACAATTCACCCACAATTGTTCAACCATCGTTGCCAACAACCGCCAAGTCCGGTACGATATCCATGTGAGATCCAGCGAGATACCCTATCTGGCTGATTGGTTTGCGATCTCGTATCGCTGGCTGATCGTACTCGGCCTGGCGATACTGCTGGCGTCCACCGGCCGGCTCGATCCGCTAACCATCGGCTCCCTCGCTCTGCCCACCGCCTGGAACCTGGTGATGAGCGTGCTGGCGGTATTTAACCGCCGGCTGGCCGGGCACCGGGTGATCAATTTCGCCATCGACCTGCTCTTCTCGATCTTGATTTTCATCTTCAGCGGCAACCTGCGCGGACCGGCGCAATGGGCAGGGATCTTGTCGATCGCACCTGCATCCATTTTTTTCGAAATCCGCGGAGCATCTCTTTCCGCGGTGTTGATCACCCTGCTCGAATGCGCCGCCCTGTACTTCTTTGAACCCCATTTGTTCAGCACCACCCCTGTGCTTGTGTTGACCGGCATCAACCTGTCGGTTGGCCTGGCGATGGGCCTGCTTAGCCTGCCGCTCCTGCGGCGCCTGCGGAAGACATACCGCTCGCTCGTTCAAAGCCGACGAGACAGCGAACAGCGCATCCAGATTCGCGAGCGAGACCGAATGAAGGCTTTGTTCGAGATGATTGCCACCTTCAGCGCGACATTGAATTATAGAACGGTGCTCGAGGCGGCGATGAATTCCAGCATATCGACCATGAGCTTGAGTGAAGAAGAAACCGAATCACTCCTATGCGCATTTCTGCTTTTCGAAAACGCCCACTTACGCTACATCGTCGGGCGTGGATTTACCCTGCGCGACCAGAATATCCCCCTCCCGGCACAGGCCGGAGTCCTTGGCGACGTGTTGCGAACGGGTGAGCACCGCCTGCTGGTCAACCAAAGCTGTGATGATCCGGAGCTGTGCAAGCTCATCGCCCTGCACGATTGCCGTTCGATCCTGGTGTTACCGCTGATCCGTGGAATGAACGCTTTCGGCGTGCTCATTTACGCTCACCCGCACCCCAACTTCTTCGACGCAGACCGCACCGAGTTATTGCTGACCATCAGCAACCAGGCGGTCATCGCCATCCAAAACGCCCGTCTTTTCCAGGACCTGGCCGCCGAGAAAGAGCGGCTGGTCCAATCGCAAGAAGAAGCCCAGAAAAAATTGGCCCGCGACCTGCACGATGGTCCGACCCAGTCGGTTTCAGCCATTGCCATGCGCATCGCGATCGCGCGCAAAATGTTCGAGCGCAGCCCGAAATCGGCGATGGAAGAATTGAACCAGATCGAAGAGCTCGCCCGCCGGACCACCCACGAGATCCGGCATATGCTGTTCACCTTGAGACCGCTGGTGCTCGAAAGCGAAGGCTTGATCTCTGCTCTTCGCGCCATGGCTACCAAGCTGTATGACGTCTACCAGCAAAATGTCGCCATTGATGTCGATCCAGAGCTGGTCGAGGTGCTCGATTCGAACCACCAGACCGTGATCTTTTACCTGGTCGAAGAGGCGGTGAACAATGCCAGGAAACATGCCCAGGCCACCCAGATCACCGTTTGTTTGAAATACATCACCCAAGATCGCTCACTGGCCGGTCTGGAAGTCTGCGACAACGGAAAAGGATTTGATGTGGGCGTTGTGATGGGCAGCTACGAGCAGCGCGGCAGCCTGGGGATGATCAACCTGCGCGAGCGCGCCGATCAGATTAACGGGCTGTTGAAGGTGGACTCAACGCCAAACCAGGGAACCCGCATCCGCGTCTACATTCCCCTGACCGAAGCCGCTCTCGACCGCTTGCACGGCGCTCGCTAAGGGCTGGAGTCGCCTATCCTGGGCAGATCATTCCGAAATAAAATTGTGTAAGATCGGCAGCGCCGCTCCGAGAGCCAGTGCGCGGTGGCTGAGCGTGTTCTTCACTTCGCTGCTCAACTCAGCCATCGTTAAACCGCGATCAGGCAGTAAGAAAATTGGGTCGTAGCCAAACCCATTGGTGCCGCGTTCCTGGTCGATGATTTCGCCCCGGCAATCTCCATCCGCAAACCACAAGCCGCCCTCTGGCTGCGCGATCGCCACCGTGCAATGGAAATGTGCCCGCCATGGCTTCGGCTTATCACGCAAATTCGCCAACAGGTGGGCGCGCCGGTCGGCATCCGAAGCCCCGGGGAGGGGTGAATAACGCGCCGAATACAGGCCGGGCGCGCCGTTGAGGGCATCGACTTCCAGGCCAGAGTCATCAGCCAGGGTCAATATCCCGGACGCCTCGCAGTACGCCAGCGCTTTTTTTGCCGCATTCTCCGCGTAGGTGCTGCCATCCTCAGCCACCTGGAGTGAAATCCCGATCGATGCAGGCAGTAACAGCTCAAAGGGATAGCCGTTCAATATTTCCTGGATCTCGCGAAGTTTGCCAGGGTTTCCAGATGCGATCAGTAAAGGGATCATATGCTTTCGACCGGGAATATTTATGATATTAATGATATAAACTTGACTTGATGATTCCGCCGTGATATAATCTGCGTGTATAATTATACCCCTGGCAGCTTTAATTTTATCTTGTGAACCTACCGCGTCATCCGCTGCGTATCAACGTTGGATTCCTGCTTAATGCACAGATTGGCTATAGCCGGGATATCCACTTCGACCATCCAACCATTAAGCTCGAGGACGAATTTTTTACAAACTTTGACGGCTTGGCGCGAGTCAACCGCACCCCGCAGGGTATTTTGGTTCAATGTGACATACACGCAGAGCGAAAACTTGAGTGCGTGCGTTGTTTGAAAGAGTTCGACGTCCCATTGCACGGTATTTTTGAAGAGCTGTACGCCTTTAACAACCGCTCAACAACCGAATCGGATCTGATTTTACGCGAGGATGGCATCATTGACCTGGAGCCCCTGGCGAGAGAATACTTATTAATCGAAATTCCCATTTCCCCCCTCTGTCGCGAAGATTGCAGAGGGTTGTGCCCTGTTTGTGGTCAAGATCTAAACCTGGAGATTTGCGAACACAGCGTTCGTATCAACAATTAACCGGTTAATCGATCGACGGAGCAGTCATTTTCTTTTATGAGCCGTGTGAACGCTAAACTTACCATTATTGCGACCAAAAGAAATGACAAACCGGAATCTGTCATAACAGGAGGGTGTGCGTGACAAGTCCGGGAAGGTATAAACGAAGCACTGAAATTCTGAGCATGCTGCTCGAAAAAGCAGACATCCAGGGTTATTTGACCACGGAAGACCTCATGGAGGTCTATCCGAACGTATCGGATGACCGGGAACGTTTCGAAGCCATCCTGGTAGCGCTGCGGCGCCATGGCATCGATATCCTCGACCACGAAGACGGCGACTCCCTGCTGGACGAAGTGGATGACAACCTCACCGGCGAAATGAATCCGATGATCGACCTGACCCGGATCTCGAGTGACGACACGGTTGGCCTCTACTTGAAAGAGATGTCGCGAGTGCCACTGCTCTCCAGCGAAGAGGAGCTGGACCTCGCCCAACGCATCGAGAAAGGGCGCAATGCCCGGCGAGAGATGTACCGGTTAAACGGCGGCTCCACTCACAACCGCCGCACCGAGCTGGAATGCCAGATCAGCGACGGGCAGGCAGCTCGCGAGCACCTGATCAAAGCCAATACCCGGCTGGTCGTCAGCATCGCCAAGCGTTACATCGGCAGAGGGGTGCCCTTCCTGGATTTGATCCAGGAAGGCAATCTCGGCTTGATGAAAGCCGTAGAAAAATACGAATACCAGCGCGGTTTTCGCTTCTCCACCTATGCCACCTGGTGGATCCGCCAGACGATCACCCGTTCGATCGCCGACCAGGGCCGCACGATCCGGGTCCCGGTCCACATGGTGGATCGCATCCGCCAGCTTTATCGCACGACGCACGAGATGGAGCAAAAATTGGGCCGCGCCCCAACCAACGATGAGCTTGCGGACGCGATCGGCGTCAAGACCAACAAGGTGGATTGGATGCTGCGCGTTTCGTGGCTGCCCTTATCGCTGGAAAGCCCAATTAACGACGACGAGGAAGATTCCGAGTTGGGGATGTTCGTCGAAGACCAGGTCACGCCGTCGCCGATCCAAAGCACATACACCAGCCTGTTACGCGAGAAAATCCAGGAAGTCCTGGATACCCTGCCCCCCCGAGAAGCGCGAATCTTGCGCCTCCGGTTTGGTCTGGAAAACGGTCGAGCGTACACTCTGGAAGAAGTCGGGCAAAAATTTGGGTTGACCCGCGAGCGCATTCGCCAGATCGAAAGCAAGGCGCTGCGCCGCCTGCGCCATCCCCGTCGCGCCCGGCAGTTGAAAGACTACTTATAAAGACGAGGGTCCCGGTCACCCGATTGCCTGGGCTGGCTACCAGCATAATAGAAATGGGGGTACGCATGAGCGATTTATATCTGGCAATGGAATTGCTCGAGCAAGGCCAGCGTGATGCGGCGGTGCGCGAGTTGGAGAAGGTGCTCAGCACAGACATCGACAACATATCCGCCTGGCGACTCCTCGCCCAGGCGGTTTCTGACCCGGTCGAAGTCAAGGAATGTTATGAGCATATCCTGCGCCTCGATCCAGAGGATGCCGAGGCCATCCACGCCTTGCGGGGGTTGGGGGTCGAAACCAAGACGCCCGATATCCCACCTTTCTTTACTGAAGACATACAAGAGCTGTCCAGCGCAGTTGCAGCCGGTGAAGGGCCCTCTCTCAGTGAGCCTATCGACACCGCTCCCGTCGAAACGGATGAGAGCCCTGCCCACGGCGATGCCCGCACTGCAGAGGCTTCGCTCTTCGATGAGGAGGACAATGAGGCGGAGCCGGCTCATCGTCCCAGGGGATTGTTCGAAAACGATGCGCTTTTCTACACCATCGTCGTATTGTTGGTGGTGATCGTAGCTGCTATCTTGGTCACGGTGACCGGTTTCGACCTGCTCGGTTGGATCCAATCGGTGCTGCCGTTCTAGGATTGAATTTCGGTCCTGTCTATGCTATGATTGGGCCGTGAGGGAGCTTGAGATGTCGAGTTTGACCATGAGCATGTCGATGAGAATGTGCGGGAGATACCCCTCACCGCTCAGTCAAGCCGCCTGAATCCAAACCCATCCATTCAGCCCGGCTGGCGGTGAGCCAGCCGGGCTTGTATTTTGCTCAAAACGAGAAGAGGAAACCATGCCCGAACCAGAGAACATCCTGATCGCGATTGCCTGGCCGTATGCCAACGCAGAAATCCACGTCGGCAACATCACCGGGTCGCACCTGCCCGGCGATATCGTTGCCCGCTACCACCGCTTGAAAGGGAACCGTGTTTTGATGGTTTCGGGCACCGACTCACATGGCACCCCGGTGACCCTGCGCGCCGACGCCGATGGGCTCCCCGTCGAACAGGTTTACAAACGTTTCCACGACGGTTTCCTGGACCTATTCTGCCAGTTGGGTATTTCTTACGACCTCTTCACCACCACCCATACGCAAAACCACTTCAAGGTCTCGCAGGCGATTTTCCTCGCGCTGCTCAAAAACGGATTTTTATACACTGAGACCCGCCCCCAATGGTATTCGCCTCAGGCAAAACGATTTCTGCCAGATCGTTATGTGGAAGGAACCTGTTATATCTGCGGCTTCGAAAATGCCCGCGGCGACCAATGTGACCGGTGTGGCAACGTTCTCGAGCCGGAGAAATTGATCAACCCGCGTTCTAAAGTTGATAATTCGACCCCAGAGCTGCGTGAGACCGAGCACTACTTCATGGATCTTTCGAAGCTCGAGCCAGATGTGGCCCGCTTCCTGCGCGCCCGGCAGCACTACATGCGCGACACGGTGATCGGGCAATCCCTCGGTCAGATCGAGAGCGAAGGGCTGAAACCCAGACCGATCACCCGCGATCTGGACTGGGGCATCCCGGTGCCGGTGGAAGGTTGGGACAGCAAGCGCATCTACGTCTGGTTCGAAGCCGTGATCGGCTACCTTTCGGCCGCCATCGAGTGGGCCGGCATTTCAGGCGCGTCAGATGCCTGGAAGCAGTGGTGGACCAACCCAGAGGCGCGGTCTTTTTACTTCATTGGAAAAGACAACACCTTTTTCCACACCGCCTTGTGGCCGGCCGAATTGATGGGCGCTGGAGAACAGTTTCTGGAATTGTTTTCTGGGGAAAGTGGTCAGCGACTGACGCTGCCGTTTGACGTGCCGGCGAACCAGTTCATGAACCTGGAAGGCCAGAAGATTTCCGGCAGCCGAAACTGGGCGGTATGGGGGCGCGACTTTTTATCCCGTTACGACCCCGACCCCCTGCGATACTACCTGACGGCGGCCATGCCCGAGATGCGCGACACCGATTGGGATTGGGACGACTTTTTCCATCGCAATAACGACGAACTGGTCGCCACCTGGGGCAACCTCGCCAACCGCGTGCTGTCTTTCACCGTGCGTCATTTCGATGCCAGGGTGCCCGAGCCAGGTCCGCTCACCTCGCTGGACGAAGAAATGATCCGCACCGTGGAAGGGGGATTTTCCAGCGTGGGCGCCGAGCTGGAGGCTGTCCACCTGCGCAGCGCGCTCAATGAAGCGATGCGCCTCGCCACCGAGGTCAACCGGTACCTCGACCAGACCGCACCCTGGAAGGAAATCAAAGCCGACCGCCAGGCGGCTGCACGGGCTGTGTACACGGCCCTGCGTTGCATCGACAACCTGTCGGTGCTATTCGCACCTTTCCTGCCACATACCAGCGAGCGGTTACGGGGCTACTTCGGCCATCCGCAGCCGCTGTTTGGGAAGCAATATATCCAGGAGATCCACGACAGCCTGGGGTCGCACAACGTCCTGCGTTACGACCCGGACGATGCGCGCCCGGGCTGGCAACCCTCCACGCTCCGGGTGGGGCAGGCGCTGGCAGATCCGCAACCTCTGTTTAAAAAGCTGGATGCATCGATCGTTGAAGAGGAGCGCGCTCGCTTAGGGCGCGGTTAGCGGGTTCATCAACTCCCATGTCACCCCACCGTCCGCCGAGTGCACCAGCGCGATGCGCTCGGCGGACCGGGCAATGGCCCAACCATGCTGTGAATCCGCGAAAGATGCTTCACCGCTCCAGTTAACGGTCGAAATTTGCTCCCAGGTGCCGCCGCCGTCCAGGGTGTGGAAAATCCGCGTGCCGGCGGTCTGGTCGGCTGCCGGTTGGGCAAAATACCACCCTTCCGACGGGTCATCCATTGCCAGACTGCCCCATGGGCCAGGAAGCAACGACTGCTCCCAGCTCACGCCGCCATCTTGGGTCGTGTACAGCCAGCGCATGTCTGTCCCAGCCGGGTTGTAACAGCGCACCAGCACTTGACCACGCTGGCCTGAAAATCGCACATCTTTTCCCTCGCACACCGACTCGTAAGAGGTGAAGGCATCCGGCTTCTCCGCTGGTGCAGGTAGCTCCACCATTTGCCAGGTTCGACCACCATCAACGGTTTCATGAAAATACAACCCAGACATCACGCCGCCGCACGTGCCAACCGCAAAACCATGTTGCGCACCAGTGAACCAGATGCTGTCTTTATAACACGACATAGGCAGGTTATTCTTTTCAGGATCGACGACGTACTGCCAGTTTTCGCCACCATTGGAGGTGGTGAGAACCGCCACATAATCGTGACTCATTCCAACTCCCAGGTGAACCAGCAGCCATCCGTGTTGCGCATCCGAAAACCCGATCTGACCCACGTCGAAGAATTCCATCATCAGCAGGCTGGTATCGATGTCAGTGCTTTGCCAGCTCCGACCCCCGTCGCTGGTGCGCCATACCCTTGCCCCGACCTCTCGTTGGGTCGGTGAATGCGTGAAGACAGCCCAGGCATGCTCTGCGTCTAAAAATGCTGCCACGACCTGCCCTTCGGGGCTGCGCTCTGCGCTCGCCGGAGTGACCAGCGACCAGGTTTTCGCTCCATCCTCTGTGCGCAGGATCTCTGGTGACCCCCCATCCACCGGACGACCTGCTCCCCAACCCCGCCGGGAATCCAGCATCCGGATCTGTTCGATGCTCAAGCCTGTTTGAGTGCTTGCAGGGGTCACCGTTGCTGCCGGCAATGTGGCTGTTTCCGTAACCGGCAAAGGTGCTGGCGCTGCCGTCTCGGTTGCTGCGGGTTGGGTTTGACTCGGATACATCTCAGGTTGGGTCGCTATTGGAGGTGTTGGCGAGGGAACTTGGCACCCGGCAAGAAAAACCAGGAAAATGGGTATTAAAAGAATCTTACGCATACTTCATCAACGCTTTCGTTCAACATTGGTTCCCTGTCATCAAGGACCTCAGACTGGAGCCTGAGGTTTGAGGAGGGAGTTGCACAACGCCAGCCACCCCGGCAACGCTGCAAGGAGATTTCCCATCACTTGTTGGGTGCGCTCATGAAACAGCTCCAGTGAGCCGTAAGCTTCACCGCCGGTTTCACTCACCAGGTCGGTTACGCCCCGTAAGATCAGGCACGGCACACCGTTCCGTTGTGCCACCCAGGCGATAGCGCCGCTCTCCCAATCGGCCGCTACCGCGCCAAAATGCTCGCCCAGCCAGGGAATATCTGCGGGAAGGATATCGCGGTCGGCCGAGACCAACAAACCCCGGGCAACGGGCTGAGGGTATGGCTCACTGAGCCAGGATAAATCCAGCCGGGTGCTGTAGTGCTGCAGCGCCTCATCCTGACTACCCATTTGCTCGACGATGTCGTAGATGAGGGTTCTATCAACTAGAATCACTGCCCCGCGCTCGATCGAACCGGCGAATCCACCACAAGTCCCCAGGTTGAGCAGCAACGCAGGTTGCCATTGATCGATCGCAAGCTGCGCGCTTGCTGCGGCAGCCACCTTTCCCCAACCACCGTGAACGAAGCGGCATGGCCACCCTCCGATGTGGGTAAAAAAGCTCTCGCCAAAGGGGGTGTGCTCGACTTGATCGGGACGGATGGTCTCTATAACCGCCCGCCATTCCGCGTTGGCAGACACGATCACCACGGCGCGCATCATCAGGATTTTGGCTCGCGCAATTCCTTGGTATCGCCCCAGCGCACCTGGTTGCGGTTGAACAGGTCGATCAAGGTGGGCCGGTTGAACACGCGCCGGTGCGGTTTCGGGCTCTGCAGGGCACTTTGGTAGCATAACTCGGCGACCTCATAGGCCGCAAGCGGCTTTCCCAAGGATGCGGCAGCCTCGGCACGTTGTTTCATCAGGCGGCAATCGTCACGAACCCAATGAGAGATCACTTCCAGCACCTCGATGTCACTGCGCGCCAGGTCGGCGGCGCCAGAATCGACCACATACGCGGCATTGCCCGTCTCCTGCCCAGGGATAGCGTCGATCAACATCATCGGGCAACCGGCAGCCAGCGCCTCGGTGATGATCAAGCCTCCCGCTTTGCACACCAGGCAGTCCGCAGCGCGCATCATCTGGGGGACATTGCTGACAAATTCATACAGGTGAACGGGGACATGCCACTCAATCTCCTGCAGCGCTTTGAAGAGAACGCTGTCTTTCCCGGCAACCACCACGAGCTGAAGCTCCTGCCCAAAATGATTCAGAACGTTGATCGTATCTAGCAAGCGGTCGACCCTCTTGCTGCCCACCGCCAGCACGGTGACCGGGTCTTCGCGCCAACCCAGCTCGCGGCGAATTTCCATTTTCGAGCGCTGTTCCTGGGCAATTTGCGGACTGACCGGGATACCTGTCACCTTGACCTGTTCCTCCGCCAGCCCATGATGCAGCGCCAGGTTCTTCACGATCTCGGTCGGCACAAGACACGCATCGACGCTGCGGTTGAACCAGATACGGTGAACCGTCGCCAGGTCGGTGACCACCGTCAGCACGGGCACCTCAAGATTGTACATGGTGAACACGGCTTCCAACGGGCTTTGATACAGCGGATAGGTGGTGATGATCGCATCGGGACGGTATTCACGCACCACGTCTCGCAACACCTCGTACAGCAGCACGGTCAGCGCGCTCTCCACAATGGCACTGGTCACGGTGGTGTCACTGGCGTCGTAACCGAACCGGTAGAGCTCGGGCACGCTGCGCACCAGCTTGTCATAGTCGGATTGAGCGTCGCGCAAGAAGAAAGGCGCCCGGCGATCTTCCAGAGGGTTAACCACATCAATATCGCACAACCCGCCGTATTTTTCATCCAGAGCGGCAGCGATGGCGTTGGCCGCGCTGCGATGACCGAAACCGGCGTCGGCGGTCAAAATCAAAATTTTCTTCTTAGAAGTCTCCATAGTTCAACCTGGGATACGCCTGGCAGGCGGGCGAACATACCAGGCCAGATCCTGCGCGAGAATTAGCTCGTAAACAGAGTCGGCTGGCGACATGCACAAAACATGAAAACCGTGCTCGTCTCGCCAGGAGCGCCCGACCGATACGACGCGCACCGCTATCTCGCCGAACCGAAAATGAACCGGCACGATCGTCCCGTCCTTCAGCCAGCGCACTTCTACCTCGTCAACCGGGATCATGTGATTTCGCTGCGCGGATTCCCTTGCAGGTATTCGAGCAACAGGCGCAACGCTTCCAGCGCGGAATCGCGCTTGTTCTGCTCGCGGTCGCCTGTCCAAACAAAACGATAGGCGCGATCCATCTCAGGACCACACAACCCGATCCAGGTCAGCCCGACCGGTTTCTCCGGCATTCCACCGCCCGGACCAGCGATTCCACTCACCGATATCGCCACCACCTGGTCAACTGGGAAATTGTTCGCCAGGAGCTCGCGCGCACCGCGCGCCATTTCGCGTACCGTCTCCTCGCTTACGGCGCCATACTGTGCCAGCAACCCCGGCGGCACATTCAATAGTCTGATATTCGCTTCATATGAATACGCCACCACATCCCCAAGGAAGTAATCCGATGAGCCCGGCACATCGGTGATCCAATGGCCGATCAAACCGCCTGTGCAGGATTCGGCGGCGATGAATTTCCAGCCTCTCCGGCGCAGTTCGCTGCCAACCTCGCGTGCCAATTCGTGTTCTACGCTCATAGCCATCCTTATCATTGACTCACGCCTTCTCACCGGCGTTGAATCACCCGTCCTCCTATAAATTGCTCAAGCCGTGCGAGACCGTCCTCACCGCCGGGTACAACTGGCGGTACAGCCCGTACACCCCCTGGTATCGTTCGACTTGTGCAGGATCCGGTTGGGAAACCCCGGTCTGGCGAACGGTGGCTGCGCAGGCGGCATCCACATCGGCCCAGGCGCCCGATCCAACCCCAGCCAACAAAGCCGCCCCGTAGGCAGCCCCTTCCGTGGTGTTGACTGTGACCAGCTCGGCTTCGAAAACATCCGCCAGGATCTGCCGCCAGAGCGGGCTGCGGGCTCCGCCGCCCGATACGCGCACCTGATCGATGTGGGCCAGGCCTGCCGTCTTGATCAGCTCGAAGCTGTCGCGCAGCCCGAACGCCACCCCTTCGAGCACGGCTCGGGTCAGGTGCGGCATGCCGTGGCGCACGGTCAGGCCGGCAAAAGCCCCGCGCGCCAGCGGGTCGGGATGCGGCGTGCGCTCACCGGTCAGGTAAGGCAGGAAAAGCAGACCCTCGCAACCCGCCGGCACGTCTGAAGCGGGTTTAAGCAGCGCGTCGTAGTCGCAGCCCGGCGCAAACGTGTCGCGATACCAGCGCAGGCTTCCCGCCGCGGAGAGCATCACCCCCATCAGATGCCAGCGACCCGGCACCGAGTGGCAAAAGGCGTGCAAACGGCCTTCAGGCTCGATGAACGCCTCGCCGGTGGTCGCGAATACCACTCCCGAGGTGCCCAACGTCAACGCAACTATCCCCGGGCGCACCGCGCCCACCCCCACCGCCTGAGCCGCCTGGTCGCCCCCACCTGCCGAAACCGGCGTGCCTTCGCGCAAACCGGTCAACCGCGCTGCTTCCAGGCTGATCCGCCCGGTAATCTCCGGGCCTTCAAAGGTCTTAGGCAGCCACTCCCATGGGATGCCCAATGCGTCCAACATCTCTTCCGACCAGTCGCGCCGGCGGATGTCGAACAGGATCGTCCCCGCTCCGTCTGCCCGGTCAACAGCGTATTCGCCGGTCAGGCGATACCGCACGTAATCCTTAGGGAGCAGCACATGACGGGTTTTTCGATAGACTTCCGGCTCGTTTTGTTGCACCCACAGGATTTTTGGCGCGGTGAAACCGGTCAGCGCGTCGTTGCCAGTGAGCTGGATCAGGCGCTCTTTCCCCAACCTGGCGCGGATTTCCTCGCATTGTGCGGCGGTGCGCTGGTCATTCCATAAAATGGCCGGGCGCAGCACCGCGCCGGATTCGTCAAGCAGGGTCAGGCCATGCATCTGTCCGGTCAGGCCGACCGCGTTGACCTGCTCGCCTGTGATCCCGGTCGATTGCAGCACTGCGCGGACGCTTTTAACAGCACCCTCCCACCAATCTGCCGGGTCCTGCTCGCTCCACAGGGGCTGTGGCGTGGAAAGTGGCAAATCGCTGGTTGAACTGCCCGCCACCTCGCCGTGCAGATCGACCAACAGGGCTTTCACCCCGGTCGTAGAAACATCGATACCCAGAAAATAGCCCATCCCAGCCTCCCTTCTGTTATAAAGGCCAGAGGTCCTGCAGGAATTTTAACTTGGCCTCGGCCTGATAAGTCGCACCGCCCTCGTGGTTGTTGTACTCGTACACGCGGATCTCCTTCGGCCCGGCGTAATGGTTATAGGCAGCGAATACGGTGGATGGAGGGCAGATCGTATCCATCAGCCCGACCGAAAACAGCGCGGTTGCCCCGGCGCGGGCAGAGAAGCTCATCCCGTCGAAGTATGCCAGAGTCTGAAATACCTGCTCGACCTTGTCACGGTGAACTTTGCAGAAATTGGTTATCTCGCCATAGGGCAGCGTATCGACCAACTGGGTAGCGCGCCTGTAATGGCACAGGAACGGCACATCCGGCATGGCAACCTTGACATCCGGCGACAATCCTGCTGCGGCCAGGGTGATCCCTCCTCCCTGGCTGCCCCCCGTGACCGCAATCCGTCCGGCATCCACGCCGGCGAAGCTCTGCGCCGCCTCGATTGCGCGCACCGCATCGGCGAACACGCGCCGGTAGTAATAGGTATGGGGGTTTAGCACGCCGCGTGTCATGAAACCCGGGTGGTGCGGATTGGTGCCAACCGGTTCTGGGTCTGGGGTATCTCCCGGTTGCCAGGTGGATCCTTGCCCGCGCGTATCCATGACGAAAGTGGCATATCCCGCTGCGGGCCAGGTCAGGTAATCGAGCGGCGAACCACGCCCGCCGCCGTAACCGATATACTCGACGACACAGGGCAATTTGCCCCGGTTCTGAGCCGGTAAGATCATCCATGCTTTGATCTCTTGCCCGCCAAACCCCGCAAAAGAAGCGTCGAACACCTCCAGCGTCTTCAAACCCGGTTGGTACGGTTGGAAACGTGGATTTAATGGATATTGCCGCGTTTCTGCCAGCGTGGACTGCCAGAAAGCGTCAAAATCCACCGGCTCGTTGCGTGGAGGTTTATAGGTCAGCAGTTGCTCATATGGAAGGTCGAAGAATGCCATGGGAGGACTCCGCAGGTTGAGAATTAACCTGATTATAGTCAAGATAACAACCAGTGAGGAAGTCGATTGCCCGAGTATTCTCCATCATCGCTTTTTGGCATCGGGCAATCCGACCGGCGTATAATGGGGTGGTACGGTGACTTACAGAACATCCACACTGACAGGAGTGAAAATGACGGCAGGGAAAAAATCCAAGCAAGCCAACTCGCGCCATTGCTTTGTCTGCGGACTGGAGAATCCCGCCGGCTTGCAGTTAAAAATATACCAGATCGAACCGGGGGTAATCGAAACGACTTTTACCCCGCCGGAACACTTCCAGGGCTTCCCTGGCCTGCTGCACGGAGGGATCACCGCCACAATCCTGGATGAAATCAGCGGTCGCGCCTGGCTGGGCGACGACCCGGCGGCTCCTCGCTTCCTCTTCACCGGTAAGCTCGAGGTGATTTACCGCAAAAATGTCCCCCTCGGCAAGCCGCTGCGCATCGTTGGAAAAGCCGGAAAAACGCGCGGGCGAGCCTGCGAAGGATGGGCAGGCATGTACGATGATAACGGAGCGTTGCTCGCCGAAGCGCATACCTTGCTCTTTGAAGTGCCTCAAGATCTGCTTGACGCGCACGACATGTCCGATCTTGGTTGGAAAGTCTATCCTGACTGAGCTGAAAGGACCCACCATGCATCCGTATCTGATCAAACCCGACCAAAAAGTGAAGCTGTCTGACTTTGATCCCAAAGACACCCGTCTTTTTGATGGCGATAAAGAGGCCGGTGAGAAAGAGCTGGCCAAACAAAACCTCGAGCTGGAGATGTTGCAGGAGCACCTCTTTGCTGAAGGGAAGCACAAACTGCTGGTGGTATTGCAAGGGATGGATACCAGCGGGAAGGATGGCGTGATCCGCCACGTTTTCGAAGGCGTCAACCCGCAAGGAGTGCGGGTCGCCAGTTTTAAAGTTCCCACCCCAGATGAACTCGCCCATGATTACCTGTGGCGCATTCACAAGCAAACCCCCGGCAAAGGCGAGATTGTCATCTTCAACCGCAGCCATTACGAAGACGTCCTGGTCGTCCGGGTGCACAATCTCGTCCCCGAAAGCGTGTGGCGCAAGCGCTATGACCAGATCAACGCCTTTGAGCGCACCTTAGCCGACGAGGGCACCACCCTGTTGAAGTTTTTCCTGCACATCGACCCTAAGGAACAGAAAGAGCGCCTGCTCGAGCGGCTGGACCAGGTCGAAAAACAGTGGAAGTTCAACCCGGGGGATCTCAAAGAGCGCGCATTGTGGCCCGAATACGAAAAGGCTTACGAGGATGTGCTCGAGAAAACCAGCACCCATTGGGCGCCCTGGTATGTCATCCCGGCGAATAAGAAGTGGTATCGCAACATCGTGATCAGCCGCATCTTAATCGATGCCTTGAAGGACCTGGACCTCCAGTTGCCGCCCGGCTTTCCACCGGAAGATGTCGCCCAATACCGCAAGCAATTGATCGAAGAGGATTCCCTCGAGAAGTGATGCCCGAGACCTGCCAGGCGGTGAAGTATATCGGGCATCGCGTGCTGGTCACCGTAGACCGCCCGCTCGGGACGCGTCATCCAGAGCACGCCTTCATCTATCCTGTCAATTACGGCTATCTTGCCGGCGTGCCTGCGCCGGATGGCGAGGACCTCGACGCCTATGTGTTGGGAGTCGATCAACCGCTCGCTTCTTTTGAAGGCGTTTGCATAGCCGTCATTCACCGCCTGGACGATGCGGATGACAAGCTCGTGGCGGTCCCTCCCGATCTGTCGCTTTCGGATGAGCAAATCCGGGCCCAGACCCACTTCCAGGAGCAATGGTTTCGATCGGTGATCTTAAGAGACGATGGGAGGAACCGGTCAAAATAGATTACAATTGGCGCGAAGATTGCACAGGAGTTCTCGCATGCCCCAAAATAACAAGACCGCGAAATCCAAAATGACCCGCGAACAGCGCAACCTGCGCCGCAACCAGATCATCTTCATTGGTTTTTCGCTTCTCTTGATCCTTTCCCTGGTCATATCCCTGGTCCGTTTCTAATGCTCAGACGCTGGCAGTTCTGGGTTGGGCTGCTGATCAGCGCCGTTTTCCTATATCTTTCTCTGCGCGGTCTCAAACTGGCCGATGTGTGGGACTCGATGCAGGGAGCGCGTTACGGCTGGCTGGTCCCCGGCGTGATGGTGTATTTCATCGGGGTGTGGGTGCGTTCCTGGCGCTGGCATTACATGCTGCGCCCCTTGAAGAAAATCCCCACCGCGACCATGTTCCCCATCGTCACCATCGGATACATGGGCAACAATATCTACCCGGCCCGCGCCGGTGAGGTGTTGCGCGCCGTGATCCTGAAACAGCGCGAAGGGGTGCCGGTTTCCGCGTCCCTCGCCACGGTGATCGTCGAGCGCATTTTCGACGGTGTGGTGATGCTCGGCTTCGTTTTCATCAACCTCCCCGAGCTGGCGCGCCTCACCCACGACTCCGGCTTGATCGGCAAACTGGACGTGCGCACCATCGCGTTGGTCGGATCAATCGCCTTTTTCGGGGCTTTGCTCGTTTTCTTGCTGGCAGCGATGTTTCCGCGCGTGACCGAGCGCCTGCTCGATCGCCTGCTCCCCATCCTGCCGGCCCGCATCCGCCCTAAGGCGCGTGACCTGGCATTACGCTTTCTCTCCGGCCTGGAATCGCTGCGCTCACCGGTGGAAGCATTGATGATCTTCTTAACCACCGTGTTGATCTGGCTGCTCGAAACAGCCAAATACTGGTTCGTGATGCACGCCTTCTCCTTTGAGATCAGCTTCTTTGGCCTGATGTTGATGAACGGCATTGTCAATCTCGCTACGACCCTTCCTTCTGCACCCGGTTATGTGGGCACCTTCGATGCGCCGGGCATCGCCGTGTTGGTCGCATACAACGTGCCGCCGGAGATCGCCGCCGGATACACGCTGGTCTTGCACGCCGCGCTCTGGTTCCCGATCACCCTTCTCGGGGCGTACTACTACCTGCGCCAGCCGCTGCGTTGGGGCATCGATGTCAACCAGACGAGTGGAAACGAACCGCCCGCCCCTGCACCGCGAAAGGATGCCACACTGCCATGAAGAACATCGCCATCATCGGCGCCGGGTTGGGCGGATTAGCCGCCGCATACGATCTGCGCAAGGCCGGTCATTCGGTGACCGTTTTTGAGGCCGCCGATTACACCGGCGGCCTGGCGGCTGGCTTTAAAGAACCCCATTGGGATTGGAGCGTAGAGCGGTTTTATCACCATTGGTTCCTCTCCGACCAGGCAATCTTCGGGTTGTTGCGTGAGTTAAATCTCTCGGATCGAGTCGTGGTTCCCAAACCGCGCACGGTGGCATATTACAACAACCGTTTTTACCCGCTCGACAGCCCGCTGGCGGCTCTCACCTTCCCCGGGTTCAGCTTCCCGTTTGGCATGATTCGCTTCGGGCTGGTCACCGCCTACCTGCGCTACATCGCCGGTTGGCGTGGCCTTGAAAGCCACCTCGCCCACGACTGGATGCGTCGCTGGTACGGGGAGCGGCTCTATACCACCCTTTTTGAGCCGCTTCTGGTGGGGAAATTTGGTCCATATTACCAGGACGTCAACATGGCCTGGATGTGGGCGCGGCTCAAGGCGCGCACCACCCGCCTGGCAACCTTCCGCGGAGGTTTCCAGGCCTTTAGCGACCTGTTCGCCGAGCGCCTGCGCGCAGACGGCGTGACGATCCGCCTCTCCACGCCCGTCTCGAGCATCACCCCGCTCGAAAGAGGCGGCCTGCGCCTCCAATTGCCAGACGGCGCGCAAGATTTCGACACTTGCCTGTCGACCACTTCACCCGCGTTAATGGCCAGGCTCGCTCCTGACTTGCCCGGCGGTTACCTGCGTGGCTTGCTCGAACTGAAAAGCATGGGCGCGGTTGTGATGGTGCTTTCTTTGCGCGAGCAGCTCTCCAGGGAGGGATATTACTGGTACAACCTGCCCAAATCGGCCGGATATCCGTTCCTGGCCCTGGTGGAGCACACCAATTTCCTCTCGCCCAAGTACTTTGGCGGCGACCACATCGTTTATGTGGGCGATTACCTCGAGACCTCCCATGAATATTTCACGCTCAACCCGGAGCAGTTGCTCGAGCGCTACTTGCCGGTGCTGCCTCGCTTCAACCCGCGCTTCACCCCCGATTGGGTGCGCAAGACCTGGCTGTGGCGCACCTCATACGCTCAGCCGATCCCTCTGCGTGACCATTCGCGCAACATACCACCCATTCAAACCCCTCTGACCGGCTTGTATTTCGCCAGCATGAGCCAGGTGTACCCCTGGGATCGCGGTACCAATTTCGCCGTGGAGATTGGCCGGAAAGCCGCCCGGCTGATCTTAAGTGGCGTATAGTCGTGATGCAAAAATCCGTCTATGACTCTACGCAAACGGCCCGTAACAATCGCTTGCATATTTTTAGGTCAACCTCCCGTATCTATGCCAAGGCTGTCAAAATTCTAAATTACCCCCCATATATGGGGGTCGCCTGACCTGATCGACCTCACATATGGACGTGGTCAAATATTAATGGCTTGTTAAGAATCGTTGCAAAACGATTGCGATTTATTAACATTTCGCACCTTAAAAATCCAGATGTTTTTAGGCTATCGTAGGCTTTTCGCCTTGTTCTTATCGAGCCTTTTTGATAGAATTTTCTTAGACAACACGCAAGGGCGCTAACTGCCCTTCTTCACCAGGAAGATCTTGCGATCCGCAATATAAGGGGAGCCTCCCGCTGCTAATTTGGTGCAGCGGGTTTACTTGCCCTGCTGTCTCATAGCAGCCAGGATCCATCAAACTTGGAGGGAAGTCGATGAACGCACACCAGGCATGGCAGGCAACACTTGGGCAACTACAGATGGAAATGCCAAAAGCATCCTTCGACACCTGGGTGCGCGATACACGGGTCCTGCAACACCAGGAAAGCACCTTTACGATCGGCGTCCAGAACGCCTATGCCCGAGACTGGTTGGAGAACCGCCTGACCAGCACGGTAACCCGCCTGTTGACCGGCCTGATGGGGATGCCACAATCGATCCGCTTCGTCGTCCAGCATCACGAAGACGAGACCGAGACCAGCGATACTGCGCCGGATGATGCATCCACTCCCTCAACAACGACGTCATCCAACGCAACGGTCACCCCGCGCTACACCTTCGATAACTTTGTCGTCGGCGCCAGCAACCGCCTGGCTCACGCGGCCTGCATGGCAGTAGCCGACAATCCGGCGCGGGCTTACAATCCCCTTTTCCTCTACGGCGGAGTGGGGTTAGGAAAGACCCACTTGCTGCACGCCATCGGCAACTCCGCCCACCAGCAAGGCCTGCAGGTCTTGTACGTGTCATCGGAGGAATTTACCAACGACTTGATCAACGCCATCCGCACTCACAACACGCCTGCCTTCCGCGACCGCTACCGCCGCATCGACGTGCTGTTGATCGATGATATCCAGTTCATTGCAGGCAAGGAATCGACCCAGGAGGAATTTTTCCACACCTTCAACACCCTGCATGGGCAAGACAAGCAGATTGTGATCTCCTCCGACCGGCCGCCCAAGGCGCTGGTCACCCTGGAAGAACGCCTGCGCTCGCGCTTCGAATGGGGATTGACCGCCGACATCCAGCCGCCCGACCTGGAGACCCGCATCGCCATCTTGCGCTCGAAGGCCGAGCGAAACGGCAAGGAAGTCGCATCGACCATCCTGGAGACGATCGCCCGGCTGGTCCAATCCAACATCCGCGAGCTGGAAGGCGCTTTGACCCGCGTATTGGCTTTCTCAGACCTCTCCGGCATGCCGCTCACCCCTTCCCTGGTGCAAACTGCCCTGGCCGACCTGCTCCCTCAGCGCAGCGGGCTGGTATCTGACCAGGTGATCGCTGTGGTCGCGCGCGAGTTTGGCATCTCGGTGGACGACATGTGCGGGCGTGACCGTTCGCGGGAAGTGGCCCTCCCCCGCCAGGTCGCCATGTACCTGATGCGCGAAGAAGCCAATATTTCGCTCCCCCAAATCGGCGAAGCGCTGGGTGGACGGGATCACACCACCGTGATGTACGCCTGCGATAAAGTCGCCGATATGATCGAGCGAGACGATCGCCTGCGCCGGCAGATCATCCAGATTCGCGAGCGCCTGTACGGCCGCAGCACGGTCATGGCTTGAGGCACGCTCCATCCTGATTCGCAAGCCGAAGCCGGCGGCAAACCTTTTTGACAGATCCGGACGAGTATGATAGAATTCCCTCTTGTAAGGCCGGGCAACCGGTGATCTAAAACGGAAGTTTTGGAGCATAATGGGAATTTCACGCCCTGGCTGGAAACAGTCCAGGGCTTTTTTTATGCCGGGGCGTACACCCCGCAGAATATAGAGGTTTATTTCAATGAGTTCGAATGTTTTACGCATCATCCCCCTGGGTGGGTTGGGTGAAGTCGGTCGCAATATGATGGCGTATGAGTATGGGGGTGAAATCCTCGTCGTCGACGCCGGATTAATGTTCCCCGAAAACGATATGCTGGGGGTCGATTACATCATCCCCGACATAACCTACCTGGTGCAACACCGCCAACATGTGCGCGGCATCGTCATCACCCACGGCCACGAAGACCACATCGGCGCCATTCACCACGTGCTGAACGAGGTGAACGCCCCAATCTACGCCACCCCGCTCACCCGCGGCTTGCTCGAAGTCAAGCTGGCGCGCAACGGTCTGGGCAGCAAAACAGACCTGCGCACCGTCCAGGCCGGCGAAACGGTGGAAATCGGCCCGTTCAAGGTTGAATTTTTCCATATTTGCCATTCCATACCAGATGGTGTTGGCCTGGGCATCTATACCCCGGCCGGATTGGTCGTCCATTCGGGAGATTACAAGTTCGACCACACGCCGGTCGATGGCAAGCCCTCCGATTACGCCAGACTGGCGAATTTTTCGCAACACGGCGTGCTCGCGCTGCTGGCTGACTCGACCAATTCGGAACGCCCCGGTTGGACTCCCTCCGAAAAGACGATCGACGCCGCTTTTGACGATGTGTTCAACCAGGCAGAAGGCCGCATCATCATCGCCAGTTTCGCCTCGTTGATCAGCCGAATGCAGCAGGTGGCCAACGCCGCCGTGAAGCATGACCGCAAGCTGGCTTTCGTCGGCAGCAGCATGACCGACAACATGAAAATGGCGCGCAAATTGGGCTACCTGGACTTTCCGGAACAGCTTGTGGTGACCATCGACCAGGCGCTCAATATGGCCCCAGAACAGGTCGTCATCATGTGCACCGGCTCCCAGGGTGAGCCCACTTCTATCCTGGGCCGGCTCTCCATGGGCACCAACCGCCTGTTTGACATCGTCCCCGGCGACACGGTGGTGCTCTCTTCGCACCCGATCCCGGGCAACGAGGAGAGCGTGTACCGCGTGGTCAACCGCCTCTTCCAACTGGGTGCCAACGTGATCTACGAAGCCATCGCCCCCGTACACGTATCGGGGCACGCCAGCCAGGAGGAGATGAAGCTGCTCATCCACCTGACCCGACCCAAATTTTTCATTCCCATTCACGGCGAGCTGCGCCAGCTCCACCAGCACGCACGCCTTGCAAAACAGGTGGGAATCCCGCCAGAAAATATCCAGGTCATCGAGAACGGGCAGGTGATCGAGTTCAAAGACGGGCAGATGCGCCTGACCAATGAGCGAGTACCGGCGCAGTACGTCTTCGTAGACGGCTCT
>JARKOV010000127.1 GCA_029975965.1 Anaerolinea sp. | reverse complement strand
GATGGCTTCCATGATCTGGTGCGGCTCCCACTCTGAGGTGCCCCAGTACAAAATCTTGCCCTGGCGGAGCAGGTCGTTCATCGTGTAGACCAGCTCGTCCACCGGCGGGGCTGGGTCATAGCGGTGGCAGAAATACAGGTCGACGTAGTCCATATCCAGGCGGCGCAGCGAGGCGTGAATCGACTCGGTCACGTGCTTGCGCGAGAGCCCACGCCCGTTTGGCCCCGGCATCGTCGGCCAGAACACCTTGGTCGAGATCACCAGCGCTTCGCGCGGCAGGTCGCGCACGGCTTTGCCCATCAGCACCTCTGCCTGACCGTTGGCGTACATGTCGGCGTTGTCGAAGAAGTTTACCCCCTGGTCATAGGCGGCGTGGATCAGATCGGATGCGGACTTTTCGTCCACCTGTCCGCCAAAAGTCACCCAGGCTCCCAGGGAGATTTCGCTGATTTTGAGGCCCGATCGGCCCAAGCGGCGGTAATGCATGGTTCCCTCCAGTTGGTCAGGTTGTTTGCTCCGGCGCGGTTACTCGCCGGCCGGTTTGGTGCCCTCGCCAATCCCCAACGGCTTCCACTTGTCTGCATCGGAGCGCAGGCGGTGAATCCCCCCGCCGCGGTTGTGCAGCTCATCGAAATGCTCGGGCTTGATGAACATCTCATCGCCGTCCAGCAGGCCGGTCAACCCCGTCTGGCCGGGTTCCATGCGGCGGTTCTGGCAGTGCGGGCAGGTCTTGGGATCGTGCGGCTTGTAATCGATGGGCTCTTCGTAGGTGGTGATGTAGCCCTCGTAATTGCGCAGGATGATCTTGTGGTCGGACATGCTGATCTGGTAATTGGGCATCACCGGGATCTTCCCACCGCCGCCGGGCGCATCCACCACGTACGTCGGCACGGCATACCCCGAGGTGTGCCCGCGCAGCCCCTCGATGATCTCGATGCCCTTAGCCACCGGTGTGCGGAAGTGCCCGGCGCCATCCACCAGGTCGCATTGGTAGAGGTAATACGGCCGCACGCGGATGCGCACCAGGTCCTGAACCAGGCGGCGCTGCAGGTGCACGCAGTCGTTCACCCCGGCCAGCAGCACGCTCTGGTTGCCCAGGGGCACCCCCGCGCGGCTCAAGCGGTCGCAGGCTTCGGCCAGCTCGCCGGTGATTTCCTGCGGGTGGTTGACGTGGATGTTCATCCACACCGGGTGGTATTTCGCCAGCGTGTCGCAGAATTCCTGCGTGATGCGCTGCGGCAAAAAGACCGGCACGCGGCTGCCGATGCGCACGATCTCGATGTGCTCGATCTCGCGCAGGCGCGCCAGCAGCTCATCCAGCAGCTTGGGCGCCAGGGTCAGCGGGTCGCCCCCCGAGAGCAACACGTCGCGCACCTGGGGCGTGCGGCGCAAATACTCCAGTTGCAGCTCGAACTCGGCGCGCGAGAAGTTGGCCGACGGGTCGCCGACGATGCGCGAGCGGGTGCAGTAGCGGCAATACGAGGCGCACTGCGTGGTCACCAGCATCAAGACACGGTCGGGGTAGCGATGGACCAGCCCCGGCACCGGCGAGTGGCGATCTTCCGCCAGCGAATCCTCCATCATGCCGGTGAACGGCACGATCTCCTCGGCGCGCGGCACCACCTGGCGGCGAATCGGGTCGTCAAGGTCGTCAGGGTCGATCAGCGAGGCAAAATAAGGCGTGATATCCACGCGGAAAAGACCCTGCGCATTGAGCGCTTTGCGCTCGCTGTCGGTCAGGGTGATCACTTTTTCAAATTCCTCGGCGCTGTTCAGGCGATTGCTCAATTGCCAGCGCCAGTCGTTCCATTTTTCATCCGGTACGTCGCGGTAAACGGGCGCGCGCTTGTTCGACTCAAACTTGGCTGGGGACATGGCACCTCATCTCGGGTCAGGTTGGATCGCTGTCTTGATTCTACGAAACAAACGCCCGTGGGTCAACTGCGGCATGTAGACCGTTGGCGCGACGGCAGAAAATATGTATAATAATCATACATTTTATCCAATATAATCGCACCTTCGCTGCTTGCGCTTTTGCACTTCATCGACCCATGTGCAAAGGAGGGAGCATGCCGACCGGGATCACGCGCGCACTAACCGCCCTTTGCGCCGGGCTTTACCTGTTACTGGGCGTTGCGTTGTTCTTCTTCCCCACCCAATCGACGCCGGTTTTCCCCTGGAAGGTCACGCCTTTCATCGCCATGACTATCGGCGCATGGTGCCTGGGCAACGCCTGGCTGGCCGGGGTCAGCGCGGCGCGCGGCGACCTGCGCCTGACCTACACAGCCTGCCTGTATCTCTTGATCTTCGGGCTGAGCGAGCTTTCGGTGGTGTACGCCTTCCGCGATCGATTCGCTCTGGCGGGTTGGCTCTCTTGGGGCTACCTGCTGGCGCTCGCCGCCTCGGTTGCCGCCGGGGTCGCGGCGCTGTTCGCCTGGCTCGGCTTGCCCTCGCGGAGCGAACCGGTGGGCGCCGCCATCTCTAAAAGCCAGCGGCTGAGCACCGGCGCGTTTGTCCTGTTCGTCGGGTTTCTCGCCGCATACGGCATGCTGGCTGCGCCCGGCGCCCTGGGCACCAACGGCGGCATCTTCCCCGAGCTGATGACTCCCTTCACCCTGCGCAGCTTCGCCGCCTTTTACCTATCGCTGGCGCTGGCGGTCGTCCCGTTCTTTTTCGAGCGCAGCCTGCCGCCCCTCTTGCACCATTCGTTTGCCTCGTACGGCTTGATCGTGACCATCACGCTGGCCGCCCTGATCAACCTGTCCGCTTTCGACTTCGCCAACCGTCCGGGCGGGCTGCTCTACATCGGCGCCTACCTGGCGGTGGGGATACCGGTCGGGATCGAGCTCTTCCGCCTGGGAACGGGTGCAGGGCACACGCCCAGGGCGACTGATTTCTACGGAGGCTAAGCCACCCACCAGCGAGATGCCTCGAAAGAGAGATCGCTTCGCTCCGCTCGCGATAACTCCTGGCAGGTCGTCACCGCGAGCCGCCCGGTGTCTTTCGGGGATTGTGTAATTTAATTTCTGTAAAATGTGGGCTTTGCCCCACATTTTACAGAAAATCGAAACACAATCCTTTCGGGCGGCGTGGCGATCTCTCCTCTGGCACTGGCGCCGATGCCGGTCAGCAGCTTCTCATCGCGAGCTGCCTGCTAGAACCGGCAGGCGCTCCACGCGAGTCATGACACATCGGCAGGATCTTTTCCTTGACACTCCTGGCGCCTTTTCAGCCTGGTGCTTTTTCACCAGATCCCACTACAACACGTCCGCCAGCGGCTTCTGGCGCGTTTCCCTCGGCAACAGCAGCGCCGCCCCGCCCGCCAGCACGTAACTCACCGCGAACACGGTCAGCGGCAGGGCCAGCCCGCCGCCCAGCAGCGCCGCCCCCAGGCTGGGAGCGATCGCCCCGGCAATGCGCGTGAATCCGCTGGCTGCGCCCATGCCGGTGCCGCGCAGGTTGGTCGGATAGGCCTCCGGGGTGTAGGCGTACAGCGCTCCCCACGCTCCCAGGGTGAAGAAGGACATCCACACCCCCATCGCCACGATCCAGTTCAACGAGGTCACCGCCGCGAACAGGTAAGTGAACAGCCCGCTGGCGACCAGGTAAAAAGCCAGCGTCCTGCGCCGTCCCCAGCGTTCCACCAGCCAGGCGGCCGAAAAATAACCCGGCAACTGCGCCAGCGCCAGGATGAACGCATTCTGGTACACCGGCAGCAGGGTCATCCCGGCCGAGCGGAAGAATCCCGGCAGCCAGGTGAACACGCCGTAATAGCCGAGGGAAATGCCAAACCAGATCACCCACAACAACAGCGAGGTGCGGCGCAACTGTGGGCGCAAGAGGTCAGCGATGCGCGTTTTTGGGGCTGGCGCCAACGGCGCCAGGGTAAATTCAGCCAGGTCCTTGCCGTTCTCGCGCGCCACCTGCCGGAGCACCGCCGCCGCCTGTTCCGGTTTGCCGTTCACCAACAGATAGCGCGGCGATTCGGGCACGTAACGGCGGATGAAAAAGATGATCAGCCCCGGCAGCGCCGAGACCGCCAATAGCCAGCGCCAGCCCAGGCGCGGGACGATCAGCCAGGCCAGCCCGGCCGCCAGGATCGCCCCCAGCGCCCAGAAAGCCTCCAGCAACACCAGGTAACGCCCGCGCTTGTTCGCCGGCAGGTACTCCGCAAAGATGCTGTAATCCACCGGCAGGGTGCCGCCCACGCCAAAGCCGGTCAGCGCGCGCAGCGCGACCAGCCAGCCAAACGTGGGCGCAAACGCCGAGGCCAGCCCAAAGAGCGAGTCGATCGCGACCGTTGAGACGAAGCCGATCTTGCGCCCGGCCAGGTCGCTCAGGCGACCCCACACCCAGGCCCCGGCCAGCATGCCCAGGAAAATCGCCGTGCCGAGCAGGCCTTTTTGCGCGTTGCTCAGCCCCCACTCCTCGCCGATTGCCGGCAGCGCGAAGGAGATCAGCAGCACCTCCATCGCGTCCGCCGCCCACCCCAACCCGCAAATGATCATCAATTTGCCCTGAAAGCGCCCAAATCCGGCGCGCTCGATGGCCTGGTCGAATGTCAAAACCGCCGTGGTTGCCATAGTTCCTCCGTTGCGGCCCGATTATACACGATTTGTGTGAAATTTACACTAAGTCAAGGGGTGATTTTTCCAATGGCCCGGTAGATTGCCAGGAAAATCCATGACCATTCACAGCAGTGAAATCGGCGCGTGTTCCAGGGCACTGCGCATTTTGCCAAACCTGAGCTTTCCCATTTCGCCGATATCCACGCCAAGGACATTTACTTCTTGATGCAAGGAGAAGTACAATCATCACCAGAGGTTCCATGACCCACCACTCCCCCGTTTTGCGCCTGCTGTTCCGCGTGCTGCTCGCGGCTGTGCTCGCCGCCGCGGGCATTGCCCCCGCAGCCGCCCAGGTGGACGCGCCCGACGTTCACCTCCTTGCCGATGCCGCCGATACCACCGGGCAAGCCTGGCTGGTCGCTTCGGGCGCGGAAAAGCTGGTCGAATACGGCGAGTTCTCGCTCTGGGGCCTGCCAACCGGCGGCACTCAGGCGCTGGCAGCCGTCCCCGCCGGTCTCCAACCGGTGTCCACCCGCATCTGGCTGCGGGATATCACCCTGGACACCACGCAAGTCCAGGCCGAGCCGCCGCTGCCCGACTCATTGCAAGCTGCCGCCCGACCCGGCGAGCAGTTCTGGATCGTCCAGTTTGCCGGTCCGGTTGTCGACGAATGGCTGGAGGCGTTGCTCGGCGCCGGGCTGCAGGTGGTCGCCTACCTGCCCGAAAACGCCTTCGTCGTCTGGGGAGACGACCCCGCTGGGCGAATCGACGGCATTGCGCAGCTCGCCGGGCTGGTGCAGTGGCATGGCGCTTACCACCCGGCCTACCGCCTCGAGCCAGGCCTGCGCGAAGCGGCGCTCGCTCCGGTGGGAGCCGAGGTGGACGTGACCGTGCAGGTTTTCGTCACGCCCCGCCTCGACCAGACCGTCGCCGACCTGACCGGCCTCGCCACCGCGCAACTCGCCGCGCCCAACCCGCTGCTCAACCTGGTTAACCTGCGCCTGCGCCTGCCCGAGTCCAGCCTGGCCGGGGTCAGCGCGCGCCCAGATGTGTTCAACGTGGAACCCTACCGCACCCCGGTGCTGCTGGACGAGATCCAGGCCCAGGTGCTGTCCGGCAACATCGCCATCGCTGGCGGGAAAACCACCGCCGCCGCTCCCGGTTACCTGGCCTGGTTGGCCTCGAAAGGCTTTCCGCAAAACGCCTCGGCTTATCCCATCGTCGACGTGATCGACGACGGGATCGACGCGGGCGATGCCGCCAACGTGCAGCACCCCGATTTCTTCACCCTGGGCGTCCGGCCGGGCGCCGACCGCATCGCTTACCTGGCCAACTGCACCACCGACGCCACCCCTGATGGCGGCGGCGGGCATGGCAACCTCAACGCGGGCATCCTCGGCGGCTACAACAACCTGGCCGGCTTCCCGTACGAGAACGCGGCCGGTTACCAGTACGGCTTGGGCATCTCACCCTACGGGCCGCTGGCCGGGACGAAGATCTTCCGCAACTCCGGCGCATACGACATCTCGCAGTGCGCTTACAGCGACAGCGTGATCCTCGCCAACGCCTACCTGGCCGGCGCGCGCCTGACCTCCGACAGTTGGGGCGCTCCGGTCAAAGGCGCCTACGACGCTTCCGCCCAGGAATTCGACCTGCGCACGCGCGACGCCTCCGCCTCCCTGCCGGGCAACCAGGCCATGCTGCACGTCTTCGCCGCCGGCAACGAAGGTGGGGGCGGCTCGATGACGATCAGCTCGCCGGGCACCGCCAAGAACGTGCTCACCGTGGGCGCGGCGGAAAACCCGCGCGACCATGCCATCTCCTGCAACGGCTGGACCGACGCCGACTCAGCCGACGACATCGCCCCCTATTCCTCGCGCGGCACCACTGCCGACGGGCGCGCCAAGCCCGACCTCGTCGCCCCGGGCACCCACGTTTCGGGTCCGGCCACCCAGGACCCGGACTACTCCGCAGGCTACGTGTGCGTCCCCTATTACCCGGCCGGGCAGGCCCTTTACACCTGGTCAACCGGCACCAGCCATTCCACCCCGGCCATCGCCGGGGCGGCTCAACTGGCCTACGAATATTACGGGCGCGCCCTGGCCCCCGGCCAGGCTCCCAGCCCGGCTATGCTCAAGGCACTGCTGCTCAACGCGCCGCGCTACCTGACCGGCCTGGCCGCCAACGACACCCTGCCCGGCGCCGCCCAGGGCTGGGGCATGCTCGACATGGGGCGCCTGTTCGACGATACCCCGCGCCTGGTGTTCGACCAGAACACGCTGCTCGCCGGGCCCGGCGCGACCTTCACCTTCAACGGCTCGATCGCCGATTCCACCCGCCCGCTGCGCGTCAGCCTGGTGTGGACCGACGCCCCCGGCAGCATCGCCGCCGGGCAGGCGCTGGTCAACAACCTCAACCTCGAAGTGACCGCCGGCGGCGTCACCTACCGCGGCAACCAGTTCGACGGCGCATCCTCCGTCGCGGGCGATAGCGCCGACACGCTCAACAACGTCGAAAACGTCTTCCTGCCCGCCGGGTTGTCGGGCGGCCTGCAGGTGAAGGTGACCGCCGCCAACCTGCCCGGCGACGGCGTGCCGGGCAACGGCGACTCGACCGACCAGGATTTTGCCCTGGTGATCTACAACGGCTCCGGCGCGCTCTCCCCCAACCTCAGCCTCGGCGCAGTGCGCTGGTACCCGGTGGAGGGCAACCTCAACCACTTCCCTGAGCCGGGCGACACCTTCGACCTGGAGATCGACCTGGCCAACGCCGCCGGGTCGGGCCAGGCTGTCAACGTTTCGGCCACGCTCAGCGTCCCCCAGGGGCTCGCCGCCGTCCTCCAGCCAACCTCGAATTACCCCAACCTGCCGGCCGGCGCGACGGGCACCAACCTGCTGCGCTTCCGCCTGGCGATCGACCCGGCCCAGCCCTGCGGCGGGCTGCTCGGCCTGCAGTTGTCGGTCAATTTTTCAGGAGGCTCGGCTACCCTCGCCCTCCCGGAACTCTTCACCGCCCTGGCGTTCAGCGCCTCCAGCTACGCCTACACCGGTCCACCCGTGCCCGTGCCCGATTACGCCCTCAGCTCTCCCGGCGTTGGCGCGGCTTCGCTGCAAATCTTCGACGGGAGGCATATCTCTGACCTGGATGTGACCGTCAACGTGGAGCACACCTTCATCGGCGACCTGGAGCTGCGCCTGGGCGGGCCGGGCGGGCAGGAGGTGCAACTGGTCTTCCGCCGGGGAGGGCCGGCCGACAACTACACCGGCGTGACCTTCGACGACGAAGCGACCCGCGCCATCGCCACCAGCTCTGCGCCCTTCAGCGGCAGCTACCGCCCGGTGCAGGCTCTCTCCGCCTTCGACGGGACTTCCCTCGCCGGAACCTGGACCCTCACTGCGCTCGACCATGCCGCGCTGGATACCGGCACAATCCTGGGCTTCACCCTCGCCTCCGCGCACTACGTGTGCACCGCCGCGCAAGTCCTCCTGCCCGTGGTGAGCAAGCAATGACCCTGGTAAAAAATCAGCGCCCGAAGAGGATGTAGCTCACCAGCGCCGTGGCCGTGCCGAGCAGCACCCCGGAGAGCACTTCCAACGGCGTGTGGCCGATGACCTCTTTCAACTGCTGCTCGCTGATCGGCTCGCCGCGGAAGAGCTCTTCGATCAAAATATTGATCCGCTCGGCATGCCGACCGGCCTCGCGGCGCACGCCGGCGGCGTCGTACACCACCACCATCGCCACCGCCAGCGCCAGCGCGAAGAGCGGCGTGCCAAACCCCACGTACAGCCCAATCGCCAGCATCGCGCTGACCACCAGCGCCGAGTGCGAGCTGGGGTTGCCCCCCGAGCTGAACCACAGCCCCCACAGCCAGCGGCGGGTCTCGATGTACTCGAGGAACGGCTTGAAGAACTGCGCCAGGAACCAGGCCGCAATCGTCGTCCACAGCACGTGGTTTCCCAACAGATCCGACAACATGCTCAGCTTTCCACGTCCGGCCCTTCACCGGTCACCTGCCGGATGCGCAGCTCGGCCTGGTCCAGCAGGCGGGCGCAGTGCTGCGCCAGCGCCTGACCGCGCTCGAACAGCGCCAGCGATTCCTCCAGGCTGGATTGGGCTGCTTCCAGTTGCGCGATGACCGCTTCGAACTCGTTCATCGCCTCCTCATAGCTCATCTTGTCGATCTCAGGGGGAATTTCGTTCACGGTCTTCCTCCACATGCTGGATTGTCGCGCCCAGCCTGCCGTCCGCCAGCCGGATGCGCACGTCCTCGCCGCTGCGCGCCTGCGCCGCGCGCGTGAGCAGTGTCCCATCCGGGCGTTGCACCACCGCATAACCCCGCTCGAGCACGGAGAACGGGTTGAGCGATTGCAGGCGAGCGGTCGCCGCCCCCAGGGTGGCGCGGTGTATCTCGGCCAGGTGCGCCGCTGCCCGGCGCGAGCGGTCCAGCCAGGCATCCAGGCGCTGGCGCTCATCCTGCACCCGCCGCAGCGGCGACTGGCGCTCCAGGCGCATCCGCGCCAGGTTAAAACCGGCGCGCAAGCCGGCCAGTTGCTGCAAGAGCGCGCCGCCAAACCGGCGCTGCTGGCGCTCGAGCGCGACCCGCAAGTCAACGCGGTCGGGGGTCGCCAGGGTTGCTGCGGCGGTGGGCGTGGGGGCGCGCAGGTCGGCGGCGAAATCCGCCAGGGTGATGTCGGTCTCGTGGCCCACGCCGGTGATCACCGGAATCTCGGACGCGGCGACGGCGCGCACCACCCGCTCGTCGTTGAAAGCCCACAGGTCTTCCAGCGAGCCGCCCCCGCGCGCCACCAGGATCACGTCGGGGCGAGGCTCGCGGTGCAGGGCCAGGATGGCGCGCACGATCTCAGCCGGGGCTTCGTCGCCTTGCACCGCGCTGGGCGAAAGGATCACCTCCGCCAGCGGGTAGCGGCGGCGCAACGTGTTGAGCATATCCTGCAAGGCGGCCCCCGTCGGGGAGGTGACCAGCCCGATGCGCCGCGGGAAAGCTGGCAACGGGCGCTTGCGCGCCTCGTCGAATAACCCTTCGGCCTCCAGGCGCGCCTTGAGGCGCAGGAACTCGCGGTAGAGCAGCCCCTCACCCGCCAGACGGACCGCGTCAATGTAGAGCTGGTAGGCGCCGTCCCGCTCATAGACCCCGATCGAGCCATGCGCTTCGATGGCCATGCCGCTTTGCAGAGCCACCTGCAGGCGTATCGCCGTGGCGCGCCAGATCACGCAGCGCAGCGCAGCCCCGGCATCCTTGAGCGTCAGGTAGACGTGCCCCGAGGTGGCGCGGGTGTAGTTGGAAATCTCACCGGTCACCCACACGTCGCGCAACACCTCGTCGTCCTCGATCAGCCCGCGCAGGTAGCGCGTCAGCTCGCTGACGCTCATCGATTGGGGTGGGAACAGGGGGAGAGTCTCCAAAACGCCCTCGTGGATGCGGATGTCAGGTGATCGTAGTGCTTACGCGAAAGAGGATTGTGTTTCAATTTTTCTGTAAAATGTGGGACCAAGCCCACCTATTACAGGAAATATAGTACACAACCAAATATCAGCACCTGCCATTTTAACATACCGCGGGGCAATCACGGCGGCGATCTGCCGCCAAAACACCCAACACAGGGCGATTGCGGCAAAACAAGCGCTGGATTGACGCCGAAGTTGGGAAAAGCTATTCCAGAATCTGCTCAAACTGCATTACGGCGAACAGATCCTTCGCCATGGCTGTCCGCCCGGCATCAGCCAGGATCTTCCGCGCTTCTCGCGACCTGAACTTCTCAAAACCCGCCTGGTCAAACGTGAAGCCTTGTCCCCACAAGTAGCCACCATAAGCAGCGCAATCGTCCAGAGCCTGAATCGCCGGTTCCAGGTTGTTTCGCCATTCCGGGAACCGTTCGGCAAGATGGCGATAATACGGCAATGCGCCTTTGCGCGCGTCGATCTGGCAAAGCGCGTCGCAATAGATGAAAAACCTGCTTTTAATTTCCTCGGAAGATAGCTGGGAAAAATCGTCCTGTTCCAAATGGTGCAAAAACGATTCCCAGGCAGCCAGTCCCACTTTTTTTCCACGAATCTCGCTGGTTTTCCGAGCGTGGTCGGAAATAAACCGGAAGGCGGCCAGCGCCGCACTGCGCTCCGATGCGGCGTCGGTTTTCTCTTGTAACAAGATATATCCGGCAATATTATTTTCCCATTGATCCCACGTAACCGGGACGCTCACCTCAGTGGGCAGTGAAACCCCGGGTGCATACCCGTTGTTGTAGTTATACCCAATGATTTTTTCCCCGTTGTCTTCATACCCAAAGAAGACATTCAAGTCGCAATCGGCGTGTTCCCTATACCGGATTAAGACTGGAAAACCACGGTCGATGGTGGAGATGAAGTCCTGCCGAATTTGCGCGGTGTCCGTATTCATCAGACGACCATCCGGGCCGCGCTGAACGGTGATGTACTTTGCGTTCCAGCCGATTGCGGACAGCACCCGGTTCTCGGTTTCAAAGGGCGTTTCGTTGATGCTCTCCGTGATCTCGTTCCCGAATACCCACGCGCCATCCGTCCAGCAGAAGCGGTTGCCTTCACCGCTCAAGGCAATCAGCTTTGCCTTGTCGCACTCTTCGCCCAGCCCTTTGAGTGTCGCTTCAAGCAGGGTAATGAAGAACGCCGCGGTGTTGCCGTCGTATGGTATCTCCGGCACATTGGGAATCAATTTTCTCCGCATGGTAAATCCTCCACTTACAACGACATGGATGGAGAGGGCTGTGAAATTTCTCAACACCGTTCCTCGACGTTTGGCGGCGGATGGGGTAACCCCGTGGAAACGCGTGAATGCCTTGGTGAAGCTCTCTGCGGTTTCAAAGCCGTATTGGATGGCTGTATCGATGACCTTTGCGCCAGTTTCTGCCAGATCTTTTCCCGCTTGCGACAGCCGCCGGCAACGGATGTAGTCGCCGACCGTCATGCCCGTCACGATGCTGAAGATTCGCTGGAAGTTAGCACTGGACGAATGGGCACTGCGCGCGATTTCATCCACACTGAGTTCTTCCGTCAGCCTGCCCTCGATGAATTCGATCGCACGCTGCATTTCCTTAATCCAGTACATGTTTCTCCATTGCCCTTTCTGAAGACCCATTGCAACCAGGACCTCAAAAACAAAGGATTTTGTTGTGTGTGCGGCGGTTGTACCGCCGCGCACACAACAAAAAAACCATTTTGAGATGGGTTGTATCCAGCCCTGGCTGGGGAGTTCCCCAACCACCTGAGCAGTCACGATTAATATAACAAATAATCGAACCGCCCTCCTGTCATATAATGCTCAGATATGTCCGGTTCGAGAGTGTGTTTCAAATTTTCTGAGAAATGTGGGCATTGCCTGCATTTTTGGTAACCGTAGCATGTTGGAGAACAGGCTCCGAAACTGACTCCCCAGCCCGGGCTGGTAATAACAAATTTTGCAGGAAAAGATGGAAATGGAAATCGATTTCAAAGAAGTCCACCAGATCTGTGCCGAGCACCGCATCGAAATCAACGCTTTAAAATCCATAAACGGCAGTTTTGGCAAGAAAATATTCTTGATCAATCAAGATTACCTGTTGCGTGTGTCAGAAACATCCATGGCGCTCGAACAAGAGAAATTCAAGCGAATCGCCGCGCTCAATTTTGTACCGAAAATCGTTCACATCGGCGCACTCCAGCGCGAATCCGGGCCTGTATACTACACCCTCTTGACTCAGTTGGCGGGGGATGATTTTGTCAATGCCTACTCAGAAACCACCGATGCGCAACAAAAACAGCTCGGCGTAGCTGTTGCGCGGTTTTTGGATACCTTGCAGGAAATCACCGCATCCCATTACGACATTGGGCTGTATGTGCCAGCCCTGCCACACTTTACCGGGTCCTGGCGTGAGGGTCATCTAGAATATTGGCAGCTTCTCAAGCAGCAAGCTGGCAAATTGCGCTTGAGTCCGCAAAGCATCCGGGTTTTCGAAAGAGCATTCGGGTTTCTGCAAGCATCTCGCGCGGCGTTGGATTTCCAATCCGGGCCAAAACTGCTTCACAACGATTTTCACCCCAGAAACATCCTGCTCGACCACGGGAAATTTTCAGGGGTGATCGATTGGGAATGTTCGCAGTTTGGCGAAGCAGATTTCGAGTTGTGCCACCTCGTCCACTGGTGCCTGTACCCGCCACAACCCAACATCGACTTCAGAGCGTTTCTGCGCGCATTCTTCAAGGCGTCCCCCAACTGTGCCCAGGTTCCCCATCTTGCCCGGCGCTTAACCATCTATCAAATCGAGCATGAAATCCAACAGGTGATCTGGAATGCCAGGGATGCGGAAACCTGGCGGGTTCCTCGGCTCGAACGTTGGATGGATGGCGCTGTGGACGATTTGTTGAGGGAATAAACAACGCGAAGCCCATCTCACCGCTAACCCAAACCCGCATAAGGACGTGAACCGGAGGGGGAGATTGTATGCTAAAATTAGCGAGAGTTCCCCCCGCTCGCGGGCATAAACCTTCGCAGGAGAGGAATCCTCGCTATGGACACAATCTGGTCTCCCTGGCGAATGAGATACATGATGAATCCAAATCGCCCGCAAGAATGCATTTTTTGCAAAGCAGTCCGTGAGGAAGATGGGCCAGAAAACCTGATCGTTTTGCGCCGCGAGAAGGTGTTCGTCATCCTCAACCGCTACCCCTACACCACCGGGCACATTATGGTGGTGCCCTATGCCCATGTCGACACCATCGAGGCGCTCGATTCCGGCGCGCGAGCCGAGATCATGGATTTGATGGCTGAAATGATGATCTTGCTGCGCGAGTTGTACCGGCCCCAGGCGTTCAACATCGGCGCAAACATCGGCAGCGCAGCCGGGGCGGGCATCGCCGGGCACGTGCACCTGCACGTCGTCCCCCGTTGGTCCGGCGACACCAACTTCATGTCGACCATCGGCGAGACCCGGGTTCTACCCGAGGAGCTTCCGGACACCTTCCGGCGCATCCGCGAGAAACTGACCCGCTGACCCGGTCGCCTGGGCAGGTGGACGAGTCATGCCTCCCCACTTTTTGACCACGTCCCGTGTTGCCAAAGCCGTCGGAGTCCACCCCAATACGGTGCGGCTCTACGAGCAATTCGGTTTCCTGCCGTCCATCCCGCTTAACTGCTCGGCCTGACCAATGACGTGCTGCGCAACTGGGAGCGCAACGGGCTGATCGAGGTCCCGCGCGACCAGCGCAATCATTATCGCCTCTATCGCGGCGTGGAAATCGATCGCCTGCGCGTCATCCGTATGCTGCGCAAATCCGGTTGTTGGGTGGGGCGGCACTCAGCGCCGGGCTGTTCGCCGCAGCTTCGCTGTTGTTCCACACCGGCCTGCGCCGATACGCCAGCGCCTCGAGTTAGACGTTCACACTTCTGTTGGTTCGGCGCGAATTTCCGCGATGCGTGGGTTGCCCTTGTAAAAACCGTGGTAACGGTCTGGCAGCAGCGCCGCGATGCGGCACATGATCTCGGTGGAATACTCCACAAGCTGCTCGTTGCGCCGCTCCCGCGAGAGCGGCTCCAGGTGGAAAGGCGGGCCAAACCGGATGGTCACTTTGGGGCGCTGGAGAGTCAACGCCTTGGCGAAAAACGTTTCTGAGCCGGCGATGCCCACGGGAACAATCGGCACGTTGGCGCGCAGCGCCACCAGCGCCGTGCCGGGTTTGCCTTCCTGCAACTGTCCGTTCCGGCTGCGCGTGCCCTCCGGCGCGATGCCCAACGCCAGCCCACGCTTCAACGCCTCGACCGCCGCGCGCATCGCCCCAAAATCCGCGTTTTCACGGTCGAGCCAGATAATGCCACCCGTGTTGAGAATCCACTTGAAAAGCGGGTAACGCTGGTACTTGTCTGCCACCAATGCCGTCATATCGGTGCGCGCCGGGTTGATGAACAGCAGCAGCGTGTCGATGCGGCTCATATGGTTGGTGGCAATGATCACCGCGCCTTGGGCGGGCAGGTTTTCCAGGCCCTCGAAGGTGGGCCGGCTGAAGGTGCGAATCAGGCCGTTGATGATCCGGCGGAGTGTTTCACGTTGCATAGGTCAATGGCTTACTCGGCAGCGACCGGTTTGGCCTTGAATTTCTCCTTGAGGAATTCGTAAACCGCCGGCACCAACGAGATCAAGATGATCGCGATGATCACCAGCGAGAAATTATTTTTGACGAACGGCAGGTTGCCGAAGAAATACCCCGCGAAGATGAACAGGGACGTCCACACGATCCCGCCGATGACGTTATAGCTGATGAAATAACCGTAATTCATCCGCCCGATCCCGGCAACGAAGGGCGCAAACGTGCGAATGATCGGGATGAAGCGCGCCAGGAAAATGGTTTTTCCGCCGTGCTTCTCATAAAAGGCATGGGTGCGCTCGAGATGCTCGCGCTTGAACCAGCGCGATTTTTGGGTGAACACTTTCGGACCCACGAAATGACCGATCCAGTAATTGGCCGTATCGCCCAACACCGCCGCCAGGGCAAGCATCAGGAACATTGGAAACGGCGAGAGATGCGTGGACGCGGCCACCGCGCCGGCGGCAAAAAGCAGCGAATCGCCGGGCAAGAAGGGCATCACCACCACCCCGGTCTCGATAAAAATGATCACGAACAACACCAGGTAGGCCCAGATACCGATATCGTTGACGATTTGCGGCAAGTGCTTGTCCATGTGCAGGACGAAATCGATAAACCAGTTGATCAGTTGCAGAATGCTATCCATAAATTACCCCGTCTGGAAAGTGTTAACCCGCATGTGCGGGAGAAGTGATGGGTGTTCTTCCCCGCAACAGGAAGTTTACCCCCAAAAGTAAGATAAAAAGGAAAACCGCTAAGATTCCAAGGCCGTAAGGCGCCAGCCGGCCGATCTGGACCAACAGGCTGACCACCGGGCTCTCGCCTGCCATCAGGTCTGCGATTGCCCCGGTCACGCTGAGCGCGTTCCACAAGCCGTGGACGAATACTGCGCCGAAGTAGATCGCGCCAAGGCGCAGGTAGCGCCCCGATTGCCAGGCATAGGTCAGGCCGTAGCCCATCAGGGCAGCGGTGGTGATGTGCAGCAAGCCGGTGCCGGCTCGCCCGATCGCCAGGCTCAACCAGCCGTCCGCCAACGGGTTGGTCAGCGAGAAGAGCGTCTCAAGCACCGCGAAACCTGCCCCAGAGAGCGCGCCCGCCACGAAACCCTCGGCCGGCGAGAGCCGTCTGCCGCCCAGCACCCACACCGCCAGCGGCTTGATCAACTCCTCGACCAGCGGCACGATCCCGCTCAAGCCAGCCAAGAGGGCAAAAATCACCCAGGGTTGTGAAAGCAGCGGGCGATAAATGCGCAGCAATGCCTGTGGATTACCCATCGAGTTCAAGATGCGCCGCGAGAGCGCATCGAAGGTCTGTTGCAGCTCCGGCGATGCGCTGATCACCACCACCAACCCTGCCAGTGCGACCACGAAGAGCAACACCTCCACCAGGATGACCAGCGGGGTGGAAAAGAACAGGCTGAAGTTGATCACGCCCCAGGTGCGCTGAGCGCTGAAAGCCGGCAACCGGTCGCGCGCCACCTCGACCAGCCACCATAAAGGCAGCACCACGGCGGCAATTTGCAGGGGAGGCAGCAAGAACCAGGCCAGCTCACCCTGCCCGCTCAATGCTCTCCCGGCTGCCAGCACGGCCGGCCACAGCAAGAGCGCCAGGCTGGCGTTGCGCAAGCGGTGCGATTTCGCCGCCGGATCAACCTCCCCGTCGGAAGAACGACCGGCGATCCGCTGCGATGCGACGATTAACGAAGGCAAGGCTGCCCCAGCCAGGAAAAGCAGCGTCCACGCCAATGAGATCAAGATACCCACTTGCTCGCGGAACAACTGGTTGCCGGAGGTCGCCAGCAGCACGCCAGAGACCAGCATAAAACCGGCCCCGACGGCGCAGGCAGCCAGCCCCAGGGCGCTGAGCAACACCTGGAGCAGCGAGCCAGTGTGGATCCGCGAAGCCGGTTGGTTCATTTACTTTTCAGTTATGGCAATCGAGAGGATCTTGTCTCCCGGCGGCAGGTTCCCACCTTGCGAAGGATCGCGGGCAGTCAGGCTCTTCACCACATCCATCCCCTCGACCACCTCGCCAAAAATGGTGTATCCGCCGTTGAGGTCTTCGACAGCCGCGTAAGTGATGAAAAACTGGCTGCCGTTGGTGTCGGCTCCCGAATTGGCCATCGCCAGCAGCCCCTCCCGGTCGAACACCGCACTGCTGTTCTCATTGATGAAGGTGTAGCCGGGTCCGCCAAAGCCGCTGCCAGACGGATCGCCGCCTTGAGCGACAAAACCGGGCAGCACGCGGTGGAAGGTCACCCCATTGAACCAACCGTCACGCGCCAGGAAGACGAAACTGTTCACAGCCAGCGGCGCCGCGCTGGCAAACAGGTTCACCTTGAACGTGCCTTTGTCGGTGGTCACGGTGGCCGTGTAGGTTTTGGCCGGGTCGATCACCATCGGCGGGCAGGCGGTGTACTGGCGTTCAGCCAGCTTGAACAACTCGACGATGCCCGAGAGCGTCTCGAGGCTCATGTCAGACTGGTACGGCAGGCCGTTGATGAACAGGATCGGCGTTCCGGGCAGTTGCGCGGTGGTCGCCTCCTGCAAATTGCGCTCGACGCGCTGCTGAACTGCCGGGCTGTCCAGGTCGGCTTCGAATTTTGCCGCGTCCATGCCGAGCTTTTCAGCCTGATCGACGAACCACGCGCGCGCATCCGCCGCCTCGCTGGCCGCCCACTCGGCCTGGTTGGCAAAGATCACCTTCTCCATCTCGAAGAACCGATCCTGCAAGGCGGCTGCTTCGCTGGCATGCGCCGCGAGCAGCGCGTTGGAATGCGAAGAGAGCGGGAAATGGCGGAAAATTACCTGGACATCCTCGGGGTATTTTTCGACCAGTTGTGGGATGACCGGGGAGAGCAAAGAACAGTACGGGCACTGGAAATCGCTGTACTCGATGATCGAAATCGGCGCCTGCTTATTGCCCTGGATGTGATCGTCGGGCTGCACGGCGGGGATCAGCGCCTGCAGGGTGGGCTCCGGGGTGGGCAGCAGAGCAGACACCGTGCAGCCTTCCATGGGCGGACCGCTCACCGGCTGTTTCGTCGGATCTGCGCCCGGCTGGCAGGCTGCCAGGAAGATGGCAGCCGCCACCAGAAGTACAATCGTGCGTCTCATCATGCGGTTATGGTCTCCTTGCGTTTGCTCGATTACCAGGGTGATGCGGCAGGGAAACCACCTGAATTGGCTCGGGGGATCTCATCCGGTAACACCTAAGGCTGGATTCTAACAGAGAAAGCTTAAAATAGCGTGAGCCTGCCATTTCACTTGTGCAAGGCTCGTACCAGGCTGGTAACGCTCCCCCTTCTCCGCTGGGCAGGTCAGCGCTCTTCGATGACCACCTTTTCGATCACATCCCCATCCGGCAGCTCCTCCATGGAAGATGGGTCGCGCGGGGTCAACTGCTCCAACACATCCATTCCGGCGATCACCCTGCCGAAGATGACGTAGCGACCGTTCAGCTCGTCCACCGCCCGGTAGGTGATGAAAAACTGGCTACCGTTGCTGTTCGGCCCGGCGCCAGCCATGGCGACCACACCGGGCTGGTCGAAGCGCAGATCGTTGCTGTCGTCCGCGAAAGCATACCCCGGCGTGCCCAACCCCGTGCCGGAGGGATCACCCGCCTGTGCGATATACCCGGGAATGACACGATGAAAGGTCACGCCGTCGTACCAGCCCTGCCGCGCCAGGAAAACGAAGTTGTTTACCGCCAGCGGAGCTTCTTGTGGGGGCAACTGCAGCACGATCTCGCCTTGCGTGGTCTGCAGACGGGCATAGTACTGCTTTTCAAGGTCGATGACGAACGGCGGGCATTCGTGGAATTGCCGGTCTTCGAGCAGCAGCAAGCCGGTCATGTTCTCCAGCGAGCGAAAGTCGCGCGGTCCCTGGTAGATTTTGCCGTTGACCAGCAACCAGGGCATGAGCGGGATGGCCGTTTGCACGCCAAACTGCTGCGCCTGGAGCAGTTTCTCTCGCACGGCGGGGTCGTCCAGGCCGGCGGTAAAACCGGCCTCATCCAGCCCGAGACCATCGGCCTGTTCAACCAGCCAGGCGCGGAACTCGTCCGCCGAGAGACCGACCCAGGCGGCTTGCTCTGCGAGCAAGAGCCGGCTCATCTCCCAGAAGCGCCCCTGCGCCCCGGCAGACTCTGCCGCGGCCGCCGCCAGCAGCGACTTATCGTTCCCTGGCAGCGGGTAATGCCTGAAGACCCGCCGCACCTGGGTGGGGTATTTCTCCACCAGGCGGGCCAGGTTGAGCCCGAGGGCTGGGCTGGCTGCCGCCTGGAAATCGGTGTACTCGAGGAAAGTCACCGGGGCGTCCGGCGAGCCGAGAGTCCAATCGGATTCATCGGGGAGCGGGTAGAGCGAAGGCTCGGTCGGTTCGGCGGTTGCGTTTGAGCCCTGGCTGACCACCACGCAGGCCATCTCAGCCGGTAAAGGGGTCACGTCAAAATTGAGCGGTGGGAGAGGGGTGCCAGCCGGACCGGCCGGGACCGCCGGCGCGCAGGCAATGAGCAGGGCAAGGACCATCAGTGCCAGGCAGACCCGGTAGGACATGCCTGAATTATAACCCCTTACTTTGGCAGGCGCTCCAGCACCACCTGGCGGATCGCCTGCTGCACCTGCTCAAACTGACCGGAAGCGTCCACCACCACCCAGCGCGCCGGCTCTCCGGCAGCCATTTCCAGGTATCCGGCGCGCACGCGCTGGTGAAAAGCCACCTCGTACGCGTCCAGGCGGTTCCACTCGCCCCCCGTGCGCTTGCGTTTGAGACCCTCCTCCGGGTTTACATCCAGCAGCAGGGTCAGGTCGGGCCACAGACCGCCGGTGGCGAACTCGAGCAACTGGCGCAACTGCGCCCGGTCGTAGCCGTGCCCGTACCCCTGGTAGGCCAGGGTCGAGTCGGCATAGCGATCGCAAATCACCACCTTGCCGTCGCGCAGCGCCGGCCGGATCAACTGCTCGACCAGTTGCGCGCGCGCCGAGAGGAAGAGCAAGATCTCGGTGCGGGGGTGCATGGCCGTGTTCTCCAGGCTGGTCAGCACCGCGCGAACCTGGTCGCCGATCGGGGTGCCGCCGGGCTCGCGAGTCGTCAAGACATTCAAACCCGCCTGGCGCAAGTGCGCCTCCAGCGCTTTGATCTGCGTAGTCTTCCCGCTGCCTTCCGGTCCTTCAAAGGTGATGAACATAAGTGAAGTGACGAGTGATGTGTTACGGGTTATGAGATATGAGGTAGGCTTCAGCGCGGTCGCGACCGCCGCTCTCAGAGCCGTGAGAGCTCATCCCCCATAACCCGTTGACCTATGGGGTGATCGACCGATTGACTTCCCCGCTCATTCCCGGTAAATCCTCACCCGCCGGTTGGGTTCTTTACCGTACGAGTGTGAGGTGAGCTCGGACTGGCGCGCCATCTCGTGCTGCATGCGCCGGATGGCCGCCGACGCGGGGGCCAGGTCCACGTAGCGCTCGCCGTTCATCACCATCTGGATGGCGTGTTCGGTCTGGGTGGCGGTCTCCTCCCAGTTATCGAAGGTGGAGGGATGGTAAGAAAGGTTGAACAACTCGGCGAGCATCTGCTCGATCTGGCTGTTGGTGTTGGCGCGTAGCACGTAGATCGGCATGCCGCGTTGCTCGGCCTCCAAGATGGTCTGCTGGCGACCGCGATAGTACGCCCGCAGCGTGATCAGCGCGTCGGCCTCGGCCAGCTCGCGCACCACGATCGCCGGCACGCCCAGGCGCTTGGCGCTCTGCACCAGCCGGTTGCGCGCCACCCCATACGGGTAGATGCGCACCGGTTGCAGCGACTGGCCCGACTGGCTGGTCGCCGTCGTTTCAAGAGTGACCCCGTTGCCTGGTCGCGGCGGTTCACCCGGCTGGCGGGGCTGGGTGACCAATTCGTTCGACGCCGCGCGGCGCATTCCCGCCTGCCCCACGCCCGCGCCCATCGGCATCCCCATCCCCATGCCCACCGGACGCACGGTCAGCGGGGGAGCTTTCTCCACGTGAATCTCGCCCCGCTCATCCCGCGAGCGAATTTCCGGCGGGAGCGGGAAGCTGCGCACCAGCGCATCCACCGCCGCACCCACGTCGGGGTGAATGGCAAGCCGGTCGCGCTCGATGATCTCGATCAACACGTCAAACGTGGGCGGAGCGCGCCGTTCCAGCACGGTTTTTTGCGTCCCGCGCCGGCGCGCCTCATCGTCGGACAGCGTCACGGCTTCTATACCGCCCACCAGGTCCGAAAGAGTCGGGTTGAGCAGCAGGTTTTCCAGCGTACGCCCATGGGCGGTGCCGATCAATTGCACGCCGCGCTCGGCGATCGTCCGAGCGGCGGCAGCTTCCAGCTCGCGCCCGATCTCATCGATCACAATCACTTCCGGGTTGTGGTTTTCGACCGCCTCGATCATCACCTCGTGCTGGAGCGACGGCTTGGCCACCTGCATGCGCCGTGCGCGGCCCACCGCCGGGTGCGGCACGTCGCCGTCTCCGCCGATCTCGTTGGAGGTGTCCACGATCACCACCCGCTTGTGTTCGGCGAGGATGCGCGCCGCCTCGCGCAGCATGGTGGTCTTGCCGATCCCGGGCCGCCCCAGGATCAACAGGCTCTTGCCGGACTCGACCAGATCTTGAATGATATCGATGGTGCCGTACACCGCCCGTCCAACCCGGCAGGTCAAGCCTACCGGATGACCGCGCCGGTTACGGATGGCCGAAATGCGGTGCAGCGTGCGCTCGAGGCCCGCGCGGTTGTCCGCGTCGAATTCGCCGATGCGCGAGACCACGTATTCGATCTCCGTGTGGGTAACCTCTTCCTGGAGCAGCTCGACTTCACCGGAGGTGAAACGCGCCGTCGGCCGGCGGCCCAAATCCAGGACAATCTCCAGCAGGTTATCGCTGTCATTGGCCTTGACCACCGCTGCAGAGACTTTCGGAGGCAATACACCCAACAGGGCGTGCAAATCATCGGTGATTCTTCTTTGACTCATCGCTTCTGAACGTACCTTTTAGTTATCATGGATGGTCGAGTGCTGTATCAAAGGTACAGTCGCCTCGGGATTGTAGATTTCACGGGCCGGCTGGCGGGCTACCATCGCGGCGCGCTGCGCCACCGCCAGGTGCTTGACCAGCAGCGCCTGGCGCGGGGAAGACTCTCCGCGCAAGCGTTGCAGCGACGGCTCCAGCCAGGCCTGGTAGGAGCGGGCCGCCACATACACCGGGCGCTGCGAGAGGGCGGGTTGCCGGGCGAGCAGGTCGCCCAGCATCGCGTCGAGCTCTTCCACCGCCGGATGAACCACCGGCTGAAGGTAGGTGCCGTGCGGCCCATGGACGGCGTCCGCGTAGGCCTGGATCTCGCCGCGCTCGCGGTAAACCAGTCGCTGCACGCTGTGCGCCGGAATGGGCTCGGCGCTCTGCACCAGCGGCGGGACAAGCAACTGGTATAGGCTGCGGATCGCCACCTCGTCCAGCGGGGTCGCCGGCTGCCAGCGCTCGCTGCGCGGGAAACTCCCATCCGGCGGAAAGCGCCAGATCGATTGCCAGGCGTAAATGTTGAAACCATTGTCGCGAATGGGATCCAGCGCCGGGCTGCTCTCCTCGACCTCTGCCAGCAGATGGAACGCCCCCCAACCCCCGGCCACCTCGGCCAGCCCATCCAGCAAACCGGAGAGAGAAGGGGACTCCAGCCGGTCGGCTGGCAGCAGGAACGAGATGCGCGCCGATCGCTCGCCCGCCGGGTAGATCGTCTGGCCGATCAACGTTGGCTGACCGTTGCTCGAAGGGCACACGCCGGTGAAAATGCCGCGCGTCGGGTCGAGGTGGGTCAGAATCGCCAGTGGCCCGACCGGGCTGCCCCGCGTGAGAGCCAGCGCGCTGTCGGTGTGCAGGATCCTGCGCCGGTAACGGTACAGGACCAGTAAATCGTGCCAGGCAAAAGAGCGAACGTTTATCTTGCGATCTCCAAGAAATAGCGGTGAAACCGGTCGTCGGCGGTCAACTCAGGGTGAAAGGAGGTAGCCAACAGGCGACCTTGCCGGGCGACGACGATGCGCCCATCCGCCAGCCTGGCCAGCGCCGTTGCCTCGCCGCGCACCTCTTCGATCGACGGCGCACGGATGAACACGGCATGAAAAGGCCGGTCATTCTCACCGTTGAGACCCATAAAACCGACATCCAGGTCCACCTCAAAACTGTCGACCTGCCTTCCAAAGGCGTTCCGCGTCACACGGATGTCCATCAGCTCCAAAAGCGGCTGGCTGCGTTGGGCATCTTTCGAGAGGAAGATGGCTCCGGCGCAGGTGCCCCAGATGGCACGCCGGAGGCCAAACTCGCGCAGCGGCTCGATCAGGTGAAAATCGACAGCCATCTTGCCGATGGTGGTCGATTCGCCGCCCGGGATGATCAAGCCGCTCAAGCCGCTCAACTGATCGGGCAAGCGCACCTGAACCACCTCAACGCCCAGCTTTTCCAGCACCGTCTGGTGCTCGACGAAATCGCCTTGTAAGGCCAGGACGCCTATCTTCATCTTACGGGCTTACCACCCCCTCCCGGCGATCAATTCGCCTTCCGGGATGGCGGAAATCTGCCGCCCTACCATGGGCTCACCCAGGTTGCGGCTGATTTCTGCCAGGATCTTCGGCTCGTTGTAATGCGTCACCGCTTTGACGATTGCATCGGCGCGCCTGGCGGGGTCGCCGGATTTAAAAATTCCGGAACCCACGAACACCCCATCCACGCCCAGTTGCATCATCAACGCCGCGTCGGCCGGGGTAGCCACCCCACCCGCGGCAAAATTGACCACCGGCAGGCGACCGAGCTTTTTGGTCTCGACCACCAACTCGTAGGGTGCGCTAAGCTCTTTGGCAAAAGCCATCAGCTCTTCGTCTGGCATCGTCTGCAGGCGGCGGATGTCGCCCAGCACCGACCGCGCGTGGCGCACCGCCTCGACCACGTCGCCGGTGCCCGCCTCGCCCTTGGTGCGGATCATCGCCGCGCCTTCACCCAGCCGGCGCAAGGCCTCGCCCAGGTTGCGCGCGCCGCACACAAACGGCACTTTGAAGGGATGCTTATTGATGTGGTGCTCTTCATCTGCCGGGGTGAGCACCTCCGACTCGTCGATGTAGTCGACGCCGAGGGCTTCCAGGATCTGCGCTTCAACGAAATGACCGATGCGGCATTTCGCCATCACCGGGATAGACACGGCCTCCATGATTTTCAAGATGAGCTCGGGGTCACTCATCCGCGCCACGCCGCCTTGCGCGCGGATATCGGCGGGGACGCGCTCCAGGGCCATGACGGCCACAGCGCCGGCGTCTTCTGCGATGCGGGCGTGCTCTGCCGTCACCACATCCATGATCACGCCGCCTTTGAGCATTTGCGCCAGACCCTTCTTAACAGCAAAAGATCCGGTAATGGTCTGGTCCATGGTTAATCCTCCATCGGTAAAGTGCAACTTGCATCCCGATTCTACCACGCCCGCGGGTGCCGATCAACCAAGAATCAGCGCCCCCAGGATAGCGCTCATCGCCCTCTTTCTCACAATGGTCTCGCCGCGGCGCTTACCGGCGATTGAAAATTCGTGTACAGTAAAGGGTGTATTGGCGTGTGTTTTACCCGACCAACAGGAGTTCGCTATGATCACAATCCATGATGGCCCCGCTTCAAGCCGCTTTACTCCCCTTACCTTTCACGGCAACGCCGACCTCGGCATGCTGGAAGCAGACCCGGCTCTGCAAGCTCGCTGGGGTCTATCCTCCGAAATGACCGCCGCGTTGAAAGACGCCCCGCGCGGAAGCTGCGTGTCCTGGGGCATCCCCTTCGAGATCGGCGAGGTCGCCGTGGTCGCCGGCGAAGCCGTGGACCTCTCCTTCTCCCCAACCCGCGCCCGCTGGCTGGTCTTTTTGCACACCTCCGACGTCCGGCCGCTGGAATCCGGCGCGGATGGTTTCATCGCCGCGTCGAGCGGCTCTGGGCGCCTGGCGGAGCACGCCGCGGATTACGTGGTCGGCTATGCCGACGGCAGCACCGCGCGCGCCGTCATTCGCCGCCGCCACCAGCTCGGGGCCATTCGCCGCCATTGGGGCGAAAACTGCTTCCAGGCGGTGGCGCACCACAAGCCGCACCCGATGCGCGGCGGGCAGGAGCAGATGGCGCCGGATTGGGGCTACTCTCAGACCCGCGCCACCGCAGCGGACGACGCCTCCTGGGTCAACTGGCTGTGGGCCTGGGAGAACCCCCACCCCGAGAAGGAGATTGCCGGCTTGCGCCTGGAGCCCGGCAAGGGCGTGGTGGTGCTCTCGGCGCTGACCGCCGGCGACGTGGACACGCTGCCGCTGCGCTGGGAGACCCGCCGCAAAGCCTGCCTGCGCCTGCCGGAGGGGGTGGCATTTCAGCCCGACCTGGACGACGACGGCCTGCTCAAGCAGGTCCAGCTCGACCTCGGCCAGGTGATCTCGGCCACTCGGCGGCTGGTGTATCCCAACGCCGATTGGGCCGCGGGGTACAACAACCAGCCCCCCGACGTGTCGCCGGACGAAATTCTGATCGAGTACGCCGCTCACCCGCAAGCCTGTTTCCACCTGAGCGGGGGTCAGGTGATCCCGGTCGCCGCCCTGGAAGAATCCGACGGCGTCCCAGACTTGCGGCCGGTGCCGACAGCCCAGAAGACGGTCGCGATCCGCGTGGTCCCCAAGGGCGGCGGCAAGCCACTGGCGGTCAAGCTGCACCTGCACGGCGAGTGGGGCGAATACCTCGCCCCGGTCGACCGGCACCGCATCATCAACGCCTCCTGGTTCGAAGATTACAGCGCCGATTTCGCCCACATCGAGGATTGGTCCAACCCGGCGCGCCGGCACAGTTGCACCTACATTCCCGGCGAGACGCAAGTCAAGCTGCCGTTGGGCAAAGTTTTCCTCGAGGTATCCAAAGGGTTCGAGATCCGCCCGGTGCGCAAGGTGGTCCAGGTGAGCGCCGAAACGGAAGAGATCATCGTCGAGGTGGAAAAGGTGCTGCCCTGGCGCGAAAAAGGCTGGGTGACCGCCGACACCCACGTTCACTTCCTTTCGCCGATGACCGCCATGCTGGAGGGCGCCGGTGAGGGGGTCAACGTGGTCAACCTGCTGGCCAGCCAGTGGGGCGAGTTGATGACCAACGTGGGCGATTTCGACGGTCACACCACCTGGGGCTCGAAAGAAGCCGGCGGAGACGGCGAGTACCTGGTGCGCGTGGGCACTGAGAACCGCCAGCACGTCCTCGGGCACATCTCGCTGCTCGGTTATTCCGGGCAGATCATCGCCCCCATGACCACCGGCGGTGCGGACGAATCGGCCATCGGTGACGGGATCGAGACGCTGCTGACCGAGTGGGCGCGCCTGTGCCGCCGTCAGGGCGGGCTGGTGGTGCTGCCGCACTTCCCCAACCCGCGCGCCGAGCACGCCGCCAGCATCGTTTGCGGCGACATCGACGCGCTGGAGATGACCTCGTGGGGCGACCATTACAGCGGCATCGATCCCTACTCGCTCTCCGACTGGTATCGCTACCTCAACTGCGGTTACCTCGTCCCCGCCGTGGCCGGCACCGACAAAATGTCCGCCTCGACGGCGGTGGGCACCGTGCGCACCTACGCGCGTGTCGACCCGCAGCAGGCCTTCACCTACCAGGCCTGGATGGACGCCGTTCGGCGCGGGGAGACCTTCGCCAGCTACGGGCCCCTGCTCGAGTTCAACGTGGACGGCAGACCGATGGGCAGCCGCATCCAGCTCCCGGCGACCGGCGGGACACTCGACGTTTCCTGGCAGGTGGCCAGCGTGACCGTTCCGGTGACGCGCGTCGAGTTGATCGTCAACGGGGAGATTCGCGAGAGCCTGGCCGTGGAGGCAGCCGGTCAAAGCGGGCACTGGTCGATTCGGCTGGAGCGCAGCGGCTGGCTGGCGCTGCTGGTGCGCGGCGCGCAGCCGGGCCGGCGCGAGATGATCGCGGCCCATTCGTCGCCGGTCATGGTGGAGGTGGCGGGCTCGCCGCTGCTCGCCGCAGCCGATGCGGTCACCATCCTGGAGCAGATCGAAGGCGCCATGGCCTACCTGGACACGGTCGGCACGCGCGCCGACGAGCGCGCCGCCAGGCGCATGCGCCTGGTGCTTGAATCGGCCCACCGCGCGCTGCACAACCGCATGCACCAGATGGGCCACTTCCACGAGCACACCCCGCCCACCAACCACCCCGAGCACGGGTGAGTCTTAATTTATGATGGTGTTGTCCGAAAAGTGTAATTTGGGTTTGTTGAACCCCCACATATGGGGGTTCAACAAACCCAAAAATACTATCCATACTGGATCGGGGGTGTCTACACTTACTTTTTAGACGCCCCCATCATAAAAGAAAATCGTCTCGATACACCGCGATCTTTGCGCGCAGGCGCTGGCGCAACCCCTCCAGCCACTCCGGCTCGTCCAATCCGGGCGGTTCGGCGCAGATTGCGCTCAACTGGCAATATTTGTGCAGGTTGAGCAGGCGCAGCATGAGCGGCAGGCGCGCCAGTTCCTCATCCGGCAAGGGCCTGACGCCCCGATAACCCCGCACAAACGCCTGCAGCCGCGAATCGCCCAGGTCGACGCGGCTGGCGCGGTCGTCGCACAGGTCGCGCAGCGCGTAGGCCACGTCGGCAGCATACCAGTACCGCGCGCAGTCGTCGAAATCGACCACCCCCACCCGGCCATCTTTCCAGAGCAGGTTGTCCAGCTCGAAATCGTAATGGATCACCCCGAAATTTTCCGCCGTGACCGGTAGACGCTCTAATTTGTCCCGCAACCGGGCAGCAGTGTGCGCGGCAACCGGATCGCGGGCAAGCAACAACGACTCGGCCCACTCCAGGTGCTCGCGCCAGCCGGGGCGCCCCTCACCCCCAAAACCCTGCGCGGCCGCATGAAGCTCACCCAACGCCCTCCCCCAGACCACGAACCCCTCCTCGTCGAGTTGGTCGATCTCACGCTGCTCGCCGTCGAGCGTCTCGAACGCTGCTGCGCAGAAGGCTCCCAGCTCGCTCTCGACCGCCAGCGCCAGGGCGCCGTTTCGCGCCGGGACGGGACGGGCGACGGGGATTTCGCGCGCCGCGAGGTGAGTGATAAACGCCAGCTCGCTTTCGATCTCCGCCAGGCTGCGCTGCTCCGGGTGGACGAAGCGCAAGATGCGCCGCGCTCCTCCTGCCTGGTACACGGCGATGAAGTTCGCGCTGGCCCGTAGGATGAACCCGCTGCCGGGATCGTGCTCCCAATGGGTTAATATCTGATCGATGACCGGGCTGCACCAATCCCGATCTACCGTATCAAAAAATGCGCGCATCACGCTGAGTCTCATCATCCGGCGATACCTCGTCATCCTGTGCGCGGTGCGCTGTTCGCCGCCCGCGATGCGCTATCGACCTTACTCCGGGAAGACGTGCCGCGCGCCTTCTTTTTATGTCTCACCGGGCGCCTTCGCGTCTTGGTGGTCGATTTCTCCTAATCAAAGAAGCCCTGGTCGTCTTCGCTCAGGTATTGCATCGCCCGGTCGACCTTGACGGTCACCCCCAACCCAGGCGCGTCCCACACATCGATCAGGCTGTTCTTCACGATCGGATTGGGCAGCCCTTCGACGATGTCGTACCACCAATCCGTGCGCGCCACTGCGTACTCGAAAGCGATGTAATTGTCGGGCATCGTCGCGCACACCTGCACCAGCGCCGCCAGCCCGATCACCCCGTCGAAGATGCCGTGGGGCGCCATCAAGATTCCATGCAGGTCGGCGTACTCAGCCACCCATTTCAACTCGGCGATCCCGCCCACATCCGCCGGGTCAGGGCCGATGACGTCCACCGCGCGGGTCTCGATCAACTCGCGGAAGTTCTGGCGCAGGTAGATTTGCTCGCCGGTATGGATCGGCGTCGAGGTGGCGCGGGTGATCTCGCGGTAGGTGTCGGCCATCACGTAGGGATTGTAATCGCCGTTGATCGTGTCTTCCAGCCACATCAGGTGGTAGGGCTCGACCGCTTTCGCCAGGCGAATGGTGTCGGTGACCGTCCAGCCGGGACCGCAGTCCAGCGCCAGCCCCACCTCGTCGCCCAGCACGCCCTTCATCGCCTCCACGCAGGCGATCACGTGCTTGAGCCCGCGCTCGGTGAGCAAGCCGCGGTTGGGGTGCGGCGCTCCACCGCGCAGGTCGCCGTAGCTGAAGTTTTCCACGCTCCGCGCCATGCCGCTGTGAAAGCCCACGCCCATTTTGACGAAGCTGAATCCCTCCGGTGCGGCCTTCATCTTCGCCACGTTGTCGGCATAATCCTCCGGCGCGCTGCCGTTCATCGGCGGTCGAAACCCGCCGTTGTAAACGCGCACCTTGTCGCGCACTTTGCCCCCCAGCAGTTTGTACACCGGCAGGCCGGCGGCTTTCCCGGCGATATCCCACAGTGCCATCTCAATCGCGCTGACCGCGCTGCCCCACGGCTTGAAGCTGGCCATGCGCCGGATTTTCAGCATCACCCGCTCGACGTTGGTCGGGTCTTCCCCGATCAAATACTGCCGGTAAAACAACACGTGCGGCTTGAGGTAGGGCTTGGCCGATTCAGCCTGCCCGTACCCGTCGATGCCGGCGTCGGTGGTGATGCGCACGGTGGGATGCTGGCCGATGATGGCGCATGTCAGGTCGGTGATCTTCATGGGGCGTCCTCCAGAGGTTTGGGATTGGGACCCAGTCTAGCGTAAGGGGCACGGCAGCCGTGCCCCTTACGCCCATCGAAACCCCGCGGGTAACGCGGTTTAGTAATCGTACGGGTTGTTCATCGAGGTCGCCTTGTCTTCTGGGTTGACCACGAACCACACCCCATTGACCCCTTGCCCGGTCGCGTCGCCCGGCCGGGTGTCCGAAGCCCAATAGTAGAGCGGCATCTTGTTGTAAGTGACGATCTTGCGCCCATCCGCCAGCGTGGTAAAGCCGATCAGGCTGGCATCCACGCCTTCGCCGGCCTGCGGGCTGCCCTCCGTGATGAAGGGGGGCCAGGCCGCCAGGCAACCGCCCTCGCAGTTGCTCTGGTCGGGCTTGTCGTTGGTGAAGATGTACAGCGTCCTGCCTTCTCCGTCGACGAGTATCTTACCCAACGTGGGGTGCTCGGCGATCGCTACCGTCACATCGGTCGCCATGGCTTGCATTCCCACCGGCTCGCCGTCCGGCGACACGACGAACCACACGTCGTTCACGCCCTGCCCGGTTGCGTCGCCGGGGTTGGCGTCCTGCGCCCAGTAATAGAGCGGCATGCGGTTATAGGTGACGATCTTGCGCCCATCGGCCAGTTCGGCCATCCCCACCAGGGCGTCGTCCACGCCCTCGCCGGCCACCGGCTTGCCCTCAGTGACAAAGGGCGGCCAGGCGGTCAGGCAGCCCTCTGTGCAGTTGCTCTGATCCGGTTCATCCTTGGTGAACATGTACAGCGTTTTCCCTTCGCCGTCCACCAATATCTTCCCCAGGTTGGGATGCTCAGCCACGCTCAGGGTCACGTCCGCCGCGGCGCTCTCCATCCCCACGATCTCACCAGCAGGGGAAACCACGAACCACACATCGTTGACGCCCTGCCCGGTCACGTCGCCGGGCTTGGTGTCGGAGGCCCAGAAGTAGAGCGGCATCTGGTTATAGGTGACGATCAAGCGCCCATCGGCCAGCCTGGTGGTGCCGATCAACCCGGCGTCTACCCCCTCGCCTGCCACCGGACTGCCCTGGGTGATAAACGGCGGCCAGGCGACCAGGCAGCCCGCCTCGCAGTTGCTCTTGTCCGGCTCATCTTTGGTGAACATATACAGGGTCATGCCGTCCCCGGAGACAAGAAATTTCCCCAGGTTGGGATCCTCCGCCACCTTCAAGGTCACTTCCGCGGGGGGCTGCGTGGGGACAGGGGTGGGCGCAAGGGTGGCCGTTGGGACGGGAGTTGCCGCCGGTTGACAGGCAGCCAGCACGAACGCCGCCAGAAGCGCCAGCCCAAGCAATTGAACCGGCTTCCAGAATTTGGATTGGATTGGTTGACCGTTCATACAGATCCTCCTTATTTGATCTACCCTATAGTACGCAGCCCGGCACAATGCGGATTATATAAATGAAAATTGTCTAATATTTCATGCAGCGCTCACAACCCTTCGCAATCACCCCTAAAAAAATGATATAGTTGCACTATGGAGCTCTCCGAAACCATTCACCTGCTGGGCGACCTGTTGGGGCGCGTGCTGATCGAGCAAGAAACGCGCGCCTTTTTCGACGTCGAAGAGACCATCCGCGGGCTGGCGCGCGCGCGGCGGGGAAAAGATCCGGAAAAAGCCCGCCAGGCTGACGCCGCCCTGGCTGCCGAGGTCAGCGGTCTGAGCGTGGAAGCCTCGCGGGCGATTGCCAGCGCTTTCGCCCTGTATTTCGACCTGGTGAACACCGCGGAAGACAACAACCGCCTCGAACGGCTGCGCCAGGAAGCGCTGGAGAGAGCCCCTTCACCGGTGCACGACTCGATCGAGGAAGCGGTGATCTACCTCAAAGAGCAGGGGTTGGGTGCCGCGCAGATGGCGGCGCTTGTGGAGCGGTTGTCGGTGGAGCTGGTGCTCACCGCCCACCCCACCGAGGCTCGCCGGCGCACGGTGCTCTCGAAAATCCAGCGGGTGGCGGGCATCCTGCGCCAAATAGCCCGCGAGGACCTGCTGCCGGATGAGCGCGAGGAAAACTGCAACGCGCTCTACCAGGAAATCACCACGATCTGGCTGACCGACCGTGCCCGCACCAGCCAGCCGACTGTCACCGATGAGGCACGCACCACCCTCTACCTGATCGGGCAGGTCTTCTGGACCGCGCTCCCGCGCATCCACGATCTGCTGCAATCCTCCCTCGACCGGCATTTTCCTGGAGTGAGGTTGAACAACCCCGCCTGGCTGCGCCTCGCTTCCTGGGTGGGCGGCGACCGCGACGGCAACCCCAACGTGACGGCAGCCGTGACCGCCGAGGCGCTCCGCTTGCACCGCGGGCTGGCCCTCGAAACGCATCGCCAGACCATGCAAGATCTATCGCGGCGCTTCAGCCTGAGTGAGCGCCGCGTGCCGCTGTCGGCCGGCTTGCAGCGGTGGTTGGAGCACCATCAGAGTCTCTCTTCGCATGTCACAATGATCCGCCGCCGCTACCCGGGCGAGCCCTACCGCCTGGTGCTGGCGGTGCTGGCAGCCGACCTGGCCGATGCCTCTCAAGACGATATGCTGGCGCGACTGCTCTCGAGCGAGCCGCACGCGGCGCGCATTCATCCCGAAGCCCTGGCCCGGCCTTTGCGCGAGATCGCCGCCGCGGTGCCGCCTGCCCTGGTCAACACCGGGCCGCTGCGCACCGCCCTGCATCAGCTCGATATCTTTGGCTTGTTCGGCGCGCGCCTCGACCTGCGCGAGGACGCGGCGCGGCTGAACGCATCTCTGGGCGAAGTGCTTCGCGCTCTGGCGATCGAGCCGTTCTACGAGCAGTTGGGCGTTAACTCCCGCCGCGACCTCTTGCTGGGCTTGCTCTCGCAACCGGTCCCGCCGCTCACCCCCACGCCGGGCGTCTCCCCCGAAGCCGCTGAAACCTGGGCCCTGTTCCGCCTGATCCACCGCACCCGATCGATCTACGGCGCCGAACTGCTCGGACCGTTTATCATCTCCATGGCACAATCCAGCGCGGATGTCCTGGCAGTGTTGCTGATGGCGCGCTGGGCCGGCTGCGCCGAAGGCATGCAGATCGTGCCGCTCTTCGAGACGATCGCTGCGCTGGAAGCCGCTCCGCTGATCATGGCCGACCTTTTCAGCCTGCCCGCCTACCGCGCCCACCTGGAAACCTGCCCGGACGGCCAGATGGTGATGGTCGGCTATTCCGACAGCAATAAAGACGGCGGGTACATGATGTCGAACTGGGCGCTCTACCAGGCGCAGGAACGCATCGCGCAGGTCTGCGCGGAGCACAACGTGCGCCTGACCCTCTTTCACGGTCGCGGCGGCACCGTGGCGCGCGGGGGCGGCCCGACCAACCGCGCCATCCTGGCCCAGCCCGGCGGCACGCTCGAGGGACGCTACCGGTTGACCGAACAGGGCGAGATCCTCACCTCGCGCTACTCCAACATCGACCTTGCCATGCGCAACCTGGAACAGATTGTCGCCGCGGTGCTGGTCGCCTCGGCCCAGGACGACCTGCCGCACCCCACCACCGACCGTGTTCCGCGCGCCAAGCAGGTTTCGCCGCGCAGCCTGCCTGCGGACTGGCGCTCGGCGATGGCGCTGGTCACCGCCGAATCGCAGGCCGCCTACCGCCGGCTGGTGTACGAGACGCCCGGCTTCCTCGAGTACTGGAAGGCCGCCACCCCCCTGGAGGAGATCAAGCTGCTGCCGATTGGGTCGCGACCCGCTTCTCGCCAGTCGGGAACCGGCGTTACCCACGTCAGCCGCATCCGCGCCATCCCGTGGGTGTTCTCCTGGATGCAGAGCCGCTTCAACCTGCCCGGCTGGTATGGTCTGGGCGCCGGGCTGCAGGCCTACCAGCGCGAAAATCCCTCCGCGCTGGGTTTCTTCCAGGAGTTGTACGCCGCCTGGCCTTTCTTCCGCAACCTGCTCGACAACGCCGAGCTTTCGCTGACCAAAGCCGATATGGAGATTGCCCGCATGTATTCGGGGCTGGCCCCCGACCCTGTGCTGGCCGAACGTATTTTCTCCGAAATATGGGCTGAATATCGATCCGCCGCCGGCTGGATCGTCGCGATCAAGGGTTCGACCGAGCTCATGGCCTCCGCGCCGGTGCTCCAGCGCTCGATCCGCCTGCGTAACCCCTACGTCGACCCGTTGAATTACATCCAGGTCGAGATGCTGCGCCGCCTGCGTGCCTTGCCTGACCCGGAGGGTGAGGAGGCGCGCGACATCCGCGAGGTGCTCGTTTTGACCATTAACGGCATCGCCGCCGGGTTGCGCAACACGGGGTAAAGCTCTACCTGACCTCGAATCTCCAGGCGTTGGCTTCGTCTTGCGCCAGGTGCACCCGCTGGGTCCAGTGCCGGCTGCCCGCCCGGGGAATCGTCAAGCCGTACTGACCAAAAAAGCCGCGAAATGTCACCTTTCCGGTGCCATCCGTGCGCAGCCGGAGCGGCGGCGTCGTCCACTCTTCCTGGATCAGCCTCTTCAAAGCATGGAAGACCGGCTTGGGGCGGTACTCCGCATCGATCAACCCGCCGCCCGGCAACCAGCTGGCGCGGTCGGAAAAGCCCCAGTAATTGATCGAGACGACTGACGGATGACCATACGAAAGCCGGTAAAGCTGTTCGATGAACTCGGCCTGCGCCTCGCCGGTCCAGGTGCCCTCGCGCCAGCCGCCTTCGATCGGATGGTCCCAGGCGGGCTGGTGCAGCTCGGTGATATGCAGCGGCACGCCCAGCTCCGCGTACATTTCCAGCGTGTCCCACAGCTCCTGCGGGTAAATCCAGTAGTCCACCGGGTGCACCTGCAGCCCCAACCCAGAGACTGGCGCGCCGCGCGCCTGCAGCTCTTTGACCAGGTCGTAAAAGCGCTGGCGCACGTTCAGGTCGATCTCCTGGTTGTAGTCGTTGACGATCAGCGTGGCCTTGGGGTTCGCGGCGTGCGCCCAGCGGAAGCTGCGCTCCACCCAATCGGCTGCCTCCGAAATGGGGATCTCGCGCTTGAAGCCCCCACTCACCTCGATGCCTCGCCAAAGCGACACCTCGTGGTAATGGGGCAGAAAGTCGCGCCGGGTGGCCTCCTCCCACGAAACGTGGTTGACCGCCTCGTTGGTCACATCCCAGGTCTGGATATAGGGTTCAAAGCCCTTCACGATGCCGGTCACCCGCGCCAGGATGAGCGATTCGACCGCTTCCGGGGGCACATCGTACAACCATTCCGGAACGCCTGCCGAATAGGGCCACACCAACGGGTGGCCTTTTGCGGTCACGCCGTTCGCCAGGCACCATTCCAGGGCTGGCATCAGGCGCTGCCATTCCACCATGCCAGGCTGGCGCTCGTACATGCTCCAGTAGAAAGGGAAGATAGCGAAGTTGAACAGCTCGAGAAAGCGTTTTTTGAACAGCTCGGGTTGGTAAGGTGGGTCGCCCCACACCAGGTCGAAGGCCAGGTTGCCGAAAAGAAAATCCGAGGCCAATTGCTCGACCTGGACTTCAACGCCGGCCAGGGGTTGGCCATCCGGGCTAACAAACTGCACCTCGGCGTTCCCTTTGCGGTGCTTTTCGACATTTTCAACCGCGTTTTGAAGGACGGTTTGCCCCCGCCGGTGGGGCGCGTCGTTTAAGTTGGGCATATTCCCTCCACGTTGTGCGCAAGTGAGCAAATTCTCACTTTCATTATAGAGGGGATCGAATCAAACGACTTCGCTGAGAATCGACTTCTTTCCAATGCTCAAGCGGGATAGAAGGCAGGGTCTTGTCAAAGTCACTTGACTTTTCACCCTACGATCGCCCTCATCCCCATCCCTCTACCCTGCGGGCACAGTGTTCCACAGGGCGAAGGGAGCCGGTTCGCGACCCTCTCCCGCATGAGTGGGCAGGGAAGCACTGAGCTTTGACAGGGTGAGGTCTCTTTGCTGGCTTTGCGAAAGCCCCGGCATCGAAGGATCCATTAATGTATTTTATACACTATTGCAGTAAAATTAAATAGAGTGGCTGACTCGAATGGCTGAAAGGAGGTTGCCATGGACGAGTTAATCAAACAAATTTCCGAAATACTGGGGATTCCCCAGGACGCCGCCCGCAAAGCGGTGCTCATCATGACCAATTACTTGAGGAACAAATTACCACCGGCAATGTTCGCGGATGTCGACCTGATCCTGGAAACTCCCGACATCAGCGAAAAGGAGGCAAAGGAGCTAGGCTTGTTCAGGATCCCTTAAAAATTGAATACTGACTTAAACACGGCCCGCTTCCAGTTCATGGAAGCGGGTCTTTATTAAAGAGATTTGTAACTACTCAGCCAGAGGTGCAAGAGACTCGGTTTATTTTCCGCCCGGTGGTGCGCGCGTTACCTACACTGCACCCAGCGCCTCGCCGAACGCGCCGGGAGCGCGATTGAGGCGATCCTCGCTTTCGTGCGCCAGCTCGATAATCTGGTGCATCACGCTGTTCGCCACCTGCCGCACGTGCGGACGGTCCTCCACGTCACCCTGGTACACCACCGGTTCGCCCACGGTCAGGTTGTAGGGACCGCGCAAATACCACCGGCCATATTCCACCCGCCCGCGCACGGTTGAGCGGTACGAGTGCAGCCGCTCGCGCAGCAGGTGAATGCCCACCGGCACCACCGGGGCTCCGCTGAGCAGCGCCAGGCGCGCTACGCCGGTCCGCGCGGTTTGAAAACCGCCTTCCAGCGGGCTCAGGTCTCCTTCGGGGAAGATCATGACCGTGTGCCCCGCCTGGAGGTGTTCGAGCGCAGCCTGGATCGCCTGAGGTCCTCCGCCGGCCCGCACCGGGATGTGACCGGAGCGGCGCAGGTAAGCCCCAAGCAACGGCACCTGGAAGAGCAGGTCGTTGATCAAGATGAAGGACTGCTCGCGCAACATGGCAGCCACGAAAAACGGGTCGGTGGTGCTGGGATGGTTGGCGGCGACGATCTTGGCCCCTTTCGGCAGCCGGGTGTGCATCTTGATATCCATCTTCAACATGGCGCCGGTGTACGAACCCACCAGCGGGCGTGACGCCCAATACATGGCTTTGTCTGCGATCATAAAATCCTGTCATCCCGTAAGGTAAAGGAACAAACCGGTTCAAGCATACCCCGCTCTGCCCTGCCGGGTATCGGTCGCAAGGCATATTTTCAGAGTATGACCGGGCATATCTTGGGCACATTACCGGCTTGTAAAGCCATCCATTTTGGTTTATACTGCTATTATCTCGATATCCGACATAATACATGGAGCGCATGCCACCCTATGACACCAACCGCCAACCCCATCGACGACTGGCTGCCGCTGCGCGAGCCCACTTTCTGGATCCTGGTGAGCCTCGCCTCGGGGAAAAAGCACGGCTACGCGATCTTGCGCGAGGTGGAAGGTTTGAGCGACCAACGCGTCTTGCTCAGCACCGGCACCCTGTACGAAGCCCTGGCGCGCCTGCTCGAGCAAAACTTGATCGAGCGCATCGAAGGGGAGGAGGACCCTGCGCTCGAAAACGGCGCAAGAGCGGCGCACCGCGGGAAACCGCGCAAAGCCTACCGTCTCACCACGCTGGGCAGGCGCGTGCTGCAAGCTGAGATGGCCCGCCTGCAGGCCATGGCGGCCGTTGCGGGCCAGCATCTGCAAGAGGGTCTCCTTTATGAATGATCGCATCGCCTGGCGTGCATTTCTCCTGCGCGCATTCGGCGTGATGTATGGCCGGTTGATCCGCTTATACCCGCGCCGGTTTCAGCAAACTTTTGGAGCAGAAATGGAGGAGGTGTTTGCGCAGGTAACTGACGATGCGTTCGATGCCGGTCTGTTTGCGGGGTTTTGGGTCGCCCTGCGTGAGCTGCTTCATTCTCCCGGGCCCATCCTGCGGGCGAATTTCGCCGGCCTGGGGCAAACCCCCAGCCCGCTCGACCTGGCCCTCCAGCCGGCAGCCGGAGCCGCCGCCTGGCCCGACCCGCCCGACGGGCGACAATCGTGGCGACAGGCTATCTTTGAAACGTTGCTGTTCCTGCTGACCGGCGCAGCCCTGGTGGCGGCCACCTATCTGCCCACGGTCCGCCCGGCCAACGGCTGGCAGCACGACCTTGATTTCCTGGGCATCGCCGTGCTGATCCTGCCGCTGCCAGCTTTTCTGCTCGGTCTCGCCCTCGGCCTGCCGCGTTGGGCATACCCGCCGGCCGGGCTGGTGCTGGGATACAGTTTCCTGGCCGCGCAGACTTACCACTTGCTCTGGTGGTGGGGCAGCGTTGCCCTGGCGCTGCTTGCCGCCGCCTTCGCCACCGCTCAGATTGCCGCTCGCTGGCCGTTGCCTGCCCGCGTGCGGCGGCTGGTGGACAATTTGCGCAAGGATTGGACCCGTTTGTCGTTTGCGGTGTACGGGTTGGCGCCGGTGTTGCTCCTGGTCGCCTACGACGACGCTCACACCAACGCCCGCACCCCATACTTCGCCCTCTCGGCGCTGGCCATGCTGGGTGGAGCGTTGGGTTTCACCCGCAGCCGTCAGGCCGGGTTGCAGGTAGGCTTCCTGCTGCTTGGTCTCAGTTGCGCCATCCTGCCGGCAGCGCTGGACATGGCCCAGACCGGCGGCGCAGGGTCCATTTTTTCGACGATTTGGTTGCAGCACACCGCCTGGGTCTTCCGGCTTTGGGCGGCTGCCGCCGGATTGCTGCTCGCGCCGGGAATAATCGCCGGGATGCGCCGTTTAGCCGGCCTTAGATTCCGCGCCTGAGGGGGCAAGATGAGCGAAACAGCCTGGGTGTTGGTTTCCGTAATCCCGGCCGCGCTGGTTGTGCTGGGCAACTGGTTGGTGCGCCGCGCCGGTCCTGCCGAGAGCGCCGCGGAGCGCAGCCTGGTTTACCTGTTGATCACCGGCGCACTCCTGCCTGCCGCGATCTGGATACCCGACTTGCTGGACGGTCCGGAGACTGGTTATACGGCGCAACTGGCCGAGCGTCTGTTCGCACCGGCCATCATCACCACGCTGGTGCTGCTCGTCATGCACCTGTCCGCTTTACCAGGTCTCTTCGCCAGGCAGCGCAAACTGGCCATCGCCCTGGTCGTGGCGCTGGTCCTCGCCCAGGCTGCCAACGCCTTCCGGCCGTCGGCGCTGGGGTATTTCCTCGTGCCGTCGGCCCTGGCGATCGCCATCCTGTGGTGGCTGGCCCGCACCTCCGGGTGGGTACTGGCTCTCCTCAGCTTATTGGCACTGGCCGGGGTTGCCCTGTTCAACACATCTTCGATGGTCGAGTTGTACCAGTACGAGCTGCCCCGCTGGGTCAGCACGGTGGTCAGCATCATATTTATTGCCTCGCCGGGCGTCGCCACCGCGCTATCGGCCGTTTTCCTGTCTACTGGGCTCACTCGGCTCACCCGCCCACTGGACGAAGACCCCACCAGAGGGCGCGCACCGCGCTGGTCGGCATTTGTGCGGCTGGCGCTGGCCGCCTTGCTGCTCGGAGCGGTGTTGTACAGCATCATCTGGGCGTCGATCTGGGACAACACCAGCGACGGGCTGGGCGGGTTATTCCTGATGTATGTCGCCTTCCCGGTCGCCATCGCCGCTGGAATCTTCACCGGCGTCAGGTCAAAGGGCTGGGGCAAGGCGGCCGGCTTCCTCTTTGCCCTCCTTGCCCCCATCTTGATCAGCCTGTCCTTTCAATACGGCTGGAGCGTCTCGTACAAGGCGCTGACCGAGCAGCGCGCGGCGCGCATCCAGCGCGCCGTCGAGCGCTACCACCAGCGCAATGGGACCTACCCCGCCAGCCTGGATGACCTGACCCCGCGTGATATGCTGTGGATTCCCGACCCGATCATCTTTCGCACCAAGAGCTGGTGCTACCAGGGCGGGGCGGACTACTACCGCCTGGCAACTTTTTACCGCGAGGTCTGGGGCCTGCCCTTTTCTCTGCGCGTCTACGCCTCAGCCGGCGTCCCGCCGGAAGGCGAATGGGCCTGCGAGGCGGAGCTGGCCGAGTTGAAAGCCCAATACGACCCCCCGCCCGTTTACGAGCAGGAGTTGAACGCCGCCGTTCAGACCGGCGCCCAGCCGCTGCCGACCAGCGTGATCTCGCTGCCGCGCACGCCGGTCCAGCCAATCTTGAAGGCCAAGGTGTTTTACGTCGGGAGCTGGTCCGCCGACGGACGGTACCTGGTGTTCGGGCTGCCCGACACGAGCGCCGAGCCCCACCGCATCCGCATCCAGTTCCTCGATGTTCACAGCGGCTCGGTTTGCCCGGCGGAGCTATCGTTTGCCGGGGTGGTTGAGCTGAATGGTCACCACGCCTGGTTGCCGGACGGGCGGCTGCTCTTCCTCAGCGAGGCCGGCGAGTTGTGGACAATTGATCCATGCACTCAGGGCAGCGAATCGCGCATCAGCAGCCCGGCCGAGCCTTTCGAGCAGGTGGAAGCCCTGCATCAAGCAGGGGAGCGTCTCTTGTTGCGCAGCGCGACGGCGTACTGGATGCTGGATGGACGCAGCCTGGCCTTGCTCAAAGTGGCCGACGTCGCGACCAACCAGTACGAGCTGCACTGGGATCGCGCCGCCTGGAGTCCCGATGGGCAGTCGCTGGCGATCAGTCACCTCAACGGCCAAGACCGCCAGTCGGGTAGCACGCTCTATATCATCGATGCCGCCAGCGGAACAGCGCGCGAGCAACTGCCTTTCAAAGATGCGACCGACCAGAGCGCGCCCTACGTGGAGTGGTTGAGCCAGGACGAGCTGCTGGTGAGCGGCAACGCCAACCTGTGGCGAGTCGACCTGGTCAGTTCACCGCCGCATATCGCGGACCTGCTCCAGGAAACCTTCGGCCTGGATGCGGCTTACCCCAACGATTTCACCGGCATGGCTTCCATACCCGACGCCACCGGCGAAACTTATCACCTTCTGGTGCGCCTCAACCTGCCGCGCAACCAGGCCATGTACCTTTACCACAGTGAGACCGGACAGGTCGAAATTTTCCGTCCGTCGGCCAACCCACTGGTGATTTTTCCGGACGGAGAGTTGATCAACATGCGCCAGGTGCCAAACGCCGCCCCGCTCACCGACGAGTTCGAATTGCTCTGGGTAGACCAGGCGCGCGAGGAGCCCATTCGCCTGGTGGTGGAGGGACACCTGCCGCGCAACTATCCCGACGTGCAGGTGCGCTATCTCCCGAGGCGCTCTCAGTTGGCCTTCGCATCCGAACAGGGCATTTCGCTGGTCTCCCTGCCGGGCGGAGAATTGCTCCAATTCTGGAGCCTCTCACAGCGCTCGTTGGATGTCTCCCCCTACATCCGCGTGGCGCCCGGCGAAGAGGGCTTGCTGGTCGTGGCCGATTTCGATGGCCTGTACTACATCCCTTTGAGCCCGCCAGCCGGAGAATGAATGAACGCCGGCTGATCCCCTAGGGAGCGTTGGGTTCAGGCGCCTGGTAACGGTTGGTCCGTACGAAGCGGGCCATCTGCGCCTCGTCCGGCTGGTCAAACTTGAGGATGCGCCCCCACGAGGTCAGCGCCAGCGGAACATCCATCGACGCCCAGGGGAAGGCGATCAGCTTGGTGCCGCCGGTCTCGTCCATCACGTTGCGAATGGATTGTTTCAACGCGTCGCAATCGGTGACCGATGCCACGTCGCAGTTGTACCAAAAGATCACGTATCCATGCTCCAGGCTGTGCACCAGGTAGCCTTCCGGATAGGCGGGCAGGCTCGCCAGCTCGCTTTCCTCGTAGAAATGGGCGGGCCAGTTTTCGTCGAAATGTTTGCCACCCGCCGGGGGATTGGAAGCGTAGGGACCGGGGTTGGTCGAATTGGGCACGTGCGCCGAAGACGCAATCGGCACCGCGTCCCCCATCAATTGGACCGTGGCCGAGTTGCCATCGCGCGCGTTGGTTGAAAGGATCACCGCGACCAGCACAAAAACCAGGATGCCGAACAGGCCGAGCATCCAGGGGGTCGCCGAGGGTTGGTTTTTCTTGTTTTTCTTGGGCTTGTAATGGGCAGGCATGGTCTCTCTCAAGGGGGGTAATTCTGACAATTATAACCTTATTTATGACCGCTCAGGCTCATGGAATAAGGGACCGAATTTGATTCTCCCACGGCTGAGCAGTTACTCTTGTTTCAACCCCTACTTCTAAGCGACAACTCACTCCTTGCGCCCTATTCCGCATCACTCAGCGCTTGTTGACTTCATCTCTCTTGACTTTTTTCCCAATTTAACCTTGACGCATCCAAATAGTGTGGTATACTCCTGCCCCGTAGGATGCTGTAGAGTTCTGGTTGGTCGGTAGTAAGGCAACACGGTTCGGAGGCATTCGTCCTTGAACCGGTTTTTTTTTAACAAACCGATGGAACGAACAACGCATCAAATCTTTCAGACGAATCGGGCGACTGCCTGAGGAGTCACAAATTTCTTTTTTTGCCAGAAGGAGGCAAATTCAATGTCTGAGCGTATCATCGGTACGGTTAAATGGTTCAATGGCGAGAAGGGTTATGGTTTCCTGAGCCAGGAGAATGGTCCGGACGTGTTTGTGCACTATTCCGCCATCGAAGGTTCTGGGTACCGCAGCCTGAACGAAGGCCAGACGGTTGAGTTCACCGTCGAGCGCGGCCCCAAGGGTCTGCAGGCCGCCAACGTGGTCGCCCGCTAAAACGCAACACCATTAACTGTAAACCCCTCCCGTAACACATCACGGGAAAACCGAGCACCTCTGCACAACAGGGGTGCTTTTTATTCAACGCAACTGCATGGCGTCCAACAGCGCCTTGGATTTGGTCAGCGATCGGCGCACGTCCGCACCCGACTCCTCATTACAGGACGTCAAAGGCGGCGAAGCAATCTCTCTTCGCCTGCGTAGGGCAAAGAGCGCTTGCCGCATCACCGCGAGTCCGTATCCGCATGTCATTGCGAGACGCCAAAGGCGGTGAAGCAATCTCTCCTCGCCTGCGTAGAGCAAAGAGCACTTGCCGCATCACCGCGAGTCCGTATCCGCATGTCATTGCGAGACGCCAAAGGCGGCGAAGCAATCTCTCTTCGCCTGCGTAGGGCAAAGAGCGATTGCCTCGTTGCCGCAAGAGGCTTCTCGAAGTGACGTGGCCGGTCGTCGCAAGTTCGCCTGCCCCTGAAAGGGGTCCACTTTCTATTTCTTCGCAGATTTGCTATCATCAGTAGCGGGGGTACGCACAAGGAAACACAATCCACAAGGAGACTGCTTCAGAGGGAGGGACCCATGAAAGTCGCAGTGATCGGTTCAGGTTTGGCAGGGTTAACCGCGGCGGCGACCCTGGCTGTCAAGGAACACCAGGTGGAGGTCTTTGAGCATTACCACCAGCCAGGTGGGGTGACCGCGTCTTACGAGCGGGACGGTTTCCGCTGGGACCTGGGGCAGCTCCTGGTCGAGGGCTTCGGCCCGGGTGAGCCGGTCGGCAAGGTGCTGGCCGCCCTGGGCGTCGCCGATCGCATCCGCCTGCGCGTTGAGGACCGCCGCTACATCTTCCCAGATTTCAGCCTGGACAAGCCGGAGACCTATGAAGGCCCGCGCTGGCGCATCGAGCGGCTTAAACAGCTCTTTCCGGAAGACGCCGCTGGCTTGGAGCGTTACTGGAAAGATTACCTGCGCTTTACCCGCCTGATGACCCTCGGCCGGCAGTTGGAAGACGCGCGCGGGTTGGGCAAGCTGGCCGGGCAGGCCAGCCTGTATGCCACCATGCTGCCCTTCCTGCCCAAAATGAGCTGGAGCGCGCAGCGCCTGATGGACAGCTACTTCACTTCCGACAAGCTCAAGACCGTCTTCATGTCCATCCTGGCAGACTTCTTCACCCCGCCGAGCCAGTTTATGGGCCTGGGCGTCTTCGCGCTCAACCCTGAAGCCTCCTTCGACGCGCGTATGCCCGCTGAGCTGGCCCCCGGCACGCTGCAGCTCTACCACTACAGCCTGCTGGGCGGCATGGGCAGCCTCACCGCCGCGCTGGTGGGGCGCATCCAGGAGCTGGGCGGAAAGGTGTATACCTCGCGCCCGGTGGCAAAAATCAACATCGAGAATGGCAGGGTGGTGGGGGTGACTGACCACGACGGCAACTTCACCCGCGCCGACGTGGTGATCGCCTCCGGCGGGGCAAAAGAGGTTTTCTTTCGCCTGGTCGGCGAGGAGCACCTTTCCTCCAGCTTCGCGCGCCGGGTGCTCGATCTCCCGCTGATGGATTCGGTTTTCATGGTGCATCTCGGCCTGGATTACGACCCATCGCCCTTCACCGGTGGTCCGGTCGCCTATTATTACGGCTCATATGACCTGGAGGGCGAGATCAACCGGGCGCGCGCCGGTGAATATCACCAGGGCGCCGCCGGGTTCGTGGTGCACGTGCCATCCTTGCACTCGCTGGAGATGGCCCCCGAGGGCATGCACGCCATGACCATCTACACCATCTGCCCCGACCGGCTCAAGGAAGGCTCGTTCAACGAGCTGCGCAGCGAGTTCGCCGACCGGCTGGTGGCCTACGCCGAGGCGCACATCCCCGGGCTGCGCGAGCACACCGTGGTGCGCGCCATCCTCACCCCCGAGGATTTCCGCGCGCGCACCTGCGCCGACCACCATGCCTTCGGCGGGCTGGCCCCCGTGCTCGGTTCGGCGCGCATCCCGCACCAGACGCCGATCCACGGTCTGTGGTTTGTCGGCGCGCAGAGCGAGAGCGGCGGCGGCGTCAACAATGTGATTCCCTCCTCGTTTAAGGTTGCCAGCAAAATGATCCTGTAGGTAACCGCACAGGCAATCGAGGCAAAAGAGCAGCTCCCCAGCCACGGCTGAGCAGATTTGCATTTTTGTTCCACACACAGAAAATCAGCCTGAGATCTGCGAGGCCGTACTCGATTTTTTTAGTTGGGATTAAAATAGACGTGGCTGCCATCCTGTGCAGGGTGGCAGCCAATTTAAAGGAATGGTGAGGGTCAGCGATATGTCTGCCAAACAGTACAGTGTGCGCGCCGTACACTGCGATTACCGGGCGAGTGACGAAGAGATTTACCAGGCGATGAAACGGGCATTGCTGCCTCTCGAGCGCGCCTGGGAAAAGCTGCGCAAGGCGCGGCGCGTCGCGATTAAGTTCAACCAGGACTGGGTACCCGAGCGTGTGATCATGCACCAGGGGCATCGCCAGCAACTGGTCAGCGACCAGGCGGCGCGCGCCCTGCTGCGCGTGCTGCGCGAACAAACCCGCGCCGACCTGTTCGCCGTCGACATCGGGGTGGAAGGCATCTGGCACGGCAAGCCGGAGGAGAGCACCAACATCCTGCCGGTGCTGCGCGAATTCGACGTTCCCTTCGTCCCCGGTCATACCGACGAGGTCGCCTGGGTGCAGGTGCCGGGCGGTGGGCAAATGTTCGAGCGGTACCCCGTGCCGCAATCCACCGTCGACGCAGACGAGGTGATCTCGGTGCAAAAATTGAAAAACCACGGGTTCATGGGCATCACCCTGTGCTTGAAGAACCTCTTCGGCTTGATGCCCATGCAGCCCAAAGGTCGCCCGCGCTGGTACTACCACCACCTGGTGCGCATGCCCTACATGCTCGCCGACCTGGGGCGCATCTACGATCCCGCCCTCAACGTGATCGACGGGCTGGTCACCCAGGCGGGCATGGAATGGGGACCGGGAAACCACCCGCGGATTTGCAACACGCTGATCGCCGGCGACCAGGTCATTGCCACCGACGCCTGCGGCGCGCACCTGATGGGTCATGATCCCCAGGCCGACTGGTTCACCCCACCCTTCCACCGCGACCGCAACGCGCTGCTCATCGCCGCGCAGGGCGGCTTTGGCACGGTCAACCTGGACGAGATCGACTTCCAGAGCGAGGTGCAGGCCCCGCTGGGCGAGTTCTTCTCGCACGTCACCGACTCCTTCGAGACGGTGGTGAGCTGGCGGCGCACCACCGCCGAACAGGGGCTGTATTACCTGGAACACAAAAAAGAGCTGGAAGAGAAGTACCGCGGGCAGTACATCCTGCTGCAAATGGGCGAGGTGCGCTGGTCCGACCCCGAAGGCATCTTGCGCCAGAGCCGCCGCGTGCTTTCGGGGGCCCACCCGGAGCAGGCGATGTGGTTGAAGTACATCGACCCCGAAAACGACGAGGGCGAGCACTTCGAGGTGTACGAGCGCACCCTTCAGGAGATCAAAGAAAAAGTTTAAACCGGGGTGTCTTTCTGTATAATCGATAAAGAAGGATATCCAATGATTCGAACCAAAGATCTGTCGCTTTCACGCAAATTGAAGAAACGCTTACAATCCATTACCCCTGTCCGGCGGATGGTGATATATGGTTCCCGCGCACGCGGTGACGCAGAGCCTGATTCCGATCTGGATATTTTCATTGAAATTCCTCAAGTAACCCCGGAACTGCGCCGTAAAATCAGCGAAGCTGCCTGGGAAGTAGGCTTCGATGCTGACGTGGTCATTTCTACATTCGTGGCATCCAGCGCCACCCTCCAGGATAGCGCATTAAGTGCCAGTCCCATAATCGGTGTGATCGAACGCGAAGGGGTGCAGGTGTGACGGACAATTCTAGTCTGGATGAATTGGTAGCCTTCCGGCTACAACAAGCTTCCGAAGCGCTTAAAGAAGCGGAAATCCTCTCTCTGGCGCGCCTGCGACGTGGCGCGGTTAACCGAGCCTATTATGCGATGCTGTACGCTGTTATGGCGTTGGCGATCAAGAAAAAAGTGGAAACGTGAAAAACACAGCGGTCTAATATCGTTTTATGATCGCGAATTTGTTAAAACAGGGATTTTATCTCGCGAATCGTCTCGCGCGCTTCACCTGGCTTTCGACCGGCGGCAAGCTGCCGATTATGGCGAGATAGATACAGTGGACGAATAAATGACCTCGACCGCGCTTAAGGATGCTGTTGAATTCGTAGAACAGGTAAGAAAGATTCTGTCTCGAAGCTAATCGGTCTGGAAAAGCATGTTATTCACGCTGCCCTCAACCGGATGCAGGCAGCGGGTATTTCACCCACGAAAGCGCGGATATGACCCCAGCACGCGCAGGTAGGTGGTAAATTCGGCCAGGTTGGCCAGCGCGTTCTTGACCGGCTGCTCCTCGGTGGAGCCAGCCAGGTCGATGTAGAAGAAATACTCCCACGGCTTGCCCGCCAGCGGGCGCGATTCGATCTTGGTCAGGTCGATATCGCGCAGGGCGAAGACGCTCATTGCCTTGTAAAGCGCGCCGGGGCGATTATCCAGCGAGAACACGATCGAGGTCTTGGCATCTGCGCCGGGGGTCACCGGCTCGCGCCCGATGACCAGGAAGCGGGTGAAGTTGGCTTCGTTGTCTTCGATCGCCGCCGCCAGCACCTGCATGCCGTGAATTTCCGCCGCGCGCCGGGCGGCGATCGCCGCCACCGTGGGGTCGCCCGCCTCCAGCACCAGGCGCACGCTCCCGGCGGTGTCGTAAGCCGGCTCGATTTTTACCCCCAGCCGCTTCAAGTAGCCGTCGCACTGCGCCAGAGCCTGCGGATGGCTGGTGACGGTGCGGATCGCCGCGAGCTGCGCGCCGGGCAGGCCGATCAGGCAATGCGAGACGCGCAGGTTGTGCTCGCCGGTCACCACCAGCTCATTTTGCAGCAGCAGGTCGTAATTGCGGTGGATGCTGCCGGCCAGCGAGTTCTCGATGGCGATGAAACCCAGCTCAGCCGCTCCGCCGGTAACCGCCGCGAAGACGGCGTCAAAGGTCTCGCAAGGCAGCGTATCTACACCCTCGCCGAAGTGCTCGAAGATGCCCGCCTCCGAGTAGGCCCCGCGCTCACCCTGGAATGCCACGCGGATCAACGCTCACCTCACGTAGCTGAGCCACTCAGCCGAGCGTGCGTGCCTGCCGTGGACGGCGGCATAGAACTCTTTTTGAATGGCGCGCGTCACCGGACCCATCCCGCCGCAGCCCACCGGGCGGAAGTCGATCTCGGTCACCGGCACCACCTCGGCCGCCGTGCCGCACACAAAGCACTCGTCGGCGATGTAGAGGTGGTCGCGGCTGATCAGCGTCTCCACCACCTTGTAACCCAGGTCGCCGGCGAGGGTCATCAGCGCGTCGCGGGTGATGCCCTCCAGCAACGCCCAGGTTCCCGGCGTGTAGATCACACCGTTGCGCACGATGAACAGGTTTTCGCCGGTGCATTCAGCCACGTAGCCCTGCGGGTCGAGCATCACCGCCTCGTCAAAGCCCAGGCGCACTGATTCGGTTTTAGCCAGGCTGCTGCTGGCGTAATTCCCGGTGATCTTGGCTTTGGTCATCATCACGTTGGGGTGGTGGCGGGTGAAAGAAGCCACGTGCATGCGCACGCCCTTCTCCAGCGCCTCCTCGCCCAGGTAAGCGCCCCACTCCCAGGCGCCGATGCCCACGCGCGCCTGGCCGGCGTCAATGTTCATGCTGCGCTGCGGGCTGTGGTGATAGATCAAGGGGCGGATGTAGCAGGCGTCAAACCCGTTGGCCCTCACCACGTCTTTGCAGGCCTGCCCGAGCTGCTCGGCGGTGAAAGGCAGGCTGCGAAAGCCAAGGATCTTGGCCGAATTGACCAGGCGCTCCATGTGCTCCTTCAGCCGGAAGATGGCCGGGCCATTTTCCGCGTGATAACAGCGGATGCCCTCGAATACGCCCAGGCCGTAGTGCAGCGCGGTGTTCAGAAAGGGCACGGTGGCCTGAGCCTCGTCGACGAGTTGGCCGTCCATCCAGATTTTTAGCGTGTCAGGCATGCTGCGAGTTCTCCTCTTCTCATTTCGTAAGATCGACCTGCATTAATATCTGCTCCGTCATCTCCTCCGTCCCCAGGCTGCCGCCCAGGTCGCGGGTGAGCGCGCCCGCACCGATGGCGCGCTCGACGGCGGCTTCAATCGCCTGGGCCTCGGCCTCCAGGCCGAGCGAGTGGCGCAGCATCATGGCCGCGCTGAGCACCGTGCCGCACGGGTTGGCCACGCCCAGCCCGGCGATATCGGGCGCGGAGCCGTGGATCGGCTCGTACAGCCCCGGTCCGCCAGCCCCCAGCGAGGCCGAGGGCAGCAAGCCCATCGACCCGCTCAACACGGCTGCCTCGTCGGTCAAGATGTCGCCGAACATGTTCTCGGTGACGATCACGTCGAAAGACGCCGGGCTGGCTACCAGGCGCATGGCGGCGGTGTCGACCAGCATGTGCTCCAGCGCCACGTCGGGGTAGCGGGTCGCCACCACGTTGGTAACCTGCCGCCACAGGCGCGAGGATTCGAGCACGTTGGCCTTGTCGACCGAGGTCAGTTTGCGCCGGCGCCCTTGCGCCAGGCGAAACGCCAGGTCGACGATCCGCTCAACCTCCACGTCGCTGTATTCGAGCGTGTCGACTGCGCGGGTGTGCCCGTCCACCTGGCTGCGCCCCTTGGGTTGGCCGAAATACAGGCCGCCGGTCAGCTCGCGCACCACCAGCAGGTCCACCCCCACCAGCTTCTCGGGGCGCAGCGGCGAAGCCCCGGCCAGTTTGGGGTGCACCCTGACCGGGCGCAGGTTGGCGAACACGCCCAGCCCCTTGCGCAAGCCGAGCAAGCCCTGTTCGGGGCGCACCGCGGCGGTGGGGTCATCCCACTGGGGACCACCAACCGCGCCGAGCAGCACGGCATCCGCCTGCCGGCAGGCCGCCAGCGTCTCATCGGTCAGGGCCACCCCGTGCGCGTCGATGGCGCAGCCGCCGATCAGGTGCCGGTCGTAGCGAAAGGTGTGCCCGCCGCGCTCCGCCACGGCATCCAAAACGCGCACGGCGGCGCCCACCACCTCAGGGCCAATCCCGTCGCCGGGGAGCAAAACGATGTTAGCTTCCATGAATCTCCTTAACCATCGGCCGCGGCGGTCAATCGGCCATTAAAATGCCGTACTCGATCGAATCAGCCAGCGCGCGCCAGGACGCCTCGATGATGTTGGTGCTGGCACCGACGGTGCTCCACGTCTTGTTTCCGTTGTGCGTGTCGATCAACACGCGAGTGGTCGAGCTGGTGCCTTTATCGCCGTTGAGGATGCGCACCTTGTAATCTTCCAGGTGAAATTCGGCGATCGAAGGGTAATGCGGCAGCAGCGCCTTGCGCAAGGCTGCATCCAGCGCGTTGACCGGCCCGTTGCCATCGGCGGCGGTGTGGAACACCTCGCCGTTCACGCACACTTTGACCGTCGCCTCGGCGAAAATGCCGCGCCCCTGGCGGTGCTCCACGTTGGCAGTGAAATCCAGCAACTCGAAAGGCGGCTTGTAGTCCTTCTGCTGGCGCTTGAGCATCAGCAGCACCGAGGCCTCTGCCGCCTCGAACGAAAAGCCCCTGGCCTCCAGCGCCTTGACCTCGTTGAGCACGCCGCTCACGTCATTTTCTTCGTCGAGCGCCATGCCGTATTCTTCGGCCTTGCTGAGCAGGTTGCCGCGCCCGGAAAGCTCGGAGACGACCACCTGCATCTGGTTGCCGACCAGTTCCGGATCGATATGCTGGTACGAGACCGCCGAGCGGCGGATAGCGGCCACGTGAATGCCGCCTTTGTGGGCGAAAGCCGCCTTGCCCACGTAGGCGAGGTGCTCGTCCGGGGCCAGGTTGGCCATCTCGGCCACGTAATGCGCCAGCTCGGTGAGGCGAGCCAGGCTGCCCTCCGGCAATGCCCGGAGGCCCATCTTCAATTCCAGGTCCGGGATGATCGAGCACAGGTTGGCGTTGCCGCAGCGCTCGCCGTAGCCGTTGATCGTCCCCTGCACCTGGGTGCAGCCTTCGCGCACGGCCTCGAGCGTGTTCGCCACGGCGCATTCACCGTCGTTGTGGGCATGAATGCCCAATTGCGCGTCCGGAAAGCGCGCGCGCACGGCGCGCACGATCTCGCGCACTTCCCACGGCATGCTGCCCCCGTTGGTGTCGCACATCACGAGCGTCTCCGCCCCGCCGCGCGCCGCCGCCGCCAGCGTCTGCAGCGCGTATTCGCTGTCCTCTTTGTAACCGTCAAAGAAATGCTCGGCGTCGTAGATCACCCCGCGCCCCTGGCTGGTCAGGTAAGCCACGGATTCCTCGATCATGCGCAGGTTGTTCTCCGGCGTGGTGCGCAGCACCTCGTTGACGTGCAGCAGCGAGCTCTTGCCCACCACGGCGCAATGGCTGGTGCGCGCATCCAGCAGGGCGCGGATGTTGGCGTCTTCCTCCGGCAGTTTATTGGCCGCCCGCGTCGCGCCAAAGGCGACGATGCGCGCGTGCTGCCAGTCCATCTGGGCGGCGCGCTCGAAAAATTCGGCGTCTTTCGGGTTCGAGCCGGGCCAGCCTCCTTCGATGAAGGCCACCCCCAGCTCGTCCAGCCGGCGCGCGATGCTCAACTTGTCGTTGCACGAAAGCGATACATCCGTTCGCTGCGTTCCATCGCGTAAAGTGGTGTCGTATACCTGGATCATCTGTGTACCTCGTAAGGAAGAAGGGAAGTCAACGAGGAAAAATTTATGAGTCGCGGGTCAGAAGTTAGCAGGGTAAGCAAACGCTTCCGGATCCCGACTGCTCCTCGCTCGTTGACTCATCCCTCATTAACTCATCCCTCATCGACTTCTCCCCTCATACTCCCGGATATACTCCTCCAGCCCCAGCAGGTAGCCCAACTCGTCCACGCCGTTGAGCAGGCAGGTTTTGGAGAAGGAATCGATCGGGAACGGCGCGTCCGTCCCATCCGGCAGGGTGAGACGCTGGTTTTCCAGGTCGACGCGCACCTGCCCGCCCGGGTCGGCGCTCAACTGCTCGACCAGCCTGCGGTGCACCTCGGGCGTCACCAGCACCGGAAGCAAGCCATTTTTGAGCGCATTGTTGCGAAAAATGTCGGCGAAAGTGGTCGAGACGACCGCTTTGAAGCCCCATCCTGCCAGCGCCCAGGGGGCGTGCTCGCGCGACGAGCCACAGCCGAAGTTGTCGCCCGCCAGCAGCACCTGCGCACCTGCGCTTTGCGGCTGGTTGAGCACAAACTGCGGATTGGGCGTCCCATCCGCCAGGTAGCGCCAGTCGGCAAACAGGTTGGCGCCCAGGCCGGTTTTGTCGGTCGTCTTGAGATAGCGCGCCGGGATGATCTGATCGGTGTCGATGTTGTCTACCGCCAAAACGACCACGTGCGAGGTCAATGTCGAAAATTTTTGCATAGGCCGGTCCTGAACACAAACGCAGAGAGCCTTGCTCTCCGCTCTCTGCGCCTGTGCGACGATTAAAGGATGGTGCGCGGGTCGGTGACCCGACCGGTAAGAGCCGATGCGGCCGCAGTGAGCGGGCTGGCGAGGAATGTCCGCCCGCCTTTGCCCTGGCGACCCTCAAAATTACGGTTGCTGGTGCTGACCGCGTACTGGCCCGGCTCGAGCTGGTCGCCGTTCATCGCGATGCACATCGAGCAACCCGGTTCGCGCCACTCGGCGCCCGCCTCTTTAAAGATGCGGTCGAGCCCTTCAGCCTCGGCGGCGCGCTTGACCTTCTGCGAGCCCGGCACCACCAGCACGCGCAGACCCTCCGCCACCTTGCGCCCTTTGAGCAGCCCGGCGGCGGTGCGCAGGTCGCTCAGGCGACCGTTGGTGCAAGAACCGATGAAGACCACGTCCAGGCGGTGCCCGGATAGCGCCGCGCCGGGGCGCAAGTCCATGTACTGGAGTGCCTTTTCGAGCGCCGCCTTCTGGCTGGCATCGGGCAAGGCTTCCGGCGAGGGCACGCGCCCGCTGATCGGGATGCCCATGCCGGGGTTGGTGCCGAAGGTGACCATCGGCTCCAGCGCGCTTGCGTCCAGCGTGATCGTCTGGTCGTACACCGCGCCCTCGTCCGAGGGCAGCTTGCGCCACTCGGCCAGCGCGCGCTCCCAATCAGCCCCTTGCGGGGCGTGCTGCCGCCCGGCAAGGTACTGGTAGGTTACCTCGTCCGGCGCGACCATTCCGGCGCGCGCGCCCGCCTCGATCGACATATTGCACACCGTCATGCGCTCTTCCATGCTCAAGCCGCGGATGGCTTCGCCAGTGTATTCCAGCACGTGACCGGTCCCGCCGGCGGTGCCGATCCTGGCGATCAGGGCCAGGATGATATCTTTGGCCGACACCCCAGGCGCGAGGCGCCCTTCCACCCGCACCTCGGCAGTCTGCGGGCGGCGCTGCAACAGGCATTGCGTCGCCAGCACGTGCTCCACTTCGCTGGTGCCGATGCCGAACGCCAGCGCGCCAAACGCGCCGTGGGTGGCGGTGTGGCTGTCGCCGCACACGATGGTCATCCCCGGTTGCGTCAGGCCCAGCTCAGGGCCGATGATGTGCACGATGCCCTGGTTCGGGCTGTCGAGGTCCATCAGCCGGATACCGAACTCGCGGCAGTTCTCCTCGAGCTGGCGAATTTGCTTGAAGCTCATCTCGTCGGCAAACGCCATGCGCCCGGCAGCCGAGCCGTCGTCGGTCGAACGGGTCGGTACGCCGTGGTCCATCGTGGCGACCGTCCGTTCAGGCCGGCGCACCCGCAGTCCGCGCGCTCTCAACCCGCTGAAGGCCTGCGGCGAAGTCACCTCGTGCACGAGATGCAGGTCGATGTACAGCGCGGCCGGCGAGCCGGGCTGTTCGACCACCACGTGCCGTTCCCAGATCTTATCGAACAGCGTCTTGGGGCTTGTCATAGGGCGCCGAGAAGGTGGGGTTGGTCTGGTTGAAAGCGGTGCCGTTCATTTCTGCCGAACCGTCTTCTTCGTCGGACATCCAGCTAGTCACATCCCAGGCAGCCGGGATGGTGCGCGGCTCGCGGAAGGGCTCGGGATGTCCTTCGCGCATTGGGTCAATCGTTTGATTCTTGCGGGGGTCCATGGTCTTCTCCTTTGTCGTTTTGCAGTTTCTAAATTGCGTTTTGTTTTAATCTGCGAATTCGACTCCACGCCTGTCTCTCATGGGGCGACGAATTCGGTGGATACTTTTTCAGCCGGGCCGAACTTGCCGCTGGCGACCAGCATCTTGTTGAGCGCCGCCAGGTAGGCCTTGGCGCTGGCGACAACAATGTCGGTGTCGGCGCCGTAGCCGCCGAAGGTGCGCGGCTGCTCGGTCTCTTTCTGCGCGTCGAGGGTCGAATAACCGTTCTGCCCCTGGATGCGCACCGTCACCTCGCCCAGCGCATCGATGCCCTCGGTGACGGCGTGGACGACAAACTCCTGCAGCAGGTTGGGCGCCTGAACGATGCCGTTGATCGCCTTATAAGCCGCGTCCACCGGGCCGGTGCCCACCGCCGCCTGGACGTGCAATTCGCCTTGCGGGTCGCGCAGGCGCACGGTGGCGGTGGGCATGCCCATCGTTCCGCAGGCCACCTGCAGCCCGTCCAGCGCGTACAGCTCGCGCGGCTGGTAAAGCTCGTCTGAGACGAGCGCTTCCAGGTCAGCGTCGGTGATCACCTTTTTGCGATCGGCCAGCGACTTGAAGCGCTCGAAGACCAGCTCCAGCTCGCTCTCGGCCAGGTCGTAGCCCAGCGAGTTGAGGCGCGTCTTCAACGCGTGCCGACCGGAGTGTTTGCCCAGCACCAGCTTGGTCTGCGCTGCCCCCACCGACTCGGGGCGCATGATCTCGTAGGTCTGCTGGTTCTTGAGCAGTCCGTCCTGGTGGATGCCGGCCTCGTGAGCGAAAGCGTTCGCGCCGACGATGGCCTTGTTTGGCTGCACGCTGATGCCGGTGTAGTTGCTCACCAGCTTGCTGATGCGCGTGATCTGGGTTGCGTCGATGCCGGTGGTCAGGTTGTAGATCGGTTTGCGGGTCTGCAGCGCCATCACCACCTCTTCGAGGGCGGTGTTGCC
>JARKOV010000125.1 GCA_029975965.1 Anaerolinea sp. | reverse complement strand
GCCGAAGTTGCCCTGCCCATCCACCAGCAGGTAGCGCATCGAGAAGTCCTGCGCCATGCGTGCCATCGCATCGTAGACCGCCATATCGCCGTGGGGATGGTACTTGCCCAGCACCTCGCCGACGATGCGGGCGGATTTCTTGTAAGCCGTGTTGTGCCGCACGCCCAATTCGAGCATGCCATACAGGATGCGGCGGTGAACGGGCTTCAGCCCATCGCGGGCGTCGGGCAGGGCGCGCGCCACGATCACGCTCATGGCGTAATCCAGGTAGGCGCTGCGCATCTGGTGATCAATATCGACGGTTTGTATCGTGCCAATTTCCATGATAAACTTCCTCCAAACGACAAGCGGTTATTATACCTTTAATCACCTCCGCCTGGTCGAGCAAAATATGCCAGGCAGGCGTAAACGCTGTCGAACTGAAAGGAGTATGTATGGAACCCAAACTCACCTTCCCCCTTTGGAACACCCCCGCTCCTGGCGCTTTAGGCGCTAAGGAGACCGATATCCCCACCCTCGCCTGGTACCCGGCGGATCCGGTTCACAACCGCGGGGCAGCGATGATCGTCATCCCTGGCGGCGGCTTTCGCTTCCTCGCCGCCCATGAGGGACCGGCTTACGCCGAATGGCTGGCGCTGAACGGCATCTCCGCCTTCGTCGTCTCCTACCGGCTGGCGAGCAATGGCTACCGCCTGCCCGTCATCCTGCAGGACTGTCTGCGCGGCATCCGCACCGTGCGTGCCCGCGCCGAAGAATTCGGCATTGACCCCAAGCGCATCGGGATCATCGGCGCTTCCGCCGGCGGCTTGATCACCGCTTACGCTGTCACCCACCAGGACGACGGCGATTCGCTCTCCACCGACCCGATCGATACGTACTCCAGCCATCTTGCCCTGGGCGTGCTGTGCTACCCGGTGATCACCCTCACCAACCCGCGCCGCAAGGAGACCGCCGAGTTCATCCTCGGTCCTGAACCTGCGGTTGCCGATCTCTGGCGCTACTCGGCTGAAAAGCACGTCACGCCGCAGACGGCGCCCTGCTTCCTCTTCCACACCTTTGAAGATGAAAAAGTGGACGTGCAGCAGAGCCTGATCTTCGGTGGGGCACTGCGCGATGCCGGGGTGCCCTTCGAGATGCACATCTACCAGCAAGGCAATCACGGTGTGGCGCTTGGGCGTAAGCCTGACGGCAGCGGGCATGTCGACCCCGGCGGCAGCCTGCACCCCTGGACGGCGGAATGCATCCGCTGGCTGCGCTCGCACGGCTTTTGA
>JARKOV010000124.1 GCA_029975965.1 Anaerolinea sp. | reverse complement strand
CCCGAATACCAGGCTCATCGCCCGCCGGTACACCCGTTCCTGATGGAACGCCTCCCGATGGGCGCCCAGAAGCTGCAGGATCGATTGCAGCAGGGGATGTATTTCTGTAACTTTCGTGGTATCTTTCATGCAAGAAGCCTCGTGAGTTTGCGAATGGCGTGGTAACCTTCGTTGTACTCAAGAGGCTTCTCTTTTTCAAGCCCTCACTTTATAAGGGCCAAACTCAAGTGCCTGTTTTTCACCAAGTTTCCCCCGCCTTGGGGCGGGGGATTACAGGGGGTGGGAATTATTCGACTCAACGCGCCTATGAAAAGATTAAATTCGGGGAGAGTCATGTATCTCAATTGATTCATTTCAGACAGCCAGCAGCCAGCTAACCGTTCTTGCGCATGCGGCGCATGAACACTGCCTTGGTGATCTCGGCGACCACGGAGGGGATGAGCAGCAGGGGGATGATCTCGGCCCACTGCGCCCAACCGAGCGCTTCGGTGCCGAATATGACCTGCAGAAAAGGCACGTAGACCACCACCATGATCAGCACCAGCGAGGCCAGTACCGCCATGTTCATCCAGCGGTTGCTGAAAAAGCCGATTTTCAACAAGGGATAGTATTCCGAGCGAGCCGTGTAGGCGCGCAGCAGCTCGGAAGTGCTCAGGGTGACAAACGCCATCGTCTGGGCATACAGCGTATGCTGCGGGTCGGTCGAGCCGATCCAAAAGGCCACCAACGTGACCGCGGTGATGGCGATGGTCTGGAAGACAATGCCAATGCGCATGTGCCGGTTGATGATCGGCTCCTTCGGCGGGCGCGGCGGCTGTTCCATGATATCTGGGTCGCCCTTCTCCGTCCCCAGCGCCAGGGCCGGCGCGCCGTCGGTGATCAGGTTAAGCCACAAGAGCTGCAGCGCGGTCAGCGGCGATTTGCCAATGAAGAGGGTCGAGAGGAAGATGATGGCAATTTCCGCCAGGTTGCAGGAAAGCAGGTAATAAACAAACTTGCGGATGTTGCTGTAGATGATCCGGCCTTGCTCGATCGCCGCGACGATGCTGGCGTAATTGTCGTCGGTGAGCACCATGTCGGCCGTCTCTTTGGCCACGTCGGTCCCCGTGATGCCCATCGAGACGCCGATATCGGCGCGCTTGATCGCCGGGGCGTCGTTGACCCCGTCGCCAGTCATCGCCACCACCTCGCCGTTGGCGCGCAGCGCGTCGACGATGCGCATCTTGTGTTCCGGCGAAACGCGGGCAAACACGTCGATCTGCTCGATTTTGCCCGTCAAGGTTTCGTCATCCATTTCAGCCAGTTGCTGGCCGGTGACAACGAGCTGATCTTTGCCCAACAAGCCGATGCTTTCGGCGATGGCGCGGGCGGTGTTGGGGTAATCGCCGGTGATCATCACCGTGCGGATGCCTGCCGAGCGCGCGTGCTCCAGCGCCGGCTGGACCTCCTTGCGCGCCGGGTCGATCATGCCGATCAGCCCGACGAACACCAGGTCCTGCTCGAGCGCATCGCTTTGGATTTCCTCCGGCAGCACCGGCACCAGGCGGTAGGCCAGGCCGAGCACGCGCAACGCGTCGTGGGTCATCTCGTCGTTCGCGGCCAGAATCTGCTCGCGGATCGCCGGCGTCAGCGGTGCCGGCTGGTCTTCGCGGGTCTGGTAGGAGCTGCACAGCCCCAGCACGATATCCGGCGCACCCTTGACGGCGATGGCGTACCAGGTGCGCACCTGGTTGTCGTAAATCGGCGAGCTGTCTTCCGGGATCACCTCCCCAATCTTGTGAATGGTGATCATGCGTTTGCGCGCTGAGTCGAAGGGGACTTCCTGAGCGCGCGGGTAATGGTCGGAGAGCTCAGCCTGGTACACGCCGGCTTTGGCCGCCGCGATCAAAATGGAGCCCTCGGTTGGGTCGCCGATGATGCGGAAATTGCCTCGACCGTTTTCGCCCTCCAGGCGCTCCAGTTGCGCGTCGTTATTCAACGTGCCCACCCACAGCGCAGTCGTCGCCGCAGGATGGTCCTTCAGATCGACCGGGCGACCGTCCAGGCGGAACTCGCCGTCGGTGTTATATCCGCTGCCGGTGATCTCAAACAGCCGCCCATCGGTCCACAGCCGGGTGACCGTCATCGCGTTCTGGGTCAGCGTGCCGGTCTTGTCGGAGCAAATCACGGTGGCCGAGCCGAGCGTCTCCACCGAGGCCAGGCGGCGGATCAGGGCGTGGCGCCGCACCATCTCGCGCATGCCCAACGCCAGGCTGATGGTCACAATGGCAGGCAGTCCTTCCGGAACGGCGGCAATCGCCAGGCTGACCGCGATCATGAACATCGCGACCAGGTTATCGATGGAAAACTGCGCCGCCAGAATTTCGCGACCGATCCCGACCAAGAAAACCAGGCCGCAGACGATCAACGCGCCCCAGCCGAGGGTTTTGCCGAACTCTTCGAGCCGGCGCTGCAGCGGGGTGTCTTCAGCCTCGACTCTTTGCAGCATATCGGCGATCATGCCAAGTTGGGTGCGCATGCCGGTAGAGACCACCACGCCGCGCCCGCGCCCGTAGGTGACCACCGTGCCCATAAAGGCTGTGTTCTTGCGGTCACCCAGCGAGGCGTTCTGGGCGATCTGCTCGGTGGCAACTTTGCTGACCGGCACCGATTCGCCGGTGAGCGCGGCTTCTTCTACCTTGAGGTTGATCGCATCCAGCAGGCGCAGGTCGGCGGGGATGTAATTGCCCGCCTCCAGGAAAACGATGTCCCCCGGAACAAGCTGCGGAGCCGGCAGCGCGATGCGCCGTCCGTCGCGGATCACCTGCGCTTCCGGGGCGGCCATTCTCTTCAGCGCGGCCAGCGCCTCTTCGGCCCGGCTCTCCTGTACCACGCCCAGTACGGCGTTGAGGATCACGATCGCCAGGATCGCCCCGGCCTCCACCCACTCACCGAGGAGCGCCGAAACCACCGAGGCCACGATGAGCAAGATGATGACGAAATTGTTTAATTGGGCCAGGACAAGTTGGAGAAAGGTTGGGCGGGGTTTTTCGGCGAGAAGGTTGGGGCCATAACGAGCCAGGCGGCGGGCCGCTTCTTCGGAGGTGAGCCCGGCATGCATCTCTGTGCCCAGCTCACGGACAACATCCTCGGCACTCATCGAATGCCAGGTGATCGATAGATCTTCTTTTACTGGCTCACCCACTCGAACAACTGGTTGGTTCATTGCTTGCTCCCCACAGGGCAAAATACCCGAGGCTCGATCCGGCACTCGACGAATGAGTATAACCGAAAATTTGTCTAGTGCGCTGGTCTTTCGTGATAACACTCACAAGTTCAAAAAGACACACTGCCTGGCAGATTCGATGGGAATACCTCCTCCGCCGCCTCGTCGACTTGCGAGCCTGCAATTCTCCCACCCTGCCCTGGCTGACCGAAGGCCGCAGGGGGCGGGCTCGCATCCTGAAAAAGGCGGACGTTCAAGGTCGCCCGGGGTTGGCAAAAGGTGCCCTGGGGGTGGGTCGGCGTGGAAGCCCATCTTACTACATCTCATCGCGAGGAGGGCGCAACGCGCCCGACATGGCGGCAGGCGTGAGCAACGCCCCGATTGGTCTGGCTCACAACAAGATCAGGAAGGCGAGGTCGTTGACGTTGGTGCGCGTCGGGCCGGGCAGCAGCAGATCGCCCAGGGGGGCAAAGAAATGGTAGGCGTCGTTTCGCGCGAGGAAAGCAGCCGGGTCGAGCCCGGCGGCGCGGGCGCGGGCCAGGGTATCGCCGCTCACCACCGCTCCGGCCGCGTCGGTCGGGCCATCCCCGCCGTCTGTCGCCAGCGCGACCAGCCAGGCGTTTTCCAGTCCGGCCATGTCGGCGACCGCCCCCAATGCCAGCTCCTGATTGCGCCCGCCCAGGCCGTCCCCGCGCAGCGTAACGGTCGTCTCGCCCCCCGCCACCAGGCAGCACGGACGCGGCAGCGGGTCGCCGGTGGAGGCCACCTGGCGGGCAACCGCCGCCAGCAGGCGCCCGGCATGCCGCGCTTCGCCCTGCAGGTAGCTGGTCAACAGCAGCCCTTGCCAGCCGGCAAGAGCCGCTTGCTTCAACGCCGCCCGCCCGGCTTGCAGGTTGCTGGCGACCACGAGGTTCTGCACCCGCTCGAAGATTGGATCGCCCGGCTTGAGCGTCTCTGGAATTTCGCCGCGTATCCCCGCCTGAAGATGCGCGCGAATCGAGCCCGGTATTTGATCTGTAATCGCGTAGCGCTCCACCACCCTCCACGCCGATGCAAACGTGCTCGGGTCGGCCACGCATGGCCCGGAGGCAATCACGTCCAGGTCGTCGCCGATCACGTCGGAAAGCACCAGCGTGGCGACCCTGGACGGCGAAGCCCAACGCGCCAACCCGCCGCCTTTGACCTCATCGACATGCTTGCGCAGCGCGTTGATCTCATGAATCGTCGCGCCGCAGGCGAGCAGCGCGCCGGTCATCGCCTGCACGTCGCCCAGCGAGATGCCACCGGCGGGCGCGGTCAGCAAAGCCGACCCGCCGCCCGAGAGGAGGCACACCACCAGGTCGTCTGGGCCGGCCTGCTCCAGCAGCGCGGCGATGCGCCGCGTGGCGGCCGCCCCGCGCTCGTCGGGCAACGGGTGAGCCGCCTCGACGATCTCAATGCGCGGCAAGGCGGCGCCCGCTGGGGCGTAGCCGTCTTTCACGATCACCAGGCCGCCTGTGAGATGATCACCGAGCGCCTCAACGGCAGCTTGCGCCATCGGATAACCGGCTTTTCCAGCCCCCACCAGCCACACCTGCCGGATTGCGCCCAGGTCCACCGGATGCTCGCCGACCCACAGCCGTGCGCCTTCCCGCCGCAGGTGGGCAGACACCGCTGCATAGGGGTCAACAGCGTCCAGCGCAGCCGCCAGCACGCTGGAAATCGCCTGTCCGACAGGGTGCGCGCGCAGGGAGGTTGTCAGAAAAAGGTCGGGGTTCATCGGGAAGAATCATGGGTGTAGAGAAGCATCCCGCGGAGACGCTCCTCTACACCCGGTTTGTTTGGATTGGCAGCTCACTCTTTCGGCGCGATGACCGTGCCGGATGGAATGACGGCATTTTTGGGCACCACCACGATGCCATCCTTCACCGACCAGTTGTCCGTGTCCAGGTCGGTGCCGCGCGGGAAGGGTTTGATCACCACGTTGCGCCCGATGCGCGCATTTTTATCGATGATGGCGCCCTGGATAAAACAGTTGCGACCGATGCCAATGCACGGCAGGTCGCCCTCGTCGCCGGCATCATCGGTGCAGCGCGGATCGTAGTAATCGGAGCCCATCAGGATGGTGTCGAGGATCACCGCCCCGGCGCGAATCTGGCTGCGCAAACCGATCACCGAGTGGCGGATCTCGCTCTGTTTGAGCGTGCAGCCCTCGGTCAGCAAGACGTGCTCCAGCACGCAGTTATCCAGGATCGAGCCGGGCAGGAATCGCGCGTGGCTGTAGATGGGGCGTTCGGGATCGTTGATGTTGAAGCGTGGGTTCGGGTCCGCCAGCGCCAGGTTGGTCTCATAGAAGGTGCGCATCGTCCCGATGTCTTCCCAATAGCCCTCGAACTCAAAGCCAAATACGCGGTGCCGGGTGAGCGCATATGGAATCACCTGCCCGCCGAAATCGTCGAAGGCGTTGCTTTCCAGAATATCGATCAGCACGTCGGTGCGGAACATGTAATTGCCCATCGAGCCGAGGTAGGGGCGCACCGGGTCGTCACGGCTGACCAGGCTGGCGAGCACGTTGGGGTCTTTGGGTTTTTCGGCAAAACGCGAAATCTTCCCGTCCGGGTCGCGCTTGAGGATTCCCAGCCGGTTGGCCTCGTCTGCCCGCACCGGTTGCACGGCCACGGTGATATCGGCGTCGTGCCCCCAGTGATAACGTGCCATATCCGAATAGTCCATGCGGTAGAGATGGTCGCCCGCCAGGATCAGAACGTAATCGGCGCGCGCCGAGCGAATTTGGAAGAGCTGCTTGCGCACCGCGTCGGCGGTGCCCTGGTACCAATCGGTGCTCTCCATGGTCTGCTCGGCAGCCCAGATGAACACCGACCCGGTGTGAAACACGTCGAACACGTAGGTTTGGGAGATGTGGCGGTGCAGAGAGACCGAGGCAAACTGGGTCAGCACCGCAATCCGGAAAATGCCGGAGTTGATGCAATTGCTGATCGGGATGTCGATCAGGCGGTATTTCCCGCCCAGAGGGACGGCTGGTTTGGAGCGGAGCTTGGTCAAGGGGTACAGCCGGCTGCCGACGCCGCCACCCAGGATGACGGCCAGGACATTGTCAAGGGAAGGCATGTTTCCTCCTTTATGATAAGTCTCGCCACTCTTGTTTTGATTATACATGGTCTCCCCGGCGATTGTATCTGCCGAAACGGGTGAGATTGTGCAAAGCGATTTTGCGACCGGCGTTTACCGGTATAATCTCAGCCATGCCGCGCATCTGGAACACCGCCCGCCTGGTCCTGACCAACGCTTTGCTGATCGTCGTGCTTGCCGCGCTGCTCGGGCGCAGCCAGGTGCTGCTGTCCGATAAAGTCGACCGCATCCGCGCTTTCACCCGTTGGGTCGAGTTCGATTACGTGGACTGGATGCTGGACGCGTTGCTGTTGAAAAACACCCAGGGAGAGTTGAACGCGCCCCAATACCTGAGCATCGCCGAGCAGCGCCGGGTGATGTATCGCTACCTGGACCTGGTGCGAAAGATCGATCAGCTCAACTACGACATCACCGTCCTGTACGCCGACCCGGAAGTGGTCGACCCGGAGGCGGCATCGCAAGCGCAACGCGCCGCGTTGCGCAAAGCCCGCGAGGAGGAGGCCTTGCTGGCTCCGCTGGCCGAAGCAGTCTTGCAGGCGCAAATCAGCGTGGTGCTCAAAGACCTCCGCCTCACCACCGGCGGGCAACCGCTGCCGCCGGTGCTCTACCGCGTCACCCCGCTGCCCTACGCGTTGATCGTTTCACCGCGCGACCGCATCGAACAGGAGGCCAACCTCTCGCTGCTGCCCGGCATGTCGCTGGAAGAGCGCGTCGCGATTGAGGAGGAGGTGGCGCGTTCCCTGGACAGGTCTACCCTGGTCGTCGCGATCGGCGGGGTGGGCGTTTACCCCACCATGGTGCAGAGCACGACCGACCTCAACTGGCTGGCAGAAGTGGTGGCGCACGAGTGGACGCACAACTACCTCACCCTGCGCCCGCTGGGATTCAATTATGACGCCTCTGCCGAGCTGCGCACGATCAACGAGACCACCGCCAACATCGCCGGCAAAGAGATCGGGCGCGCGGTGGTGGCGCGCTTCTACACCGAGCGATTGCCCCCGCCGCCACCGGAGGAGTTAAATGAAACGCCGGTCGAAGAAGAGACCGCAGAGGAGGTCGCCGAGGAGCCTCCCCCCGAACCGGTTTTCGACTTTCGCCGGGAGATGCGCGAGACGCGCTTGACGGCTGAAGCGCTGCTCGCCCAGGGAAAGATCGTCGACGCCGAAGCCTACATGGAAGCGCGCCGCCAGGTGTTCTGGGACAACGGCTACCTGATCCGCAAGCTCAACCAGGCCTACTTCGCCTTTTACGGGGCTTACAACGATACGCCGGGCGGCGGCGCTGCCGGCGAAGACCCGGTGGGTCCGGCGGTGCAGGCGCTGCGCAGCCGCAGCGCCTCGCTGGCCGATTTTCTCAACACCATCGCCGGCGTCACCTCCTTCGCAGAATTACAGGCACTGCTCCAATAAACCTTGCGAGGGGTCGTGTTTTTGGGTTGGCTGAACCCTCTATCTGGGGGTCAGCCAACCCAAATCATTCTTCAGATAAGCCGCGCGAGAGGTCAATCACTCTCGCCGTTCCACAGGTACTGCATCTCCGCGCAGGACGCCAGAAGCTCGTCCAGCGAGCCGGATGCCTCCACCCGCCCATCTTTGAGGACGATGATGCGGTCGGCGCGGCGAAGCGCCGGGCGACGGTGAGACACCACCAGGCAGGTCGCGCCCATGCCGCTGTCGCGCAGCGCATCGATGCGCTCCCACAGCGCGCGCTCGGTGTTTACATCCAGCGCGCTGGAGAGATCGTCAAAGACCAGCAGCTCCGGCGTGCGCACGAACATGCGCGCCGCTGCCGCCCGCTGGACCTGCCCACCCGACAGGCGCACGCCGCGCGGCCCGACCAGCGTATCCAGGCCGCGCTCCAGCCCGGCCACATCTTCCTCGAGCACACTCAGGTAAATCGCCTGCTCCAGGTCGACGCGCTCTTGCGGCAGCCCCATCAACAGGTTTTCGCGCAGCGTGTCGCTGAACAGGCGCGGCACCTGGGCGGTGTAGGCGGCGCGCGGGCTGCGCAGAAACCGCGCCGGCTCTGCGACCACGCCCCCGTTCCAGCGGATCTCACCGCTTTGCGCCGGGAGCAAGCCGAGCAGCACGCGCAGCAGGGTGGTTTTGCCAGAGCCGACCCGCCCGGTGACCACTAAAAATTCGCCCCGCTCCAATTCGAAATCGATCCCCTGGACGCCGCGCGTGCCGCCGTTGAGCGGTGCCCCCGCGTTGTCGGGCAGTTTCTCGCCGTTCGCGAATCGGTGGGTCAAGCCGCGCACTTGCAGGCGTTCGAGCCGGTCGGATTGAGTTTTCTCGACGTAGGGCGGCGCGGGTGGATTTTCTCGCTCGTAAACCGGGTGAAACGCTACCAGTCGTTCCACCGGCAGAGGACGGACCAAATCCAGCAGGCGGTCGATGGAGACCTCCTGCGTCTTGTAATCGCCGTAAAACGTGCCCAGCTCCGAGGGGACCTGCGTGGTGAACCACAGGTAATTGACGAACAGCGCGAAATCCCCCACGCTGAACTCGCCGCTCGAAATGGCCGCACCGGCCATCAGGAGCACCACGCCCACGCCAAAGGTGACAATGCTCGAATTCATCGAGTTCAACACGCCGCGAAACAGGCCGGCTTTCAGCTCGACCTCGGCGCGCGCCTCGTTCAGACGCTGGAAATGGGCCGCCACGTGCTGCTCAGCGTCTGCCACCTTGACCGACTGCACCGCGCCGAACGCCTCACCCAGAAAACCGGACACAGCGTCGCCGCGCTCGCCGCTGAGCCGTTCGAAATGGAGGATCTTGCCCCACGCCAGGCGGGTGAGCAGCATGATCAAGATCAGGGGAATAAAGATCACCAGCGTGATCGAGAGGTTAATCCGCGCCATGATCACGATCGCAATCGCGGCGGCGATCCACTTGCCCAACTGGTCTGGGATCCAGGTGGGAAAATCGGTCACTTCACCCACGTCGTCGGCCAGCCGGTTGATCGCCTCTCCCGGCGAGACCGGCAGCGGCTGGTCGCCGGGGCGGTCGAAGATGCTTGCCAGCACGTTGCTGCGGATCAACGCCCCGGTCAGGAGCCGGAACGTCCAGCCATACCACTCGGCGCCGAAAGACACGCCCACGCGCAGCAACTCGGAGGCAACATAGAGAAAGATCCAGCCCCACAGGGGGTGCAGCCCAAAGAGCGAGATTTCCGGGGCGGGTTTCGCCCCGCTGATCGTATCGAAGATCGATTTGACGATTAAACCCGGCACCACCTGCAGACCAAAGACGACCACGGTGAACAAGGTGTGCACCAGGAACGGCCCCGGCGCGAAACGCAACAGGCGCGCGATGACCCGCGGGGTCTTGAGGGTGGGTGGCTTGAGCAGGTGAGCCTCGTTCATGCCATCACCTCCTCCAAACCGGTCTGAAGCAGGTGGTAGAAGCGCGAGCCCGGGTCGGCCGCGAGCGCGGCGCGGGCGCCAAATTCAGCCACGCGCCCCCCTTCCAGGATCAAGATCGCATCCGCGCGCTGCACCGTTTTCAGGCGGTGGGCGATGACGATGCCCGTTCGACCGGCGAAGAGCCGGTCGATGGCGCGCTCCATGCGCGCTTCGGTCGCCGGGTCCAGCCGCGACGAGGCTTCGTCCAATACCACCAGGCCGGGTCTTTTCAAGAAAACGCGCGCGAAAGCCAAAAGCTGCGCCTCCCCGGCCGACAGGCCCTGCCCGTCGCTGCCGAGCAGCGCGTTCAACCCGCCGGGCAAGCTGCGCACCCAATCCATCAGGCGCAGCTCGTCCAGAATGGCTTCGATCTGGCTGTCCGGAACGCGCGGATCAAAGAAGGTCAGGTTGTCGCGCACGCTGGCCTGAAACAATTGCACGTCTTGGGTGACCAGGCCGACCTGGCGGCGCAACTCAGCCAGGCTCATCTCGCGCAGGTCGAGACCACCCAGGTGAATGCTGCCGGCGGTCGGGTCGTACAGGCGAAAGAGCAAGCGCGAGAGGGTCGTTTTCCCGCTGCCGGTGCGCCCCAAGATGCCCAGCACCCGGCCCGCCTCGAGCTGGAAAGTGACATCCGCGAGCACGTTTTCGCTCGCCGGGTCAGGGGCGCCGTCCGGCTGGTCGCCGTCTTCATAGCGAAACGACACGCCTTCGAAAGTCACCGGAAGCGGTTTGAACGGCGCGGGGGCGTCGCGCTGCGGCGCGCCCGCCGGCTCGGTCACAGCCGGGCGCAACGCGAACAATTCTTGAATGCGCAAGATGCTGGCGGTGGCCTGCTGCAAGTCCTGCACCTGGCGGCGAATGCTCTGCAGGGGCTCCGAGAGCATGCCCACGTAAAAGACGATCATGTACGCCGAGCCGAGGGTGGCCTGCCCCTGGGTATACAGGTAAACGCTCAATGCCAGGCCAATCGAGAATCCGATCACGTAGACCAGGTCGGTCAGGTTGTAGGCCAGTTGACTGACGACAAAGGCGGCGCGCAACCTGACCAGGATGTTGCGCAGCAGCCCGTAAAACCGGTTGAGGGTATGGGTTTCGGCGCCGCTGGCGCGAATCTCCTCGGCGCCTGAAATGCGCTCTTCGAGGAAACCGTTTTCCTCGGCGATCGCCTGCCTGGCGGTTGCCCAGCGCATGACGGCCAGGCGCTGGATCGCGCCTAATATTAACAGGGTGATCGCCGAATAAACCGCCATCCCCAAGCCCAGGCGGGCATCCTCGAGAAAAAGCATCACCAGGATGCCAATCACCAGCAGGCCGTTGCCAAGCACCTCGATCACCAGTTGAGAAAAGAAATTGGCCAACTGGGTTACATCGCCGTCGATGCGCTCGATCATCTCGCCGGGGGTGCGGCGCTTGTGAAAACCCATGTCCAGGCGCAGGCAGTGCAGGGTGAGGTCGGTGCGCAAGCGGTTGGTGGCGGTCCAGCTCAGCATGCCGCTGGTGTAATAGGCTGCCAGGCTCATGCCCTGCTGGGCGAGGGCAAAACCGATGTAGGCCAGCGCTGCGATGACCAGCGTGCGCCCCAGGCCGCCGGCCTGCGCGGTGTCCAGGAAATAGCGGATCACCTGGGGGTTGGCCAATTGGACGGCTATCCCGGCGAGTAACAAGATGGCCAGCAACAGCACGCGCGGCCACTGCGGTCCCAGGTAACGCCCAAGCAAAGCGCGGTAGGTCTCCAGGTTTGAGGAAGACCGGTGGGACTTCATTTTTCCAATTGTTTGAACAGACATACCAATCCTGTAGGTTGCAGACCAAATCGTGCCCACTCAACCCGGCGGGGAGCTGTGATTGCCGGGAGGTGAGGGAAAATAAAAAGCCACGGGTGACAGGCACACCCGTGGCCCAGCATTCGAATCGAAACGAAGGAATCGAAACTCAGCGTCTGGAAAACAGGTGCACCCATCCGACATCACCGGCGTATTGCGTTTTCAGGGTTGTCATCGGGTTGCACCTCCTTTCGTAGAGTGGTATCCAGCACTACCGATTGTAAGGGTAAGCGGCGAAAAGTCAAGGGGAGAAAATCCCTTAGAAATCTTCCCCGCCATCCAGGCCGCCCATGTCGCCCATTCCCCCCATGCCTTCCATGCCGCCTTCGGATAACTCGGGCATATCTTTCTCGATCTGCTCCGGGTGCTGACCTGATTCCAGGCGGTTGATCACCTCGTCGAACTCGGGTCCCATCTCTTCGCCCGTTTCCTTGCTCATCTCGCGCATCATGCGTCCCAGCGAGCGCGGATCGTCATCCAGGCCGGCCAGGTTGGATGGGTCGGCCATGCTCTCCAGTCGGCTCTCCTCTGAGCGGGCAATGCGCACGCGGTTGATCCGGCGCAGAACGTTCTGGCTGGCACAGTGGGGGCAGGTCGCCGGCTTCACGCCGTATTCCGCGTAAGTGAAAAAGAGTGAAAAGCGTCGCTTGCAGTCGAGACAGCGATACTCGTACGTGGGCATGAATCCTCCGGTGCGATAAGCAGAGCTTTTCTATTATAATCAAACCATTCTATGAATACCATTAACGAGCGCCGAAAGAAAATCTCCTTTGACCTGTACAACCCGCAGCCCCTGGTGGTGGTCATCTCCGGGCCATCCGGGGTGGGCAAAGACGCCGTGTTGACCACGATGAGGGCGCGTGGGCTGCCCTTCCACTTCGTGGTCACCATGACCAGCCGCCCTCCGCGCGAAAACGAGGTGCACGGCGTGGATTACCTTTTCACCACGAAAGAGCACTTCGAGCAGATGATTCGCGAAGACGGCTTCATCGAGCATGCCCTGGTCTACCAGGATTACAAAGGCGTGCCCAGGAACCAGATTCGTGACGCGCTGGCCAGCGGAAAAGACGTCATCCTGCGCCTGGACGTGCAGGGCGCGGCCACCTTCCGCGCGCTGTGCCCCGATGCGGTGTTAATTTTTCTCATCCCCGACGATGAAGAGGAGTGGTTGGAACGCCTGGAGAAGCGCAAGACCGAGACCTCCGAAAGCCTGGCCTTGCGCATCGAGACCGCTCACGCCGAATTAGAGCAGATCGGCCTGTTCGACTACGTGGTCATCAACGCCCACGACCGGCTGAATGAAGCCGTAGACACGATCGTCCACATCATCGACGCCGAGCACCACCGCGTCAACCCGCGAAAGATCTGCCTGTGAGCCTCCCATCTTACCCCGTCGACCCTAAAAGCCAACCGCCGGCCCCCGGTGAGCCGGTAGAGGTTGGGCGCATCCAGCCGATGCGTGTGGCGGTCCGCATGCCGCAGACCAAACCCTACGTCACCTACACCATCCTGGGCCTGACCATTTTCGTTTTTCTGCTTCAGTTGGCCGGCGACGCGCTGATCGGCCAGGGCTACCTGTTGGGGTTGGGCGCGAAAGTCAACTCGTCGATCCGCCAGGGCGAGATCTGGCGCTTCTTCACCCCGGCGCTGCTGCACGTCAGCTTGATGCACATCGGCTTCAACATGTACGGCCTGGTGATCATCGGGCGCGGGTTAGAGCGCAGCTACGGGCACATGCGCTTTTTAATGCTGTACTTGCTGGGCGCGTTTGGCGGCAACGTGCTTTCGTTCCTGCTCTCTGAGAAGGCGTCGGCGGGGGCCTCGACGGCGCTCTTTGGCCTGATCGCTGCACAAGGCGTGTTTGTCTATCAGAACCGGCGCGTCTTTGGCCGCGAGCGCGCAGCCGCCATGCTCGGCAATGTGGTCGTGGTGGTGGCGATCAACCTCTTCCTGGGTCTTTCACCCGGCATCGACAACTTTGGTCACCTGGGCGGGCTGCTCGGCGGGGCAATTTTTGCCTGGCTGGCCGGTCCCATACTGGAGATCGCCGGCGCATACCCCGACCTTTACCTGGTCGATAAGCGCGAGCCGGTGCAGGTCTGGTCGGTGGCGATTCTGGAGGCGCTGGGGCTGGCGGCGCTGGCTGCCTTCGGAATGTTCCGATAATCAAAAGAGGGTGGATTTTCGGCGTTTTTGCGCGGAAATACCACCCTCTTATTAATTTAATGATCAATTAGCGGATACTCAGCACCCCACCGGCGCTGCGCCCTTCCACCTCGGGGAAGTAATATTGGTAGGCGTGCGCTGGGATGGTCTGGAACTCTCCCGCCAGCACCGGCGAGAGCCGGTAGGTCAGCGTGTAGGTTCCGGCGGGCAGGTAAGGCGCGATCCAGCGGATGCTGTCATCGAACACCTTTGCCTCGCCAAACCACCACCAGCCCCAGCCTCGGCTGAACGGATTGACCGGGTCGTTCTCCGGTGGGGGCAGCTCCTCCGGAACGAACCCCTGGAGGCTGGTCTTGAGGTTGGGGTTGATCACCTCGGTGCCCGCCGGGATGGCGTCTTCGACGACCAGGTAATACATATCCCGGGGCAACGTCACCGTCAGGCGCACCAGCAGGCCGTTCAGGTCGCCCAGCTCGGCCTCCGTCACCGGTGCGCATTCCTGCTCGCGACAATTGACCCCGGCGCGGAAATATTCGCGCTCGATGAACACGCCGCGCGCGTAGGCCGGGGCGTCGGCTGCGGGGCGGCCCACTTCCAGGTAAGCGCGGTAATACAGGCGACCGTCGCCCTGGGTGCGGCTGATCTGCAGCGCGTTGGGACCGTCGGGAATGAGCTGGCTGAGCGGGGCACGGACGGTGACCGGGTTCAAGGCGCTCTCGGGGCTGCCGGTTTCGCCGGCGGCAAACAGCGCGCCGTTCAGGTCAGCCTGGTAACTGAAGTCGGCCTGCAGGTCGCCTGTCGATTTGAGCGCCTGGCTGAGCGCCAGCAGCGCCCAGGCCGAATCGTAGCTGGAGAACCAGCAGCCGGACGGGCGGCGGTGCAACACCAGGTAGCGCACCGAATCGGTGAGCAGCGCGGCGGCCGGGTCGATCGTCGCCAGCGCGTAGCTGACCACGGCGGTGGTGTACACCGGGGTCGCCCAGCTTCGCCAGTCATCCGCGCCGGGCTGCCAGCTCGCGCCGGTGGCGCTGCGGTCGGCCAGCCCCTCCAGGTCGGAGATCAACGAGCGAGCGCGCTCATCGCCGGGGCTTAACCCCTCGATGGTCAGGGCGAGCATGGCTTTGCCCCACGGGGTGAGTTTCTCGCGCAAGACGTACAGCTCATCGGGGTTGACGTCCGTCCGCCCGGATTGCTGCAGGGCAAAGGCGACCAGGGCTTCCTCGTTGGTCAGGGCGTCGTCCATCTCGCGGGTCGGGGTGACCATCCTGCCGGCCAGGAAATCCTGGGCACGGGTGTACGAATCGGGGTTGACATAGAAATCGGCCAGGGCCGTCTGGTTGAGCGCCAGCAGCGCGTAGGCTGTCAGGCGGCGGTCACTCTCGCGGTTGATGTCGCCCCAATTCCAACCGCCGTCATAGCTTTGCAACATTAGCAGCCGGCTGAGGTCCTTGCGAATCTCGCGCGCCAGCGAATCGCGCAGGTCGGGGGCTTGCAGGTTGAAGTCGCGCAGCGCGCGGTAGGTGGCAGCGTTGGCCAGCAGGCGTGAGATCACCGGCTCGGTGAAGTCGTCCGGGAAAGCCTCCAGCGCTTCCAGCCCCTGCAAGACGGTCGCCGCCAGCGATGGAGAGAGCTCCAGGCGCAGCTCGCCGCCGGTCGGGGTGTAGGTGCGCGGCAGGCTGACCACTTCCAGGCGCTGGCCGCTCTCCGCCAGCAACCCCGCCGTGGCGTAGGCTTGCGTGGCGGTGTAGCGCAGCACGGGCAGCGCGCCGCGCTCGGTGTGCGTGACGTCTTCCAGGTTGCCGGAGGCCGCGCGGAACACCGGGTCCACCGAGGGCACATCCTGGACGGTCACCCACCAATCGACGCGCCGCCGTCCGTTCGGCGGCACCTCCACTTTCTGCACCGCCGTGTTGGAATCGTCCAGCGTCAGGCCGGGCGCTTCCAGGCTCACGTCGACCACCAGCGCCTCGCCGGTGTTGTTTTGCACCACCGCGCCAAACTGGACGTGGTCGCCGACCACCAGGAAACGCGGCGTCACCGGGCGCACCAGCAGGTCGCGGGTCACCACGATCTCCAGTTGCGCCTGGCCGACCCGCGAATCCGCGCTCAAGCCGCGCAGGTCCGCCACCCAGGTGGTCAGGTTGTCGGGCAGGCGCAGGTCAAACCCAGCCAGCCCATCCTGGTTGGTCGCAAAGGTGGGCACCCAGGCGGCGGTGTCTTTGAACTCGGTGCGCTCGCCGGGGGTGACCGCCATATCGCCCCCGCCTCCGCCCCCGCGACCCAGCTCGGCGGTCATCGTGGTGCCGGAAAAGGCGGTCAGGTTGAGGCTGGTCTGCACGCCCAGCGGCTGCACGCCGTAGAAGGCCTCGAAAATCTCCTGGCTGTTGGGGTCGGCCAGCGCCAGCACGGCTTTGTCGACCAGCGCCAGCGAGAACTCGCCCTGCACCGGACGGCCATCTGCGCCGGTGACGCGCAGGTCGAGGCGCACGGTATCACCCGGTCCGGCTTCGGGTGGGGTAAAGGCGGCCTCAACGTTCAGGCGCAGCGCGTCCGGATTGACGATCAAGTTGAGATAACCCTGGCGGAAATCCGGCTGCCCGTTACCCGTCCGCCCGATCAAGAGGATCGAGACGTAGACGTTGGGCGCATCGATGGCTTGCAAAGGAAGCTCGAACTCTTGCAGCGACTGGTTGACTTCGACGACGTAGGTGCGCATCACCCGGCTGCGCTCCACGCTGACCAACGCCAGCCCAGCCTGCGCGTACGGGTTGGGGATGCGGATGCGCGCCGTCTGGCCGGGCTCGTATTCGGCCGCGTCGGCTTCGAGGCGCAGGCGCTGGTAGGGCAAGCTCGGCCAGGGCGCGATTCCCGGGCCGCTGACCCAGGTGAGCAACTGGGTCAATGCGCCTTCGCCGGATATGTCCAACTGGTAGGTGCCGGCATCCGGCGGGGTGAAGGCCACCCGCGCGCGCCCCAACGCGTTGGTGCGCAGGTCGCTGCTGCCGATCTCCGTGAGCACTTTGCGGTACACGGGATACCCATACAGCGGATCCTGGTCGGCATCCGTGACCCATTCCACGCGGCTAAAAACGGCGCGCAAGGTGTGCTCTCCGGCGGGCTGGTTGGCCCAATCCAGCGCCTGGATGGAAAAGCCGAGCTCCTCGCCCGCCTGCGCGCCCCAGGCGTCGGGGCGAACGCCAATGTAAAACTGGGAAGGGTGCAGTGTGGCTTCTGCCCGGGTGCTGACCGGCATGTTGCTCTCGTCCATCGCCGAAAGCTCGATCACCAGCCGGCTGCGGTTGGAGAGGGCATAGTCGGCGTAGGTATCGGAGGGCAGCTCGATCACCAGCGTGCCGTCCGCGCCGGTCTGGCTCTGCCCCTGGGTGATGAAGGTGCCCAGCCCCGGGGTGTAGATATTCGGCGGGTTGAGCCACGACTCGTCGTAAGCGCCCGCCTGCAACCCGTCCGGCAGGAAAACCCACTCCGGGCGGGCGTACAACTGCCAGTTCACCGGCAGGTCGCTGACCGGCGCGCCAAAGTAATATTGCGCGTTGACCTTAATGGAGAGCGCGTCGCCAGCCAGGTATTCCTGCTTGTCGAAAGCGACTTGCAAATCGAACTCCGGCTTGCGATATTCGGCTACCTGGAAGGACAGGCTGGCGCTCAGCTCGGGCATATTGAGCGTGTAAAACCCCGGTTGGGCGTCAACCGGCAGGGCAAAGCTGCCGTCGGTGGTTCCCAGCGGCGAAACCGGCAGGCGCAAGGTGGTCAACGGTTTCTGCTCGGGTTGGGTGTAATCGTAGGGCGGCAAAACCTGGAGCTCCACCTCGCTCACGTCCAGGGGGGTGTAGCGGGCGTTCTCTTTCCGCTGCAGGACGACTTTGAAGTTGACCGTCTGGCCGGGGCGGTAGATCGGCCGGTCGGTGTACAGGTAGATGAAGTCGCGGTTCGATTCGAGCTCGCTGGGGATGCCCAGCTCCCAGGTGGTGGAGCCGCGGTTCATGCTGCGCGAGACGAGCGCAAAGTTGGCGTCTCCCGGCGCGCCGGCCACCGCGTACACTTCTTCGTAGGAGGGCTTCTGGCTGACCAGCTCGACGCTGCACAGTCCCTCTGCGGAGGTGATGCAGGTGCCCAACTGCTCGCCGGCTACGTCCAGCACGCGCAAGGCCAGCCCTTCCGCCGGCGCCTGCCGTTCCAGGTCCACCGCCCAGATGACCGCCTGGTTGGGGCTGAGCTTCATCGTCAGGTGAATTTTGCTCGCCACGATCAGGTAGCTGCGCCGCGCGGCTTCGTCCAGCCCCGGGGCATTCACTTCCAGCGCGTACAACCCCGGGGTGAGCACCTGACCGGCGGGGTCGAGTGCCAGGGTGGTCGGCGTGCTGCGGTCGGGAGGAACCTCGAAGCGCGCCGTCCAGCTTTGCCGCCCGGAGCCCTGCGGCGGGACATACTCCGTCAGGCTGGCGTTAAATTGGGCGAAGGTGAGCTGGCTGCGCGACACCTGCACCTGGCTCAGGTTGGTCACGCGCACGCTCAATGCGGTCTGGCCGGCCGGCACAAAAATAGCCGGTGAACCGCTCTGCGCGACCGGGATGACCAGGGATGGCGGCGGGGTCTCGGTGGTCACCTGCAGGGTGACCGGCGCGCCGAGCGTTCCGCCCCAGCGGTCGCGCAGGTTGCCCGACAGCGTGATGGTGTAGGTGGTGGAGGGCTGGAATGCGCCATCGATGGTGAGGCCATAGCGGTCAAAAGCCGCCTGGACATTTTTGCTGCCAAGCGGCGGGTCGATGCTGACCAGGCCGTCGAGATCCTGCCTGGCCAGCGGGGCGGTCAGGTTGATGATGAAATAGGCGTAGCCGTAATTGGCGTTGAGCCGCTCGCCCGTCTCCGGCGAGGTCGATTCGACCGCCAGCCGAGGGGTCGAGCGCACGTCGGCGCTGAAGTCGAAGCCGGTCTCCGCGCCGCCCAGGCTGCGCGCAGCACCGTCCAGGAAGACCGTGTAGCGCGTGTCGCGCTCCAGCAAAGACTGCGGCTGGAAGACCACTTCTGTGCCCGACTCGTTCCACTCATAGCTCAGCGGGCGCGAGCTGCCGGTCTCGTCTTGCAGGCGCAGGTTCGACTCGACGCTCTGGCGGTCCATCGGCTGGTTAAAGGTCAGGGTAGTCTTGCCATCCAGCTCAAGGGTATCACGCTCGCCGTACTGCAGGTTAACCACCGTTGGAAGGGCTGTGGTGAAGCTCCACTCCTGCGGTTCGAGACCCTCCAGGCTGAGCGGCACGCCGTCGCTGCTGGTCAGGTTGGGATCGAGCACTACCGAATACGTTACCCCGCCGGCAAGGGAAGGTTCGGGATAGAAGATGTAGGTGCTGGTGTTGAGCCACTCCCCGCGCCCGGCGGCCTGCGGTTCGAGGGTGAACGCGGGCGGCGAAGCGCCCGGCTCCTCGCCCAGCGCCACGACCGGGCGGTTAAAGGTGACCACCACCGCGGCAGCGGGGTTCGCGTCCGGCGTGCCCGGTTGGGGTACGCGCTCGACGGCGCGCAGGCTGTCGGCGACCTGGAACGATAGCTCGACCGGTTCCTGCAGCGCCAGCCCGTTGGATGCCAGCGCGGTGACCGCGAAGGTCAGGCGAATCTCGGCCCCGGTCGGGTAAGGCCGGTCGGGGTAGAAGCGGACGGTCGAGTCATCCAGCCACTCGAAGCGCCCGGCCAGCGGCGGCTCACCCTGCAGAGCGGCTTCCACCGAGGGTTGGTCCATGGGCTGGTTAAAGAAGAAGGTCAGCGCCGCCGTAGGGGCGATTTCGCTGCCGAGGGGCGGGTCGGTCTCGACCAGGACGGGGGGCAGCTCCTGCTGTTGGAGCGGCTTTCCGCCGCCGGAGGGCGCCGCGGTGGGGATTTCGGGTCCGGCTGCGGTTGGGGTGGGGGTCGCCCGCCCAAACGTGGGCATCACGCAGGCCAGGCTGGCCAACAAAAGGACGCTCAAGACGATGGAAAAACGGCGCGAGGCCGTGGACGGGCGGGGGGACTTCATATTCGCTCCTTTTTTAAAGCGCGCATACCCTCATTATACACAGGCTACATGGCTGAGACGCAACCGGTGGCGAAATAGTTCCCACCGAGCGCGTCCGACCTGAATCGGATTACAATATCCTTATCACCATCTGGAGAAACCAACATGATCGTTGCCCCTTTACCCGACCTCGCGCGGCAAGTCGCCCTGACCCCTTCGTTAAGCACCGCCCTCGAATGGCTGGCGGTCAACGCCGACCGCAGCGACTTGCCCGAGCGGGTGGCGGTCGACGGCCAGAACGTTTATGCGCTGGTCCAGGCTTATGAGACGGCGCCCGTCGCCGAAGTGGTGCGCCTGGAGGCCCACCAGCATTACATCGACATCCAGTTCATCGTCTCCGGCGAAGAAGTGATGGGGTGGGCGCCGGTAACCGAGCTGCTCGACTCGACCCCCTACAATCCGGAGAAAGATGTCTTCCACGGCCACCTGCCCGCCGCACAGCTCACGCCGGTGCTGGTCAAAGCCGGGCAGGCCGCCATCTTTTACCCCGCCGACGCTCACGCCCCCAAGCTGGCGGGTGAGAAGCCGGCGGCGGTGCGCAAAATCGTGCTCAAGGTGCGGGTCTGATCTTGCGGAGCAAATCGCTATGACCTCTCGGGTAGCCTTCCTGTACACATCACCCGAATCCGTGCTGGAGGATTACCAGCGCCTGTTCGAGCTGGCAGGCGGCGCGCAGGCGCTGCAACCCGGGCTGACCACCCTGCTCAAGGACAACATCACCTGGCATTTCCCCATGCCTGCGGCCAACACCACCCCCTGGCAGTTGGAAGGCAGCATCCTGGCGCTGCGCGCGGCCGGTTTTAACGATCTGGTGTGTGTGCAGAACCAGACCGTGGTGACCAACGCCTTCAAAGGCGAAGACCTCAACGGCTACCTTCCGATATTCCGCGGGCACGACATCCCGGTGCGTTACAACTTCCGCCCGCAGGATATGAGTTGGGTCGAGTACCGCCCCAAGGCCAGGATGCTGGCGCTGGACCACATCTACCCGGAAGGGCTGCGCGTCCCCGATTACTTCATCGGCAAGAACATGGTCCACCTGCCCACGGTCAAGACGCACATGTACACCACCACCACCGGGGCGATGAAGAACGCCTTCGGCGGGTTGCTGACCAAGTACCGCCACTACACCCACACCTGGATCCACCAAACGCTGGTCGACCTGCTGGCGATCCAAAAAGAGATCCACCCGGGGTTGTTCGCCATCATGGATGGGACGACCGCCGGCAACGGTCCTGGGCCGCGCCTGATGACGCCGTTGGTGAAAAATGTCCTGCTGGCGTCCGCCGACCAGGTGGCCATCGACGCGGTGGCGGCCCGCCTGATGGGCTTCGACCCGCTGTCGATCGATTACATCCGCCTCGCCCACGAAGGTGGTTTGGGCTGCGGCGACCCACGCGAGATCGAAGTGGTCGGCGATCCGCCCCCGGCTGAAAGCTGGGGCTTCAAGGTCGGTTACAGCACGCACACCTTCCTGGCCTGGCTGTCATGGTACGGACCGACGCGCGCCTTCCAGAAGCTGATCTTCCGCACCCCCATCGTCGCCATTCCGACCTTCATCGGCGAAGTCGAGCAAGATTATCTCTACTGGCCGTTGAAATTCCGCGCGGTGGCCGAGCGCTGGCGCAAGACCACCCCCTGGGGGGCGCTTTTCGAGCGCTATCAAGCCGAAGGCTGCCTGGCAGCCGAGGTGCGCCGGTAGATCCCCTTTTCCCGGCTCATCAGACCCAGCTCGATCATCCCCCGCCGCAGCGAGGCGACGTCGTCGTGGAAAGCCACCAGCACCTGGTTGATCTCCTGTTCGCTGTAATCCCGTTCTGGCTCAAATTCCTGGGCCAGTTTTTCCAGCACCACCTGGCGTTTTTTCAACTGCGCCGGGATGCTCACCAACCGACCCCGGCGGAAGAAGGTGGCCAGCACCTTCTTCCGGTAGGCGTCTTCCTGCGTCCCGGCGGCCAGCCCTGGCTGCGAAAGGCTGATCGCTTCGGCCAGGGTCTGCTGTAGCCCATCGTCGACCAGCGAATAGGTCTGGTAGTACTGGTCTTTGCGCGCTTTCAAAAGCCCGACTGCGCTCAAGAGCGAGAGGTGATGCGAGATCGTCGCCGGATTCAGGTTGAGAATGGCGGCCAGCTCTTCACCGTGGCGCGGCTTGACGCGGATCAGGTTGAGGATCAGCAGGCGCGCCGGGTGCCCCAGGGCTTTGAAAAACTCCGCGCGCGTTTCCAGGTCGGCGTTGGCATTGTGTTTACTCATCCCAGGCCTTCCTTCCGGTGCTGCGCAGGTAGCAAAAGGCAAAAATCTCGCGCACGCTTTTCCACAGGTTCATTTGAATCTGGTTTTTGACCAGGTTTTCGCTGTCGTTCAACGCACGAGCGATCTCCACCTCGCGCGACGCGAAATCAACGTAATTGGCTGTGATCGAGCCGAATGCCAGGCGGACTTTTTCGATCTCGGCCAGGTCAGATTGAAAAATAGTATCCAGGTCGTCCATCGGATCACCCCATTTTGATTAGATAGTAACACAAACATATTATACAATATGATTTGATATTTGTCAAATTAAATATAGGTTGGCCTCTGTCCCCCTGCATGCCCGCCGCTCGAACCTCCACCGGCAGCGCTTTTCACCGATTGAATTAGACCAAAAATATCCGTATAATGATAATCGCAGGCCTGCTCTGGCCTGATCTAAAGCGAAAGGCGAATGATGCGAACGTTTGCTCAACCCGCAGCCAAAACGCCGGCCCGCGCCGCCGCCCGAGAGTCGCAGCCCATTCGGCGCAGTGAGCCGGCCCGCGCCACTTACCGCTTCGACCAGATGCGCATCCGGCCGGCCGCAATGCCCGCCGCCCGCGGCTTCATGGCCGACGAACAGTCGCCGCTGCCCGAACCGCCGCGCAACCAGATCGCCGTCGGGCAAGATGTACCCGCCGCCGAGGCTGGCCCGGCTCCCGATGCGGCGGCGCCTGAAGCCGCTGCCCCGGAAGCCGCTGCTCCAGAGGCAGAGGCTGCCGCTCCCGCCGAGGAGGCCGCCCCAGAAGCGGAGGCTCCCGCTGAAGGCGGCGCTGCCGCACCGCTGGAAGTCACCAGCCGCACTGCAGCCCATGCCCCCGATGGCACCGGCGACGATCGCACCACCATCGGCACCTGCGAAGACGTGCACTTCGCAGTCGGCGGTCGGCGCGCCAACTGGACTTCCGACGTCGGCTGGCCGAGGGCGCGCGAAAACGTGGACGACTTCTTCTGGGCCGCCCCTGAACAACCCGGCCCGGCCACCATCACCGCCACCATCCCCGACACCGGCGAGACCGCCAGCATCACCATGGACGTCATCGCCCCCAACGAGATCAAAATGGTGCGCGACAGCGTGGACACGACCATCCCGGCTGGCACCGCGGGAGCGCTCATGTTCCTGGTGGTGCACATCCACCCCAAGTCGGTCAATTTTGGTTGGGCCGAAATGCTGGAGGAAGCCCGCCCCGCCTCGGGGGTTTCGGGATATTTTGCCACCCTGCAGGCCGGCGGCGCCGACCTCGACCACCATCCCAACCCCGATTTCGTCCGCATCCGCTGGAACAACACCATCCGCTTCGACACCGCCGGAATCCGCGGCGGGGTGCTGCCCGCCCCCTGGTCGGCGGGTGGGTTCTACTGGGTCATCCCGAACCGCTACCGTTGCGCTTCTTCCACCGGCAACGGACGCCGCTTCTTCACCACCTACCAGCGCTTCAGGATCGCGGCCAACGGGCGGGTGACGGTCACCAAAGCGGGGGCCTCGTACGGTCGCACCCCATGAAGGCCGTGATGGCGGTTGAGTTGTCGGTTTGCGCCACCGTTTCAGGCGGCGAAGAATCGCTGGACATCCGCGGCACGGTGCGCAACACCGGCGAGCAGACCTGCGACACCCGCATTTGGTCCTCCAGCCTGCTGGTCAACGGCGAGCCTTCGATGAACTGGGCGCTGGCTATCTCCAACGGCCTGCGCGACGTGCGCGAATACGCCCTGCCACCCGGTGAAAGCGTCGAGTTTCGCCGGGTTCTGCCTGCCGCTTCCCTGTTGCCCGGCCCAGGCAGGTACACCCTGGTCCTGGAGGTGCGGGGGGAGCGGTCTCAGCCCGTCGTGATTGAGCGGGAATGAGGTAACCCATGCCGGACCAACCCGCTATCGGCCTTACGGTTGCCCACCGGCATTTTTCCGGCGCCTGTGTCATCCAGGCCTGGGATTGGAATTGTGTTTCATTTTTTCTGTAAAATGTGGGGCACAGCCCACATTTTACAGAGAGTAAATTACACAATCGGGCCGGGCATATCATCCCCAGGATCGATGTATCCGTGTTTGATAGGGGTACGCGGAAGATAGCTGCGTTGGGGCGGACACCCAGGTCCGCCCTTTTGATCTCCCGGCGCAATCCGCACCGGGAGACCAGGGTACCCGCAGGAGCGTGAGCTGCCTTGCGAATCCGGGTTGTGCCCGGCAGTGATGGATCTTGACGCGTTCATCGCACCCTGCATCAAATATCCGCTGTTCTTTTGGTACAATCACAACGGGAATACAAATACCGATGTTCGAACTGGGTCACCTGAACGAGATCGTGTTGCACGTCGAAGACATCGCCGTCGAGACGGCCTTCTATCGCGACCAACTCGGCCTGGAAGTCCGTTCCGCTACCGATCAACCCGCCGCGCGAACCGAGCTGGATACCGGCGCCTGCCGGCTGGTGCTGGACGCCAGCCTGAAGCCCGGCCCCCCCGCCAACCGTACCCGCTTTGTTTTCACCGTGGCCGACCTGGTCGGCATGCGGCGGGAGCTGATGGCGCGCGGGGTGCGCTTGAGCCCCATCTATGCCGGCCCTGCGGGGCGGCTGATGTGCGATGGCAGCGACCCGGAAGGCAACCTGTTTTCGCTGATCGACAACAGCGAACCGATCACCACCACCATCACCACCGGTAGCAATGTGCCCTACCCATCCGGGCGGCGAGTCTGGGCCGTCTGACCCATGCAAGGAGTCGCAATGCAAACCGGCTGGTTCTCCCAACCACGCTTGATCTGGGTCAAAACCCTGCACGATACACCGATTGGGCCGTTGTGGATCGCAGTATCGCCCCAGGGCCTGGCGGGGATCTCGATCGGTGCGCCCCTGGAGGGCGGGCTGCAGGGGCACGCCCCCGAGCACCTGGAACACGCCCTCGAACAACTGCGGGCATATTTCGCCCGCCGCCTCGAGCGCTTTGACCTGCCCATCGACTGGGGTGAGCTGCCCCCTTTCAGCCTGAGCGCCCTCCAGGCGGCTTGTAGCATTCCCTACGGGCAGGTTCGCACGTACGCGCAGCTCGCTGGGCAGCTCGGCAACCCCCGAGCGGCCCGCGCGGTGGGCGCCGCCATGGCTGCCAACCCAATCCCGATCGTCGTCCCCTGCCACCGCGTGGTCGGCAGCGATGGCAAGCTGCGCGGTTATGCCGCTCCAGACGGCATCCGCACCAAGGCGTTCTTGCTACGCCTGGAAGGTGGCCTGTCGTTATGAACTCCCCAAGGAACCCAACACCGTGATCCTCACCCTCCACCTGCTACCCCAAACGCTTAGCATCTGCCGACTCAGCCCTACCGACCCGCTGCCCGCCTGGGTGATGCGCGATCCCTTCTTTGCGCTGACCCGCACGACTGACGAATTGTCGGTGATCTGCTCTCAGACCAGCGTACCGCCCGGGGTGATCAACGAGCCGGATTGGCGCGCATTCAAGGTAGCCGGACCGCTCGGTTTCAGCCTGACCGGCGTGTTGGCCGGGCTGGCCGGCGCCCTGGCAAAAGCCGAGATCAGCCTGTTTGCCGTCTCGACCTTCGACACCGATTACATCCTGGTGAAAAGCCACACCTTGCCCAGCGCCACCGCCGCGTTGCGGGCAGCCGGGCACCTGGTAAAGGAATAAATGGAACTCGACCCGCGTTTTCGATCCGGATTTGTCGCCGTCGTTGGACGGCCCAACGTGGGCAAATCCACGTTGATGAACGCCTTCCTGGCGCAGAAAGTCGCGGCGGTTTCGCCGCGCCCGCAGACCACCCGCCGCCGCCAGTTGGGCATCCTCACCCTGCCGGATGCGCAGATCATCTTCGTCGACACGCCCGGAATCCACAACCCGGTTCACAAGCTGGGTGAGTACATGAACCAGGTCGCGTTGGACGCGCTGCTGGACGCCGACGTGGTGCTCTGGTTGGTGGATGCCAGCGCCCGCCCCAACGCGGAGGACGAGCTGGCGGCAGCCCGGTTGGCTGAAGCCGGCGCGCGTGAACCGATCCAGGTGATCCTGGCGCTGAATAAGATCGACACCGTACCCGCCGAACAACACGCCGGTCGCCTCAACGAATACCGGGCGCTCTATCCCGCGGCATTTGCGCTGCTGGTCTCGGCTTCGGCTGGAACCGCCGTGGACGCTCTGCTCCAGGCCATCCTCGAGCGCCTGCCCCCCGGCCCGCCTTATTTTGACGAAGAGCAGATCACCGACCTCTACGAGCGCGACATTGCCGCCGACCTGGTTCGCGAGGCTGTGCTGCGTCATCTCAAAGACGAGGTGCCCCATTCCACCGCGGTGCGCATCGATGAATACAAAGACCGCGACCAGGATACCGCTTACATCGCGGCCACGTTGCTGGTCGAGCGCGAGTCACAGAAGCCCATCGTGATCGGCAAAGGCGGGGAAATGCTCAAACGCATCGGCACCACCGCGCGGCGCGAGATCGAGCACATGAACGGGCGGGCGGTCTTCCTCGACCTGCATGTCAAGGTGATGGAAAACTGGCGCCAGAACCCCACCATGCTGCGCCAGCTAGGCTACGTGGTCGCGAAGAAATAAATCTAAAGCAGCGGCTCTACGTGCAGCCGAAACTCCTCCGGCGTGCACCTGCCGAGGCGCACCTCTGGCGTGGCGTGCCACGCCGCGCAGCGCCGGATTGCCCCGGCAACCGCCGCCGCCAGCTCCTCGCCTGGCGTGACACCCTCTTCCAGGTACAGGCTCTTCACCTCGAAAAAGCCCTCTTTTCGATACGCCTTGGCATCCAGCCGCCCGGCGAACGCGCCGCGGTGCAGCAGCGGGAGGGCGAAATACCCATATTTGCGTTTGGCTGGGGGCAGGTAACACTCGATGCTGTAATCGAAATTGAAGAGCTGCAGCGCGCGCTTGCGGTCCGAGATCAGCGCGTCGAACGGCGTCAACAGCGTGGTGTGGGTGGCTTCCAGCCCGCCATCCAGGGCGGCCCTGGCCTGCTCGATCCGCTCGGGATGCAGCAGGGCGGGCTCTTCCCAGCCCTCCACCGCCACTTCGCGAAGCCGGCCTTCTCGCGCCAGTTCTTTGATCGCCGCAGCCACTTTGACCTTGTTCAAGCGGAAGTAGTCCCACACCCAGGCCGGGCGGGCGATCCCCAGCGCGTGGACGGTGCGTTCCACCAGCTTGCGATAGACCTCCTCCGGCGATGGCGCGCGCGTGTCGTCCCAACCCGGCAAGACGCGCTCGCGCAGGTCGTAGACTCGCTGGAAGTTCTCGCGCCGCCTGACCATCAGGTCGCCGGTCGAGAACCAGTATTCCAGCGCATTCTTCTCGATCTTCCAGTTCCACCAGCCGCCCGCTCGTTTCTCGCCCTCGAAATCCGCCGAGCGCACCGCGCCGTTGGCACGGACGTGGGCGAGCACGCCGTCCACCGCCGGGCGATTTTGCTCGTACCAGCCATCCCGGTAGTACATGCGCTGCCCTTCCAGCATAATCCGGCGGTGATAGGGATAATCTTCGATGGGCAAGAAGCAGGCGGCGTGCGCCCAATACTCGAAGATGCGCCCCTCAACCAGCAACTCGTCCAGCCAGGCGGGCTGGTAATCACCCAGGCGGCTGAACAGCGCCAGGTAGGGCGCGCGGGCGACGATGTTGATCGTGTCGATCTGCAACAGGCCCAGCCGGCGAATGGTCGCGAGCACGTCCTCTTTCACCGCCGGGCGCGACAACGGCTGGCGCAGCCCCTGGGCTTCGACGGACAATAATCGGGCGGCGGGCAGGGTGAGCTTCAGGTCGGCCAAACAGCACCTCGGTGGAAAAAATGCTCGTAATTGCTCAGCAGTCGGAGGAAAAGAGCAATCCTTTCTCCATTAGCCTGAGTAGTTACAAATGTTCTAAAATTGTAACATTAATCTCCGCCATGCGATCCGAGCGATCCTGAAAGGACCCCTTGTTGCCCGCGCAAGGACTCCGCGCCTGCCCCCGGCACGTCCTTGCGAGACGCCAAAGGCGGCGAAGCAATCTCTCTCGATTGCCTGCGTGAAGCCAAGACGTGCCGCCTCCCTGCGGATACAGCCAGGCTGCCGCGCCGCCGCAAGCGGCTCCTCGCAGCCGACTCTACAATTTTGCAATTAATATGAAACCTCACGTTTTCGAGCTGCCAAATTGTTTACAATAAGATTGCGCTGGCGGTCCGCCAAAGGCCGCGCGGCGCAGAGGAGACTTCGATGCCGAATGCCAGCCGATATTGCAGCCATTGTGGCAAGCCGCTCAACCCCCAGGCAAACTTCTGCGGCGCCTGTGGAAAGCCAACCCCGGCGCGAACGGCCCCGCTGGCGGCACACCGGCCGCAATCCGCCGTCCCCGCTCCTGCAGCGCAAGTCGCCGTCCAGGCGCAGGCGGTCGCGCCCGAAACCGTGGTAGGAGTGCTGGCCGGCGCCAGCCGCCGATCCGGCTTTATGGGATTGAAAGCCGAAGCCTTCGCCCTCGTGTTGACCGACCAGCGCATTCTCTTCGCCGCCCAAACCAACGCCATGATGAAAGAGAACGTGCAGAGAGCGCGGGACGAAGCCAGGCAGCAGGGCAAGGGCTTCTTCGGGCAATGGGGCGCTCAACTGGGCGCCAACTCGGGCAAGCAATACCTCCAGATGACCCCTGCGGCGATCTTGAGCGAGAATCCGGCCAACACCTTCTATCACGCCGGGCAAATCCGCTCCATCCGGGTTCGCGAGGCGCAAGGGGACGAAGATTCAGTCAGCACCTACTGGTTGGAGATCGAGACGGCGGTGGGAAAAGAGAAATTCTACTTCAACCACCTGGATACCCGCGCCGTCAAGCGCCAGCTCCAACAACTTTATGGAGATATCGTGCGTTAAATCCGTCGCGCGCACCAGCCGGTTCTCGGGCACTTCTCACCCGGCCGGGCGCCCCATCTTGAGCAGGCAAAGGGTTAAAAATGACAGAAAATGCGAGATTTTGCCAGTTTTGCGGCGCGCCGCTGGCCAGCGGCGCCAATTTCTGCGAATCGTGCGGGCAACCGGTGATCAAGGCGCCACCCGCGGCTGCCGCAGCCCAACCTGAACCGGAACCGGTCACCCCGCCACCTGCCTCAGCCCAACCGTTCGACCTGCCTTCTGCCGGCAGCCGGCCGGAGCCGGAGCCCTTCTACCCGGACCTCAAGCCAAACGCTTACGAACCGCCTCAGCCGGCCAAGCGCAAGACCGCCCTGCCGATCATCCTCGGGGCTGTTGGCTGCCTGGGCCTGCTGTGCATCGCGGCGGTTGTGGTGGCGGTTATTTTCTTTGTCAACACCGGCAACAAGGTGCAAGAGACCTTCAGCGAGGAAATCCCGCTCCAGGTTCCCATCGGAACGGCGATCGGTGAATTGGAGCTTCCCGGTGAAATGGAGGCCACGGTGGAGGCCCTCTTGCCCACCGTCGAGGCGCTTCCTGACCTGCCGGGAGGCACGATCCCCGAGCTGGCTCCGAACGCCGGTGATTGGTCAGCCGACGTGGGACAGCAACGCACCGATTCCTACTTCGCCGACAATTTCTCCTCTGACCGCTATGATTGGGCCGACGTTCAGGATGACATCCGTGTTTGGGGCGTCCAGGATGGACATTACGTGCTGCACCTGTTCGAGCCGGATTACGTCATCTGGGCCTATCTGCCCATCGATTTCGTCCCTGCCGGCGTCGGGTTCGACGCGCAGGTGCAGCCCGGTTTCGATGAAGGCGGCTACGGGGTGATCTGCCACTACCAGGACGAGAACAACTATCATTACGTCTCGGTCGACCCGCAAAACAGCGAATATTCCATCGGCAGGGTGCGCAACGACGAATACGAGATGCTCATGGAAGATTGGTGGATGCCCGCGATTTACCTGAATTCCGCGACTCACGCGGTCAACACCATTCGCGTGTTGTGCGATCCACAGCAGATCAGCCTGTACATCAACGGGCAGCTCGAGGCCAAGGTCGCCATCGATCCGGCCACGCCCGGGCGCACCGCCATCTTTGGCGAGACCTGGGAAGACATGCCCCCCGACGGCTTCAAGGTGTTCATCGACAACCTGTACGCTTTCGAAGAGGAATAAGGTTAAGGGGCTCTTTGTGCGGTGATCCAAAAGGAGTGGGGGGCGGTCCGCAGTCCGCCCCCCACTCCTTTTTA
>JARKOV010000121.1 GCA_029975965.1 Anaerolinea sp. | reverse complement strand
GCTCGCGGAGGCGCATTTCGTCGCCCAAGATGACGTGCAGCCCAGGAACGCCGTTCTTTCGGCCCTGCTCGAGCAACAGGTCGAGCGCATGGAACTCCTCCGCTCCGACCGCCACCACGTAATCGCCGCGCCGGTCGAAGTCAAAGCCCAGCTCGCTCGAGAGGGTATCCCACATCGCATTCCCCTTCACGTTCATATCCGCTTTCAGGGTGCCGGGCAGGGGATCATATCCGGCGTGCACGATGGCCGAGTTGGCCGAGCTGGCCCCCATGCCGATATCGGCCTCCTTTTCGACCAGCAGCACCGCGAGTTGGTAACGCGACAGGAAGCGCGCGACCATGCAACCGACCACGCCCCCACCGATGATGATCACATCGTAAGTTTTCATGGTTCCTCGTGAGGAATAAGCCAGGGAAAACCAATCGTGAATTAATTCACAAGATATATGGTCTTATTATCCACGATATTCGAGTTTTGATCAATCAGACAATGGAGGAATCCTATAATTTTCTCAAAGTATGGTCTGACACCCCCACCCCGATCGTGCTCAAATTTATCTGTAAAATGTGGGTTTTGCCCCACATTTTACAGAAAATAAAGTACACAACCCCCTCCCCAAAAATGGGGAGGGGAAAACGGAGTCTTGAGGGTGTTTTGTTCGCTTGTCAAGCGACTTCGAGAAGACCCTGGGAAGAATCCATTCAAAGAAGAATGGTCGATAAACCAACCAGTCAACGAGGGACGCAATTCCTCGTTGACTGGTTGGCTTCGTGCCGGGTTGACTTCCGGTTAGGCTGTTCTCTCAGCCCAATCGACCTTGCGAAAAATCCATTTTTCGAGCTCAACCACGAAAAACACCAGCACGCTGGCCACAACGGTGATGCCAAACTGGGTTGCGGTAAGGGCCTGTGTTTCAAAGATGTGCTGCAAGAAAGGCACGTACACCACCATGGCCTGCAAGCCCACGGTCAACAAGATCGCTCCGACGAGCAAGCGGTTCGAGAACAAACCCGACTTGAAAACCGATTCCTGCCCGGTGCGCAGCGCAAACACATTGCCCATCTGGGCCAGGGTGAGGGTGGTAAATGCCATCGTGCGCCAGGCCTCCTGGCCGGTATCCCACGCCCAGTACGCCACGCCAAGCGAGATAAATCCCAGCACGAAACCGGTGATCAACGTGGATCGGCCCAGGCCGTGGGTGAAGACGCCTTCTTTGGGATGGTACGGTGGGCGGTTCATCACGTTCTTTTCGGCTTTCTCAACCGTCAAAGCCAGGCCGGGCAGGCCATCAGTGACCAGGTTGACCCACAAGATCTGCAATGGCATCAACGGCAGCGGCATGCCGAAGAAAGGAGCCGCCAGCATGACAACAATCTCGCCAATGTTCGAGCCTAAGGTGTACTTGATGAATTTGCGTATATTATCGTAGATCCGGCGGCCTTCGCGGACAGCCGCCACGATCGTGGCAAAATTGTCGTCCAGCAGCACCATGTGCGACGATTCCTTGGTCACGTCGGTGCCGGTGATCCCCATCCCCACGCCAATATCGGCCTTCTTTAACGCCGGCGCGTCGTTCACCCCGTCGCCGGTCATCGCAACCACCTCGCCGTTCGATTGGAGCGCCTCGACGATTTTCAATTTGTGCTCGGGTGAAACCCGGGCAAAGACCGAGGTCTCTTTGACCACCTGGGACAAGGTTGGCAGATCCATCCTGGCCAATTCCTGACCGGTCACAACCTTGCCGCTGCGGCTGATATCCAGGTCGGCGGCAATCGACAGCGCGGTGAGGGGGTGATCGCCGGTGATCATGATTGGCCGCACCCCGGCCGCCTTCGCCGTGCGCACGGCGTCGTACACCTCAGGGCGCGCCGGGTCGATCATCGCTGCCATCCCAACAAACACCAGGTCTTGCTCCACCGGCTCGTCGGCGGCGTCCGCCTCGCCATGACTGCGCAACTGGTAGGCCACGCCCAAAACGCGCATGCCTTTTTGAGCCAGGTTGTTGTTGGCTTTGCGAATCCGCTCTTCCCATTGGCTGTCGATGGCTTCAAGGTGACCGCCTACCATCACATGGCTGCTGATCTCCAGCATCGAATCGACCGCGCCCTTTGTAAAAGCGATGAAGACTTGCCCTGTTGCGTGTGGGTCGCTGGCAAAAAGCGTTTCGAGCTCCGGTACCGCCGTCCGCTCTGGGAGCCGATGCACGGTGGTCATGCGCTTTCGATCCGAATCGAACGGCAATTCCCCAACCCGCGGCATCAATTTTTCCAGTTGATCCTTCCAGAGATCCGCCCGCGCCGCAGCGATGACCAATGCGCCCTCGGTGGGGTCACCCACCGAGGAGTACTCCCCAGGATGCTCAACATCTTCCTCAAGGACAGCGTCGTTGCACAATGCCCCTGCCACCAGCAGCATACCGACCGCCGGGTGCTTGATGATGCCCCGATTGACCTCGTCGCGGCGCACGCGAGGGCTGAAGTTCGTCACTTCTTCCTTGAGATCCAGCTCGTTGTTGGCTACATCCAGCAGGGTGACCGTCATGCGGTTTTCGGTCAGCGTGCCGGTCTTATCGGAACAGATCACCGTCACCGAACCCAGCGACTCGACCGCTGCCAGCTTGCGGATCAAAGCGTTGCGCCTCAACATAGCCTGCGCGCCCAGCGCCAGGCCGATCGTCACCACAGTCGGCAGGCCTTCGGGAATCGCGGCCACAGCCATGCTGATCGCGGTGAGCAACAAGATGCGCAATTCCTCGCCGCGAATAACGCCCAGCACGAACACGAGCACCACGATCCCAAACGCTCCCAGCGCCAGGGTTTTGGCCAGTTTTTCGAGGCGGCGCTGCATGGGTGTGGGCTCCTCACGCACCCCTTGCAACAGCTCTGCGATGCGCCCGAGCTCGGTCTGCATGCCCGTCTGGGTGACCAGTAAACTGCCGCGGCCATAGGTGACGATGGTGCCCATGAAGCCGCGGTTGCGCTGGTCGCCCACCGTCAGGTGCTCACGGGCCAGCGGCTCGGTAATTTTTTCCACCGGCTCCGACTCGCCGGTCAGCACCGCTTCTTGAATGCGTAAATTGACACTTTCGACCAGGCGCCCGTCAGCCGGAACCAGATTGCCGGCTTCCAACAACACCAGGTCACCCGGAACCAGGTCGCGAGCCAGGATCTCCTGCACCCGCCCTTCCCTTTTCACCTTGACGTGCGGCACAGCCATCTTTTTAAGCGCTGCCATGGCGCGTTCGGCGCGGTACTCCTGTGTAAAGCCCAGGATCGTATTGATCACCACGATGGCCAGGATGACCAGTGTGTCCTCGATATCTCCCAAGAAAAAAGAAATGACCGAAGCGATGATCAGCACAATGGTCATGATGCCCACCAGCTGGTCGAGCAAAATTTTCCAGGGGCTTTTCCCAGCCCGCTCGACGAGCTCGTTTTTGCCAAACTTTTCTAACCGGGGACCAATCTCACGGGCGGGCAAACCCGTTTCAACGGATGTCTCCAGCTCTGCTTCTACTTCCGGGACGCTTTTTTGATACCACTCGCTCATTGTTGTATCCTTTTAAACAAAGAAAACCACCAGGATGAACTTCTCAGTGGTCTTGCTTGCGCATTGGTTGCGTGGGTAACCGGAAGCAACGCTTCGTCTTGACGGCTGCCCATCCCGCTTGTTCGGCGGGTAAGCTACTCCCCAAACCGGAGAAATTCTATCACATCTCATCACGGAATAAAAGCTCGCAGCGTGGCATATTGATTTGGAGAAGTTCGCTATCCCAACGGATTCCCAGCACTTCGCCGGATCACCCGCCTGGCGATCAACGTGATCCATCTCGAAGGCGTTTTTTTCTGTCCAAACTCCCATTCTTTCCAGGCGGTATAGACCGATTCGGCCGTGAAACGACCTTCGCCGTCCTGTTTTTCTTGCAAATTGCGCAGCATATCGGCGAACCGAGGGTCTGCCCCAACACCTGGAAACATGGCCAGGGTATCCAGGACGTGCAACAGGTCGTACCAGACCAGCGGAGCCTTCAATTTGCAGAAATCTGTGCCCATGTAGAAAATATACGGGTGTTCGCTACGGCGCCGCTCCCAGAGCCCCAGAAGAGTCTCTACACCGGCAACAGCCGGCCAGCAATCGCGCAGTTCGGTATACTGCCCCAGCATTTTGAGCATGGCAAGGTTGGCATACGGGCATGGGTCGCTGCTGCGACCCGGTCCGCGAAAGCCACCCATTTCGGGAGACACCGCGCAGGGCCATCCATTCTCCCGCACCAGAGAAAGCAAGTGCTGCGCCGCGCGTTGAACCAGTGGGTGGTCACCCAACCCAAGCCTGGTCAAAGCGTACACCAACAGTGGGGCGTCACACAGGGCCCAGGCCCAGGTATCTTCGCCCGTCCCCCCATGCCCTTTCGAGATGTTGAGCGGGAGCTGGAACGGTCCCTCGGCGCTGGCATGCTCGAAAATCCGCTCCACGATCACCGCCATGCCTGGGTCATCTGCGCGCAAACCGAGGTCGGCGAGGAAATTCAAGCGGTGATAAGGCTGGCTGGCTGAGCGGTGGCTGTTGAGTACTTCGCCCGGCCAATCCGCAAGGCCGGCGATGAGAGCCTGCACCTGCGCATCGCGCAACACATCCAACCGGGTGGCGGCTGCGCCGCCATCCTCGATCCCCAGGTCCAGCATCGCCCGGTATCGAACCCAGGCTGGCCCGCGCAGAAGCCAATCCTCGACAGAAGCCGCTGCACCTTGCATCTCAGCCCGATCAGTCATACGGTTGCCGAGGGTCATTTTTCCTCCTGCTCAGGTGAGCACCACCTCTGTATTGATTGTAACGGTTTCTCCCCTGGACACAATATGGCTTAATAGCAAAGCGCAGAGGTGGCGGCCTCTGCGCTTTGCTATCTTAGAATCTTTATTCGCTCTTGAGTTGCTCAATATACTCGCGAATTTCCGGTACGCCGGTCAGCTTATCATAGAAGAAATTGTTAACCACATTGATCAGCTCGGCGCGCGCCGCATTGGCCGGGGCAGAAAGCTCGCCCTTCGGCGCGTCCGCCTGGACCAGGCTGCGGAAGCGCAGCAGCAGGCGCACGATCTCAACTTCGTGCTCTCCCTCCAGCGCATCGATCACTGACAAGATCAACTGGTCGGCCTGGCCCAGCAGCGTGTCCAGGTCGATCTCCGATGGCCCCGAGAAAGTGTCGTCGATGGTGCGAATCAACGACCACACCTGGTAGAGCATGGTCGTCGGCTCGTCGAACAGCTCGCGCAGGTAGGCCGCTTCGGCGTAGCGCCCGGTCAGGCGGAAGATATTGTACATCCGCTTGGCGGCTTTCCCGTAATTGGCGTCTTTGGTGACGTACTTTTTGACCTCGTTGGTCAGTTGGGCCACGTATTGATCGAGCGCGTCGCCCGAGACGTGCTTGACCAGCTTGCTGAAGACCGGTACCGAGTCGGCCTCCAGGTAAATTTCCTGGAAGTACGAGTCCAGGTATCCGTCGAGGGGGGTGATCGAGCCATCCGGCGCTTCCCAGGTCACATCCAGCATGTTGCTGGCGTTGACCAGTTGCTTGCGCACTGGATCGGCCACGACCCAATCCAGCTTGCACCAGCCGGGCTGGCTGGCCGCCTGCTCCCAGGTGATCTCGGCCGGCTGGCCATCCGGGGTCTGACCGCTGATGCGCCCGGCTTCGATCTCCGCAGGCAGCCAGGCGATTGGCCGTCCGGCCTTTTCCAGATCACCATTGCGCACGATGTCGAAGGGATAATTCCCCAGCTTCACCTCGATCAGGGTGTACTCCGCGCCTTTCAGCGTGGCGAGAGCTTTCTCGCGCATGATCTCGCCCAGGATGCGGCAGGCTTCCTCGCGAGTGGGCGCGAGGATATTGACGCGCTCGAAGTAATCGCAATCGCCCGGGTAGGTCTGCACCTTGGACTGGGCTGCCGAACCGGATAAAGCCAGGGCCGTCTCCACTTTGCCCGGCACGTCGGCAAACTCCACCAGCCTGCCGATCTTTCGGAAGTGAGCCAGCTCGGCCGGGCTGAAATCCAGCATGGCGATGTGATGTCCGAAGGTCCCACTCCGCTCATCCACCATGACCTCTTCGGCTTTCCCGGCGCTCACCGCGGTCAACCACTGCAGCGCGTCTGCCTCGTCCAGCTCAACGCCCAAGCGGCGTGCCGATTCGATAATCCGCTGCAAATCTGCCTGATAAGAAGATGGCTCGCTCATTGATCGGTCCCCTTTCCTAGTTGTCGCTGTCGCATATCTGCCAGGATGTAGCTGAATAAATCCGCTTCTTGAATGGCATCCTCCACTGCATTGTGCGTCAGGCTGGCGACCACCCCATAATGCGCGCAGATCGATTGGAACGAAGTCTCCATCCACGAAACGCCATGCAGACCCATGAAATACGCCTTGACGTCCAGACCTTTGTGTCCAAAAGGATTCCATCCCAGGTAGCGATGAAAATACTCGTTGACGAACATCCAATCGAAGGGCGCATTGAAAGCTGTGAAGACGGGCACGGCTCCTTGTGGTGTCACCTTTTCCACCCATGCGGCAAACCGCTGCAATGCCTCGCGCGGTTCCAACCCGTTTGCCGCCAGCGCATCCATCTCGAGGTGATGGATGCTCATCGCGCCGGCTTCGACCTCCCCGCTGTCGGGTTGCAGCTCGACATAAAACGTCTGGCGAGGCTCACCCACCGTGCATGCCCCAATCGAAAGCAGGGCATACTTTCCAGGGGTAGGACCAGCCGCCTCGACATCCACCACAATGAACAGCTCGGGGGGTTTGCCTGAATTGCCAGCCAAATTCATCCGCGTGATCCTCCGGCGCTGATCATATCACCCCTGAAGGCCGGACGCAACCTTTACCCGTACCTGCCAAGCACCGATGGATCCAGCGGGCGCGTGGCGTCACGCTCGAGAATGCGCACGAACACATCCACCAGTTGTGGGTCGAACTGTTTTCCCCGGCAGCGTTTCAACTCCTCAATCGCCTCGCTGGGCTTGCGGTTCATGCGATACACCCGCACGTCGGTCATCGCGCCATACGCATCGACGATGGTCAGCAGGCGCGCCCCGAAGGGGATCTTCTCACCCTGCAAGCCCTCCGGGTAACCGCTGCCGTCGTAGCGCTCGTGGTGTGAGCGGATCAACGGCGCGACATTTGCCAGCCGCTTGATTGGAGCGACGATGCGAGCGCCCACTTCGGGATGCTGGCGCATGATCTGCCATTCTTCATCGGTCAACGGACCCGGCTTGCGCAGTATTTCATCTGGCACGCCAATTTTGCCGATGTCATGCAGCAGCGCCGCCCAATGCACCGACTGGATGATCTCTTCGCTGCAATGCAGCTCACGACAGACGGCCTCTGCCAGGTATGCCAGGCGCAGGCTGTGATTGCTGGTGTAGGTGTCGCGCGCGTCCATCGTGTTTGCCAGGGCCAGGATGGTTTCAAAGAAGGTGTTTTCCACTTGCTCGTGCATGTTGGCGCGCTGCAGCGCGCTGGCAGCCTGGTCGGTAATTGCACTGATCAAGCGGATTTTGTTATCATCGAACGGCTCGCGAGCCTCCCGGCGCGCCTCACCCAGCACGAACAAGCCGTAGGGTTTGCCATCCAACCGCAAGGGAGACAGACAAATCGAAGTCGCCAGGTCAAGTTTCAGGGCGGCGCGCGACTCGTTGCTCATGAAGGGATCAAAGCGCGAAAGCAACGTGACATCCAGCTTGCGCAAGGCCCGCAGGTAATACAGCGTGCTCTCTTCCGGCTCAATCTGGTCCAGGCCTAAATCGTAACCCAACTCGCGGATCGGGTAAGCCGCCTTGCAGCGGAACACGGCTTCGCCCTGCAGCACGACCAGGCGAGCAAATGTGACGTGCGCGCTGTTGACAATGTGCTTTACCGTGCTTTGCAGCACGCTCTCCACGTCATCCAGCACAACCAGCTGGCGGGTGAGCTTGTAAAGGGTGTCCAGTTCGGCGCGGCGCGATTGCTCGGCCGAATAGAGTCGCGCGCGCTCCGTGGCAATCGAGATCTGGTTTGCCAGGGTCATCAGGGTGAGCTGGTCGTCATCCGTGTACGTCTCACCCGAGCGTTTCGGGCCGACCGTCAGAATTCCGACCAGCTCACCCTTCACTTTGAGTGGAATGAGCAATTCAGCGCCAAGGGTTTCCAGTTCATTGCGTTCGTCCGCCCACATCGAGCGGAATTGCGGCATGACGCTTAAATCGTAACGCGTCAGGCAGCGATCCAGCCGGGTCATCATCTGCACAATCGGATGATCGCGGTCCATCACCAACCCGGGGGGTAGATCTTCACCCACATGCGCCCGCAGCTCGAAATAACGCGCCTCCTCCTGGCGGATGAAAAAGGCCATCCGGTCGATGTGGAGCGTCGAGGTGACCTCTTTCAGCACCATCTCAGAGAGGTTGTTCAGGTCGAGCTCGTAGGCGACCGTCTGGCTGATGCGCTGAAGCATTAACCCGGTGTTGTATTTTTCACGGAAAAACACCTGGTCGACCCAGTTCTGCATCTTGTCGCGCACCGGAACCACAATCACTGCCGTCAGGATCGCCACGATCAACGAGATCAACACCAATTGAAAGCCAATCACCGTGTGGAAGATCGCCTGGGCAACGAAAATGATCACGTAATAACTGAGCGCGATGACCAGGGTGGGCAGCGAGTACAACAGACCTTTGCGCACCACGTTGCTGATATCCAGCAACTGGTGGCGCAAAATGGCATAGGTGATCAGCAGCGCCGAAATGATATTGGCCGCGACGTCACCCGGAAAATGCTTCAGCGCGGTCAGGTTGGTCAATGTCCCGGTAAAAATGGCCATAACCACCAGGAACAGGTACTTCAAGCGGTTGCGAAAGGCCGAGTCTTTCGAGCGGCGATAGGCTTGAATCAAATCGTACGCCGAAAAGCCCAGGAAAAAGGCCCAGCTCGAACCGGTCAAGATCAACCCAAAACCGCCATATTCGTTGTACAGGTAACCGTCTTGCATGTAGGCGGACAGGATCACCTGCCCCGACACGTTGGCCACCTGGATGACCAGGTAGGTGATCAACCCTACCAACAGCCAGCGCTGCCGGTCTTGCATAAGGAAGGCTTGCACGAATCCAAAGAAAGCCACCGGCATGGCCATCGAGCCCACGACCAGGACACGGTTCCAGAAAACGGTGGTCATGAGGCCGAGGTCCGAAAAAATCATGAAAGCCGATAAGCTCCAGATGATCATCGAGAGCAGGTAGAGGCTGAAAAACAGCCTCACCCGATCGCGAATATCCTGCCTCAAGATGAAAACCATCAAGGCGCTGTAATATATCAGCGCCACTAATGCGATGATGGTTGAGGCGTATGAGATCATCGGTGCATCTCGATCTTACGGACCAGGGTTAATTTCCTTTCCCGTTCCCGTTGTGCTTGAGCAAAGTCTCGATCACTTCATCCGAGGCGTTCATGTGCGGCGGCTTGAGATGCGACAGGTCAGCCCCGGCCGCTTGTTTCTCCATCATGTAGGCCTGGAAGGTCCCCGGCGTGAGCACGGTGACATCTAACGCGGGTTTCTCGATCATCGACTCGTAATCGGCGTAGAAAGAATTGACGCCTTTCAGCGCCTCGTGTACCTTGTGCCGGATGGTCTCGCGGTCCACGTTTTGCTTGGGCTCCATGTACAGGCGCAAGATCGGGTCACCGTCGTGGGTTTCCTTGCGGATCGCCCATTCGTTGTACTCGATGCCCGTCTCGTTGATCGCCTTCCAGACCATGCGCTCGTCGATCAGACCGGTGAAGCCGGCCAGGTCGATGAAGTCGGCCGTGCGCCCGACGAAGGACATCTGGGGGAGCCTGACGCCGATTTCCTCGTCCTGCAGCACAGGAAACTCGATCAGGTCGTAGGTGCGGTAGCGCATCAAGGGTTTTCCGTAGAAATTGGTCAGCACCACCTCGTAGCGCTTATTGGGCACCACCTGATCAAAGAGCACCGTCTGGGGAATATGAGCCGGGTTCAAGCGCCACTTGGCCCATTCTTCTTCCGGAATAAACTCGTAGAACGCCGCATCCGGGAAGAAGGTCATGTAGCGTTTGTTCCAGGCCTGCGTGGCGATGGCGCCCTCTTCGGTGCAACCGTACTGTTCGTATGGCAAGGCGCCCCAAAAATAGGCGATCTTATCGCGGTAGATGGCGGTATCGGCGCCGCCGCAGGGCAGAGCCTTCAATGTCCACAAATCCTTGGGGAGCATCGCGCGCCCCTCCAGTTTGCTGCGAATCAGGCCCCGGATCATGCGGAACAGCACCTGCGGGTGCAACATGCTGCGCGAAATTTTGGTTTTCCGCGCCCCACTGGTGAAGGATTCGCCCATCTTGACCAGCACAGCAGACATCGAGCCAAGAATATCGATGCCGGTACGCATGCCGACGTTGAAGCCCGTCAGAATGCGCTCCTGGAATTCCATCTGCTCCGTTTTATCCAGCTCAGGGATAAACCGGAAGTTGAACTGGTCGGCGAGGGCGCGCAACGCAATCCCACTGATGTAGGGTCGTGGGGGGGTGTTGTAGACTAATACATCGCCTTCTTCGAGGCGCACATCGCCCTTCTCGCGAGCCGACCCGAGGATGACCCCACTCAGCACCCGCTCGCCCAGGCGATCGTATGCCTCTTTGGTATAGGGAATCCACTTGAACTTTCCGGAACGGCCCGAAGTGTGCGCCCAGGTGTAGGCGTCATTGAAATAATCTTTTTCTGGATCCAGGTAGGGCTCGTAATCTTCATACGTGGTCACGGGCACCCTGGCACGGAATTCTGCCAAGCTATTTGGAACTCTGTCCCCCAAGAAATATTTTCCAAGTTCGCTTCGAGAAATGAGGTTGATCTGCTCCATCAAGAGACGTTCCTGGATTTGCATGAATTCTTTCACGCTCAAATCCAAAAAACCACAATACTTGGTCCAAATCTGGTTTTTACGTCCCTGGCGCAATAGCTCAATCGCAGTTGTTGGCATCATGCTCACTCCACTCAATTCTTTACAGCGCGGATGACAAATGGCGTCGGAGACCAAAAATGGCTCGCAGGGAGATCGACTATCGATATATCTCGAAAACGCAACTCATTTAATTTCCCCTCCCACTCCTTTCTTGTGAAGACATTGTTCAGGGCGGCCGCTTCTGAAGCGGCCCGGGCGCGCCCTTCTTTTGGCAAAAAATACAAAAATGTCGCGGTGCGCATCAGCGTGTTAATGACCGGAAGGCGCCAGGCTGCCGACCCACCCACGTCGGCGATGGCCAGTTTTCCCCCCGATTTCAACACGCGATTCATCTCTGATAACACCTCCGGCACATCCAGGTGATGGGTAGCCAGGGCACAGAAGATCACGTCGAAATGACCCGAACGGAACGGCATGTGCATCGCCGAAGCGCACGTCAACTCAATGGATTCGCTCCATCGATTGTTTTCGGCTTTTTTCGCCGCCTTCTGCAGCATGGCAAACGTGATGTCTAACCCAACAATCTTCCCGCCGGATTTCCCACGCTGCATTAACCGGGTCGGAATCACACCTGTGCCGGTCGCGATATCCAACACAACATCCTCGTCTCGCAAGGACGCCATGTCGACCAGGTTTTCAATGAAATCATTGTAACTCCAACCCCAAAATCGTTTCAACTCACTATCGACCGTAGATTCGTAGTGAGATGACATTTCGGTGAAGGCTTCAACGATGACCTTTTTATCGCTCATCCTGGCAAGCTCCCGGCATACCCATTAAATTCCCACGTAAGCCATATTAAACGCTGATCTCTTCAAAAGCACAAGCTTTGTTACGCCCGCTCCTCTTTGCCTCGTACATCGCGATGTCGGCGCATTCGATTAACTTAACCAGGTTGGGCGTCTCAACGCTCAAGCTGGCGGTTCCCAGGCTGATGGTGATTTTCAATGCGCCGGCCGTGGTGGTAATCGGCATGATGGCGACGTGTCTGCGCAGGCGCTCGCATATATTGTAGGCGTCCTGGCGCGTCGCCTCGGGCAGGATGATGGTGAACTCCTCCCCGCCATACCGACCCAGGATGTCGACCTCGCGAATGTTCGATTTACAGCGCTCGGCGACGACCCGCAACACCTGGTCGCCGACCATGTGGCCGTAATTGTCGTTCACCCGCTTGAATTCATCGATGTCGAGCATGATCGCCGATAGCGGGCGGTTGTAACGCTGCGCGCGGCCAAATTCGCGCTCGCCCAGCTCGAACAGATGCCTCCGGTTGAAGATGCCCGTCAACTCGTCGACCGTCGCCAGTTGCTGGATTTCCGAGAACAGCCGTGCATTCTGCATGGCGAGCGCCGCCTGCCCGGCAAAGACCGAAAGCAACTCGGCGTGGCGATAGCGGTAGACGTCCGGCTCGAGGGTCGAAAGCGAGAAGCATCCGATCACCTTGCCCTTGACCAGCACCGGCGCGCCGATCCAGGAACGAATCGGCACCGGGCTTTCGATCCACTCCGCATAATCGGGCACCACCGGCAGAACCAGCGGCTGGGCCGAGTCGATCATGTAATAGATGTGCGGCGAAGGCGAGATGTTGAACACCGACGTCTTGAGCAGTTGCGCCACTTCGGGATCGATCGTCTCGTGGTAGCGTGTGCGCGCGATGCGCGTGCGGTTGCCCTCCACCAGGATGATGTTGGCCACCGAATAGGGCACCACCCGCCCGACCTGATCGAGGAGTAAATCCAGCACGTTATCGAAGTCGAGCGTCGTGCTCAAGATGGCGCCAATCTCACGCAACGCTTCGGCCAACTGGCGTTGCTCGCGCTCGACCTTGAACAGGCGGGAATTTTCTACCGCAATGCTTGCATGGCTGGCAAACGCCAGCGCCAGGTTAGCCTGCTCGCTCTGGCTGTATACCCCGGGCGTGTGGCTGTCCAGGGTCAGGCAACCGATCACCGTGCCACGGGCAATCAACGGAACGCCCATCCAGCTACGGATGTTGCGCGTCCCGGCATACGCCTTGAATTTGTAATGGTCCCGCACGTCGGCAATCAGCAACGGGCGGCGGGTGCGCTGGATTTCGAGGAACAGGTCGTCTTCTTCAACCGGGTATTCCTGCCCGAGCACTTGCTCCAGGTTTTCGAAGCCACGCCCCGCCACCGCAATCAACTGGTCGCGCTGCAGAAGGAACAGGCAGGCGCTGTCATAGGGGATGACCGAAGCCAGGTTGACCAGGATGTTATCCAGCACCTGTTCGAGATCGATGTCCGAGGTAAGCTGCAACAGCGCATTCTGCAGGGTTTCTGCTTCATGCCTCCGGCGAGCCTCGCCGGCAAACAGCAGAGCGTTCTCTATGGCGGAGGCCATCTGGCGCGCCAGCGTCAACAGGACGGTTTGATCCTCCTGGGTATACGGAAGGTCGGAGCGCTTCGGACCAACCACGAAGATTCCCACCAGCTCGCCCTTGCTTTTCAGCGGCAGGTAAAGCTCGCCGCCCACCTGCTCCAGCTCGGCGCGCTCTTTTTGCCAGAGCGCGCGGAATTGGGGCAGAACTTCCAGGTTATAGCGCGAAAGGGCTTCATTGTTCTGCTGGAAGTACTCCACCAGAGGATGCTGGTTGCTCAGTTTCAAGTCAGTCACCTTCATGCCCTTCTGGACCATCAGGTAGAACTCACCTTTTTCGCCCAGGCGCAAGAAGAAACCCGCGTAAAGCATGTGCATCGTGCCGGTGACTTCGTCCAAAATCATCTGGGTCAACTGATTCAGGTCGAGGACGCTGGTCATCGTCTGGTTGAGGCGCTGGGTCATCAAGTTGACATCGTACGTTTCACGGTAGAACAACCGGTCCACCCAGGATTGCGCCTTTTCTTTGAGCGGCTGTGCCAACACCGCCGTCATCACCGCCACGACCACCGCCAGGATAAAGAGCGTAGGCTCGGTCAGCACGTGGAAGATGCGCGAAATGACAAAGATCACCAGGAAGTACATCGTGCCGATGATGACGGTCGTCGACGAATACAACAACCCCTTGCGCACCACCCGGTTGATATCGACCAGTTGGTAACGGAAAATCGCGTAGGCGATGATCAGCGCCGAAAGGATGTTGAAGGCAATATCGACCGGGTAAATTTGCAGGGCGGTGGAGTTGGTCGAGGCGCCCAAGAAAATGACCCCCAACACAATGATCAGGTATTTGATCCGGTTGCGGTTGATCGGCTCCTTGGTGCGGCGAAATTCCACGAACAGGCTGAAGGCAGAAAAACCCATAAAGAAGACCCAGGTCAGGCTGGTCAGATAGATGGCTGGACCATACTGGTTGGTCAACGTGCCGTTGGTCACCTGCGCATCGACGATCACCCACCCCAGCAGGTTGGCAACCTGGATGATGAGATACACGATATAGCCGAGCCAGAGCCAGCGGCTCCGGTCGCGCATCAGGTACACCTGCACGAAGCCGAAAAACGCCACCGGCATTGCCGTAGACCCGATGACCATAAAGCGGTTCCAGAAGGTGGTATCCACCAGGGGGAGACCGGCAAAAATCATCAACGAGCCCAGGCTCCACACCAGCATGGTCGCCAGGTAGAGCGAAAAGTACATGTTAAGGCGGCTTTTCCCACTGCGCAGGTTGACGATCAATAACAGACCGGCGTAGAAAAGCAATGCGATAGATGAGATGACCGTTGATGCATTCAGCATAGAGCCCGCCGCCCAGGCAAGATTCACAGCAATTCGGCATCAGTTCAGGATAACCTGGCGTGAAGAGGATGTCATTTGAGTGATCGCCAGGTGGCGAAACACCTCATTATCTGCCTGGAATGAGACTCTTCGGTCGCTATGCTCCCTCGGAGTGACGCCATTGGTTATCCCGAATTCACATGATTTAGATTTTTCAAAGGATCAGACGGTTACCTTGGAGCATCCGGACTCTTTCCCGTCCCTGTAACCGCATCTTGATTTTCATTTAAAGGCAGATAGCTTGATTATAGATGATATTTGGGTTTTTTCTTAAGATAATTTGTGATTGCTCAGGCTCATAGAGAAAGGTTCCGAATTTGATTCGTGAATTCCCCAGCCAGGGCCGAGTGGTTACGAAAATTTGATACGCACCTACCCGCGATTCCCGATTTGTTTGGTAGGAATATTTAAGTTACAATACACCATCGCCACACAGCCAACCCAGGGGAGAATTTCTACAGACCGGTATGCTCGATATTCAACCCGCTCAAATCCCAGACGTGCTGATCATCACCCCGCAGTTGCACGGGGATGCACGCGGTTATTTCATGGAAACCTACCAGGCGCAGCTTTACGCCGAAGCAGGAATCCCTGCCAATTTCGTCCAGGACAACCAGTCTGGATCGCGAAAGGGGATTTTGCGCGGTTTGCATTACCAGATCCGCCAGCCCCAAGGCAAGCTGGTGCGGGTTGTGACGGGTGAGATTTTCGATGTGGCCGTTGACCTTCGCCTGGGCTCACCCACCTTTGGCCGGTGGACCGGCACGCGTCTTTCGGCGGAAAACCACCGCCAGTTGTGGGTCCCACCCGGATTCGCCCACGGGTTTTACGTGCTCAGCGAATGGGCTGAATTCTTCTACAAAGTCACCGATTACTACGCCCCGCAATGGGAACGCACCCTTCTATGGAACGATCCGGCGCTGGCGATCGAGTGGCCGGTTCCCCCCGGAGAAGAGCCGCTTCTTTCAGAGAAAGATCGGCAGGGCAAGTTGCTGAGCGAAGCCGACCTGTTCGACCGGGTCTGAGATTATCTGGCAAAATTCATTTGGCAGGGAGGTAGCATGGCCAAGCACGTTCTCGTCACCGGCGGCGCCGGTTTTATCGGTTCGAATTTCATCCGGTACCTGCTGGCTGCGGATCCGGGCGTTCAAATCGTCAACCTGGATGCGCTCACCTACGCCGGCAGCCTGGAAAACCTCGCCGATCTCTCCGACCCTACCAGGCATCAGTTCGTTCATGGCGATATCTGCGACAACCAGTTGGTGCAGAGTCTCTTCCAGCAACACGCCTTCGACACAGTGGTGCATTTCGCCGCCGAATCGCACGTGGACCGCTCCATCCTGGGGCCGGCCACCTTCATCCAGACCAACATCGTCGGCACCTTCACCTTGCTCGAAGCCGCCCGGCAAGCCTGGCTGGTCGATCAAATTGCCCCACTCGATCAGGCACGTTTTCACCATGTTTCCACCGACGAAGTGTTCGGCTCGCTTTCACCCACCGACCCTGCCTTCACCGAGACCACCCCCTACTCGCCGCGCTCGCCCTATTCTGCAAGCAAAGCCTCCAGCGATCACCTGGTACGCGCCTACCACCACACCTATGGGCTTCCGGTGACGATTTCCAACTGCTCCAACAACTACGGCCCTTACCAGTATCCCGAAAAACTGATCCCGCTGATGATCTTCAACGCCCTGAACGGCAAACCACTGCCTGTCTACGGTGACGGGCAGCAGGTGCGCGACTGGTTGTACGTTGTCGACCACTGCGAGGCGATCTGGCAGGTGGTCACCCGCGGCCGGCTGGGCGAGACCTACAATATCGGCGGGGGCAACCAACCGGCCAACCTGCAGATCGTCCACACCCTGTGCGACATCCTCGACGAGTTGGCGCCCGCCTCATCCCACCGCCCGCACCGTGACCTGATCCGCTTTGTGACGGACCGCCCGGGGCATGACCGGCGGTATGCGATGGATATCCGCAAAATCGAAAGCGAGCTGGGCTGGCGACCCGGGATAGACCTGGCAAACGGCCTGCTGGAGACCGTTCGCTGGTACATGAGCCATCCACAATGGGTAGAAGCTGTGGCAAAGGACTCCGGCTTGCTCGGCTGGATGGACAAGAATTATGGCCAACGTGGAGGAAAACCATGAAAGGGATTATCCTGGCCGGTGGAAAAGGCACCCGGCTCTACCCGCTGACCCTCGGCGTGAGCAAGCAGCTCCTGCCTGTCTATGACAAACCAATGGTCTATTACCCGCTCTCCATGCTCATGCTGGCGGGTATCCGCGAGATACTGGTGATCAGCACCCCGGAAGACCTGCCGGTCTTCCGCCGCCTGCTGGGCGATGGCAGCCAGTGGGGGTTGAAGTTTGCCTATGCGGAGCAAGCCGAGCCGCGTGGGCTGGCCGAATCCTTCATCATCGGGCGCGATTTTCTCGGCGGAGACACCGCCTGCCTGATCCTTGGCGACAACATCTTCTACGGACAGGGGTTGCCCACCACGCTGCGCCAGGCCGCCGGGCTCACCAGCGGCGCGGTGATCTTTGCCTACGGCGTGCGCGACCCCGAGCGATACGGCGTGGTCGAATTCGACGCCCAGGGTCGCGCCTTGAGCATCGAGGAAAAACCATTGCAACCCAAATCGCATTATGCCGTGCCAGGCATTTACTTCTACGACCAGCAGGTCGCCGGGCTTGCCGCGGCGTTGAAACCCTCGGCGCGTGGAGAGCTGGAAATTACCGATCTCAACCGCATCTACCTGGAGCGCGGTGAGCTGCAGGTGATGACCCTCGGTCGAGGCGTGGCCTGGCTAGATGCCGGCACCCATGAGTCGCTACTCCAGGCAGCCAATTTCGTCCAGGCGGTCGAAGACCGGCAGGGCATGATGATCTCCTGCCCGGAAGAAATCGCCTACCGCCTCGGCTTTATTGATGGAGCTCAACTGCGCCAGCAAGCCGCGCGTTATGCCGGAAACGCCTACGGCAAGTACCTGCTCGATTTGCTCGAGGGGCGCATCAAGTGATTCGCATCCTGCTGCTCGGCAAGACCGGTCAACTCGGCTGGGAGGCGCAGCGCACACTCGCCACCCTCGGCGAGGTCTACTCGTTCGACTATCCCGAGGTGGATTTTCGCAATCCTGGAACGCTGGCCGGCCTGGTCAAGCAGCACTGCCCGCAGGTGATTTATAACAGCGCCGCTTACACCCTGGTGGACAAAGCCGAAAGCGAGCCCGACCTGGCCCGCCTGATCAACACCGAGGCCAGCGCCGCCCTGGCCGACGCCGCCCGCAAATGTGGCGCAGCCTTGATCCATTTTTCGACCGATTTCGTCTTCGACGGGCGAAAAGGCTCTCCATACCTCGAATCGGATGCCCCTAATCCGCTCAACGTGTACGGGCGCACCAAGTGGGAGGGCGAGCAGGCTATCCTGGCATCCGGCTGCGCCGCGTTGATATTGCGCACCGCGTGGGTGTATTCCAACCGCCGCGACAGCTTCGTCAGCAAAGTGCTGGAATGGTCGCGCCGGCAAGCGGAGCTGAAGGTGGTCTCGGACCAGGTCAGCAACCCGACCTGGGCACGGATGTTGGCCGAGGTCACCGCGCAAATGCTGGCGCAGGCTGGCGACGATCCGCATGGTTGGGCCGGCGAGCACAGCGGAATCTACCACCTGGCGGGCAGCGGCTACGCCAGCCGCTACGAATGGGCGCAGGAGATCCTCGCCTGCGATCCGCAGCCCGAACTGCGCACGGCGCACCAGGTGTCGCCGGCGAAAACGGTCGATTTTCCATCTCCCGCCGAACGGCCGCTCTTTTCGGCCCTCGATTGCGGCAAATACGAGCGCACATTTGGCCTGCGCCTGCCACCCTGGCGCGATGCCTTGCGCCTGGCAATGGGTTAATACAGCACTTCTGCCCCGCGCCCCTGCTGGATCAAGGGGATGTAGCTTTCCAACTCCTGCTGCACTGCCGGATCGGTCAGGTCGATCGTCTTCTTGCGTTCGGCTGCCATGTACGCCGCCATCACCAGTCGGGTGATCTCCAGGCCGTAACGCCAGGTCAGCATCCCGTCTCGCCCGGCGGCGAAGGCCTCGGCCGCTTCGATATTTTCGTCGGTGTAACCGTACAGGTCCGGCTCGTTGTACTGCACCGCCAACAAACCCCGCGACGCAGTCGATTTCTCCAGCGCCAGCTCGGCATTGGCGATGGCTTCTGCGGCGGCATCCCCGATGAAAATGCTCAGGGTGGATTGCAGTGTGTTGGCCTCGAAAGCGTAGCCCGGCCCCATACCGTCCATCAACAGGCGTAATCCCTGCTTCTCAAACATCCAGGAGTTGGTGAACTGCGCTTTGACACGCTGGCCGGTCTCTGGGTTGCGGAAGGTGACCATGCCGGTGGTGAAGTCTTCCGCCGGCGTTTTGGCGTAATCCACACCCCGCTCGCGGAGCAGCTTCTCGCGCCACTGCGGCTGGCCCCATTTGAGCAGCGCGCAATCGGCCATCACCGAAACGGGCTGGAGGAAGTCGACCGGCTTGCTGACCGGCGTCAGGCAATACCAGCCGGCGGCGATGCTGTGGCAGCCCATGTCACTGAGCACCCCACCGCCCTGGCGAGTCGGATCCCAGAACCACCCTTCGTGAGGTCCGCCGTGCTCCTCCGCCGAGCGCACCAGCGAGAGCGGACCCATGCTGGCCTGCAATGAAGCCAACTGGCTTCGCTGCGCCTGGATCGGTTTCATAAAGATCTGGTTTTCAAAGTAGGCGTTCTTCAACCCAACCGACTCGATCAACTCCACCAGCCGCCGCGCCTCTTTCACGTTACGCGCCAGCGGTTTTTCGCAGATCACCCCTTGGAGCGCTGCGCCCTGCCGGACCGCCTCGACCAGTTCCTCGACCATCTCCACCCGCAGGTAGTTCGGCGCGTAAAGAGCAATCACGTCGACATGGTTGGCCATCTCGCGAATGCTCGGGTATACCTTGCCTTCACCGAGGTGATGCCGCCTGACCACCTCCGCCAGTTTCGCCGCCCGGTTCGGGGAAACAACCCCATCGACGTCGAAGCCGCGCATTTGCATCAAGGCGCGGACATGAAAATGGGCCACGAACCCGGCGCCCACGATTCCTAATTTAAGCGAAGCCATGCGCACCTCCTTTGGAAACGAACGGATAGCAAACAACTGCCTGGATCGTCGAATGAAATTGATAACGCCGTGTCACTCTTCAGCCGCTGTGCTCCTTCAAAATGACATTGAATTTCCAATTACATTCGACAACTTACAAAATAGTTTAGCACAGGCAGGAAGTGATCCGCAATCTGACACCTTTTCCATCTTCGGTTCGTTTGTCAAGCGACTTTGAGTAGACCCTGTTTCCACCAGTTATCAGCGGCGGAGGAGAATTCATACCGGCGCCTGGCTGCGGATGCCCGCCCGCGTTTCGGATTTCGCGCTACACTTAACCCGATCCAACCTATCACTTCACCGGAGTGCCCCATGGAAATTACCAAGCTGGAGACCTTTCTCGTTAAACCGCGCTGGCTGTTCTTGAAAATCCACACCGACGAGGGACTGGTCGGGTTGGGCGAGCCGATCACCGAGGGGCGCGCCTTGACCTGCGCCCAGGCGGTCGGCGAGCTGGAGCCCTACCTGGTCGGGCAAGACCCCACCAAAGTGATTCACCACTGGCAGGCCATGTACCGCCACGCATTTTACCGCGGCGGGCCGATCCTCACCAGCGCCCTGAGCGGCGTCGAGCAGGCGTTGTGGGACCTGACCGGAAAATATTATGGGCTACCGGTGTACAAATTGTTCGGCGGTCCCACCCGCGAGCGCATCCGCGTTTATAAACATGCCGGCAACAACCCGGCCATGATCAAGGAATGGGCGGGCAAGGGTTTTAACGCTTTTAAAACCGGCATCGCGGGCGGGCGCCCGGCGCGCATCATCGAGACGAAGGGCTTTGTCGACCGGGCGGTGGAGAATTATGCCGCTTTGCGCGAAGCTGGCGGACCGGAAGTGGACATCGCCATCGACTTCCACGGCGCGATCCCGCCGCAAACCGCCAAAGTGCTGATTAAGGCGCTGGAACCCTACCAGCCCATGTTCATCGAGGAGCCGGTGCAGTGCCAGAACGTGGACGTGCTGGCCGAGATCGCGCGCAGCACCCACCTGCCCATCGCGGCGGGTGAGCGCATCTTCACCAAGTGGGGTTTCCGCGAAATCCTCGAAAAGCACGCCGCCTCGATCCTGCAGCCCGACCTGTGCCACGCGGGCGGCATCCACGAGGTGCACATCATCGCCGGGATGGCTGAAGCCTACTACGCCGCGGTCGCGCCACACAATCCGCTTGGACCCATCTCGCTGGCGGCCTGCCTGCAGCTCGACGCCACCATCCCCAACTTCCTGGCGCAGGAGCAGGTCTCGTTGGGCGAAGGTTATCTGAAAGAGCCCTTCGTGGTCAAAGACGGCTGCATCGACCTGCCCACCGCACCCGGCCTGGGCATCGAGCTGGATGAGGAAGCCATGGCGGATAAAATCGGGCACGATTGGACCAACCCGATGTCATACCACCCCGACGACAACTCGGTGGTGGACTGGTAAATCCGATTCACGGATTTAAATTAATAGGTGTGGGGCGCTTCGCGAAGCGCCCCCACAACGGTTTTGCCAACCTGGTTAACGTTTACAAATCTACCTTCAGCTCGGCCGCCCCCGCCGCCGGAACAATCCGCATGCCCAAAGCCTCTTTGCGCGCTACCCCACCTTGCACCCCGTCGACAACGTCCACCCCCCGCAGCAAGACGCTCCAACCGCTCGCGTTGCCCTTCACCCGCACGACGACCTGGTTGCCGGAACGGCTGGTCGTGGAGGTAAAGGCCGTCTCCCCCTTCACGGTGGGCACGCGGGTGGTGATGCTCGCGCCCTCTTCCAGCTCGAAGACGTGCAGCGTGGTGCCAACAGCGTAATCATAGTCGGGTTTGAGCTCATTGTCCCCCACCGCGATGACCGAATTGGGGCGCGCCATCAGCGGCAGGCTGAGAAAGTCGTGCTGCTCGCGCTGCCAGCGCCCGCCCTCGACCACCTTTCCGCTGGTGAAGTGCGTCCACCGCCCGGCAGGCAGGTAGTAATCCACCCAACCATCCTGGGTAAAGACCGGCGCGACGAGCAGGCTGTCGCCGAGCATGTACTGGCGGTCGAGGGTGTCGCACGCCGGGTCGCCGGGAAACTCGAGCGGCATGGCGCGCATCACCGGAACCCCGGTGTGGTGCGAAGTGCAGGCGGCTTCGAACAGGTAAGGCATCAGCCGGCACTTGAGCCGGGTGAAGAAGCGCAGCACATCCACCGCTTCGTCGTCGAACAACCAGGGCACGCGGTACGAGCTGCTGCCGTGCAGCCGGCTGTGCGACGAGAGCAAGCCGAAGGCGCACCAGCGTTTGTACACATCGGCAGAAGCGGTCTGCTCGAAGCCCCCCATGTCGTGGCTCCAGAAGCTGAAACCCGACAGGCACAGCGAAAGCCCGCCGCGCAGGCTCTCCGCCATCGACTCGAACGTGGCGGTGCTGTCACCGCCCCAATGCACCGGGAACTGCTGCCCTCCGGTGGTGGCGGAACGGGCAAATACCGCCGCCTCGCCTTTGCCGCGCACCTCTTCCAGCACCTCGAACACGGTTTTGTTGTAGAGGTAGGAATAGTAATTGTGCATCTTGAGCGGGTCCGAGCCGTCGAAATACACCACGTCGGTGGGGATGCGCTCGCCGAAGTCGGTTTTAAAGCAGTCCACGCCCATCTCGAGCAGAGCGCGCAGCTTGCCCGCATACCAGCGGCAGGCCTCCGGGTTGGTGAAATCCACCAGCCCCATGCCCGCCTGCCACATATCCCATTGCCACACGTCACCGTTGGGTCGTTTGAGCAGGTAACCCTGGCGCATGCCCTCGTCGAACATGGCAGAGCGCTGCGCCACGTAGGGGTTGATCCACACGCAGATGCGCAAGCCGCGCTCCTTCAGGCGCTTCAGCATGCCGACCGGGTCGGGGAACACGCGCTTATCCCACTCAAAGTTGACCCAATGAAATTCCTTCATCCAGAAGCAGTCGTAGTGGAAGACATGCAGCGGCAGGTCACGCTCGGCCATGCCCTGGATGAAGCCGTTGACCGTCTGCTCGTCGTAATCGGTGGTGAAGGACGTGGTCAGCCACAGCCCGAACGACCAGGCCGGCGGCAGCGCCGGGCGACCGGTCAGCGCCGTGTAACGCTCCAGCACCTCTTTGGGCGTCGGACCGTAGATCAGGAAATACTCCAGCGATTCACCGGGCACGCTGAACTGCACCCGCTCCACCTTCTCGGAGGCCACTTCCAGCGAGACCTTTTCGGGGTGGTTGATGAAGACGCCGTAGCCACGGTTGGTCAGGTAAAAGGGAATATTCTTGTAGGTTTGCTCGCTCGCCGTGCCGCCGTCCTCATTCCACAAGTCGACCACCTGCCCATTCTTGACGAAGGCGGTGAACCGTTCGCCCAGGCCATAGACGCACTCGCCGACGCCCAGGTTGAGCTGTTCGGTGATAAAGCGACCCTCCGGCGTATCCATGATGCCCATGCCGCGCCAGCCGCTGGAGGTGATCACCCGCTCGCCGTCCCTGAACTCGACCTTCCAGCCGCCCACTTTATCGACGCACACAGAGAGCGCGCCGCTGGTGAGCATGGCCGCGTGGTCATCGTCGGTGACCGTCACCGGGTGAGCCGGCTGCGCCTTGAGCTCAAACACGGGGTTGAGCGGGCGAACGCCTGTGTGGTGGGTCAGCCTGACCCGGATCACGTTGGGCATGGGTGAAGAAAATCGCACGGTCAGCAACGGCAGGTTGAGCGTGTCGCCGCGGTGGCTGAGGCGTTTGGTCGGGGCGTAGACGGTCAGCGCGTCGGTCTCAACCTCTACTTCGTGAACCTGTGCCGGCCAGTGTGCCGTGACGCCCGACCGGATCTGCCAGTATCCATCGGTGAATTTCATTTCTTTGGATCTCCTTTTGCGGATTTATGCCCTTTCGAAAAGCCTGACACGTTTCCATCCACACCGCGGATGGTAAATTTCCGCGTCCCACAGGGCATCTTGATAACATAATTATAGTTGTAGGCCTGATCGAGCGGTGCACAATTCGGAAAAACTCAGCCGTTCGTAAATAGCCTTCCAACAATCCTCCATCACCAATCTACATCGACAACCACATTTGAACATTCATCGCTCGGCATTCGACATTATAATGATCTGCGTGAGCATCCCCGATCGCACCGTCACCCCGCTCGAGCTGCGCCGCCACAACGGGGAGCGCGGCGCGCGTAAATGGGTCGCCTTCGATGGCATCGTCTACGATGTGACCGACTGCCCGCGCTGGCGACCAGAGCTGCACGAGCGCCTGCACTATGCTGGTCTCGACCTGACCTCCGAGCTGCCCGACGCGCCCCACCAGGCGGATGTGTTTACCCGCCCCTGCGTTCAGGTGATTGGGAAACTGGTCGAATAGCCCTTGTCCAACCCAGATCGACTATCTAGGAAGCACCCATGCATGAACTGGCCATCACCGAATTTCATCGCGCCGCGTCCCTGTTCGCGGGGCTGCATTGCCTCCTCCCCGGCGCCATTCTCGAGGGGATGAACCCCGGGCGCGTCTTCGTCGACCAGCCTAAAGATCCCCGCCTGGCGATGATCTGGACCTCCTCCGGCTACTATTTTCTGGCAGGCGACCCGCCAGAAATTGAGATGCTGGCGGATATCCGGCGCACCCTCCATGAGGTCTTCGTCGCAGAATCGAAAAGGCAAGAGGAGCGGGGTTTCATTCTCTATCCTTATCCCCCAGCCTGGGAACCGGCAATGCAGGTGATTTTACAGGGCAGGCAGTTTTATCCCATCTTCCGCCGCCAGTTTCAATTCAGCCGGGAGCGCTTTGAGCGGCATACCGGCTGGCGTGAGTGCATCCCGGCTGGGATGCGCCTGAGCCTGATCGACCGGGAGCTGTTAAATGAAAGCGGAAGCCGTTATGCCGGCGAGATTCCACCCACCTGGGCATCGACCGAGGCTTTTCTCGCCGGCGGGCTGGGCATTTTGATTCTTGACGGAGAGCAGGTCGCCAGCCAGTGCACCGCGGTCTACGCCTCCAGCCGGGGATACGAAATCGACATCTTCACCGCCGAGCCATATCGCCGGCGGGGATTGGGCTTCCTGGCGGCGTGCGCCTTCATCGAGGCCAGCCTGGAACGCGGCAAACATCCGAACTGGGAATGCTTCTGGGACAATGAAGCCTCCAGCAACCTGGCGGAAAAACTCGGCTACATCCCCCAGCAAGATTACCCGATCTATTACTGGGTAGAATAGCTCCACCCGGTCCAATCACCCGGCGAATTTCGGTTCGGGCAGCCCTTTCACACCCACATACGCGCAGAACAGGTCGCCGGAGAGGGGTGCCTGGGCCAGCTCGGCCTCGCTCAACTCCATGCGCGCCGAGGTGATGTACAACTCGTCCAGGTTCGCCCCGCCGAACATCACGCTGGTTGGGCGCTGCACCGGCAGGCGCAAAGTGCGCTCCAGCTTGCCGTCTGGATCGTAGCGTTCCACGCACCAGCCGTCCCAGCGGGCGCTCCACACAAAACCCTGGCTGTCCACTGTCAAACCATCATGCACACCCGGCCGGTCCGAGCTGTCGACGAAAACCCGCCGGTTGGCAATGTTGCCGGTCGCCAGGTCATAGTCGTAAGCGTAAATCACGCAGGGTGAGGAATCGGTGAAGTACATCACCCGGTTGTCCAGGCTCCAACCGATGCCATTGGACACATCGATCCCGGTCTCCATGCGCCGGAGCGATAGGTCTGGGTCAAGCCGGTACAGGCTGTTTTTATAATCGTCGCCGAGTGTGCCGGCCCAAAATCGCCCGCGCCGGTCCACCGCGCCGTCATTGAAGCGCGACTGGGGTTTATCGGCTTCCGGGTCGGCAATGCGCTGGAGCTTGCGCTCCTGAGCGTCCCAAAAGGCAAAGCCAAAGTCGGTCGCCATGACCATTCCACCCGCTTGGCGAAGGGCCAGCACACCCACCTTCTCGCCGACTTCCACCACCTCGTGAGCGCCATCGCTCGGGCGCAGGCGGTGATACAACTTCCTTTCGATGTCCACCCAGTACAGCACCTGCTCGTCAGGATCCCACAGCGGACCTTCCCCCAATTCATCTTGAACAGCCAGGACGTGCCGGATCTCATCCATTTTTGCCTCCATTCACAGCAAACCACACTCTTCACGCGCCGATGCGCAGCAATGCGGAACCTTCTTCGAGCAGATCCGCGAAGCAAATGCCCTGCTCCATCAATTGGCTTCCGGAATATTGCCCGCCATATTCTCCCTCGAAACCCTCCACTTGATAGGCGCGGTCTGCCTGCAAGCCCTCCAGGTGCACCCAGCGCTCTTTTTCTGCGCCGGGCATGCGGAAGACGAACAAGAGGTGTTCGTCCTGACCCGGCAGGCTGTACTGGAAGGCGCACCAGCGGTCTCCGCTGCCGTCGCGGCGCGGCTGACCGGTCAGGCGGAAGAGATCGGCTTCACGCACAAAACGCCGCACAACCTGCTTGTAAAGGCCGGTGTGGAAAGCCAGCCGCTCCGAGACCCAGGCCGGCAGGTCGGGCAGCTTTTGAGAGAAGCCGTACAACCCGAGCATCGAGATGCGCGTGTAGTAATCCAGTTGGGCCTGGGTCAGCTTGGGGTCGCGCGGGTTGAAATTCTGCTGCGGGGGCGGGTTGACGTTGCGCCACTCGCAGAAGCTCCAATGCAACAGGGTATCTGGGGCGAGCATCGTGCTTGCGCCCCAGAAGATTTGCAGATCGTGCACCGGCCAGTCCGGGTCGCTCAAGAAAGTCATATCGGTGCGGCGCAACATGCCCAGGTCGATGCGCAGCCCGCCAGACGAACAGTTTTCCAGCACCACCTCGGGGAAGTCACGCCGCAACCGCTCCAGCGTACGGTAGTAACCGCGGTAGTGCTCATAGAGACCGTCTCCGGCCCCGTGCCCATGATCCGTGCGGTTGCAGCCGGCTCCCGGGTCGAGGTTGAAATCCAGCTTGATCCAGTCTGCCCGGTATTCTACGATCAGGCGGCGCAGCGTCTGGTAAGCCCATTCCTGCACCGCCGGGTTGCCAAAGCACACATACCCCAGTCGCTCTCCGTCGCGCCTGGCGACGAAGTCGGGGCGGTCGAGGGCCAGTTGCGCATTGACGCCCAATCCTTCGATTTCGCACCAGATGCCGAACTTCATCCCCAGCGCGTGGGTTTCATCTGCCAGGCGGCGAATCCCACCTGGAAAGCGGGCGTCGTTGACCAGGTGCCAGTCGCCACGGTACTGGTACCATTCGCTGCCCTTTTCGCTCGGACCAAACCAGCCCGCGTCCAGCGTGCACACCTCGATGCCCAGGCGAGCTGCCTCCCGGACGTTGTTGAGGAACACCGCTTCGTTGATCTCCTGGTCTTCGTAACTCCACCAGTGATTCCACTCCACCGGCTGGCTGGCCGAGAGCGCATTCCGCGGGTACCAAAAACGCCGCCCGGCGAGGGCATACTGCTGCGATACGTCATTGAGGTCCCGGCCTAAAACCAGCACCACCGGCGGGCTGTCCATCGTTTCGCCGGGGCGAAGATCCTTAAAAAATTCCCAATCGTTCAATCCGCCGCTCAGGCGCACCCCACCCCCGTCCTGCGGTTCGAAACGCCACACCCAGTTCCCCGACCAGGCCACCGAACCCGAGAGCACGCCCTGCTTGTCGGTGAAGAGGGCGAACCAGGGATGCTGACCTTTGGAGGAGCGCCCCGTGCGCGATTCGAGGCGAATATCGCCTTGCAGCGACCGGAGAACGGGCTCAAACTCGCTGCCCCAGTCGCCGGTGTAATGCATCAACTCTCGCCCCCCGGCCGGCAGGTCAATCGAGATGGAATCGACGCGCGTCACCCGGCAAGACTGCCGACCCGTGTTGCGCAACACTTGCCAGCACTCCACCAGTGCGGTGTCGGCATAAACCTGGATATGTTGCTCGACCTCGATCCCGCTGCCACTCAAACGCGCGGTGAAATGGCGCAGCCCGCCGACTGACTCGTCCAGCGCCGTCTCGGTCAGAGCCAGGTTGCGGCTGTCGATCGCCGCCCCATCGACCCAGATTCCGAACCAGGGGGGATCGATGCCTTCATCAGCCCAGACGGTGTCGCCCGAGCGCCACCTGACCAGCGCCAGTCGCCCGTCACGAGATGTTAGTTGCAGGCTCAAATCGCGCGTTGAAAGATCGATGACTTGCTCGCCCATGTCGATTGTCTCCTTAATGAAAGGGTTGTCAAACGCCCGGTTCGGTAACCACCGGCAGCGCAGTGGATTTTTCCCGTTGGATATCGTAAATGCGTTGCCGCAAGAACAGGATGGATTGGTCGTCGATCTGGAAATTCACCACCACATCCGGGTCCCGACCGGTCAGCGTCTTAACATCCGCATTGCAGGTATGCGTGACGATCAGGTGCTGGCAGGTGCTTGCCAGCTCTTTCACCCGCTCGGGCTCTTCGATCGTCACCGATTGGATGTCGCGGTCGGGGTGATAGCTGTAAATCAGGTGTTTGAGCATGTTGGAAGTGTTTTCCATCGTGCTCACCACCCCAATGCGCGCTCCAGGCAAGCGGGCGATCTGCAGGAGCACTTCGGGGGTTGGGCGCGTATCGATGCAGACCACCTTGCCGGTCTTGCCACCCACCTTGCGAATCGCCTCGATCACTTCAGCCAGGTGGTGAAAGGTGGTGATGATCAGGTCGTTGGCGCGGGTTTCGACCCTGATGTTGGCGTAAAATTTCGGCAGCAGGTCGTACTCAACGGGCAGGTTGAGGATTTTGCTCAGGTTACGCCCCATCTCCTCGCAATCATGCCGGTTGCACTCGAAGAATTTCAACTGCACTTCACTCTGTCCGTACACTTCGCTCACGGCAGCGGTAAGCTGGTCGAGCATTTCGTCCGAGGAGATGCCCGCCGCCATGCCCTGCCACACCAGGTTGACCGACTGGTGGTGAAAGTAATCGATCAGGTCGTGGCGTTTCTTACTGCCCAGTTGGGTGACCGGACGGACGACAAACCCCTTCCTTCCGCTGGCAGTGCTTTCTAGGACGCCCAGCTCCTGCAGCATCTGGTAAGCCTTGTTGACGGTATTGCGATTGGATTTGAGTTGTTGCGCCAAGTCGCGCACCGATGGCAGGTGGTCGCCGGGGGCATATTGCCCGGTGGTGATGCGCTGCATGATCGCCTGACTGACTTCTTCGGCCGTTACCTGATCTTTTGCCATATCGTCCTCTGGCCCGGTTCTCCCGTAGAACCCTCCGTGAGCCCAACCCTTCCCCGACGATTGTCGCTCCCAGATATTAACCTGCTATATTTCTTGTCTTATGGCTTGCGACAAATGACAATTTGTTGTAGTATAGAGAAGTCATGTAATTTTGTCAACAAATCCAGCCTTCCACATGAAGTTGGAGGTGTATGCCAGGTCATCCACCCAGAGTTGTCGTGACAGGAGCCTCATCCGGCATCGGCAAGGCGACCGCCGAGCGGTTTGCGCGAGAGGGTTGGGAAGTGTGCCTGATGGCTCGCCGCGAGTCACTGCTGCGATCTTTGCTCGAGACTTTTCCACCCGGCAAGCACCTGGTGTGTCCCGGGGCATATGAAATGGCGGAGACCGCCGAACGCGCCCGCAGCATGATTGAGAAGGAATGGGGACGTCTGGACGCATTGGTTAATTGCGCCGGCGTCTATATGAGCGCCCACTCGGTCGACTCAACGCTGGAGGATTGGCGCAAACCGTTCGATATCATGTTCGACGGCGCGGTGCTGATGACCCGCCTGGCGGTGCCTTTCATGACCGACGGTGGTCGGATCATTCACATCACCTCGATTCACGGCGAGCGGGTCGAAGCCAATGCCAGCGCGTATGCCGCATCCAAGGCGGCCGTCAACCAGTATTGCAAAGGCCTCGCCCTCGAGCTCGCCTCGCGCAACATCCTGGTCAACGCCATCGCCCCCGGTTTCATCGACACCCCCATGGCGGTGGTCAACGGCGTCAACGAGCTCGAGTCTGACTGGTTCCGGCAAAACTATGTGGACGGCCATCACCTGCCCCTCCGGCGAGCCGGCCTGCCCGAGGAGATCGCCGGCGTGGCCTATTTCCTTGCCGGTCCCGATGCTTCCTACATCACCGGTCAGGTCATCACCGTGGATGGCGGCTTGACCATCACGTTCTGACGCACAGCATGCCAGAGATCGAAGCCATCGACTTCTTCTACCTCGCCATGCCGGTCATCGAAGACATCGGCGATGGCAGCCAGGACGCCCTGCTCGTGCGCGTCGTGGCCGGCGGCGAGGTGGGCTGGGGCGAATGCGAAGCCTCTCCGCTGGTGACGATCGCCAGCCTGGTCTGCCCGATGTCGCACAGCGCTTGCAAACCGGTCGAAGTCTCGGTCCTTGGACAACCACTCGATGGGGTCGAGGATATCGCTCGCATCCACCAGCGGGTGCGCGAAAACAGCATGGACCTGCTTCAGGCCGACCACACCCTCTCGGGTATCGATGTCGCCTTGTGGGACCTGCTTGGCAAATTGCGCGGCGAGCCGGTTTACCGCCTGCTGGGCTATCGCAGGGCGCACCCCAAAACGCCTTATTTCTCGCTCCTGTTTGGTGACACCCCCGCCGAAACGCATGAAAAAGCCCATCGCGCCCGGCAAGCCGGTTATCGCGCGATCAAAATGGGCTGGGGTCCCTACGGGCGCGGATCATTGGAGAATGACACCGAGCTGGTGCGAGCCGCGCGCGAAGGGTTGGGCGAGGAAGGAATTTTGTGCATCGACGCGGGAACCATCTGGGGCACCGACGTCGAAGTCGCCTCGTCCCGGCTGCGCGCCCTTCAGGAGTGCCGCGTCACCTGGTTGGAAGAGCCTTTTCATACCAGCGCCCTGAGCGCCTACCGACGGCTAGCGGGGCTAAGCGGCTCCGTCAAGCTGGCCGGCGGAGAAGGCGCTCACAACGAACACCTGGCCGCTCACATGATCGAGTATGCCGGGGTGGGCTTTATCCAGATCGACACGGGGCGGGTCGGCGGCATCACCGCCGCACGGCGCGTCGTCGATTCTGCTTTGGCGCACGGCGTGACGTATGTCAACCACACTTTCACCTCGCACCTCGCCTTGAGCGCTTCCTTGCAGCCGTACGCGGGATTGAAAGACCACCACCTGTGCGAGTACCCTGGCGAGCTCAAGCCGCTGGCCTGGGAATTGACCTGCGAGCACCTGCTGCTGGATGCCAACGGCCAGATCCACCTCCCTGAAACGCCCGGGCTGGGCATTACCCCCGACCTGGAGGCAATTTCGCGCTACCTGGTTGACACGCACATCGAAGTCAACGGGAAAACACTCTACCAGACACCGCAGCTCGTGAGGAGTCAATCATGATCCAATCACGCTTCGAAGGCCGGGTGGCAATCGTCACCGGCGGCGCCAGCGGCATCGGCGAAGGCATCGCCTGCCGCATTGCAGCCGAGGGCGGACGGGTCGTCATCTTCGACCTGGACGCCGAGAACCTCGACCGCGTCGCTTCGCAATGTAAGGCTATCCCCATGATCGTCGACATCGGCGACGAACAGGCGGTCAGGCAAGCCATCCGGGAGGTCCTCAACCAGTTCGAGAGGCTCGACATCCTGGTCAACAGCGCCGGAATCGTCGGACCGACTGGCACCAATATCATCGATTATGACAGCGCCGATTTCCTGCGCGTCCTGAACGTAAACCTGGTCGGCACGTATTACCTGACCAAGTATGCCCTCCCACCCATGCTGGCCCAAAATTACGGACGTATCCTGTTGGTGGCCTCGATCGCCGGTAAAGAAGGCAATCCCGGCATGATCGGCTACTCGGCTTCGAAAGCCGGTGTGATCGGGATCGTGAAAGCCGTCGGCAAGGAAGTGGCGCACACCGGCGTGACCGTCAACGGCATTGCCCCGGCTGTGATCCGCACGCCGCTCAATGAGCGCACCTCGCCAGAGCAAATGAAGTACATGACCGAGCGCATCCCGATGAAGCGCCTGGGCACGGTGGAAGAGACGGCCTCGCTGGCCTGTTGGATTGTCTCGGATGAAGCCAGTTTTAACACCGGCTTTGTGTTCGACTTATCGGGCGGCCGCGCCACCTATTGACCGGTTACGGAGATCGTTATGTCCCTCCAATTTGGCAACTTCGTCGACGTCGTGCCGTTCGCGGCCAAACAGGTGAAACCATCGCCACACCAGGTGGAGATCTGGTGGGAAGACCCGCGCGACATCCAGGCCGTGTTGGTCGCCTTTTCACCGGGCAGCGCCCCGCAGGCTGGAGACGTTCAAGTGGAGTATTGGCGCAGCTCCTGGCCGCGGGTGCGCGTGGCCAAAGGGGTAGTGGTCGGCGCAGGCGAGAGCGGCTGGCTGGCCAACGACGACTGGACGAACGGCGTCTGGCAGCCCGCCGACTGCATCCTCGACCCCGCCGGTGACACCTGGACCTTCCGCTTCTTGCCCCTCAACCGCCAGGAATTCCCCGCCGAGGTCGATTTCCCCGCCGAGTTCCGCCGCACGCTCAAGCTGCGCCTGAATGTGAACGCCGGCGGCGCTCAGATTGCCCGGGTGGCAGCCTTCACCGATTCGACCTGGCAGGAAGCCCAGGTCTCGATCGAATGGAAAGCCCTGGACTCGCGGTTGACCAACCGAAACGGGCACCTGGAGGCCTTCAACGGCGCAGTCTTGCAGGTGCAGGCTGCCAATGCTCTGACCAGGTTGGATGGCGACCACTCCTGGCAATCATCGCTGAGTGGAAACGAAATTTCGGGCGTCGTGGCATCCGTGCGTTACGCCGAGAACGAAGATCGCAACTCCTTCGACGACACCATCCTCACCCTGCGCCCAGAAGTCCCCCTCGCCGGGCTGCCCGGGGTCTCCTTCAGCCTGCGCGACGTCTTGCGCGGTCCGGTCTACCTGCGCGACCTGGGCTTGTTGGTGCGCACCGCCGGGCAGGCGCACAGCTTCGCTGCGTTCGAGGCCACATGGGAAGCCGAGCACCAGCCCACTCTTTACCAACAGATTCACCAACTGCCCGAGCAGACCTGGGAACGCTCCTGGCTAAATATGCCGCGCAAGACCTCGCGCATCTACTTCACCATCGGTTGCGAGGGCTCTCGCCAGAAATTCGCCGTCGAGCCAAGCGGCGACCTGTTCATCACCGACACCTACATCCGCAAAGTGCCCGGCAAAGACACTCCGCGCCTGGGCTGGCAGGGCAGGATGCTGCGCTTCAAGCTCGGCTTGCCGGATGTCGAGCCGGGCTACCGCTCAATTCTCGAAAACACCTTGCCCATCATCCGCACGATCTGGGAGAAAGAGGAGGTGGTTTACGACCAGGAAGCCTATGCGACCTGGCTGTGGGGTGATAGCCTGACCGAGCGCATGCCGGGGGATGACCCCGTCGTAGCCATGCTGCGCATCACCTTTACCAACCTGAGCGACACGCCGAAGGTGGTGACCCTGCCAATGACCACCCAGGTTGACGAGGATGGGATCGAGACCCTGGCGGTGGAGAACGGGTGGGTAACCCAGGGCGACAGGCTGCGTTTCTACTTCGATACCGGCGCCACAGGCGACCTCCACTTGCAGGACAGGCGAGTCGTCTACAAGGCTATCCTGCCGCCTGGCGTGTCGCGGGCGGTCGAGATCAGGATCCCACATATCGACCTGAACACGCCCGCAGAGCGCGAGCGCCTGCAGGCGTTGAAATTTGACGCTCTGAAAGACCAGGTGGCAGAATTCTGGCGCCGGCGCATCGCCCAGGGCGCGCAGATCGTCACGCCCAACGAGACGATTAACCACTTTTACAGCACCCACCTGATGCATATGTTGGTCATCAACGACCGCGAGCCAGGCGCAGATCGCAACGTGGCGCGCTGCGGCGGTTTCTTCTACGGCTCTTTTCCCGACGAGGGCTGCATGGCGATCCATGACCTCGACCGCCGCGGCTACCACGCCGAAGCCGAACGCTGCCTCGAGCTCTATGTTCACTACCAGAGCAGCGTTCCACTCCCCGGGAATTTCCAGAGCCAGGAGGGCGTGCTGTACGGCTCCGGCGGCTACGAAGAGGCAGGTTACAACCGCAACCACGGCTGGATCTTGTGGACCCTGGCGGAGCATTACTACTACACCCGCGACCGCGCCTGGTTGGAGCGCATCGCCCCTGCACTGGTCAAGGGATGCGAATGGATCATCCGGGAGCGCCGTGCCACCATGCAGCGTGGCTCCATCTCGTACGGTTTTCTGCCCAGTGGCTCGCTCGAAGATGTCACCGATTATTGGACCTGGCTGGCGACCAACGCCTACGCCGGGTGGGGGTTCCACGCCGCGGCCGGCGTGCTGGGCGAGATCGACCACCCCGAGGCTGCCAGGCTGGCACAGGAAGCCGAAGCCTTCAACCGCGACCTGAAAGCCGGCTTCTATGAGGCCTGTGCCCGCTCGCCGGTGGTGCGCCTGCGCGACGGGCGTTGGGTGCCACATTTCCCCGCCCACCAGGAGCGCCGCGGTCGTGACTTTGGCTGGCTGCGCGAGGTGCTGGAAGGCGCCTCTCACCTGGTGTACTGCGGCATCATCCCTCCCGACGACCCTGCCGCGCTGTGGATCCTGGAGGACTACGAGGACAACCTGTTCCTATCCGACCAGTACGGTTACCAGGCGGACGACTTCGAGCGGCAGTGGTTTGACATCGGCGGGTTTTCGATGCAATCCAACCTGCTGCTCTTTCCGCCTTTGTACCTTTGGCGCGACGAGCCAAAGCATTACCTGCGCGCCTACTTCAACGCCTTCACCTCGGCCTTTTTCCCCGATACGGTGCAGATGTGCGAGCACGCCCTGCCGGACCTGCAACACTGGCGCGGCGACCATTTCAAATCCTCCGACGAAGCCAACTCCAACTCGTGGCTGCGCCTGATGCTCCTGGCGGAACACGGCGATGAGCTGGTCATCGGGCAGGCTGTGCCACGCGCCTGGCTCGAGCATGGCCAACGAATCAGTGTGCAGCGCGCCGCCACGCACTTCGGCGAGACGAGTTTTGAGGTTCACTCCGCTGTCGCAACCGGGTCCATTTTCGTGCGGCTGCAACCGCCACGCCGCAACCCGCCGCGTCGCATCCGCTTGCGCCTGAGGCACCCTGCCGGCCAACCCATTCAGGAGGTGTGGGTGAACAACCTGCCCCACCGCGATTTCGACGCGCAGGGTGAATGGATCAACTTACCGGCATATTCCACCCCGTTGGAAATTTGGGTGAAATATGATATCCCTACCAACCCCGCATGAGAGGCGATGAAAAGGAGGTTCCAAATTGCCGATTGTTCCCAACACACCGATCGACCAACCGGTAACGACTGCCATGAGTACCAAACGCTAGAGGAGGAACGAATGAAAGGACACTCACCATTTTCGAAATCCCGACGCCAGATGCTGAAGATGCTGGGCGTCGGGTCGGCGGGTCTGGTTCTGGCTGCCTGCGCCCCGAAAGCCCAATCGACTGAAGCACCGACCGAGGATGTTTCAGGGGGCGCTCCATCGGGACTGGAGGAGGGCGAGCTCAAGGTCTTGCTCTGCTGCGCGACGGAACAATCTCGCGGGCTGCAAGATCGTTTCAGCGCCGATTTCACCGCCAGGAATCCAGGGGTTAAGGTCACCGTGGAGCAACCCCCGCCGGGGACCAACTACTTCGAAAAGTTGCAGACCCTGGTAGCCGCCGGAACCCCGCCCGACGTGTTCGACATGTGGGAGGGTTACGTGGCTCCTTACGCTCAGAACGGCGTGCTGAAAGATTTAACGCCATTCGTCGAAGCCGACCCCGAATGGAAGATGGACGACTTCCAACCCGCGGCGGTGGCCGCCAGCAGCTGGCAGGGACGGCTTTACTCCATCGTGCGCGATTTCTACCCCGGTCCTGCGCTGTTCTTCTACAACAAAGACATCTTCGATGCGGCCGGTCAGGAGTACCCGAACGCCGATTGGACCTGGACCAAGATGAAGGAAGTTGCCAAAGCGCTGACCGTGGACACCACCGGCGGCAACACGATCAACCAGTGGGGCGTCACCTACGAGACCTGGTTCGTGCCGTGGCTGTATTGGATCTGGTCTAACGGCGGCGACGTGTTCAACGCCGATGAGACCAAATGCACCATCGCCGAAGCGCCGGCCACCGAAGCCATCCAGTTCTGGGCCGACCTGGCGCTCAAAGATGATTGCGCCATCCCCGCCACCGAGCTTTCTGCCCTGCAGGGAGCAGCCAACGCGTTCATCACCGGCGCGGTTTCGATGTACCTGGGTTATGCCTGGAACATCGCCGACATGAAAGCCGCCCGCGAACAGGGGCTCAACTGGTCTACCTGCCTGCCCCCGACAACCGACAGCGGCGGGCGCGTTTTCTACATGCACCTGGAATGTTGGGCGATGGCGGATAAATCGAAGATGCCCAAGGCCGCCTGGCAGTACATCCGCGATTACACCACCGACGCCATCGAGGAGTTCGTGCAATATTATCCGGGCATCCCGCTGTTGAAAGACCGCATCGACCTCTTCCTGACCCCCGAACACATTGAATACGGCTGGGACAAAATCCCCGACATCATCGCCGACCCCAAGAATATTCGCGTTCCGGGCTCGGGCGCCAAGTGGGACAAAATCTCCGGCTTGATCCAGGCCGAGCTCGACCTGGTGATGATCGGTGACAAGACCGCCCAGCAGGCGATGAGCACCGCTGCCCCGCTGGTGGATCAAGAGTTGGCTCGAACCGCCAGCCTGGTGGACGACTGCAACTGTCGCTTCTAGCCACTGTCGCATTGAGGCGCCGGACGGCTCGGTCGACCGGCGCCTGGATACCGGTAAGGGCGGAGCCCTGATCCGCCCTTACCGACCACCTTCACAAATTCACTGTTGCCTCCTTCGATTTGGCGATTATGTAATATATTTTCTGTAAAATGTGGGCTTTGCCCCACATTTTACAGAAAAATTGGAACACTATCGATTTGGCTGCCACTCGGATAATCTGGTGTTTAATGATATGAGACGGTTTCACCGCATCCACTCAGCGACAAGAGCAGCACGCATGCCCTTTAGATTGAGTTGAACGGTCGAAACATGAGAGCAAAATCAGGAGACAAAAATGGCGCAATACCCGCTGGCACCTGAATCGCCTGCCTCAAGCGTGCGCCGCCTGTTCCGTTGGAACATGCGCAAGCGCGAGGCGCTGATGGGGTATCTTTTCCTCAGCCCATGGTTGATCGGTTTCGTAGTCTTCTTATTAGGCCCGATGGTCGCTTCGATCTACCTCAGCCTGACGGACTACAAGATGATCAAAGCCCCGGTGTGGGTCGGCCTGGCCAACTACGAGCGCATGTTCTCCGATCCATTCGTCGCCAAGTCCTTACAGGTCACCGCCACCTTCACCTTCATCAGCGTTCCAATGTCGATCATTTTGGCGCTCTCGGTGGCCATGTTGCTCAACCAAAAAATAGTCGCCTCAGGCGTGTTTCGCACCATTTTCTACCTGCCCTCGCTCATCTCCGGCGTTGCGGTGGCCATCGTGTTCGCCTGGATCTTCAATTATCGCTTTGGCATCCTGAATTTCCTGTTGGGATTGGTAGGGATCGACGGTCCCAACTGGCTGGGCCACCCCCGGTATGTCCTGTGGGCGTTCATCATCATGGGGTTGTGGGGCATCGGCGGCAACGTGGTCATCTTCCTTGCCGCCCTGCAGGGCGTGCCGGTCTCGCTTCATGAGGCCGCCAAGATCGACGGCGCAAACGGCTGGCACCGTTTCAGGAACATCACCCTGCCGCTCATCACCCCGGTGCTGCTCTTTACCCTCATCATGGGCATCATCGGCACCTTCCAGACTTTCACCACATCTTACATCATGACGGGGGGAGGTCCGGCGAATGCCACCTTGTTCTTTTTACTCTATCTTTATCGCAACGCCTTCAACTGGTTCGAAATGGGCTACGCCTCTGCCCTCGCCTGGCTGTTGTTCATCATCATCCTCACCTGCACGTTGATCTTGTGGCGCAGCTCCGGGCGTTGGGTCTATTACGAAGGCGGAGGAGGCAACTGAGATGGCATCTATCACCGCCCCAACCACGACGTTAAAACATCGCAAGTCCTTCCGCCGAGTCGTTGCGGATGTCTGGCGACAGGTGCTCATCTACGGCCTGCTCGCCGTCGCCAGCGCGGCCATCCTGCTGCCCTTTTTCTGGACTGTGTCCTCTTCATTGAAACCATACGGCGCGGGCATCCGCTTCCCGCCCGAGTTCATCCCTTCCACGCTGGTGTGGAGCAACTACCCCAAGGTCTTCGAGCTGATCCCCTTCTTCACCTTCTTGAAGAACAGCGTGTTCATCGCAGCGATCGCCGTGACCGGAGAATTGCTCTCGGCCTCGATGGTGGCTTACGCCTTCGCGCGCCTGCGCTTCCCCGGCCGGAATGTGTTGTTTCTCATCGTCCTGGCGACCATGATGATCCCTTATCCGGTGACGATGGTGCCGACCTTCATCCTCTTCAAGATTCTGAACATGGTCGGCACCTACCTGCCGCTGGTGTTGCCGCCTTTCTTCGGGCCGGCTTTCTCCATCTTCATGCTGCGCCAGTTCTTCCTGACGATCAACTCCGAGCTGGACGAGGCCGCCAAGGTGGACGGCGCAAACGAGCTGTTGATCTACTGGCGCATCATCCTTCCGCTGGCCAAACCCGCCCTGGCGACGATCGCCATTTTCTCCTTCATGGGCAACTGGAACGACTTCATGGGACCGCTGATCTACCTCAACGACCGCGACATGTACACCCTGGCGCTGGGGATCAATTACCTGCGCTCGTTCCGCGGCGGCGGCGACCTGGCCGTGCAAATGGCCGCCAGCGTCATGTTCATGACCCCCTGCATCATCCTCTACTTTGTCGCCCAGAAGAATATCGTCCAGGGCATCGTCACCACCGGCCTTAAAGGGTAAGCCAGACTACGCAAAGGCAAGGCGTGAATCCAATTTTATTGCTGCAAGAACAGGCCGGTTTTTCTACCGGCGAGCTTCAACGCATGCACCAGGCGGCCTTGCAGGTGCTGGACGAGATTGGCCTGGCAGTCGAAAACGACACCGCCATCCAGGCACTCGCCAGGGCTGGCGTGCGCATCACCGGGAATCGCGCTTATTTCCCTCCGGCTCTGGTCGAAGAGCACCTCGCCCAGATGAAAGCCCACTGGTCGACCCGGCCTGCGCCAGACCCCGCCGCGCTGACCTGTACTGTGGGCGACATGTGCCAGTATTACCACAACCCGCACAACGACCAGATCGAGCTGATGACCACCGCCAACGTGATCGAGGCCACGCGGAGCGTCGAGTGCCTGCGCAGCCGTGGCCTGGGCAGTTACGTGCCGGGCGTGCCGCGCGATGTGCCCGCGCAACTGCAGGCCATCGTCGAGTATCGCATCGGGGCCGAGTTCGCTGCCGGTGGCCCCACCCTGGATACGCTCCACCCCCCCGAAGCGCTGGACACGCTCTTTGACATGGCGGAGGCGTTTGGACAACCGATGCGCAGCACCGGTATCTTTTCGGTCAGCCCGCTGCGCCTGTCGGGGTACGAGTTCGACCTGGCCGTGCAGCACCGCCGGCGCTGGCAGGAATTTTCGGTCACCACCTACCCGGCTGCGGGCGTCTCGGCCCCGGTCGTCTTCCGCCCGGCCTGGGTACTCTCGATCGCCGAAGCCCTCGGCGGGGCGGTCACCCTGCACATCGTTGGCGAAGGCAAGCCGGTCTGGTTCTCAGCCGGCATGTTCCCGGTCGATCTGCGCATGGTCACCATCGTGGGCGGGATGCCCGAGTGCGCCTGGATGTACTGGGCCAGCGCGCAGGTCAATCGCTTTTACAATCCATCGTCGGGTTACTCGATGATGCTCGGCACGCAGGCCAAGCGCCCCGGATTGCAGGCCGGGCTGGAAAAAGGCATCGCTGGCGCTTTCGGGGTGCTGACCGGTTGCGATGATCTGCACTACGTTGGGGTGCTCAGCTTTGACGACATCTTTAGCCCCGAGCAAATGATCGCCGATTGCGAGCTTCGCGACGCCCTTGCCCGGTTGCGCCAGGGCATCCCCGCCAGCGATCCGGCCAGTTGGCTGGAGATCATCCGCGAGGGCGTGGAGCATGGCTACGTGCAAGCCGACACTACCCTCGACCACTACCGCGAATCCTACTGGTCCAGCGATCTGTTCGACCGGCTGTCCTGGCACTCGTTTCAGCAGTCCCAGGGTCAAACGGCGCGCCGGCGCGCCCGGCACGTGGTTCTGGAGCGACTGGCAGCCTACCGCTACCAGCCCCCACCGTCCATCGCAGAGGTGCGCCGCATCTTCGAGCGCGCTTGGAAAAAACTGGGCGGCGACACGAGAGATCCGGTTCTTTCGCTGCTGGAGAACGACTAGAACCGCAACTACCACCATGTCATCCGATCAACATCAACCCACCCTGGAGGACGTTCTCCGGATCAAGAGCCTGGAAGATGGAGTGATCCGCAACCTGCAGATCACCCAATGCTACCACGAGCTTTCGGCGGTCCTGGCCGCCCGCACCGGCCCGATGGCCAACTGGTGCACCTTCGCAACCTGGGCATCCAAGCAAGCCGGGCAAACCATCCGCAAAGAGGATCTCGCCCGCCTGTTGGAACGCCGCCTGATGCAATCACCTTCCGCAGTTCAAGCTTCCGAAGGAGTGGCCGCGGCAATCAACATCCAGGGTGGCAACCAGGTCGCCGGCTCGCGGACACTCACCCTGAGATCAAGCGCTTTCTTACCGGCCATCGAGCGCGCCTCCGATGCGGTCGGTCGCGGTAATCGAAAGGTCTTTGAGGAGATCGGGTACGAGTTTGCCCGTTTCTACCAGACCTGCTTCACCGACCTTCAGATAGACCTGGAACGGGTCGACCGCTTTTGTGAGCAGCTTCGCCCGGGCGACCCGCCGGACGGCCAGGGCTACCTGCGCATGGCTTTCCACCATTACGCGCAGGCGCTGACCGAGGCGGATGCCAACACCCGAGCGCAGCTCATCCTGCTGGGCAATATCGAGATCGGCTTTCATGAGCAGACGCGCCTGCAGCCCGAGATCGCCGAAAGCCTGGATGCCGGTTATATCAGTTTTTTAGAATTCTCCCGCGCGCTCTTTCGCAGCATTTTTCCTTGGAACGGCTGGTTTCACCTGGCACACCTGTATCTCCGGCGGCTGCTTCGCCGCCCCACCGCCCTCGACCGCGCCATCCAGGCCTGGCTCGCCGAAGTGAGAATACAGCTTCGCCGGCTGATCACCGAAACGATGATGACCATCTCCCTGCCTTCAGGCGTGGTATTGCGCCTGGGCAAAGACCTGGCGATCGGCTTCCCCGAGTCGCTCCGCAACGTTAGCCTGCCCGACCTGGAGCGCCTCCTCGCAGAACATGACCCAACACCCGACAGCCCAATCGACAGCGGCGCCGTCGATTGGGCCGACCTGCCCGACCGGCTGCATTTCATCATCGACCTGTTCCGCTGTTACCAGGAACACTCGAACCTGTTCGAGCCGCCGTTCACCCCGCAGCAGGTTGAAGCCATGCATGCCGGCAAGCTGCCGGATGGCCGCCTATGACTCGGCCGCTTTGTCGTCGAAAATCACCACCAGCGGGCAGTGATCGCTGAACGCCAGCCACTTCTTCGGATCGCCGATCTCGACCCGCTTGAAGCGGCGGATCCAGCGCGTGGGGAAGTAAATGTAATCGATATGCCCGGGCCGGTCGATCTTGCGAGCCCGGTAGTGCGTCCCACGGCGCTCTTTGCCTTGCTTTTCACCGGTCGCGAAGTGGTATGCGCTGATCATTCCCAGGCCGCTCAGCGCGTTGATCAGCGTGGTGTGGTTGCCAATCCGCGAGCGCGGTGTGGAGCGCAAGTTGCTGTTAAAATCGCCCAGGAAAACCGTGTCGGCCGCCAGAATGAACTCGCGGTAAGCCGCCACCGCTTGAAAAATCTGCGCGCTGTAGCTGAGTTTTGCATCTTTGTGGTCCATCGCCCAAACCCCCACCAGGTGAAAGGGCTCCTGCGCGTCAACCACCACCGGCGCGCAGTGGCGGATGCCGGGGTCGTGCCCCGGCGCCGTCTCGATGCTGTGGCCCGTCCAGGAGAAAACGCCCAACCCTCGGGTGGGTTTGTCACCGAACCAGAGCGCCGCGCTGGGCGGGCTGCCCTGCTTCCAGGGCAGGCGGTCGGGGTGCTCGCATTCCTGGATCACCGCCAGGTCGGGGGTCATCGCTGCGACCAGCGGATATTTTTTCCGAAAAGCCCCCTGGCAGTTCCAGGTGAGAATTTTCATTCCAGGTCGCGCATGCGCAATTTGAGCGCATCCACCGAGACCTGCAGCTCGCGCAGCGACAGGCCAAGAGAGACGAGCAGGAGCGCCAGGCTGATGCCAAATGTCCATTTGGCCAGCACGCCAAGTCCCACGTAGAGCAGGAACATGCACAGCACGCAGAGAAAGAAGCTGGCTACGCCAAAAATCTGCATGTCGCGGATTACACCGAGGCGGTAATTCAAATTGGCCATCTGGCCTTTGATTAACGGGTCGGGGTTGGCTTTGTAGCGATCGTACAGGTCGCGCACCAGGTTCGCCAGCGCCAGGAAGCGGTTGGTGTACGCCAGCAACAAAAGGGAGATCGCCGGAAACAATAATGCCGGCGTGGTCAATGGAATGTCCATCTGCGCACCTCACCAAATGCAGTTGAAATCACCTTAATCCAGGTGGAAAACCTCTTCCAGCTCCAACAACCCTTCGTCGGCGTGCCTGCCGCCGATGTCCTCGAAGAACGGCGCCATCCAATCCTGCCAGCGGGCGTTGACCTCTTCAGACGCCATGCCCCGCACCGCCGCCTGCAGGTCTTCGGGAACCTCGCAGTAGCCGAACAGCAGCCCATCTTCGCGCAAGAAGAGGGAGTAATTGTGCCAGCCGTTGCGCCGCAGCGCGTCCAGCATTTCGGGCCACACCGCCTGGTGGCGGGATTTGTATTCCTCGATGCGCTCCGGTTTGACTTTTAATAAAAATGCCACCCGTTTCATTGCCGCTCCTCGAAGTGATCTGTGTCCATTCCATTATACGTAGCATTCCACGAAAAAAGGGCGGTCTATAAACCGCCCCCAAGGAAAAACCCTGTCGTCGCCATTGCCCGGCACTATCGGGCCGAGCCGGATGATCGTTAGATGATCAACTGATCCAGCACCTTGCCCGATTCCTGGCGCACCTTGTCGTGCAGGCTGTTACCGTTGGCGTCCATCGTCACCACTGCCGGGAAATCTTGCACCTCGATCACCCACATAGCTTCCGGCACGCCGAAATCCAACTTGTACACGCCCAGCACGCGCCGCACCGTTTGCGCAATCAAAGAAGCCGCCCCACCGATGGCGTGGAAATACACCCCCGGCACCTCCTGACAGGCTTTCAGGGTCTGGTCGCCCATGCCGCCCTTGCCAATCACGCCCTTCAGGTTGAAAAGGCGCATCACGTCGCCCTGGTAAGGCTCTTCGCGGATGCTGGTGGTCGGGCCGGCCGCCACAAAGCGGTATTGCTGCGTATCCAGGCCGCCCACCACCGGCCCACAGTGGTAAATGATTCCCCCGTCCAGCAGCGGGCGGATCGCTTCAAGCACCTGCAGGTCATCCCCGGCAGGCTCGCGAGTTTTCTTGATGAAGGTGTCCGCCATCCACTTGTGCACCGCGTCGCGCCCGGTGATCATGATGCCGGAGAGCAGCACCGAATTGCCGACCTTAAGCGCGCGGATTTTCTCATCCGCAATGGGAATGGTTAATTTGATGGCCATGTTCGCCTCGCTTTATTCGTAAGTCACCTGGTCGCCGGCGACCGTCATCTTGCGCCGGCGGTAAGCCCAGCACATGTACGAGACGGTCACGAAAAACGAAGCCGGCAGGCGGTGGGTGGCGGTGATCTTGGTGCCCAACACGGTGGATTTTCCACCAAAGCCCATCGGGCCGATGCCCATTTCGTTGGACTCGCGGGTGATGCGCTCCTCCAGGTTCGCCAACTCGGCATCCGCGTTGTGGTCATCCACCTTGCGCAGCAGCGCCTCTTTCGACGCCACATAGGATGAGCCCCGGTCGCCGCCCACGGCGATGCCCAGGAATCCCGGCGCACAGCCCTCACCCTGCGCCCGCCACACCGCATCCAGCGCGGAACGACGCACACCTTCCAGGTCGCGCCCGGCCTGAAGCTGGTTATCTGGCAGGGAGTATTGCCGGCCCACGTTCTCGCAGCCCCCGCCTTTCAACATCAGCTCGATGGTCAGTTCATTACCGTCGCTCTCCTCGAAGTGGATGGTCGGGAAGTGCTGGTCGCCCAGGTTGGTCCCGGTGTTTTTGCCATTGAGGGAGTCAACAGCGTTGGGGCGCAGGTAGGTCAGTTTGGTCGCCTGAGCCACCGCCGCCTTGATCTGCTCGCGCAGCGCCCGCGGGCTCCACCCATCCGGGTAACGCACGAAGAAGATCGGCGTGCCGGTGTCCTGGCAGATCGGGGTGGAATTGCGCCGGGTCATCTCCACGTTGGCGAGGATGGTCTCCAGCGCGCCGTGAGCCGCTGAACCGGGTTCTTCTTTGGCATACGCCTCGCGCAAGGCTTTTTCGACGTCTTCGGGCAGGTTGGTCGAAGTGAATCGCACCAACTCGAGAATCTCTTGGGTCAGGTCACGCATCGTCCCTCCAAAAACCGCTTATCGAGGAAAACTCAGATCTAGCATCGCCCAACAAATACGAATCAACCTATTTTACTCCGAAATTTTACCATCAATCCAACCATAATATCGGAGAATCTGATCGAAAGTAATGTAACTACTCGCCAGTGGTGAAAGAGATCCGAATTTAAGGTGTTTGCGGGGGCTTCTCCTCTACTCGCTGAGAAGTGAAAAAGTTATATATAATGGTGGGGTGAAAACGGCGACCAACCCCGCGATGTCAGACGACAAAATTCACATCCCATACATCCACTGGCCGGAGCGTGATGTGGTTGGAAAACCAAACGTAAAGGTTCGCATCGGGTGAAAAATGGCAATCCAAATCAAGTTAGGTGTTTTTTCATTGGCGTTTGCGCCGGGCGGTAAGCTGGAATGGCTGTCGCCGCCGGAAGGCCTGAACCTGCTTTACGAAGGGCAGGTGGCTTTTGACATCAGCGGCGGGTTGACCTACCGCATTGCCGGCTGGGACGAAATTTACCCGACCATCGAGCCACACGGCGAGACGCCGATAATGGGACGGTTGGTGAGGTTCGCCCCAACCCTCGAGCGCGAGGATAGAGCAGTCCACCAGACCTGGGTGGCGAAGGATTTTCGCGCGCGGCGCACGTTCCGTTTGCTTGAAGCGAATCAACTGAAACTGGAATTTAGCGTAGAAAACACCTCCTCGCTGCCAGTCGAGTTCCTCTGGGCTTCGCACCCGATGCTCGCCATCGACCACCTGCTGCGCGTTGATTTTCCGGATGGCACGCACCTGGACGATTTCTCTCCCGATGGATCGGAGCGCAAGTGGTTCATCCACACCGGCGCGCCGGTGAAGATGAAATACGCGGGCTTCAACATCGAGCTGCAGACTGCCCAGCCATGGTGGGGGGTGTGGCTGGATAAAGGGGGCTGGCCAGTCGACCGGCTGGGGGAGGTTTATTGCCTCGGCATCGAAGCGACCAACACCGCCGCCGAAGTGCCAGCAGGGTTAATCTTGCCATCTGGAGGATTGTTCGAGGGGTCGCTCACACTGACGTGGGCGCGCAATTGAGTCGACCTCGCGGCAAGCCATCCACGAAGGCAAAAGCCTGCGTGAAGTCTACAATGCCTACGGCGTATTGTGAAACGCTAAGCGGGTGGGTGCGGTTGGCTCAGCACCAGCACCCGCACGTCCAACCCTGCAACGGTGAGGGTTAAGCGAGAGCCGCTGCGCTCGAAAGGTTGATCCAATAAATCTTTGACCACCGCGTCACCCACCTCAAGCGTCTCGGTGACCGGCTCATCCTGTGGATTGGTCAGGAACCAGGCCTGTTTGCCTGGCACAGAGCGCACGCGCAGCAGCAGCCGTCCTTCATGGGCGGGGCGCACGTTGCACAGCTCGAGCAAGCGCTTCACGAAAGCTCGAGTCTCGCCTGACGCGTGGGCAGTGGCGCTGTGCCCCACCAGCGTCCCCACCAGCCAGGCCCAACCGTAGCGTCCGACGCGGAAAGTGCCCGCCGGGCGACCGTTGAATTTGAGCACCGGCTGGCTGCCCTGCAGCTCGAAGGTTTGCACGTAAAGGCTGGCCGGCACGCTCACTCCTGCAAGCGGCCCGTCGCCCACCAGCCAGCCACCCTCAATGAACTCCCCCCAGGTCCGCTCAGGCGGCGTCCAGCGAGCATCGGCTCCCGGCTCGCGCACCACGCGCAATCCGGTCTGGCGCGCGCCGAACAGGTTGCTAAAAATGGGAGAAATCTCACCCGGTCGCGCCATGCCGTGTTCGTCCAGCCGCCCCGGCACAGCCTCGCAGATCAACCCCCCGCCAGCGTAAACGAAGGAGCCGATCTTCTGGGCCACGTCTTCCGAAAGCGACAGCGGGAAGGGCAGCACGAGCACCCGGTAGGGGTTGACCAGGTCGTCGGTGACCTGCGCCGCATTGACGAAATCGGCCGCCACGCCCAGCTCCCACAGCAGCCGATGCCAGCCGCGCGTCGAGTAACCCAGGTGGTCGCCCGCTGGCGGGCAGGCGCTCGCCAGTTGCGCGTTCCACTCGTTGACCAGGATGCCCACCTCGGCGCCACCCCAGCTCGGTTGCGCGAAAAGCTCCGCGTGGCGCTGCAACGCTGCACCCACCCGCGCAGCTTCTCGGAAGCGTGGGGTCGAATCGCCTTCGCCATCCAGCAGTCCAAAGCCGTTCATCTCCAGCGCCATGCGCTCTGCCCGCGCGTTCCAGAACGAGATGCCGGTCGCGCCCGCCCCAACCGCGGTCAGCATCCAGCGCCGTATATCCTCCGGAGACGGGGTGCGTCCCAGGTGCAGGAACTGGCTCACCGGCCCACCCTGGAACTCCGCCGCCCAGATGGGCGCGCCGGGTGGATTGCAGGAGCGCAGGGTATCGAAGGTCAGCGCCACACCGTGCACCATCTCGGCGGTCAGCGCTTCGCGCCGCTCAGGGATAGCCGCCCGGTCATCCCAGGCGTGGTACGGATTCCAGGCCGGGTAGCAGGACGCGGCGAGGAAATCCTGAGCGCGGGCATACTCCCAGTCGTGGGCAAAACCCAGGCTCATCCCGGCTTTGTGCGCGAAGACCGGACGGTGCAATGGGTCGGCCTGACGGATTGCCTCGGCCCGCTCGCGTAACACGTTCGTCACCTGCACGTTATCCATGAAGTATCGCCAGTCAATATCTTGCGGCAGCCCGACCTGACCATAAGCCCCGCGGTCCGGCTGGACGAAGCGCCAGTCACCGTAGCGGGTGTTCCAGGCGTGGTTAAGCCCATCCAGGTCGCCGTATCGCTCCTCCAGCCAGCGCCGGAAAGCCGCCAGGGTGTGCTCGCAATAACACACTTCCTGCCCCACCGTCATGCGCGACCAGTAACCGATCTCCTGCCAGGTGTTCCACACCACCACGTTTTCATACCGCCCCAGCTCCTCGACGACCTTGCGGATGAAACGCAACTGGTCGACGCGCGCTTCCGGATGGTCGAAGCACGGCCCAGGCTTGCCGTCCGCCGGGAGAGTCGACTGCGCCTCGTAGATGATCGCCCGCCCGTCGCGACCGACCATGCGGCAGCCGGGATGCTTCTGGAATAACCAGCCGGGCGCCTGTTCGCAGGTCAACCCGAGGTAGACGCCCAGATCCAGCCCGGCAGCGAACTCGATCAACTCGGCGTACCTGGAGAAATCGGTTTGCCCTTCGACCGGCTCATCCAGCATCCAATGCTCTTGCAGCTTGACCAGGTTAAAGCCGGCCTTTTTCAGCACTTGCATGTCGCGCTTGAGCTCGCGCATCGGCGGCATAGGTTCGCGGCAAAGGTGTGCGCCCAGGGCGAATTGCTTTAAGAAGGTGGTGTGGTCCATATCATCCTGTGATCATGGAGGTGGTGACCTCAAGGATAACATATTCCGAAGGTTTTCACCTACCTCACCGATCAACTCCAGCCCATGCGAAGAGATGGAGTCGCTTCTCTGCACCATGGAATTATTCAGCCGGGAGGAGAGGGTGATATCCCAATGACCTGAGCAGTTACAACTTGAGCCTTTTGCATAAAAACGGAATAAAATAATACATGGAAGGTACACAATAAGGTGAGAGCCAAAGCATAAAACGGAATCCTCACAGCGCTATATCACGAAAGATACCATACACCCGGGCGATTTACCCGGTCGCGCAGGGGGAGATGACACACTAAAGCCATGTTGGTGACAGGTGACGCGAGGAGATTAATTATGAAAGGCAATAACTCTTTGCGGTTCTCATCGCGATGGTTGCGCGGATGCCTGACCATCGCGGCTATTTTCCTGGTGTTGGCCGGTCTACCGGTTTACGTCGGCATCAGCCTGTGGTACTCGGAGACGAAAGGACCTTTTAAGAACGCAACGCAGGTGGTTGACCTTGAGGGCGATGGTGACCTGGACGTGCTGGTCAGCCACACGCGCTGGGAGGATGAAGACCTTTCGTGGGCTGGGATCGGCAGGTGGATCAACCAGCGGGATGGTCGTTTTGAGCGCCTCCGCGAGCAGGGGACGGAATACTTTGCCGGTTTTGCCGGAGGAGCAGCCGACTTCGATCGCGACGGCGACACGGATGTCTTTGTCGCCAATTCTGGCATTCGCTTGCTTCAGAACCAGGGAGGTGTTCAAGGCGGAACCCCCGGTGAATTCCGGTCGAGTGGTGGGATCAATCCGCCGGCTGCTTCCAACCAGGGATACCGTGACATGGGTGGGACAATCTTGACCGGCGACTTGAACGGCGATGGTTGGACCGACGCCCTGATCGCAGGCTGTTGCTACGGTCTGAACCCGACTGAGCCTGGTTATGAAACCCCCAATCTTCCATCGGTGTCCTGGGTGTGGATCAATGATGGCGCAGAAGATCGAATTCAACGAGGTCATAACATCGAGCTGGAATTCCTCGACGGATTGCCCATACGAGAAGCAGCCATTGGAGACATAGACGGCGACGGTGACCTGGATGCAATCCTCGCGGTGGATAGACCGACCATGGGATCAACGCCGTCGTTGGATGACTTGATCCTGTTGAACGATGGATTGGGAAATCTGGAAATCTGCGAGCAAAAACTGGTCAACCAAGACAGCACCTCAGTCGCGTTGGGAGATGTGAACGGGGACAGCCGGCTGGATATCCTGGTGGGGACGAACGATGGGGCGCAGTTGTGGCTCAATCAGGGCACCCCGGAAGATGGTGTTCCACTATTCATCCAGGTTGATCAGACCTTCCAGGCAACCCGATCGATCAAAGACCGGCTGCTCAATGGGTTATCGGCAACCGCGTCCGGCTTGTTCAGGCTGTATCTACCCTACGGAAGCACGCGAACCCGGGCTGTTTTTTTGAGGGACCTGGATGGAGATGCCGATCTGGATGTGCTGATTGCCAGGCTTTGGGGGGCGGAGATCTGGTGGAACTTGGGCCAGGCAAATTTTCAACCCTCAGGCGTGCATTTCGCCTATCGCGAAGACACCGGGGTTGCGGTGAGCGATTTTGATAGAGATGGGGATGAGGACATATTTGCCGCGAGCGGCGGAGATGCATACCAGGTGTGGTTGAACACAGGTTCGGGAAATTTCGTCTCCAATAATTCCGACAGGTAACCGGTTATTTTCAGCTTATTGCCGATAGGTCGGCCCCGGCTTTACACCCTGCCATAAACCAATGTGCTGGAGCGGACAATCCCCTATCGCCACAATCTGCTATAATAATTATCAAACATATCGTAATTTTGCCATAAGGCAGGATAATCCTGCGGAAATGGGTAGTGTTTCAATTTTTCTGTAAAATGTGGGCTTCGCCCCACATGTTACAGAAAAATTACACGATCCGGATATGGAAGGAGAAAGGCGATGAACCAGGAGAAGGCGGCGCCGCCATCGACCAGGAATCATCCCCATGATCCCGCCAGCAGCCAGGGGGGAGGGTTTGCGAGGGCGGCGTTCTTCACCGGGTTTTCTGGGCTTCTCTACTCCCTCACCTTTGTTCTCGTCTCTGGCAACCGACCCGAGCTGGGCGGGTTATTGAGCTCGATCTTCCTGATGTTCGGCGGACTGTTCACCAGCGCGGCGTTGACCGGTATCTACAAGCGCTTGCGCCAGTCCGCCACGGTCGATCCAGACCAGGCGTTCTGGGCCTACCTGCTCAGCTTCATCAGCGCCATCGGCGCATGCGTGCACGGCGGGTACGATCTCGCCCACTATCTCGACATCTCTCAACTCGCCAATTACATCCCGGTCAACATCCCAAACCCGGTCGACCCCCGCGGCCTGTTCACCTTCGGGCTGACCGGGCTGGGCCTGTGGTTCTTGACCAACATGATGTACCGCAGCCGCCAATTTACAAGGGGCTTGAGCACCGCCGGCACCGTGCTCAGCATCTTGCTGGTCGTGGTCTACCTGAGTCGCCTCGTCATCCCCGAAGAAGGCAACCTTTTCGTGTTGGTTCCGGCGCTGCTCGCCGGATTCATCGCCAACCCGCTCTTCTATTTCTGGTTGGCCGCCGAGTTGCGCCCGCGGTAATCCTGCGGGGCCGGACCACCGTCAAATTAAGACGCTTTCCTCACCGGGTGGCGCAAGACCGTTTTGAGTTTTGCGGGGTCACCCCGGCGCGGGTCGCCCATGTATATTTCATGGTGCTTGAATTGCATCACGTATCCGTTTTCCCTGGCAAAGACTTCCATTTTTTCAACCGAAGCCGGCTCGTCGGCGTAAGGCCCGAGATGCAGCATCTGCACGCACAGGCCTTCGGTGAATCGTTCGAAACGCAGCCGATCGAGTGCAGGGTTGGGCTTTTTCACCCGCAGCTTCTTTAAAGCCTCCGCGAACATATCCGGCGTCACCAGGTCGGGCTGCAAGATCATCAGCGTGTATTTCCAGTTGCCCGGCTTGCGGATATCAAACTGACCATCCTCGACCCACCACAGGCCTTCCAGCGCCATTACCGGATAATCCACCGGGTCTTGTTTGCGCTGCTTGGCAGCGAACTTCAAGGTGTAAGCCGCGCCGTATAAAGCCTGCATCGCCTGCTCGAAACCAGGCGAGGTGCCCGGAGCATGGTCGGGCTCGATAGCCCCGTCGATCATCACGAAGTTGAAGGCGGGCACATCCACCAACACGACCTTGCCGACGGGTGGGGAGTAGAATTGCTTGAGCTGCTTTTTAAGATCCAATTTTTGCATATCGCCGCTCCCTTCTGAAGCGTTAACATTGAACCCACCTGGGCGATCCATTACGCACCAGGTGCGGCTGCTTGGCTCGCCGCCCCGCTTCCGAGGCTTGCCTGGAACGACCGCATTAGCAGAGCCAATTATTCTGGTTAATCATAGTATATCGACTCAATCGCCACCTCCGACCCCAGGGCGACTGTATTATGGAATTTCGAACCAACAAGAGACCCCCAAAATGCCATTGCAAGGCAGCTTTGCGCCCAAGCAATCTCGTTTTCGCTTAGGGAAAATCAAGGCGAGATGGCTTCGATGCCTTCGCAAAACCTCCGGCATCTCGTAATGACACTTACTGGGGCTATTTTATCTTCGTTTCCCAATTTGAAGCCAATGGCCAGATTTTAAATGCAAGCGCCCTGATCCCTGACCCGGATTCCGCCGGAAATGGATTGACAAAAGGCGATTCTATGTATATATTCTACCGAGAAGATTAATATTTTCTCACCAAATGCAAACGATGCGATCCTTTTCTGGTCTGCTACCGAATTCGTTGATCCCGCCGCCCGACCAGCGGCGTGACCTGTAGCCATCTCCTTTGCGACGGGAGATGGCCAAATCGCGTTGAGTCAAGCCACTCCCCCTCCCCCAATCCTGCTAAACAACAATAAATAAGTGGCCTGAGGCAAGCGGTTTGAACCTTGAAGAAGGAAAGCCGGCGGTGCATGCCGAAACTTGTCGAATGAGGAGAGGAAGGTCGAATGTCAAAATTTATCAAAATCGCCTGGCGAAACATGTGGCGCAACTGGCGTCGATCCATGATCGCGTTTGTTGCCATCGCATTGGGGCTTTTCTTTCTCATCTTCATGGACGGCGTGCTGGGCGGATCGAAAACCGCCATTTACGGCAACCTGATCAAGCTCCTGGGCGGGAACATCCAGGTGCACGCCCAGGGATATATGGAGAAAGCCAAACGCATGCCGCTCCTGCCCATCGCGGACGCCGAGACCGTCATCCAGACCGCGCAGCGCCAGCCGGGGGTATCTGGCGTATCTTCGCGAATCAATACGGGAGGATTTGCCAGCAGTCGCGACTCCACCTTGCCAGTCACCATCAACGGCATCCAGCCTGAACAAGAAGCGGCGCTCAGCCTGGTGGCCGGGCACATCTCTCAGGGGCGTTACCTGACCGCGGAGGATCGAGACGTGGTGTTGATCGGCAAGACGCTGGCCGACCGCCTGCAGGTGAGCGTCAACGACCGCATCAGCCTGGTGGGGCGGGCGACCCACGAGCAGATGCGCACGCGCAGCATGACCGTGATCGGAATCTACAACGTCGGCTCCCCGGAAGCCGAGAAGCGCCAGGTGTACATCTCGCTCGGAGAATCACAGGCGCTTTATGGGCTCGAAAACCAGGTGACCGAAATCACCATCGCGCTTAAATCCGTGGGCGACGAAGATAGCGTGGCAGACGCGCTGCGCGCGGCGCTGCCCGGTTACGAGGTGGCGACCTGGCAGGAGTTGAACCCGGCCCTCCTCTCGGCGTACGACCTGGGCGAGCAGTTCATGACCATTTTTGGCGTCGTGATCATCCTCATCGCCGCCATTGGCATCCTCAACCTGATGCTGATGGCCGTCTTCGAGCGCACGCGCGAGATCGGTCTTCTCGGGGCGATGGGGCTAAAACGCGGCCAGATCATGGGCCTGTTCTTATTGGAAGGCACCTTGATTGGGGTGATGGGCGCGATCGCCGGCTGCATCCTGGGGGTTATCGCGTTACTGGTTTCCATGTCGGTCGGGTTTGACATGACGGCATACAGTGAGGCAGGCGACATGATGGCGCTGATGGGCACCAAGCTCTACCCCAACCTCGAAAGCAGCTACCTGGTCAACCGCTCCGCGATGGTCATCGTCATGGCTGCGCTGGCTTCGCTCTACCCGGCCTGGCAGGCGGCCCACCGCGAGCCAGCGGAGGCGCTGCATTATGTCTGAAACCAGCCCGGCTCAACCCCATTCGGGAGAGCCCGGCTGGCGGAAAGAGGTGTCAAAATGATCAAATTATGGAAAATCGCCGTACGCGACCTGGAGCGCAACCGCCGCCGCACCCTGCTAACCCTGCTTTCGGTGGTGATCGGCGTGGCAATGCTCATTTTCATCTCCAGTTTCTATGCGGGCGTTTTCGATGGATCGTTGAAAATGGGCATCGACCTGCAATCCAGCCACCTGCAGCTCCGCGCCCCCAGCTACGATGAAGATAAGGTCAGCCTGGAATGGAAAGACCTGGTCGAAGCCCCCACGGCGTTAACCGATCAGATCGAGGCGATCCAGGGGGTGCAGGCTGCCACGCCGGTCTTGTGGGCCAACGGCCTGGTGTTGTCGGGCGAGGAGACCGTGGGCGTGAGCGTCAATGGCATCGTGCCCCAGTCTTCGATCTTTACGCCGATTCGCCAGTCCATCGTGGCCGGAGAGATGCCTGCCATTGACGATCGCACCGGAATTTTGATGGGAAAACCGCTCGCGGATGACCTGGGATTAAGCGTTGGCGAAAGCGTCGTGGTGGTGGTCAACACTGCCAACCAAACCACCGATCAGGCCGAATTTACCATCCGCGGCCTGTTTGACACGGGGGTGGTGCAATACGACGAATCCACCCTCTACATGCCTCTGCCGAAAGCTCAGACATTCACCGCCGTCGGTGACCGGGTAAGCGCCATTCGCGTGTTATTGGACAGGCGCGAAGATGCCGACGCCTACGCCGCCACCTTCAAATCTTCCGGCCTGAGCGTGCTCACCTGGCGCGACCTGAACGAGTTGCTGCTCGAATCGGTCAACACGAGCGTGGCCTTCATGCAAATTCTCAATTTCATCGTGCTGGGCATCGTGGCAGTGGTCATCGCCAACACGCTGTTGATGTCGGTTTTCGAGCGCACCCATGAGATCGGTATCCTCACGGCGTTGGGCATGAAAGCGCGCCAGATTCTGGCTATGTTCCTTCTCGAAGCCGGTGTACTCGGCGTGGTCGGCGTGGTTTTAGGATTGCTGGTGGGTGGCGCGGTTGTTCTCTATTTCGCCAAAGAAGGGATCAGTTTCGGGCAAGATATCATGCAGGTCAAAGCCTCGAACATGATCACCTACGGGCGCATCCTGTACACAAAATTTGCCCCCGGGCAAGCCGCCTACCTGTCTCTATTCTCTTTGGCCCTGATTCTGCTGGTCTCGCTGTATCCGGCGAGAATAGCCGCGCGCATGGAGCCGGTGAAGGCTTTGCACGGGGATTAATTCAAGTACTTTCCTGTCATTGATCGCGGAGGAGCGTTATGCCATCCATCGAAGTACGAAATGTAACCAAAATCTTTAAAATCGGGGAGGTCGAGACCCCGGCGCTGCGCGGCGTCAGCATGTCTTTCGAGCAGGGGGAATTTTCCGCCCTGGTCGGGCCCTCTGGCTCGGGAAAAACCACCCTGCTCCAGTTAATCGGTTGCCTCGACCAACCCACCAGCGGCTCGGTGATCATCAACGGCAAGGACGTGACCCGTTTGAACGCCAACCAACGGGCTGACCTGCGCAAAGAGACCATCGGGTTCGTCTTCCAATTCTTTGCCCTTGTCCCCGGGCTCAACGCCTATGAGAACGTCGAGTTGCCGCTGTTGCTCAACAACCTTAAGCTGTCTGAGCGCAAGGCGCGCGTCAACAAACTGCTGGAAAGCGTTGGGTTAACCGAGCGCGCCCACCACCGCCCTGACCAGCTATCGGGCGGAGAACAGCAGCGCGTAGCGGTCGCCCGCGCGCTGGCGATCAACCCGGTGATGGTGCTCGCCGACGAGCCCACCGCCAACCTGGACACCGCAAACGGCAAGCAAGTCATGGAGATCATGCTGCGCCTCAACCAAGAGACTGGCGTCACCTTCATCTTCGCCACCCACGACCCGCGGGTTGTTTCCTACGCTCGGCGGGTCATCCAACTGCGTGACGGCCTGGTTTCCGACAACCACCAATCTGCGCAGTGACCAGACCCGATCGCCACAGGTGACCTATGCCTAACCGCCGCCATGCTGTAGTTCTATTATCATCCATCGTTGTGGTCTGTGTCCTCGCGCTCGCTGCCTGCAACACGGCCACACCGACCGCCATTCCCACCCTGGCGATGCCAACCGCGGCTTCCGCTGCTTCACCCGCCACATCGGGATCGATCACCGCCTCGGCTGAAGTCGTCCCGCAGCTCTTCGCCGATCTCAGCTTCGTCGTCCCTGGGCTGGTGTCGGAGGTCAACGTCGCCGAGGGTGACGAGGTGCAAGCCGGCGACCTGCTTGCCGCGCAGGAAAACCTGGCTCAGTTGCGATCGGTGCTCGAATCGGCTCGCCTGAGCCTGATCAGCGCACAACAGGCGCTGGACGATCTGACCGCCAGCGCCCCCCTTGAGATGGCAGACGCCCAGCTCGCTTTGGTCAACGCCCAGAAACGCTACGACGACGCGGTGAAATCGCTCAAGCAGAAAGATTTCCACCGCTGCGACGACGACACCATCGAACTGTTCTACAGCCGCATGAAAGATGCCGAGGAAATCCTTAACGACCTGCGCGATGACAACGACGACTCGACCTTCCACCTCCAGCGCATCTACGACGCGCAGCAAAACTTCAATGTGGCCCAGGCCAATTACCTGTATTGCATCCGCTATACCGACGAGGAGATCGCCGAATCGAGTGCAGAGCTGGCCGTGGCGAAGGCGGGGTTGGATCATGCCACCGCGCGCTACGAGCTGCTTGCCCAGCAAAACGGCGTCGATCCGGGTGAACTGACCCGCTTGCAAGCCGCCGTTGCCAGTGCAGAGGCCAACCTGAGCACCACCCAGCTCGCCCTCGATCGGGCTGTGCTGAAGGCGCCTTTTTCCGGCACGGTGGTCAGCGTGCCGGTGACCTCTGGGCAGGCCGTTGTCCCGGGGCAAACGGTGATGACCATCGCGACCCTGGACCAGATGCAGGTCGAAACCACCGACCTGAGCGAGCGGGATATCCAGTTGATCCGGACCGGCCAGCCAGTGGAAATTTCGCTGGTCGCGCTGGGCGAAAGCTTTCCAGGCAAGGTGGTGAAAATCTCGCAACGCGCCAGCAAATTAGGCGGTGACGTGGTGTACAAGGTAACAATCCAGTTCGACGGGTCGCCCGCCGGGCTGCTGTGGGGAATGAGCGCAACCGTGAGCTTTTCACCCTGAGATTGGAGTTCATTTTTGTTATTTGCACAATCCACCCCGAGTGGTCAGTCAGATCGATTTTTATGGGTTATTTGTGGGCTTTGTCCCCCAAATAACCCACCAAATTCCATATGAGAGAGTCCTGAGCCGCCTCGCCTGCTTTAGAGATTAAACCAGCGCAACTTGTCGAGTGGATCAAGCGTATGATATTCATATGCAGCGGGCCTGGTTGCACGACCATCCGGCCCAGCCGGAAATCCTCAGGCTATTATTTAGAGAGGCCGATGCAATGAAGGAACGAATTCTAGTCACGTATGCCACCCGCGCCGGTTCCACCACCCAGGTGGCAGCAGCGATTGCCGAAACCCTGACCGCACGCGGTTATCAGGTGGACTTGACACCGGTCAAAGAAAATCCACCGGTCGCGCAGTACCACGCGGTGGTGCTGGGCAGCGCGGTGCGCTTTGGCCAGTGGCTGCCCGAAGCGATCAAGTTCGTCGAGAGCAACCGCGGCGCCCTCAATCAGATGCCGACCGCATTCTTCGCTGTGCACATCCTCAATACCGGTGATGAAGAGACCAGCCGCGCTGCCCGGCGGGCATATCTCGACCCGGTGCGCAAGCTGGTGCAGCCAAAATGCGAAGCCTTTTTCGCCGGAGTCGGCGACCTGGCAAAGGTCTCTCTGATCGAGCGCCTGATCGGCAAAGCGGTCAAGTCGCCTGAAGGAGACTTCCGTGACTGGGCGGCGATTCGCGGCTGGGCTGAGACCATTGCACTGTGATTTTGCGATACGAGGAGCTTGTCTGAATGAAAAACCAGTCCGCCTTGAAATGGATGCTGCCCGCTATCTTCATCCTGGCCTTGTTCGCCGCCTGCATGGGGCTTTTTTACCCCACGGACGGCGAGCCCTACCCCTTTACCAGCCTGCGCGGCGAAGAGGTGACGATCAACGGGCGCGGGTTATATTTCTACGATACGCTCAGCTCTGCCGCGCAGATGCAGGCCAACGACCTGGTGGCCCTGGTCCTGGGGCTGCCGCTCCTCGCTATTTCGACCTGGCTGGCGTTCCGCGGGTCGCTGCGCGGACGGCTGCTGCTCACCGGAACGTTGGGGTTCTTCCTCTACACCTATATGTCGATGTCGTTCAACACCGCCTTCAACGCTCTCTTCCTGGTATATGTGGCCTTGTTCAGCCTCAGCCTGTTTGCTTTCATTCTCTGCATGCTGTCCTTCGACCTGGCAAGCCTGCCGCAGCGCTTCTCCGAACGCCTGCCCCGCCGCTTGATCGCCTGGGTGCTGATTGCCACCGCCGCCTTTCTCTTCGTCGCCTGGATCGGTGGGCGCATCCTGCCGCCGCTCACCCACGGCTCGGTGCCGATGCTCGAGAACGGCATCACCATGGTCATCCAGGCGATGGACCTGGGCTTGATCCTTCCCCTGGCTTCGCTCGCCGGTATCTTGCTGCTCAAGCGCAGCGCTTGGGGCTACCTGCTCTCGTCGGTCGCGGTGATGAAGTCGTTGACCATGAGCATCGCGGTCAGCGCCATGGGCATCAACCAGGCGCTGCAAGGTGTGCCTGACAGCCTGGCCGTGGTGGGCGGTTTCATCGTCCTGACCCTGGCGGACATCCTCCTTGCGGTGCTGCTGTTGATGAACGTCAAAAGCGAAAGACCGGCTTAAACAGAAGGACCCCACCCCATCCTCAACAAGAAGGAAGCAAGCGCTTCTCCCCATGGAGAGGAAGCCGAGAGGGGTCCTCTTTCGTTCAGAGCTGGGATTGTGTGTCAATTTTTCTATAAAATGTGGGGCCAAGCCCACATTTTACAGAAAATGAATTGCACAATCAGAGCTGGCCGCTGTGGGGCTTACACCTCCACCACCACGCCTTCGTAACCATCCAGGTGGAGCTTCGCGAGGTCGATCGCGCTCTTCCGTCCCAGGCGGGTCGAGAGCAGCACCTTTCCTTCCCCTTCCAGCGGCAGGCTGAGGTTCACCGGCTCGGCGCCGAAGTTGAGCGCCACCAGCTTCCGCTCCGAACCGCTCTCACGCAGGTAAACGAAGCAGTCGCCCGCCACATCCAGGGGGCGGTAACTCCCACCGTATAGCGCCGGAGAGCCGCGCCGCAGCCAGAACAGCTTGCGGTAGAAATTCAGCATCGAGCCCGCATCCTTGCTTTGCGCTGCCACATTTCGCACCGCGTAATCAGCCGTCACCGGCAACCAGGGCTCGACAGTCGAAAAGCCGGCGTGCGGGCCGGCGTCCCATTGCATCGGCGTGCGGCACACATCCCGGGTGCGCTCAGCCCCCAGGTTCACGCCCTGCGGATCCTGGATCTTGTCCGGCGGGATCACCCCATTTTCCAGGCCGATTTCATCGCCATAGTAAAACGTCGGCGTACCGCGCAGGGTGAGCAGCATCATCCCCGCCAAGCGGGCCTGCGCCAGCCCGCCAAAGCGCGAGGCCATGCGCGGCTGGTCGTGGTTGCCCAGCACGTAATTCGGCCAGGCCCAGGTCGGGATCGCCGCCTCCAGCTCATCCACGCTGGCTCGCATCGCCTGCGCGCTCCACGGCTGTTGCATCAGGCGGAAATTGAAGGGCAACTGCAGCTCATCGCCGTTTTCACCGTAGTAGCGCACCCAGCGATCCAGCGGTCCCCACAGCTCACCGATCCCGCAGGTGTCGTCAAACTCGTCCAGCGTTTTACGGATGTCCTTGATCACCTCGTGGACTTCATCCTGGTCCAGGTTGTAGACCTGCTGTAAGCGCGAGAAAAGGTCATTGGCGGGCAGGTTGGGCGGGGCATTGGGGTTGGGCGGGTTATCGCGCAACCCGGCGTCCTTGATGATCAGACCGATCACATCCATGCGAAAACCGTCCACACCGCGCCGCATCCAGAAACGCAGCACATCCAGCATCGCCGCGCGCACCTCCGGGTTGCGCCAGTTGAGCTCCGGCTGTTCCTTGACGAACTGGTGCATGTAGTACTGTCCGGTGTGAGCGTCAAAGGTCCATGCCGGCCCACCGAAAAAGCTGCCCCAGTTATTGGGCGGCGAGCCGTCGGGCTTCGGGTCGCGCCAGATATACCAGTCGCGCTTGGGGTTGTCGCGGCTCGAGCGCGACTCGATGAACCAGGCGTGCTGATCGGAGGTGTGGTTGGGGACGTAGTCGATGATCACCTTCATCCCGCGCTTGTGCGCCTCGACCACCAACTGGTCGAAATCAGCGAGGGTGCCGAACAACGGGTCCACATCGCAGTAATCCGACACATCGTAACCGAAATCAGCCATCGGCGAGCGTTGGAACGGGCTCAGCCAGATTGCATCGACGCCCAACGAGCCGGGTGTGCCGTCGTTGAGATAGTCCAGCTTGCGGAGGATCCCTTGCAGGTCGCCCACCCCATCGCCGTTCGAGTCCATGAAACTGCGCGGGTAAATCTGGTAAACCGTCCCGCGCTGCCACCAACGCAATTGGTCGCTCATATCAACCTCCTTGATCAGGCAGAAACACCTTCGATGACCACCATGCGCGAGCGAGTCGTCAACTGGCGCATGCGTTTTGCCTCGGCATATTCTGGCGAGTTCCACCAGGCCAGGGCCCGTTCGACGCTTTCAAATTCGAGGATCACCAATCGCTCTGGATCTTTCTCCCCTTCCAGCAAAACGGTCTTGCCGCCACGCGCCAGGTATTTCCCGCCGTAGGCGGCGACCAATGGTGGAGCCATCTCGCGGTAGACCGCGTACTTCTCTGGGTCCAGCACTTCGATTTCAACGATCACATAGGCTGTCATGCATTCCTCCTGGCATGAGACTGAAATGAACCTTTTCTGGATTGTGTTCCCTGCGCTCACCAATTCTGCAGACCGGCGTGTAAAAAATCTAAACCCTGGCGGACGAAAGCCTGCGCATCCGGGCAGACATTGTGGAACATCCCGCGCCGCCAGGCAAAACCGGGGATGGAGGAATTGTAGGCTTCCATCACCAGGTAACCGTCGAACCGGAGATCGCGCAGCGCCTGGAACACCTCATCCCACGGCACAATGCCCCCACCTGGCGCGCCGCGGTCGTTCTCGCAGGCATGCAGACCCCACAGATGCCGGCTCGCCGCGCGAATGCCCTGGCCGTAGTCGCGCACTTCCACCACCATGTGGTAGGTGTCCAGCAAGATGCCCAGGTTGGGGTGATCCGCCAGTTCGACGAGGCGCACGGCCTGCTCGGGCTTATTGACCAGGTTGGTGCGGAAGTGACTCATCGGCTCGATTAAGATCTTTACCCCGTGCGCCTGGCCGTACTCCGCCAGCCGCCGCAATCCCTCGGCAATCAGCGCATACTCATCGCTTGTCGGCGCATGCGGCCGGACAACGCCGGTGTGCCCGTAGAGCGAGCCGCTGTAAGCAATCGCGCCCATTTCAGATGCCAGCTCGACCTGCTTGCGGTGCCAGGCCAGCCCGGCGGCGCGGTCGGCTTCATCTTCGGCAGAAAGGTCGCACGCCAGCGGCCACAACCCGCCCGGGCTGATTGCCAACTCCAGCCCCAGCGACTCCGCCTGGCGGCGCACCTGCGCCGGGGTGAAAACGACATCGTCTCCCACAGCGATATCGAGCAGGTCAAGCCCCAGCCGCCTAACTTCGTCCAACACGCTCAGGTCGGCGTCGCTCCAGCTCTCCGAGAAGATGTACGAATGTGCGCCAAACTTCATGGGGTTCCTCGAATATGACGGCAGGTCACCCGCCAACGGATATGGAATTGGGCAGGCAGTTGGATCGTCCCAAGTATAACAAAAAAGCGATTGAGCCCATGATTTTTAGCAGAATGAGAAACACGATTAAAAAGAAACGACGACAGGCAGCGGGTAGAAAATTGGGTATTGACACAGAAAACGATTTCTGCTACGATAGCATCATCCCAGAAAACGATTTCTGAAACCAGAGTAGCCATGACCGTTAAACTGGAAGACATCGCCAAAAGAACCGGACTTTCCGTCCCCACCGTCTCGCGCGTGCTCACCAACAGCGATTACCCGGTCAGCGAAGAGGCGCGCAGGAAAGTCCTGGCTGCCGCACAGGAGATGGGTTACCGGCCCAACCTGATGGCGCGCAGCCTGCGCACCGAGCGCACCGACACCATCGGCATCGTCATCGACGACCTGCTCAGCCCCTTTACACCTCCCATCATCCGCGGCATTCAGGATTATCTCACCGAGCACGGTTACATCAGCCTGATCGTCAACACCGATCTCAACCCCGAGCTGGAAAAGAGCGCCATCCAGACGATGCTTTCCAGGCCGGTGGATGGAATTATCTTCGTCGAGTTTTCTCACCTGCTGCCCCTCGAGGAGCTCGAACAGGCGCGCAAGCCCTACGTGTACGCCCACCGCCTGTTTGGCAACATAGTGCCCAACTCGGTCGTTCCGGACGATTACCACAACGCCTCGTTGGTCATGGAGCACCTGTTCCGCCTCGGACACCGCCGCATAGCTCACATTCACGGGCCCGAGCGATGGCACTCAGCCCGTCGCCGCCTGGACGCCTACCGCGACTCCCTGGCGGCCCACGGCATTCCCTTCGACCCGGCGCTGGTGCAGGCAGGCGATTGGGAGCTCCCCAGCGGGGATGAAGCCGCCCAGCGCCTGCTCGACCGACCTGACCGCCCCACGGCGATCTTCGCCGCCAACGACCTGATGGCGCTGGGCGCGATATACGGCGCGCAAAAGGCAGGGTTACAGGTGCCGCAAGATGTGGCGGTAGCGGGTTACGACAACCGCGATTTTGCCGGCATCTGTCGCCCCAACCTGACCACGGTCAGCCTGCCGGTTTACGAAATGGGCCTTGCGGCGGCCGAAATGATGCTGCGCCAGATTGCCGACAACACTGTCATTGAAGAAGAAGTCAAGATCCAGGGCCGCTTGTACATCCGCGAATCGTGTGGCGCAGACCCATCCTTGCGCACCATGGAAGAACCCCGCAGCCGGATCATTTCCAGGCGGGTGATGCTCAACTTGCAGCCCGATAACTGAACAGAAAGGTCATCCATGCCAACCGCTCAACGCCAGCTCACCCCGCTACCCTTCACCGATATTCGCCTCGTCGATGCGTTTTGGGCTCCCCGCCAGGCAACCAACCGCACAGTCACCCTGCAGCACATCTACCGCAAGCTGCAGGAAACCGGTCGCATCGCCGCTTTCGACCTCAACTTCACCCGCCCGGTGCCTTCGCCGGTGGTGGAAATCTTCGGCGACTCCGACCCCGCCAAATGGATCGAGGCCGCCAGCTATTCACTGACCACCCACCCGGATGCGGAGCTGGCCAAGCTGGTGGATGGCGTGGCCGACAAGGTCATTGCGGCGCAGCAAGCGGACGGTTACCTGAACACCCATTTCATCGCCGTCCAGCCGGAGATGCGCTGGAAGAACCTGCGCGACTGGCACGAGATGTACTGCGCCGGCCACCTGATCGAGGGCGCCGTGGCGCATGCCGAGATGAGCGGAGATGCCAAGCTGCTCAACGCCCTGTCGCGCTACGCTGACCACATCGACGCCACCTTCGGCGCCGAACCGGGGAAAAAGCGCGGCTATTGCGGCCATCCCGAGATCGAACTCGCCCTGGTGAAGCTCTACCACGCCACCGGCAACCCACGCTACCTCAAACTGGCCACCTTTTTCGTCGACGAGCGCGGCAAGCAGCCCTATTATTACGACCAGGAAGCGCGCGACCGGGGCGAAGATCCGGGTAGTTTTTGGGCGAAATCCTACGAGTACTGCCAGGCGCATGTCCCCATCCGCGAGCAGCAGAAGGTCGTCGGACACGCGGTTCGCGCCGTGTACCTGCTCAGCGCGGTCGCCGACCTGGCCCACGAAAACGACGACGCCTCGCTGCGCGAAACCTGCGAGCGGCTTTGGGATAACCTGATCCAACGGCGCATGTACCTGACCGGCGGAATTGGCCCCTCGCGCCACAACGAGGGCTTCACCGAAGATTATGATCTGCCCGATGAGACCGCTTACGCAGAAACCTGCGCCACGATCGGCCTGGTGATGTGGAACCACCGCCTGCTCCAATTCGACGGCGAGGCGAAGTACGCCGACATCATGGAGCGCGGCCTGTACAACGGGGTGCTCAGCGGGGTGTCGCTCTCCGGAGACCGCTTCCTTTATGAGAACCCGCTTTCGAGCGCGGGGAACCGCCACCGCCAGGAATGGTTTTACTGTCCGTGCTGCCCGTCCAACGTGGCGCGGCTGCTGGCCTCGCTCGGAAACTACATGGTTTCCACCAGCGAGCAGGCGGTGTGGGTGCATCTCTTCGCTGGCATGCAGGCGGACCTTTCGGTCGCAGGTGTGCCTCTGCGCCTGGCTCAAGAGACGCGCTACCCCTGGGAAGGCAGTGTGCGCATCGAGCTCGATTTACCCACCCCACAAACCTTTAGCCTCAACCTGCGCTTGCCCGGCTGGTGTGAGCGCTACGAGCTGGCGGTCAACGGCAAGAGGATCGATGTATCCCGCACCTCCGGGGGCTACCTCTCCATCACCCGCGAATGGCGCGCCGGCGACGTCGTCGAGTATGCAATGGACATGCCCATCCAACCGGTGTGGGCCAACCCGGCAGTGCGCCAGCTCCAGGGTCGGGTAGCTATCCAGCGCGGACCCCTCGTCTACTGTCTGGAGGGCGTGGACCACGACGGGGTCAGTCTCGACCGCATATCGGTCGACCCCACCCAGATCGCCAGCCGATTTCGCGCGGAATTCCGGGAAGGATTTCTCGGTGGAGCGGTCGTCATCCGCGGGGCAGGCCGGCTGATCGAGTGCGACGGCTGGGAATCCGCGCTCTACCGCAGCGCACCCCCTGCCGAGCGAGAAATCGCCATCACCGCGGTGCCCTACTGCCTGTGGGACAACCGCGATCCTGGTGAAATGCGCGTCTGGATGCGCACGTCGGGCAGGTAACCTGTCAGCCAACCTCGGCCGTGAATCCTTAGCAATTTGCGGATGGGAAGAAAGGGTCGGAGAAAGAAAAGGAGGTCAGGAGCAAGTATCAAGTAGTCCAGCGTCAATCCTACGAATCGTCAAAATTTCATAAAATTCCTGGGAGGGAATGATGAACACCTTACGGTCGAACAATTTCAACCGGCGAGACTTCTTAAAGTTGGCTGCGACGGCCTCATTGGCCGGGATTGCCGTCGCCTGCGCACCAGCAGCCACGCCCCAAGTGAGCCAGCCCACCAACAGTGAACCGGTCGAACCGGCTGCCGAACCGGTAGCCGAAACCATCACCATCCGCTACGGCCGCCACGACGCCATCGACGGCGACATCCAGAACGTCAAAGACTTCATGGATGCCCACCCCAACATCAAGGTCGAGCAGGAATTGATTGGGGATTTCCTCACCAAAATCACCGCGCTGGCCGCCGCTGGCACTCTGCCAGACGTGGTGCGGAGCTGGGAATCGATGGACCTCGAAATGGGTCGCAACAACCAGTTCATCGATTTGCAGTCCTATGTGGACACGCAGGCCGATTTCAACGCCGCCGACTTTTACGAGAACTGGTGGAATTACCCCGTTGTTGGCGGGAAACGCTTCGGCATCCCCGACGTCGCCGCACCGCACATGACTTTTTACAACGTCGACCTGTTTGAAAAGAACGGCGTCGAGCTCCCCGATCCGGCGAATTTCACCTGGGATCAATTCGCCCAGATGGCCCGCGCCCTCAGCGACCCCGACAACAAGGTCTGGGGGTCAGAGACCATCCCGGTCGGCTGGACCTATTACACCCTCAAGCAAGTCTGGCAAAACGGCGGTGATTTCTTCTCACCCGATTACCTCACCTGCGTGATTGACCAGGATGCGGCGGTGGAAGCGATCCAATATTGGGCCGATTTATTGCTGGAAGGCAACGTGATGCCCTCCCCCAGCCAGATCGCCTCGATTGGCGGTGAGAATGTGGCTGCCGAGCTCTTCTCGGCGGGCCAGTTGGGGATGCAGCGCATGGGCATCTGGATCACCCAGGTGTGCATCGACGCCGGCTTCAAGTGGAACATTGCCCCCGAGCCGAAGCAGACTCGCATGGACACCATCCAGCACGGCGCATTCAACGCCATCGCCGCCACCTCTGCGCACAAAGACGAGGCCTGGCAGTGGATCAACCAGCACTGCAGCACACAGGGCATCTTCAATTACGCCACGTTCGGCAAATTCCCCGGCGCGCGCCGCTCCACCAACGAGCTCACCCCGCACCCCTGGGAGACCCCGCTTGACTTCGCAGTCGACTGGGACCTCATCCCACAATCGCTGGAGTATGCCCACGTTTTGCCTGGCCCGGCCAACGAGGGAGAAGCGCTCAAGGTCATCGGCGACGCGCTGCAGAAAATCTACGCCGGCGACGTCAAAGCGGCGGAAATCCTGCCCGGAATTGCCGACCAGGTCACCGGGATCATCTCCGCGGTGTAAGCGCCACCCGTTACCGATCTTTTTTAGCGCCACCTGCGGCGACTGCATCATAACCGCCGCAGGTGGCAAGATGAGGCAAGCCAATGGCAGCAATAACCGAACCTATCCAACGTGCCCGGGGAATGCCAAAACGGCTGCGCGATGCTTTGAGCGCATATGGCTACATCTCTCCCTGGTTGATCGGCTTTATCTTTTTCACCGGCGGGCCGATTCTGGCTTCCCTCATCCTGAGCTTCTTCTCCTGGAAGATGATCGCCCCGCCCCGCTTCATCGGCCTGGATAATTACATCAACATGGCCACCACCGATACACTGTTCAAAACATCGCTGTGGGTGACCTTCAAGTTCGTCATCATCTCGGTGCCATTGTCCCAAATTCTCGCCCTGATGCTCGCCCTGCTGCTCAACCAGAAAATCCGCTGGAAAGGGCTCTGGCGCACCATCTTTTACCTGCCGGCGATTGTGACCGGCGTGGCGGGAGCCACCATCTGGCGCTGGATGTATCACAATGACCTGGGGATCATCAACAATGCGCTGCAAATCGTCGGGCTACAAGGCACCAACTGGCTGGTAAACAAGGACACGGTGCTGGGCGCATTGATCCTCAAAAGCCTGTGGAATGTGGGCGTGCCGATGGTGGTTTACCTGGCCGCCCTGCAGCACATGCCCAAAGAGCAGTATGAAGCGGTGGAGATCGACGGGGGTGGTGAGATCGCCAAATTCTTCCACATCACCTTGCCGATGCTCTCCCCATCCATTTTTTTCAATGTGGTGATGGGCTTTATCGGCGGCATCCAGACCTTTACCGAGCCTTACGTGATGACCTCAGGCGGGCCCGACAACGCGACGCTCTTCCTGGGGCTGCACCTCTACCAGAGCGCCTTCTCCTATCTGAAAATGGGCTACGCCTCTGCGATGGCCTGGATCATGTTTGTGATGATCTTTGGCCTGACGTTGATCCAGTTCAAGCTTGGCAGCTTCTGGGTGTATTACGAGTCGGGCAAGTGAGGAAAAGCGAGGGAACCATGGCAACCCGAAACCCGTCCATTCCATATCTTTCGACCAGCCGTTCTGCGAATCCGCTGCGTTCCTTTCTTTTCGGCAACCGCTTCCACCCCGGCTTCCTGCGCAAAGCCTTTCACTACGGGATGCTGTTCATCCTGGCGGTCGCCTTCCTCGTGCCCCTCTACTGGATGCTCAACACCGCGCTGAAAACGCCCGACCAGCTCTTCAGCATCCCGCCCAGGTGGCTGCCCAACCCGGCGAAATGGAGCAATTTCTGGGAGGCGATGAACCAGAAGGTCGGAAGCCAGACGGTCGGGGTCACCGAGGGCACCATCCCGGTTTCGCTCTTCGTCTTCAACACCGCCCTGATCACCATCAATGGGGTGGTCGCAACCGTCATCTCCAGCTCGCTGGTGGCATACGCCTTCGCCCGCATGAAATTCCCCGGCCGCGATCAGCTCTTTTTCTTGATATTGAGCACCCTGATGATCCCCTTCGCGGTGGTGATGGTGCCGCAGTTCATCATCTGGAAAAACCTGGACTGGCTGGATAAATTCCTGCCGCTCATGGTGCCGCACTGGTTTGGCTCGGCCTGGAACATCTTCTTGCTGCGCCAATTCTTTATGAGCATCCCGCTCGAATACGACGAGTCAGCCATGATCGACGGCGCGTCGCGCTGGGACATCTTCTGGCGCATCCTGCTGCCCCTTTCCAAGCCGGCCCTGGGTGCGGTGGGGGTGTTCGCCTTCGTTTACTTCTGGAACGATTTCCTCGGACCGCTGATCATCCTGTCTTCGCCCACCAAGTTCACCCTCACCCTCTACCTGGTCAACTTCTCCGCCTCATTTTGGAAGGTCACCCCCTGGAACCTGTATATGGCGGCGGCGCTGGTGATCATTCTACCCTGCCTGTTGTTGTTCTTCTTCAGCCAAAACCTTTTCCTGCAGGGCATCGCCCTGACCGATTTCAAACGTTAAAAATTCTCGAGATCGGTGACAGGAACCAGAATGAGGAGTTGGAGGGCATCTCGCATCCTCCAACTCCTCGCAATCTGATCCTATAGTGTTTTCTAACAACTCAGCAGAGGTGAAAGTGGCTCGCAATGGAGGTGCTGGCGGGCGCTTCCCTTCTGCCCTCTAGAAACTCACGGGGTATATTATTTAGACAACCAGACGCCTACCAGGCCGAATCCCAAAAGCACGGCCCAGAAGGCGAACGGCAACCCCGGCGCGATCGACGCCAGGCTGTTGCCCAACGGGGGGGCGACCAGGTTGCTGATTCCCCCAAAGATCATCACAAAACCGGTCGCCGTCCCGGCATACGCCACACCAACCCCCTCCGTCTCGATCACGGAGGTCATGAAAACCGCCATATAGCCGTCGCGCACCATCCCGGCGATGAGAACCGCAATCCAGACCCACACCCCATCCGCCACCGAAAGCAGTCCGACCCCAGCCATGACCAGGAAACCAGCCGCAAACAGCACCTTTTTGCGCGAACCAAGCCGGTCCGAGCCCAACGCGATCGGCACGACAAAGGCCAGGCTGATGGTGTGGAAGGCCGCCAGTGCGCCGTCCGCGCTCACCTCCGGCCAACCCAACCCGCGCAGGTGCAACGGCAGGTAGCCCAACGTGCCCTGGACACAACCGCTCATCCCAAAAATCGCCAGGCCTAAAAGCCAGATATTGCGGAGACGCGCCACGTGAACGACGCCTTCCCGCAACGATAACCCGCCGATGCGGCTGCCCGGCTCATCGAGCCCGACCGGGGTTCTGGGAACAAACAGCCAGGGGAGAATCAATACAATGGCGATCGCGCCATAAAACCACAGCACCGGACGCCAGCCGCCCAACCAGGGAGAGAGGGTCGTCGCGCTCAACAGTGAGCCGAGCATGAACCCCAACGCCATTCCCATCGAAAGCACCCCGCTTGCCAGCCCCAACTGGCGGCGTGGAAACCACATCCCGCAGGTTTTCAGCGTGTTCATCACCACCATCGGGGTGACCATCCCCAGCAGGAACATGGCTGCGATGAGGCTAAGAAAGTCGTTGGCCTGGCCGCGCAGAGCCCCAAAGACCCCCACCAGCAGGCAGCCCAACAGAATCACGCGCTTCGGTCCAAACCGGTCGCCGATCGCGCCGCCCAGCAAGGCGGTGAAGATGCCGGGCAGCGAGCTGATCCCCCACACCAGGCCCACCTGAACCAGGGACAACTGCAAGTCGGCACTGATCTCGGCAAACAGCACCGGCATCGCCATCGACGGCGCCGCCACCACCAGCGCGTTGGTCAGCGCGGAGAGAGCCAACAGGAACCAGCGAAAATGAACCTTCGCCGGTCGCATATCTTGACGACTGATCTCAGGGTTCAATGCATCCATGCAGGCGCCCTGTTAAGCAGTGGATGAGCACAGGCAATTCGCCCCAGTCTGGCGCTCATTCGGTGCTTTCCAGCTCATCGCCTCGGGCGGCCTCGCACAGTTGCCGAGACTGGCGGATGGCGGATGGATCACCGACCAGGGTTAACCAATCCCCGGCGTGAAGATGCGTGCTCCCACGTGGGATGACCACCTCTTCACCCCTGCGCAGGCTGGCGACCAGCAGATTTTTCGGCCAGGGGATGTCGCGAAGCGCACGACCATCGCAAACCGACTCCACTTCCACGTAAACATCTTCGACGTCCGCGTCTCCCTTGATCACATGCTTCAAGCGCTCAGGCAGTGATTCCTGTGTCCCAAACCAGAACGGGCTGCTCTCATCGGTCAGCATCGCATCGACCTCTGCGACCAGGCTCTCGAAAACGTCTTCCGAGATGACCCCATCGCGGCGCAAACCCATTAACGAACTGCGTTGCGAGCGCAATATCTCTCGCCTGGCTGTGTCAATTTCTTCTGCCTCCAGAGTGGGCTCGGTGCGCAGAATTTCGCGCAACGAGTCGGTGAAGAGCGCGTTTTGTTGGCTGAGCCTCTTGCGCAGGGTGTGCCAGGTTTGCGCAGAGATTAACCCCTCCTGATAACGCCGCTTGAGGTGTTGCTCCGAAGCGCGAAGCGCGGTCAGCCGCGCATGACGTTTTTCGTATTCGACCTGGGCCTGGTTGCGCGTCATGATTCCCAGCTTGCGGATCAAAGGCCGGATGGTCGTCGCCTGGACCAACAAGGTGAACAGCACCACCCCAAAGGCCATGGTGCGCAGCATGAAACGTTCTTCACCGAGTATCACCGGGAGGCTGAGGGCGAGGGCCAGGCTGAGCGCACCTCGCAACCCGCCCCAGGCCATCACGTGTTGCCAGCGAAAGGAAATAGGTTCAGCCAGGCGCCGGGTGAGCAAACTCAACCCGTAAATAACCACCACGCGAGCCAGTAAAACCGCCCCCACTGCCCACAGGATGGATTGCCAGTGGGTTAGCAACGCCAAAACATCGACCTCCAGGCCGATGATCAAAAATACCAGCGAGTTGACCAGGAAGGTCATATACTCCCAGAAGTTGAACAGCACGATGCGCGTTGTGGGGCTCATCCCCTGCGGACCGAGGTTGCCACAAATGAGACCGGCAGCCACCACCGCCAGGACTCCGCTGAAATGGAACTGCTCCGCCAGCAGGTAGGATCCGTAAGCCAGAACGGTGGTCAGGGTGATCTCAATCAGGTAGTCGTCAATGCGGGCGATCAAGCGAGAGATCAACCAGCCTGCAAACAACCCAACCGCGATCCCTCCCGCCGATACCACCAGAAAATCTACCGCGCTGCGCAAGAGATTGAAAGACCCGCTCAGGGCGACCGCGAGCATCAGGTTGAATAAAACCAGGGCGGTGCCATCATTGAACAGGCTTTCGCCCTCCACCAGCGTCGCAAGCCGCTTGGGCACCCCAATCGCGCGGAACATCGACACAACCGACACGGGATCGGTGGCGGCGATCAAAGATCCAAACACCAGCGCGAGCGGAAAGCTCAGCGATGTGCCCAGCGATACCATTCCGCCGACGATCAGGGTGGTGAGGATCACGCCCGGGACAGCAAAAATGAGAATCGTGGCGAGATTACTGCGCAACTCGGAAAATCGCAGGTGGAATGCGCCTTCAAAAACCAGCGGAGGCACGAACAACGCCAGGATCAATTCGGGAGTCAGCTCAATGCTGAGACTGGTTTGGGCGGTGAGAAGCAGCCCCACGACCACCAGCGCCACCGTGTAGGGGAACTGCAAGCGCCGGATGACGATTGCCACCAGGGAGGCGATCAACAGCAATTCGATGATCAAGGTTTCCGTGCTAAGGAATGAATTCAACGGTGTTTTCCTGTCGGCTGATCCTGGGGACTATAAAATTGTGCATGGCAACCGCTCTGGAGCAATATACTTCCAGGCGCGCCATCGCCACCTCCCAAAGTCGATGCATGGTTGTGTTTCTATTTCCACAACCCGATGCCTGATTGAAATATAAACCAGGTTGCCTGTTCTTGCCAGTTATTCGATGGTTCTCTCAGCGAAATCCTGGCTCACTAACGCCTCAATCACTTCTTCCAGCGGAGGCAGCTCTTGGGCGTCTTTGTATCCCGCCAATCGCCGGTAAATTTCGGCCGCCCCGGCGTGGAAATCACCCGGCAGGCCCGCGTCGCGGAAGGTTGCGGAGATCTCCTCCATCTCGCCGGCGTAGCGCCAGGCTTTGGAGGTCACCCCCCTCACCCGCTGCTCGGTGCGCCCGGCAAAGGCTTCGTCGCCAAAACCCCACTGGCGATACAGATCATCCCGCACGCCCAGTTGCTCCGCCGCGGCCAGAATCGCGCACAGCAAAGCCGTGGTGCCCTTGGTATAAGCCGCGAAACACATCTTGAGCGCCGAAGCGCGACCGACCGGCTCACCCAGCAAGCGCGTCTCCAGCGGTCCGGAAGCAAAGCATTGCGCCGCCTCGGCGGCGCGTGGCCCAGCCAGGTAAAGCCAGGTCGTGCCGGGCTGCCAGGCCGGCCCGCCGATGATTCCACCATCAACAAAGTCGATCCCCGCCTCCGCCATCCGCAGCACCCGTTGCGGCGAGATGGCGTTGGCATCCAGGTACAGGCCTTGAAAACCAGCCGCACGCACCGCCGCTGCCACTTCTTCTGCGGCATGCGGTGGACACACGCTGACGATCGCATCGCTGGCGTCGCATAAACCCGCCAACGTGACCGCATCGATCATTCCATATTTCTCAGCCCGCGCTCGAGTGCTCGCACTGCGCCCTTCCGAAGCCCAATAAACGCGGCAACCGCTGTTCTGCGCCGTGGCGGCGACCGATATCCCCATGTCTCCAGGATGCAGCACACCCAGCTTCGTGATGGCCATCCTCTTCACTCCTTTTTCGCCAACCAATTCTACGGTTCAACCCGATGGATGACAGTTGACAGAGAATCCTTGATCAGGAATGCTTTCCATTATAGTGATTTCCTGCGTAGGAAGCGATTAAATAAAAAGGAGGTACACTTGAGCTGTGATGAACAGGACCTTGATACCTCGCGAGGGACAAAGATGAATTGTAAAATCAGCCTGATCGGCGCCGGCAGTGGAGCGTTCTCGCTCGCCTTGATCCGCGACCTGTGCTTGACGAGCAACCTGGCGGGCAGCACGGTCAGCTTCATGGATATCGATCCGCAGCGCCTGGAGGGCAGCTATCACCTCTGCCGGCGTTACGCCGCCGAGTTGGGTGCCGATCTGCGCTTCGAGAAAACCCTCGTGCGCGAAGAAAGCCTGCAGGGCGCCGATTTCGTCATCAACACCGCCCTGGCGGCTGGGCACCACCGCCTGCGGGCGGGTTGGGAGATTGCCCGCCGTCATGGATACCGCTGGGGCGGCAGCCTGGCGGTCATGCACGACGAGGCATTCTGGATCAACTTCTACCAGTTGCGCTTGTTCGAGTCCCTCGTTGAAGATATCCTGCGCATCTGCCCTTCCGCCTGGTACCTGCAGGTGGCCAACTCCGTCCTCGGCGGGACGACCCACCTGACCCGCAAATATCCCGCGTTGAAAATGACCGGGCTTTGCCACGGATTCGGCGGTGTCTATGACGTGGCCCGGCTGGCACTGGGGGAAGAATATCAGATCGACCAGCTCTCCTTCGAAGCGCCGGGGGTCAACCATTTCATCTGGTTGACCAGGCTGGTCTACCAAGGCGAGGATCTCATGCCGCGCTTCGCCCGCTGGGTTGAAGAAGAGTCGCCGGCCTATTTCGCCAACTGTGCTGAAAGCGACCATATGGGGCCCAAGCCGGTTGACCTCTACCGGCGCTTCGGCGTGGTGCCCATCGGCGATACTGCCACCGTCGGGGGCGGAGCGTGGGGCTGGTGGTACCACATCGATGATGAGACCGAGAAGCGGTGGAAGGAGAACCCCGCCCTGTGGTGGAACGGCTACTTCAATTATGTGGAGCAGGTGGCCAGGGAGAATTACCGCATTTCGCAGGATCCATCGGCGCGCATGACCGAATACCTCAAACCCGAGGCATCCGGGGAGCAGATGGTGCCCATCATCGAGTCGATCGCCTGCGACCTGCCGCGCACCTACATCGTCAACATCCCCAACCGGGATGGATTCGTCCCCGGTATCCCGGCCGATTTCGCCGTGGAAGTCCCGGCGCTGGTCGGCGCGCGAGGTATCCAGGGCATCCAGACCGCCGGCCTACCGACTGCCGTGCTGGGTTACCTGCTGCGCGACCGGGTCGTGCCGGTCGAGATCGAGCTGGAAGCCTTCCGCACCGGCAGCCGGCGCCTGTTAGAGGAGCTGGTCGGGCTGGACCCGTGGACCCGCTCGATGCGACAGGCGAGAGCCTTCGTCGCCGACGTCCTCGCCATGCCGGAGCACGGCGAGATGAAGCGGCATTTTGTGTCTTAAGCTCAGGCGAGGATGGAGACCGTCTCCAGCGCCTTTTGCGCCAGGCGGGTATCCCCCAGCAAGCGAGAGCTCGCCCCGGCTTGCGCTGCGCTTATCCCCCGGGTGAACAACCGCCAGGCAACCTCCTCCGGCAGTTCGACCTCAGCCTGCGGGTCGGGTGATCTCCCTTCATACAGTTGCCAGGTCGCCCCCTCGCGCGCCACCGACCATTCCCCGCCGGAATCGCCTGTGATCGTCAGCCTGACGCACGTTCCCAGGGCAGCTTCTACCTGGCGATAGGTCTGCGGCAGCGCGCGGACAAAGGTCGCCAGCACCGGCTTGAGAAAGTAAGCCTCCGTGCAACCCGGCCTGCCCAGCGCATCGCGGATGTGCTGTTGGTGGTGCCAGCGCTCGGTGAACTCGCGAGCCACGTCCAGCCAGACGGGCGCCGGCTCGGGCCCCGCCCAGCTCACCGGCCCGCCCAGCGCAAAAGGGTCGAGGCTTAGAAAAAGCGCGTTGGCCCGGTCGCCGGTGAAACGCAGCAACTCGCAGAGCAAACGCGGGCTGATCCGGCGCGTTGCCTGCAGCCAGCGATCGTTGCTGCGGTTGATCAAAGCGACCAGCTCCTCCCAGGTCTCGGCCTTCCAACGCCCCTCAGAGAAGCCATCCCGCTTGCCCGAAAGGATGCCAACATCATCCCCCAACAGGTGCAATGCGACGTCCTTTACGCTCCAGCCGGTTGCCACGGTCGGGCGCGCCCATTCTTCCGCTGAGAGATCGCTCAGCAGGTCTACGAGCCTATCCAGCAGGGCTGGAAACCGGTCGGCTACCAGGATAGGAGATGGAATTTCCATTCAAGGCTCCTCAGTGATTGGCTCCGATCATACAGCCGAAGCTGCGCCGCGACAAGATGGATTGCGTAATTTTATTTTCTATTAATTTGACATGCCCCGAATTTAATCTTTCATAACCGCGTTGAGTCGAATAATCCCCACCCCCTGTAATCCCCCGCCCCAAGGCGGGGGACACTTGGTGAAAAACAGGCAATGGACTTTGGCTCTTTGGGGCCAAAGTCAGGGAATGAAAAGAGAGGCGGGAAATGCCTGAAGGGGTGTTTCCCGCCTTAGATACGGGCAGCGGCGGCAATCGCGTTGCCTAAGCTATCCAACCA